>DEBC01000121.1:55131-60476 GCA_002348365.1 Alphaproteobacteria bacterium UBA2966 | reverse complement strand
GTATCGCCAGAACCGCCCATCTGAGGTCTTCTCAGGCTCGGGCTCTTCAGGCGTTTCCGTTTCCGCAGGTTCCGGGGTCACCCACAGGGTGCGGTGGGATAGAACGAACATGGCACCAGCCTGCAGCACGACCATCATGGCCAATCCCACCGTCATCAGGTCTCGAGAAACGGTGAAGTCCTCAGCCGTCAGCCGAAACCAGAAATCAACGGCGTAGACAGTGGCCATGAACACGATCACGCGTGTAATCCGATGCGCATTGTGTGGAGCAATTTCAATCGTTCGCCACTGCGGCAGCTCTGGCGCCAGGACGGCGCGGGTTACCGCAACAACCAACACGAATACCAGAATCACGGCCAGCAGGACTTCGATCATGCGCTCGGGCGGGCCGGTGACGAGCGCGCCGGGGCGCGAAAAGAAGGCCAGCAAGCCCGCAATGATGAGGCCCGGAATCAAACCGCGCGCCACGGCATCGGTGACCGCCGCAACAACGGCACGCGCATATGACGGCTCATCGACCGAGGGGTCTCGCCCAAATCGCTGCAACACCGCTTTACGGGCAAACCACCCCAGGGCGACGGCGGTCGCGAAGATGATCAAGAATCGCCACCACAAACCATCGCGCCCCTTTCCACCCTCGACGGTGTCGCCATACCACACCTGAAAGGACGTCATTAGAGCTTGAATGTTGGCAACGGACTCCTGAATCGCTGCCCAGACCACTTCCGGCAATACCGGAATGGGAAGGCGCTTGAGCACGCCATCCAGCAAAGATCGCCTGGCCACCGCAGCGAGGTCCGACTCTAGTGCTTCAACCCTGGCCAGCGCCAGCTCGGCACCTGCCAGAGTCACGCGTTCGGCCGCGAGATCGTTTTCATAAGCCTGCCGTCTCGCTGCCGTCTCATCCGGTTCCCCCGCGGAACCCTGCTCGGGGGCCGGACCCAAAACCACAATGACCTGTTCCAGCTTTACCAGCCTCTGCTGCGCGGCGTTCCGTATGCGCGATGCCTCTTCGCGTACCTGATCGAGTTGCTTGCGATGAAACGACAGTCCGAATTCAGAAGGTGACCGAACTCGCACATATGTCTCGGCCCGCGTCAGGACCTCATCCCAATGGGCTACGTCTGGCCGAGCACCTTCACCAGCGGTTTGCGCCGATACGGATTCCGCCGTAACCATGACCAGCACAGTCAATAAAAACAGGCGCAACCATCGCCTGAGCGTTTGTAGAGGAATAGGCATGGAGAACGCGCCAATGGAGATGGTTGTGGGAACTCGCCTGTGTATAGGGGACACGCGCTCGACTCTGTTGATGCTCTGGAAGCGTAGCCGTCGAGACTAGAACTTAGCGGTATTTTTGAATGCTGACACGTGAAACGGATGTGTTTCCGATCACAGCCAGGTCTATGCGTACACAGCATCTGAAGTGGATCTGACCTGGCGAGGTTGGCTCTTAGCTTGACCCTGCGCGAATCAGAGAGATAGCGTGACCCAAATCCAAAGCATGAACGATCCGGAAATGACAAAATCACGGTCATCCGAATTTGCCGCGATCCCGTCGGTCGATCGCCTGCTACATGATCCAGGCGTAATTGCTCTTGTGGAGACGTACGGTCACTCGGCCACTTCGGACGCGGTACGCGAAGTTCTGGCTGACGCAAGGTCCCGCATGAGGTCCAATGAAAAAGTCGGGCCGGCGCAGCTGCACCCAGATACTCTTACGCAAAGGATTTCCGAAAGGCTGGAGACCGCCGCCGCACCCAGCCTCAGACGCGTGTTCAACCTGACTGGTACGGTTCTTCATACGAATCTTGGGCGCGCACCGCTCCCGCCCGAAGTTATCGATGCGATCACTGAGGCAGCGCTACAGCCGAGCAATCTGGAATTCAATATCGAGAAAGGCCGGCGCGGCGACCGGGACGACCATCTGGAATCACGCATCTGCGCCCTGACGGGTGCCGAAGCGGCGACCGTCGTCAACAACAATGCCGCCGCCGTGCTCCTCACTCTCAATTCCCTTGCGCTACGCAAGGAGGTCGCGGTATCGCGTGGTGAGCTGATCGAGATCGGCGGCTCATTTCGGATCCCGGACATCATGGCCCGTGCCGGTTGCCGCCTGCACGAAGTCGGCACCACTAACCGAACCCACTTGCATGATTTTGCGAACGCCATGGGCAAACGCATGGCCTTGATCATGAAGGTGCACACCAGCAACTACGTGGTCGAAGGATTTACAGCGTCGGTAGCCGAGCGCGATCTCGCCGCGCTTGCCCACGAAAATGATCTGCCATTCGTGGTTGACCTCGGTAGTGGATCACTCGTCGATTTGTCGCGCTGGGGCCTGCCTCACGAGCCGACACCACGCGAAACACTTGCATCAGGCGCAGACATCGTGACCTTCAGCGGCGACAAGCTGCTTGGCGGACCACAGGCGGGCATCATCGTCGGGACGAAGGATCTGGTCGCGAAGATACGACGCAACCCGATGAAACGCGCCATGCGACTCGGAAAACTCTCAATTGCTGCCCTCGATGCTGTGCTGCGTCTCTACGACGATCCCGATCGCCTTCCCGAGAAACTTCCTTCACTTCGCTGGCTGGTTCGTTCTCCGACGGATATTGCCGCCGCGGCGGAACGCTTGATGCCCCAATTGAAGGCGTGGGTGGGCGACCGCGGGACAGTTTCTCTTCAATCCGTCGAGAGCCAGATCGGTAGCGGCGCTCAGCCCGCAGGGGCCCTGCCCAGCACGGCCATCGCAATCCATCCGAGTGGCGGCAAAAGAGGCCAGGGGACCCGGCTACGCAAATTGAACGAATTACTACGTGCCCTGCCCCTGCCGGTGATCGGACGCGTCGAAAACGATGCCTTGGTGCTCGACCTCCGCTGTCTGGACGACGAGGACGCGTTCGTCGCTCAACTCGCCGCCGAGTCGGCTGGCTTGGATACTCCGTAGCCGTGATCGTCGCGACGGCGGGTCACATTGACCACGGAAAGACGCTGTTGGTGAAAGCTCTCACGGGCATAGACGCCGACCGTCTACCGGAAGAGAAACAGCGCGGCCTTACCATCGACCTCGGATTTGCCTATTTGCCGCTCGAAGGAGGTTCGACAATTGGGTTCGTCGACGTACCCGGGCACGAACGTTTCATCCGAAACATGCTTGCTGGAGTCTCGGGGATCGATCTGGCCCTGCTCATTGTCGCCGCGGACGATGGTCCGATGCCGCAGACGGAAGAGCACCTCGCGATTCTCGACATCCTCGACATTCGGCGCGGGGCAGTCGTCATCACCAAGACAGACCGCGTCGACAAGCAGCGTATTGAAGAGGTGATCGACGATACGCATGTCCTGCTGGCAGGTACGTCCCTGGAAGATGCCACGATCTTCGAAGTTTCTGCACTGAAAGGAACAGGAATCCCGGAATTGCGGGCCTTCTTGGAAGACGCGGCGAGGAATACGCCGTCCCGTATTACCTCGGGCGGATTCCGCCTGGCCATCGATCGAAATTTCCTCCTCAAGGGTGCGGGTCTCGTGGTGACGGGTTCGGTCTTCGCCGGAGAGACCCGTCCCGACGATCGGCTTATGGTCACACCCGGGGAGCATGAAGTAAGGGTCCGCAGCATACACGCTCAGAACCACGAATCAAAGTCAGGCGCAGCGGGTCAACGGTGCGCTCTCAATTTGACCGGCCGGGGAATCGATAAAGACACTATTTCCCGTGGTGACTGGCTGGTGGCCCCTGGTTTGAATTCGCCGACGCGGAGGTTTGATGCCCGCTTGAAGATTCTGTCCACCGAAACCCGCCCCTTGCGACACTGGACGCCTGTCCACGTTCATGCGGGGGCCGCTGCGCTGACGGGACGCGTAGCACTGTTGGAAAATCGATCCATTTCTCCGGGCGAAGCGGCACTCGTACAGATCGTGCTGGATTCACCGACGGCTCTGGTCTTCGGAGACCGCTTCGTGATCCGTGATCAATCCGCTCGCCGCACCATTGGCGGCGGCCGCGTGATCGATCCGTTCGCGCCTGGACGTGGCCGCCGGACGGCCGACCGTCTCAAGTTGTTAATGGCAACGGACAGGGAAGTGCCAGCAGAAGCGCTACAGGCCATGTGTGATGCTGCCCCGGGCGGAATAAGTGTCGAACGTTTCGCCGTCGCGCGTAATCTCTCGCTTGAGGATGTTTCCAGCATTGCAGCGGATGCAGGTCTCATTATTGCGTCGACGGAAAGTGCCGGGACGGCCCTGACGTCAGAAAATTGGGATGACCTGCGATCAAGGATTGTCCAATCGATCGCGGCTCACCATAGCGGAACATCTGACAGTCCGGGGATGTCGATCGAAGAACTGCATGTCGCCGTGGGTCCGCTCACCAGCAGGTCTCTGCTGGAGGCCGCTGCCGCCGACCTCGTTTCGACGGGCAAAGTAGTCGCCCAAGGAGGACTGCTACGCGAGGCAGGCCATCAGGTTGAACTGCCGCCACAAGACGCGAAACTTTGGGACAAGGTGCGACCGGCGCTAGAAGCGGAGGCAGGACGTCCACCATCCGTGCCGGATCTTGCCGCCTCCATCGGGATGGACGCCCGGAGATTAGAGCAGTTTCTGGTCAAGTTGGGCCGACAGGGGTTAGCGGTGCAGATCTCCCGTAATCGTTTCATGACACCCGCGATGATTCGGGAGCTGGCAGGCGTCGCTGAAGGGGTTGCACGCAGTTCCTCGAACCAGCGCTTCACGGCCCGATCGTTCCGGGACGAAACGGCGCTGGGTCGGAACTTGACGATCGAAGTGTTGGAATTCTTTGATAGGTCTGGCTTCACCCGTCGTATCGGAGACGAGAGGACAGTGGTGAAGCCTGCCGCGGATGCATTCGCGCGTTTGAACGGGTGAATCCGCATCGGTGGAATGAATTGCGGAAGGGAATCGTCTCCGGTGGGGCGGCCGGGCTTCAAACCCGTGCTGGGGCGCTCAGCGTTCTTGGTGGGTTCGACTCCCACTCTCTTCCGCCATTCCACACCATGGATCGGACCTACCTATTCCTGAAGGGAACATTGGGCCATGGACCTTCGGTTTGACGGCAAAATTGTCCTGGTTACGGGCTCCAGCCGAGACATTGGCCTGTCGATAGCGGAAGGCTTCGCATCCGATGGCGCGAATTTGGGCATGGCGGCACGAGGTGTCGAATCTCTGCGCCAAGAAGCAGTCCGAATTGGACAAACCTATGATGTGATGACACACGCAGTCCAAGCCGATATGGGCCGGACGGCTGACGTCACCAATTTTGTCCAGGAATGCATCGCTCAGTTTGGGGGCGTCGATGTACTCGTAAACTGCGCGGGAGACGTGCC
>DEBC01000121.1:28425-54782 GCA_002348365.1 Alphaproteobacteria bacterium UBA2966 | reverse complement strand
GGCGGATTCTCCGATTGCGGCATTGACCCGCGGCATCACCTCTTCAGCGAACAATTGCATTGAACGCTTGCTGAGATCGGCATCCAGCCAGTCGTGACCGCAATAGACCAGCATGCCGAAATCGCCCGTCGTTTCCCGAAACTTGAGTATTTGGTCGACGACGCTGCTGACCGTCCCCGCTATGACCAGAGAGTCGACGACCCAGTCGAGCGTCACGTCCTCATCGGGCATGGACTGGTCGGCTTTGAAGGTTCCGATTCGCCCCGCGCTGACCAGTTTGCCCATGATGGTTTTGAAGTAGTACGCGTAGGGACCCTCCAGGCCTTTCCCATAACGCTGCGCCGTTGCCTCATCGTCGGCGACGAAAATGCTCTTGCCGATCCGCCAATCGGAAACGTCGGGTACGGCCCCCACGTTCTCACAGCCCTGGGCGTGCATCGGCCAATGTGTGGCGACGACCTCGGGCTGAACAAAACTCGATGAAAGCGGCAGCCATCCGCGTTCTGCCGTCTTCACCAATCCCTTCGAATGCGGCGCGATGGTGGTGACGACGATTGGTGGATGGGGCTGTTGGTAGGGTTTGACGAAAATGCCCTGCCCCACTTCAGGCACCAGGGTTCGTTCCGTCGTGATGTTCCAGAATTCGCCGGTCAGATTATACGGTGGCTCCCCCGACCAGATAGCCAGGATATGCTCGATCGCCTCGATAAACATGGCGCCCCGGTCTCGATCCAGGTTCTCGAACACTTCCATGTCGGAAAGCAGCCCACCCGGCCCGATTCCAAACATGAAACGCCCTTCCAGCAGGTGGTCGAGCATCGCTACCTGCGCCGCGACCTGGGCGGGATGATTATTTGGCAGGTTGACCGTACCTGAGCCCAACTTGATGTGCTCGGTGGCATCCATAAGGGTTGCGAGAAACATGGTGCACGATGTGATCGGCTCCGTACGGTCGGTAATGTGCTCGCCGATATAGGCTTCCTTGAATCCGAGCTTGTCGGCCAGGATGACAGCTTCCCGGTCCTCTTTGAGAGTCTGCGTGTAGTTCCGCTCCAAATCGTGGAGCGGCATCATGAATGTTCCGTAGTCCAAGCGACTGCCCCTTTCCTGCGCGGGGGCATCCTATCGGGTGACTTCGGCCTCGGCCAGCAGTGACGGCTTGGCTTAAGGCAACTCTTACCCCTAAACTCACGCCACGCCGCCGGTTTCGGCGGCGTATTTGAGACTGACATGGCTAAGCGGGCGACCTAGACCCGCAATTGTACAGGGAGGATCGAGGGCGTGATCATCAAATCGATGGCCGGTGAGTTCGACATCTCGATTGAAGGGTTTGAGATGGAAGGCCGCCACCTCGTCATGGTTGGACGCATGGGCGTGTGGGACGCAAGAACCTACATCACAGGTGCCGAACTCCTCACCGTTCTTGGAAAATTGTTCAAGCCAAGTGTACTCGTCGGCCTGATCACGCTGCCGTTCCATCGCGCAACTGCCGAGCCCAAACCCCAAGCGGAGGAAAGTAATGACTGAAGATCCGAAATTCAGCGTCCGGCCAGAGTTTCAGGAGGTTTGGGATTTCCCGTTATTCGAAGCCCTGACGAGCCGTCGGTCGCGCCGATTTGGGTTTGGCATGGAGCTGACGCACGGACCGTTTGTCCATAAATCTCCCTACGAGCCCTACCCCCTCTCGGAAGAAGAAACCGCCGTCCTCATCGCCGCGGCGTGCGGTACGACCGGCGCAATTCTTTGCGAGGGCGATACGCAAGGCGGCATGGTCAAATCCGTCGGCCGCACCCACCCGAGCGCGGTCGGAGCACACCGCACCCTGCTGTTCTTCACCAATGATGACGGTCTTTTCCTCTATCAGGCCGACAAGGCGAAGATGAGCAAGATGAAGGAGTATGAGACGGTCGAGGACCGCGACAAGGTCTGGAGCTTCTATGACGAGCATACCGTCAAACTTTCCGATGGCCGTTTCGACCTGCCCCAGGCCGAACCCGGACTCTTCGCCCACAACACCTGGGTGACCAATCGTCCGGGCACGACCTTGTTCATGCCCGTGACCGACATCAGTCAGGATCTCATCCGGCTGATAATCAACATGTGCGACACCAAGGGCGGCGCCCGCTACGTTAAAGGTGGCGGCTACTACATCTGCGACGAGCGCCGGGGTATGCAGCCTGCCGGATGTGAGAAGTGGGCCGACAACGGCCTGCTGGATCGCAACAAGGTGCTGCCGCTCGGTCGTCTCGAGAAGATCATCGTGAGTTGGCTCTGCGCCGAGGGCGCGATGATGGGACAATTGATGCAGCTCGCCATGGCTGCCACGGGTATTGGCGGCTGGCTGCACGGTGGATTCACGCCACTCGTCGTCATGGGCGGGACGCCGATCTGCAAGGGTCTGGGCTTCCGCTTCGTCACGCCGAAGGACGATCCGTTCCCCAACCCCGTCGGACTCGACGGCTATTTCGAGGGCTTCTGCCCGCCCTACTACAAGGACATGGACGCAGCCGTTGAGGCGGCGATCGCAGGCATGGGCGAGAAACTCGATGAATGGGAGCGGCGCGGCATGACTCTACCTCATACCGTGACCAACGAAGAGTTCGAGAAAGCTGTTCCCGGTATCTCCGATGAGGGAATCGAGTGCGCCAAGGATATTTGCCGCTACATATACGAGGAGTACGGCAAGTTCCCGGCGCACAACGACACCATGCACCTGCTTTACTTCATCCAAGCGCATCACCTGGATACGGAATTCTACGACCAGTACTTCAAGGAGGGTGCGTACATCCACACCCACAAGAACCATTTCGAGAAGTGGCACAAGGGATCGAACATCCCGCGCCGTGACGAATAGAAAATCCGAAGCTGAGGACCAAAAGATGACCAAGATTCTGAAGCGCTCGCCGCACTACGGCCAGCACGTTGCCCACGGCGCAAAGGGCTTTTTCGATTTCGCCGGCTGGGAAATGCCGGAGACATTCACCTCGATGGAAGATGAAGTGAAGGCCTGCCGTTCGGCCGCCGTCCTGTTTGACGGCCACCAGATGGGGGAAATCCACCTCAAGGGGCCGGACGCGCAGGACGCCGTGCAAAAGGTCTGCGCCAACGACATCAAGGCGGAGCCCGGTCGCTGCTTTTATTCAAGTCTGCTCAACGAGGACGGCGGCATTGTCGACGATCTCGTCGTCCTGTGCCTCGCGCCAGATCACTACCTCCTGACCGCGGCGGCATTCAACGTGGCGAAGACGCCGGGCTGGGTGAGGAGCCACGTCAGCGACATGGACGTCGAGATTGAGGATCTGACGAACGGGACCACGATCATCGAGATTCAGGGGCCGAAGTCACGGGACATCCTGCAAAAAATCACCGACGCCGATATTTCGAATGAAGCTCTGCCCTATTTCCGCTTCGTCGAGACACAGATTGCAGGCATCGACTGTATCGTGGCGCGTCTGGGAGTCACCGGAGAGCTCGGCTACGAAATCATCTACGACCCGGGCTACGCCTACACGATGTACGACGCCATTCTAGAGGCCGGCAAGGACGACGGGTTGCAGCTCTGCGGCAGCAAAACAGTGGGGACATTCAGGCTCGAGAAGGTCTACCACATATACACGCGCGATATTGACGAGAACACCAATCCCTTCGAGGCCGGACTGGACAAGTCGGTCAAGCTCGACAAAGGGGATTTCATCGGACGCGATGCGCTCCTGCGCATTAAGCAACAGGGTGTGAGACGCAAGTTGGTCGGATTCGAGATTACAGACGGCTCCGCCGCAGCCACACCGGGTACGCCGATCGAGATCAATGGTCAGGAATGCGGCAAGGCGACGTTCGCCGGTTTCAGTCCGACTCTCGATAAGACGATCGGTATTGGCTATGTCCCGACCGAGCACGCCGAAGTGGGAACAGAGCTGGTTATCAAGACCGAACCTGAATCATTGAAGGCCACGGTCGTTGAGACACCGTTCTTCGACCCCAAGGGTGACCGCATCCGCGTGTAGTCGCAGGCAACGGGGGCAAGCTCCGTTTCGATAAATGAGTTCTGAGCCCAGTTCCTCCGGCGTTCCGGATCGACCTCAAATCTCGATCCAGCGTGAATTCTTCGTCGAACAGCTGCCGCTGATCGTGCTGACGTTCGCGGCTGGAATCGCGTCCGCCTATCTGCAGCACGGCACACTTCCCGGCGGCGACGTGGCGTTTCCGATTGCTGGCGTGCAGGTACCGATCTGGCACCTCGTGTGGATGGGTGCCTGGACGGGCTACACGCTGGCGCTGGTCGGCGAAGCATCGGGGATTTTCGCCCTGCCCTATACGATGTCGATTCTGCAGTTCTCGAGCCCCGCCGTGTCACCGACAACTCAGATTCTGACTCTCTTCAATCCATTGGGCGCGTTGTTCGGCTTCCGTCGAAATCGCCAGTGGAACCTCGATTTCGCGCTATGGGTTTGTGTCGGCGGCGCGATGGGAGCATTGATCGGACCCTTTGTCCGCCTCACGTGGTTGTCCGACGTCAAGCCGTTCACGTTCGCGGTCGGTCTAGCCTTAGTATTCGTCGGCGGCCATCTGTGTGTCGCGGCGGCCCGCGGATTTCTGTCGCGTCACTCAGGCGAAGGTATCGACGCCCGATTCAAGGCGCAGGCGCAGGCCCAGCGCGCTGCCGGAAGAGCGCCGGCCGGCGTGCCGTCCGGCACACCGATCGAGACCGTCAGCAAATCCGGTGACCACATCACGATCGCATTCTGGGGTGAAACCTGGACGGTGCGACCGAGCGCGCTATTCATCATCGGATTCGGGGTTGGTATCATCTCATCGGCGCTTGGCGTGGGTGGGGGATTTCTCCTGGTCCCCATCCTCGCGGCGCTTTATCGCCTACCGATGTACGTCGTCGTCGCCGCCACGATCCCCTACGTTATCGTCTTGTCGCTTGTCGCCCTGATTACCTACAGCGGCATCGTGCCGATCTTTACTGGCATTTCCATCTCTCCCGAGTGGGCCTGGGGCCTGTTCGCCGCCGCCGGCGGCATTCTGGGCTCGTGGATCGCCGCCAAAACCCAACGTTTCGTACCGGAGTATTCGTTGAAGGTGATGCTGGGAGCAATCACCAGCATCGCGGGGGCACTCTATGTCGTCGACATGTTCTTCGAACTGCCCTTCAGACTGTGAGGCGCACGATGAAGACCTTCCACCATCTGCTGCCCTACCTGCCTTTCATCGTGCTGGTTCTGGCCGTGCTCGTCGCGGCCTGGCATATCAACGTCTACTGGTAGGCCTCTGCACTAGGTTGCGGTCCAGCCCCCATCAACGGACAACGTCGTGCCAGTAACCGATCGCCCGGCGTCCGAACACAGGTAAAGGACGGTACCAGCGATTTCTTCCACCGAGATGATGCGCGGCAGGGCATGACGCGTGCTCACCTGCTCCTGAATGAACTCTTCGACATCCCGGCCTTCCTGCACCGCCAGGCCTTCGGCTTGAAGGTCATACATGGGCGTCTTCACGAAACCCGGGCAGATTGCGTTGCAGGTGATCTCCCACGAACCCGCTTCGATGGCGGTCGCTTTGGTAAATCCGACCACACCATGTTTCGCCGCGACGTAGGGCGCCTTATAGGGCGAGGCAACCAGTCCATGGGCCGATCCCATGTTCACGATGCGGCCCCAGCGCCGTTCCTTCATGTGGGGGAGCACCAGCCGGGTCGTATGAAAGGTCGCCGATAAGTGAATGGCGATCATGGCGTCCCAGCCATCAATTGGAAATTCATCGATGGGAGCGATGATCTGGATTCCAGCGCAATTGACGAGGATATCGAGCGATCCAAATGCCGACACCGCGTCATCGACAAGCCCTTCAATTTGATCGGATTCGGTTAGATCTGCGCCGGAATACTGGACTTCGACGTTGTGGCGCTTCGCCATCGAGGACCGCATTTCTTCGATCTCGTCAGCATCACCGAAGCCATTCATCATGACCTGGCTGCCCTCGCCAGCCAGTGCCTCGGCGATTGCGAGTCCAATGCCGCTCGTCGATCCCGTGACGAGCGCAGCCCTCCCTTGCAGCATGGCGTCCTCCCCACTCAGCGCCCTTATTTTTATGTGCCCATCATAGTGACAAACATCAGACCACGACACCTGTGTTGAAGGCGCACGAATTTGCAAAACACTGATTGAGTCTCGAGCATGCTAAATTGTTGCCGATCTGGAATTCGTGACGTACCGAACGCTGAGGACGGTCATCGATGAAACTCTCGCAGGAACAGCTCGACTCCTATCTTGAGGATGGTTACCTCAAGATCCCGAACGTTTTCACGCCGGAGGAAATGTCGGTTCTGCGCTCCGACTGTTACGCGATCGTCTCTTCTGATCGGGCACATTCGGATGGAAACATTTCCGAGCTGAACAGCGATTCGACGCGTGTCAGTTTCGGAATCGACCTTGACTCGGATGCCGTGGCGGCCGCCGTACGAGTCCCGCGGATCCTCGGTCCTGTCCATCAGTTGCTGGGTGACAAGGTCTATCTGTTCCAAACCCGGATCAACGCAAAAATGGGACGCTTGGGTGAGGGCTATCCCTGGCACACGGATTTCGCCAACTGGATCAACGATGGCGTCCAACGTGGATCGATCAACGACATGATCACCGTCAGCGTCCTCCTGACCGAGTCGACGCCGGAGAACGGAGCTCTTCAGGTGGCACCTGGATCTCACCGCCACGGAGTTGGCGACCTTTTCTTCGATACGGAGTCGGTTGGATACCAGTCTTACAACGCGCCGGAGTCTTACGTAAGCAAAGTCCTATCGGAGACGGATCCCGTATTCATAGAGGGTCAACCCGGGGACATCGTTCTCTTCGCGCCTGAGATCATGCACGGCTCGGAAGAGAACCACTCGGACGTCGATCGCATGTATCTGATGTTTATTTACAACCGTTCGGACAATCTGCCCATCGCTTCAGAGGTCAAACGCGAGCACATGACGCCATACGTGAACTATGACTATGAGGGCGACCTCCACGAGGTCGCGGACAATGCCATTCTCGGTAGTTCAGAATAGTTTCGCTCCCGGGGCTTCGTGACGAAACGGTTGCAACTCGCTAAATTCCGTCCGTTGTCATTCAGCCGGTCAACACGGGAAACCGGAGTTCTTTCATGAAAGAGGTCAAATTTGTCGACGTCTCGGTACGTGACGCTCCTCAGTCGCTGTGGGCGACACGAATCACCAACGAGATGATCATGCCCTATGCGGCGCGCATGGATGAAATGGGATTCGACTGGATCGATCTCGAGGGCGGGGCGATCTTCGACGTCTGCGTTCGCTACCTGCAGGAAGATCCATGGGAACGTATGCGCCTGATGGCGGAGCGCTGTTCACGAACCCCTCTGAACATCTGGACTCGCGGCCAAAGCCTGTTCACGTTCGATTTCTTTCCCGACGATATCGTGGACCTGACGATTCGGCGCATGGCAGCCAATGGCATGCACCGTCATACGTTCTATGACACGTTGGGCGATGTCCGGAACATCGAACTCGCCATCAAGGCGACCAAGGAAATTGGGCTCTACTGCTGCGCGGGTTTCGCCTATGCGCTCAGTCCGGTGCATACGGACGAGTTCTATGCGGGTATCGCGACGCAAGTCGTGGGTCACGGCGTCGATGCCTTCATCATCAAGGACGCCAGCGGACTGCTGACACCGGACCGCATTCGGACGCTGGTCCCGGCGATTCGCAATGCCATTGGCCCCGACATGCCTTTGGAGCTTCACTCTCACTGTCGGGGCGGTCTCGCGGAACTCTGCTATCTGGAGGCGGTTCCCCTCGGCGTCGACGTGCTGCACACGGCGATCAGCCCCATGGCCGGATCAGATTCGTTGCCGCCCACCGAGTACTTCGTCCAGCACCTCGGCGATCAGGGGTATGGGATCAAGCTCAACCTCGACGATCTCGCCGAGATGGCTGATTACTTCAGGGCACTCGCTGAGCGCTATGACAAGCCGTTGGGTGTCCACAATCGATATGACCCCAAGCTGTACGAGCATCAGATTCCAGGCGGGATGATCTCCAACCTGCACTCTCAGCTCGCTGATATCGGGATGAGCGACAGGTTCGAGCAAGTCCTCGTGGAAGCAGTGCAAGTACGCCAGGACCTCGGTTACCCGGTCGTGGTCAGTCCCTTTGCGCAGTACACGGTCACGCAATCGGTGATCAACGTCGCACAGGGCGAACGCTACAAGACCATCCCGGATGAGATTGCGCGCTATGCGATGGGTTACTACGGCAAGCCGGTCGGGCCGATATTGCCCGAAATCATTGAAAAATCCGCGGAGCACTTGGGCATAAAAGAGCCCATTACCCAGCGCGCTGGTGAACTCGTTGGACCTGCGATTCCACGATTGAAGAAGGAGCGTGGGCCGTTCAAGTCTGACGACGACCTGCTGTTGGCCGCGTTCTATCAGCCCGCCGTGCTGGATGAACTTTACGCCGTCCGCGACGCCCCGGGCCGGAGGACAGACTACCCGTTGTCGGCGCTCACACCACTCAAACAGCTCATGGCTGAAGTGGAGAAACGCCCGACCCTGAAATACGTGAGCGTAAAAAAGGGCGATTTCTCGTTCGAGTTGGAAGGACCTGCGTCGGAGGCGGTGGCCGCAGAATGAGCACGAAGACGGAAAATCAGGCGCTCGAGGCACTCTTCGAGCCGAAATCGATCGCGATCGTGGGTGCGTCCGAAGACGCCAGTCGCATGGGTGGTGGACTGATCATGCGGTTCCTCGAACTACATGAATTCAGCGGCACCGTCTATCCCGTAAATCCGAAGTACGAGTCGGTGAATGGTCTGACCTGTTTCCCCTCTTTGGCCGACATTCCGGATTCCGTCGACCTGGCGGTGCTCTCGGTGCCGGCCAAGATCGTAAGGCAGACCGTTGAAGCCCTTGAACCGGGTCACGTGAAGTGTTTCCTCATCATCACGTCCGGCTTCGGCGAGCTTGGGGAGGAAGGAAAACGCCTCGAACGTGAATTGATGGACCTGATCCGCAGCAAGGGTGGTCGGGCCGTCGGTCCAAACTCGGTCGGATCGATCAATCTGTGGAACGGCGCGGTTCCATCCATCACCCAACTCCTGGATCGCAAGGATGTCGAACCGGGCAATGTGGCGCTCGCCAGTCAGAGCGGCGCCGTCGGCGCGGCAATTCTCACCGAGGCCGAACGACAGGGCATCGGCACCGGACACTTCGTTAGCTCTGGCAACGAGGCGGACCTGGAATTCTCGGATTACGCCAGATACCTGGTCGACGATGGACAGGTCGGAATCATCGGTGGGTACGTCGAGAGCATCCGCAAGGGTGAAGGATTTATCGACGTCTCCCGGGCGGCCCTGGAGGCGGGCAAGCCACTGATCGTCCTCAAGGTCGGAAAGTCGGACGCCGGTGCCATTGCCGCCCAGTCGCATACGGGGGCATTGGTCGGCTCGGACGCCGTGGCCCAGGCCGTGTTCGATTCGAGTGGCGTTCTGCGCGCAGCAGACGGTGATCAGTTCATCGACTTCATGAAGGTGTTCAACAAGACGCCGGCATCTCACGGGAAGCGCATTGCGCTCGTCTCCCATTCAGGTGGCGCTGGTGTTTTGGCCGCCGACGCGGCGACGGAGGCCGGCCTCGATGTCGCAGCATTACCGGAAGAGTTGCGGGCCAAGGTAGCCGAAATCCTTCCCGACTACGCTGGCTTCAACAACCCGCTCGATGCCACCGGGCCCATGGTATTTCGCCCCGACATTCTGGCGGAATGTCTTCGAATCTTTCTTACCAGCGATCATTACGACGCAGCGGTATTGTCCGTGAAACTGATATGGCGGAACGGCCTGGAGCTGATCGAGGAGCTGACCAAACTCCACGCCGACGTGGACAAGCCCTTCGCCGTGTCCTGGGTCGCACCGCATGAAAATGCGATGGAGGCGATCCGCAAGGCGCCATTCCCGGTGTTCAGCGATCCGGCACGGGCCGCACGCAATATCGCGGCCCGCCTCCTCTATGACGATCGTCGCCGTGTTCTGCTTGCTGATCCACGACCGTCAAGGGACGTGGAACCCGGCGTCGCAGGGGAAGCACCGCTCGGTAACGTGGAAAATCAGAAGGCCGTACTTGAGGCGTATGGAGTTCGTTTGCCGCGTGAAATGGTCGCCGCAACGATCGATGAAGCTGAGGAATTCCGGGCGGCACTGGACAGCGCCGTGGCAGTCAAGATCGCCTCGCCGGATATCGCCCATCGCACTGAGATCGGCGGGGTCGTCACAGACGTTCTAGGTGAGGATGAACTTGCCGTGGCCTGCGACACCGTCAACAACAATGCGCGCCGGCACCACCCCGATGCCCGGATCGAAGGCGTGCTGGTACAGGAGATGGTAAATGGAAGGCTTGAGGTTCTCATCGGCGTCAAGCGCGATCCCGTTTTCGGTCCCATGATCGTTTTCGGTCCAGGCGGAACGCTGGTCGAACTCATCGGTGACGTGAACATGTTGCCTTGCCCGGTCAGTGAAGCCGTCGCCTACCGTCTTCTCGATGAGTCGGTTCTCGGGCCACTGTTCAAGGGCTTCCGCGGGAGTGGCCCACTGGATCTCAAAGCCCTGGCATCGACCATCGCGCGCGTGTCCTGGCTTGCCGCCGACCGTCCGGAAATCGCGGAGCTCGATCTCAATCCGGTCGCCGTACTAGGAGACGGCGACGGCTGTGTCGCTGTCGACTACAAGTTCACGGTGGGGGATTAATCGCATGGCCGACGACACACCACTCACATTCCAGGATGTCGCGACAATTCTCGCGCTCATAGACGGGCCGCAGGGAGGCAAGCTGTCCTTCGCTCAGGGAGACATGGAGGTTCACGTCGAAAAGACGACGGCTGAACTTACCTTGATCGACGGCTCCGCCCCCCCGGAGGACTCCTGATGCCGTTATCAGCACGGGAAATCGTGGAGATACTGCGAACGCTGGACGAGTTGGGGTACCAGCGATTTCGCTATGAGCAGAACGACGTCCGACTCGAAGTCGACACTTCAACGGCTGGCGAGTCTGCGACGGCGTCATCCACGAGTCAGGCCCCTGTGAATACTGTCAGCGAACCAGCTTCTACCCCCAAAGAACAGGAAACCCCAACCACGGCACCCAGAACTACCTTCTCGCCACCGAAAGAGGGGTTGATCAGTGTGGACTCACCGATGACGGGAACCTTCTACCGGGCGCCCTCACCCGACGCACCGCCGTTCGTCGAGGTGGGCAGCAAAGTCGAAGATCACGACACGGTCTGTCTGGTCGACGTGATGAAATTGTTCAATTCGATTTCTGCCGGGACCAAGGGTACCATCGCTGATATTTGTGCGGAAAACGGCGCGCAGGTAGAAGCGGGTCAGCCCTTGATATGGATCGAACCTGACGCGTAATAATTGACGCGTAATTCAGGGAGAAGTTGTTATTAGGATTGGTTCTGAACAAGGGTTATGGTAGAGTTTCGTTTAGGTCAATAATGTTGACATAAGTGCTGCGGGGCACTGGCTCACATCTGCGGAGGCAAGGATGGCCAACCAAGAAAAAGACTCCCATCTCAAGTACAGCCACAAGGGCAACAACAAGCCGTTCAGTGGCCACGATAAGAGGCATGTTCCTAGTGAGGATCCGGAACTCACGCATACCGATCCGGATACGCCCATGGGTGAATTCATGCGCCAGTTCTGGCATCCGATCTGCATGTCCGAAGAACTGACGGATGTGCCCAAGGCTCTCAAAATCTTTGGCGAAGATCTCGTTGCCTTCCGCGACAAGTCTGGCCAGATCGGCCTCATGCACCGGCATTGCTGCCATCGCGGCGCCTCGCTGGAATACGGCATCATTCAGGATCAAGGCATTGTTTGCTGCTATCATGGCTTTCACTACGACGTCGACGGCACGCTCATCGATGTTCCGGGAGAGGCTGACCGCGGCAAGCGTCTTTCGCAGCACGTCAGCCAGGGCGCCTACCCGGCCCGCGAACAGGACGGCCTCGTATTCGCGTACATGGGCCCCTACGAAGAGATGCCGGAATTCCCTGAGTGGGACTGGGGCACGGCCTACGATGACCTCGAACTGGTGCCCTTCTCGAATATCTATCCCTGTAACTACCTGCAGGTATTCGACAATATCGCGGACCAGGTTCACACGGCGCACCTCCATCATTCCCGCATGCGTGTGGTGAGCGAGGATGGCGAAGACGAATATCCGGAAACCGCTCTCAACCCCGTCTTCACGCAACTCCCAGTGATGGACTATTCGCCGATCCGCGATGATTCAGCCATGGTGTTCATGGCCGGACGCCGTGTCGGAACCGACAAGGTTTGGGTCCGGATGAATGAGTTGATCCTGCCCAACGCCACGTGGCACGCCAATCTGTTCGAGGATGGCCGTGACACGCGGTATTGGCATCGCGTTCACATGGCGCGCTGGTACGTGCCCGTTGACGATGAGAACAGCTTGATCCTCGGCTGGCGTATGTTCGGCAAAAAGATTGATCCTTTTGACAAAGGCATTCGCGAGCGCTGCACCTACGATGATATCGATTTCCTCGTGGGTCAGGTGGGTAACCGGCCGTACGAGGCCGGCCAGCGTATGCCCGGCGACTGGGAAGCTCTCACCAGCCAGAGAAGTATCGCCGTCCATGATCTCGAAAATCCCATGCGGGGCGACATTGGCGTCTATATGAACCGGAAGATCATGCGTCGGGCCCTGAACGGCGACAATCCTGCTGCCCAGCCGGAGAAATTGCACGAACGTGCGAACACAGGCCTGCCGGAGAAGACCTATACGCACAATACGGTCCTGGCCATCCCGATGCGTGACGGAGAGGACGACGAGATACTCATCCTAGAGGTCATGCACCATCTGCTGGGGATCATCCAGGAAGGTGACGCCTACGAAGGTGAAGAGCGCGAGACCTTCATTCGCAACAAAATGCAAGATTACGAGCGGTCGTTCGCCGGAGCAGCGGCGGCAGAGTAGTACTCCCTATTTGCGATTTCAAAGGGCCGCTCTTCGGAGCGGCCCTTTTTCTATGTTCCATTGAGATGAAGATGGTCATTGGCCCGAAGGGCCGGAACACCTAAGCTCCCGACTGAGGCAAAGTAATTGGTTGCGTTGTTACGAAGGTCTCCCATGCAATCCAGATATCTCGTCTGTGGTCTCGCATTACTCGGCCTCATGCTGTCAACCATTGGCACGGCATGGGCGGCAGACGATGTCATTGCCGACATCAAAACGGTTGAGCCCGATGCGGCCATCATCATCGAAGGGTTCGAAGAAGTGGCCGCACCCGGTGACCCTGTCACGGAGAATGACGTAATCACCACGGGCCCCACCGGATCGGTGGGCATGACGTTCACGGATCACACGCGCATCTCTTTGGGGCCCAACAGTGAGTTTCGCGTTTCCGAATATCTCTTTGCACCTGACCGCAGCACCTATTCCTTCGTCAGCAACCTGTCCAAAGGTACGATGGAACATGCCTTCGGCCTGGTAGGCAAGCTTGCTCCGGAAACCGCGCGCGTGGAGACGCTCGCCGGAACTATCGGCATCCGTGGCACCCGTTTCCTCGTGCGCATTGCTGACGAGTAGCCGAACAACATGCGCACCCTCTTGCCAACTCTATTTGCTGTCGTACTGCTCCCGGACGACGACGGAACTGTCGGGGCTGTGGGGGTGACATCCGACCGAGGATCAACGGTCATCTCTGATTCGGGTGCCATCGCGAATATCGCACATCCTACGGCTGCTGTGGCCGCGATCCCCGAAGACGAACTCGCACGCCATTTCGATCGGGCGCGGGCAGCGCATCCGCCGAAACCCATCTCGTTCGTTCTCTACTTCAAGTCTGATAGTGATGAATTGACTGACGAGTCCGAAGTCGCCTTGGTGAATGTTCTCGCGACTATCGAGGGTTGGCCGGCTCCACGAATCGCTGTCGTGGGACACACCGACTGGGTGGGCGATGACGCCGAACCATGTGGCCCGCTCCAAGATTTTCGTACAGGAACGGTTTGGTAATGTCCCTCTGATCAATGTCGAAACCATTCAACGGAACATCGAGCACACGACGTTTCCCGTGCCCAACGACGATGATCATGCTGGGACAGATGATTATCCTGGATTCCTGCGGGCAGCCGATTTGATCGGTCAACTTGGGGACGTCGATTACCTGCGAAAGGTCTCGGGGCTGTTCCACGAATTCCAGGAAACCGGAGCGGCCGAGGCGCTTGGCTACACCAGCGCTTCCGACCTGCGCCAGGCCTATCCCAAATTCTTCTGGAATGGTGTGCGGCCCTACATCGAAGACGCTCTGGGATTCCTACCGGTCACCCAGGACGGCAAAACCTGGATCGCCAATCTCTACGGGAACGTTTTCGCGGCTGAGCACGGAGCACCCGGACTGGGGCGCCCCGGGTAAACACCCTCAGTGTACAAAGGAATGACTACAGCGTTGCCTCAGTCCCCAGAATAGAGGTCGCTGCGGCCGACCAGACTCCGCCAACACCATGGGCCACGGCAACTTGGGCGCCATCGACCTGGCGGTCCTCCCCCTGACCACGTAACTGGCGTGTGGCCTCGATGATCGTGAAGATGCCGTACATGCCCGGGTGGCAGTAACTCATGCCACCGCCGTTCGTGTTTACCGGACACGCACCGCCCGGGCCAATCCGCCCGCCGGAGATGAACGGGCCACCTTCGCCTTTCGCGCAGAATCCAAGATCCTCTAGGTGCATGATGGGGAAGATCGTGAAGGCGTCGTAGAGTTCGCAGACGTCGACGTCCTCGGGAGTCACTCCAGCCATCTCGAAGGCACGCCTGCCCGAATCGATGCCTGCGGTGACCGTCAGGTCCGGCATCTGATTTATGTGTCGATGCCAGTGCGCCTCGCCGGCACCCAGAAGGTAGATGGGCTGCTGCTTCAGATCCTTGGCGCGGTCGGGCCGCGTCACGATTACCGCTCCACCACCGTCCGTGACGACGCAACAATCGAGGAGCGTAAACGGTTCCGAGATCATGCGCGCATTGATGACTTCGTCCACCGTCAGTGGATCACGCATAAAGGCCTTGGGGTTCATTTGTGCCCAGGCACGCGTCTGAACGGCAACTTCCGCAATCTGCTCACGCGTGGTTCCGTACTGATGCATGTGCCGTGCTGCCGACATGGCATACATGCTGATGGGCATGCGGGGTCCGTACGGGAGTTCGTAAGGCGATGGATTGGCGTTTGTGGTGAAGCCGGTCCCGCCCGAACGCTGGGTCGACGCATAGAGGATCAACGCCACGTCGCAGGCGCCCGTCTGCAGCGCCGTCGCGGCATGATGGAGATGCACGATGAACGAGCACCCCCCAACGGTCGTCGAATCGGTATACCGCGGCTGAATGCCCAGATATTCGGCCACCTCGACCGAGGCCATCTGGTAGTACACCGAGGCGGAAAACAGCCCGTCCACGTCTGATTTTTTCAGTCCTGCCTCATCCAAGGCACAGGCCATCGCCTGTGCCTGCAGGTCGAGCGGGGTCACGCCCTCGCCAACGGCCCCCAGGTCCGATTCGGCAACGCCGACGATACAGGCTTTGCCCCGTAAATCTTCTGTCATCGAACCCTTGACCTAAATTGCTTCAGGTCCGCCGAAGATCGCCGTCACTTGAGTGGAGAACACGCCACCGCTCCCGTGGGCGAGCCCGATGTGGACGTCATCGACTTGCCGCTCGCCACACTCACCCCTCACCTGCCGCACGGCTTCGATGATCGTGAAGATCCCGTACATGCCGGGGTGGCAGTAAGACAATCCGCCGCCGTTCGTGTTGACGGGACAGCTACCACCCGGCGCGATGTTGCCGTCCGAAATGAACGCACCACCTTCGCCTTTGGCACACATGCCGAGGTCTTCCAGGAATATGATCGGGCTGATGGTGAATGCGTCATATAGCTCGAACACATCGATATCGGACGGCTGTAAGCCCGCCATTTCGTATGCGCTCTTGCCGGATTCTGTTGCCGCCGTCACCGTCAGGTCCGGCATCTGCGAAATGTGGCGATGCCAGTGGGCCTCTCCCGCTCCCAGCAGGTAGACAGGTTTCTGTTTCAGATCCTTGGCACGATCGGGACGAGTCAAAATCACCGCACCGCCGCCGTCGGTGACGAGACAGCAGTCCCGTGATCGGAATGGCTCTGAGATCATGCGGCCTCCCATGACCTCTTCCACAGTTAGTGGTTCGCGCGTGAAGGCCTTGGGGTTCATCTGCGCCCACTGACGTGCCTGAACCGCGACCTCCGCGAGTTGCTCCTGCCTCGTCCCGTACTCATGCATGTGCCGCTGAGCGGCCATGGCATACATGCTGACGGGCATGCGCGGCTCATAGGGTCTTTCGTAAGGCAGCCAGTTTGCCGTCGAGACGAGACGTCCCGAATCGGACCGCTGTGTGCTGCCGTAGAGGACGGCCGCGACATCGCAAGCACCCTGATTGAGGGCAACCGCGGCATGCAGCAGATGTGAAACGAAAGACGATCCACCCAGTGTGGTGCTGTCCGTGTATCGCGGATGAATGCCCAGATACTCGGCCGGCTCGACGGAGCCCATCTGGTAGTAGGCGGAAGAGGAGAAGAGCCCGTCGACATCGGCCTTGGCCAATCCAGACTCTTTGAGGGCACGATCGAGCGCCTGAGCCATCAGGTCCACGGCCGCGATATGGGGTCCGACTTCACCGAGGTCGGACTCCGCGACACCGACGACGCAAGCTTTTCCCCGGAGATCTTCGGTCATCAGCCGCCCTCCGGCCTGAATACGTGCTTGGGCAGCTGACCTGCCTTGGCATTGGGCTCTTCAACCGGATAGACGGTCTTCAGTTCGACCCGCATTCCGATCTGGACATCGTCGTTGGGTGCATCCTCGACAGTGCTCATGATGCGGAACCCCTCATCCATATCGATCAGCACGACATTGTAGGGATCGCGATTACGCGAATGGATCACCGTGCGGGTGTATATCTCTCCCTTGCCGGCACTCGGCTTGTATTCGACGTTGGTCGATCCGCACTCCGGGCAGACCAGCCGTGGATAGAACGCAACGTGCTCACAATCGCCGCATTCCTGATAGATGATCTCACCTCTGTTGAGAGCATCCTCGTATGCCTTCAATGGCGGTTGGATAGCGCTGCCGTCGGCCATTCTCGTCTCCGCTTTGCCGGGTTCTGAGGTTGTGGATCAGAGGGTTAGTTAGGCTGTCCCACAAGAGTTGGCGCAGTGTGTTTAGGCGCCAAGCCCAAGTCAAGATGGGGTACCGCTTTCACGGCTTATGACGGGCGGTTATGCTTGCGCCAACCTTACGAGCACCGGGATGTATCAATAAGTGACGGGGAGGGAAAATCCGTGAACGTAACCGAACGCCTGGAAATCGAATGGGAGTTGAAACGGCTCAATGACGACTATGTCCGCTACGCAGATCAGCAGGACTTCGATTCATTCCTCAAGCTCTTTACAGAGGATGCCGTCCTTGAGATCGGAGGCATCGAGCGCAAGGGACATGACGCCATTCGAGGTCATTTCGGCGACCGCGAACAGATGGTTACGCGGCACATATGCACGAACTTGTGGTACGAGCCGATCGATGACAACACGGCGGAAGGTGAGATCTACCTGACCGTCTATCGCTGCTCGGGTCCATACACCGAAAAGGACGGCCCGATCCCTTACGACCGGCCCGACTGGATCGGCGAATACCACGACAAATACGTGCGCACGCCGGATGGCTGGAAATTCTCGGAGCGCCGCCTCAGCGTCCGATTCGAGAAAGTGGCCTAAGAGAATGCCCTACATCGCGTGAGTAACGCGCGTGTCATCCTTCTCGAAGAAGAAGTAGGAAACCTCAGGCCTGGCGGAAAGCTCCTTCACAAGGTGCGTCATCGGCGTATTGGCTGCCGCTTCGTCTTCGCGCGCCTTGCGGGCGACTCTCCAGTCATCAAGCACCTTCGGCTTGAAGTGGAGCGCCATGACCAGATCCTCGTCGCTGGCGAAGGGCCCGTGCTCCTTTCGGCACTTCTCGACCATGGGCTCGATCATGGCGCCCGGCCGCTCAGTGATGACTTCGTCGCCCTCCGATAAGCGGTCCTGAATGTTGGGGTCAATGGGCGCAGGCGTACGGCCGTACCAGCCGGTGGCGTACTTCTTCAATTCTGCCTGCACGGTCTTGTATCGTTCACCCTCCACGACATTGAACAATGCCTGCACACCACAGTACTGACTGAGCGGGCTCACCTGGATGGGCCAGCCAAGCTCTTCACGGATGCGGGTAATCTCTTCCAGCACCGCTGGCAACTTGTCGCTGAGGCCGAGGCTCTCCATTTGCGCCTCTAGATTGCTGCGCATACCTCCGGGCACCTGATGGCGGTAAAGCCCCGGATCGTATGCCTTGGGCTGTCCGAGCGGCTTGCCGTAGCGGATCGCCTGCTGACGGAAATGCTCTGCGGTGCGCTCGAGGCGCTCGAAATCGAGGTCGACTTCGAACCCTTTGTTGACCGCCTCCCGCGCTACCATTTCCATCGGCGGGTTGGAATTGCCGTGAGCCAGCGGTGTGATAGCGGCATGCATGACGTCGATATCATGATCCAGCGCCTCGATGGCACAGAGCGGTCCGAGGCCTGACGAGCAATGCGTGTGGAAGTGCAGTTCCAGGTCCGGGCCCATCGCCTCCCGGAATGCAGGGGTCAGCGTGCGCACACGGTCCGGTGTGAGCAGCGCACCCGAGTCTTTGATTATGATGCCATCGATGTCGCACTCGATGATCTCCTTGACGCGTTCAACATAGTACTCATCCGTGTGCACCGGGCTCACACTGAAGACGAACGCCGGGAACGCCTTCATGCCGGCCTTTTTGGAAGCCTCAATTGCAGGCACGATGTTACGGGTATCGTTGTTGGCGTCCATGATCGCGCTGGCGCCCAGCCCGTGGCGGGACAGCACATCAATGGTCAGATCGAAAACATCGTCCGAAAAAATCTCCCAGCCCAGCATGTTGAGCGAGCGAACCCAGACGCATTTGGTTGAATTGGGTGTGCCGCGGTGGATCATGTCCATCCGCTCCCACGGATCTTCGGCCAGGTAGTAGACGTTGGACTCGAATCCCGCCGTGCCCAGGATCGGCAGGTACTTGTAGCCTGTGGCATCCATGTTCGGGAGGATGTCGACAATCATTTCCTGGGTCATGCGCGTCGCCCACAGGCTTTGATGCGCATCGCGCAGTGCGGTCTCCCAGAACTCGATCTTCTTGGCCATTTCCTAAGCTCCTATTTCAGCCAGAAGCCGCCATCCACCACGAATTCGGTTCCGGTAATGTAGGCAGCATCCTCCGAGGCCAGAAAGACGATTCCTTTGGCGATATCTTCCGCGGTGCCGAGCCGCTTGATCAGATGCATCTGCTCACCTATCTCACGCGCCCGATTGTGGCTCTCGCCTGCGGCATCAGCCATCCGCCGCATGGCCGCCGCTCCCATTTCGGTATCGATGATCCCGGGGTAAATTCCGTTGATGCGGATGTTGTAGCCGAGCGCGCCGATCTCCCGTGCCATGGAGCGAGTGAACAGGCGCACGGCGCCCTTTGAAGACGAATAAACCGACCCGAACGGTGAACCCTTGATGGAGGCCGTTGACACGAGGTTGATGATGGCTCCGGCAGGATCGTCAGCCTTCATCCGCTCCTTCATCGATGCAAAAGCCACTTTCGTGCCCAGCATCGTGCCCCAGACGTTGATCCGCATGACGCGGTCATAGTCCTCGAACGTCGTCTCTTCGATCGACTTCTGAAGGAATACGCCGGCGTTGTTCACGAGGATCTCAAAACCACCGAGATCATTGATTGCCGTTTCAACGGCCTTCGCCCAGTCATCTTCGCTGACTACGTCATGGTGAAGACCGGCAGCTTCTCCGCCCTGAGACTTGATGTATGCGACCGTCTCCTCGACCTTAGCGTCGAGAACGTCCGTGACCAAAACCTTCGCTCCGCATTCCGCCAGCAGCTCAGAGGTCGCACGGCCTATTCCCCGGCCACCGCCTGTGACGATAGCGACCTTTCCATCAACCCGGTTCATAGTGCTTGTCCTTCCCTGACCGTGGCAACCAACTGCTAATTTGCGTAGGCAACATTGAAGTCATCACCTTTCGATACTTCGAATCTGCGCAGATCCGGGCGTGATTTGACTTCCTTGAGGAGATGCTCGACCGGGGTGTCGGCCAGATAGAATCTTGTGTAGTCGGCTTTCTCGCGGGCCTCGAACAGCGGCTGGATGATCTCGTCGGGATACATTGCCGCCAGAAGCAGGTCGTCGTCCGACTTGAAGGGTCCGCGTTCCTTGCGAATCTTGTCGAGGACCGGCGGCACGTGTGAGCCACTCGGTCCGGTCACGACGTCGGAGCTCTTTTTCGCCACACGGTCGACCAGGTCTTGATCAATCGGTGCCGGTGGCCGGCCGTAATAACCGAGAATATATTTCTGGAGCTCATCGGGGATGGTCTTGTAGCGCTCGCCTTGCACGAGATTGAGAACCGATTGCGTGGCAATGAACTGCGCCGACGGACTGACGATTGGCAGGTACCCCAGTTCCTTGCGGACCTGGCCCATTTCATCGAGCACCTCATCCAGACGATGTTCGAGCCCGATGGTGCCCAGCTGGCTGGCCAGGTTTGAAATCATCCCGCCCGGCATCTGATGCTCCAACACGCGGGGATCGAACGCCACAGGCGCACCCACGGGCTTGTCCCACCGGCGAGCAACGAAGTGGAAATAGTCGGCAATCTCATCCAGCAGTTCCACATCCAGGCCGGTGGAGAATCCTTTTTCGATCAGTTTCTCGTTGATCCATTCAGTGGGTGAATGAGACGCGGCGTGCGCCAGCGGCGAGATGGCGCAGTGGACCTTATCCATCTCATAGTCGACCGACTCCAGAAGCACGTCCGGCGCCCGTCCGGTCATGCAGTGCGTGTGCAGGTTCAACGCCGCGTTTCCGATGGCTTTCTTCAGGGCGGGTCCCATGGTCCGGATACGCTCCACGGACAGGAGACCGCTTGGGTCTTTGATGACCACTTCGGTCGCACCCATGCGAACGAATTCGGCCGCCCTCTCGGCGAAATGCTCGTCTGTATGGACGGGACTCAATGTGAAAACCAGGGCACCGGATACTTCGAGGCCCACCTGCACGGCCTTGTTGACCACGACCTGCAGGCCTTCCATGTCGTTGATGTGATCGTAGATGGTGGCGCGCCGGATGCCATTCGCAGCCAGACGCTCCATGGCGAGCTCAACCACGTCGTCGGGAAATATCTCAAAAGTCCAAAGGCTTTGACCCCGAACCCAGGCATTGAGTGGCGTCTTCGTCACCAGTTTGCGCATGTGACGGATGCGTTCCCAGGGATCTTCGAGGAGAAAGCGGATTGAGACGTCCCAGACGGCTCCGCCGATCAGGTCCATCGCATCGTAGCCGACGGCATCCATCCGCTCGGCAACTGGCAACATCATCTCGTTGGTCATGCGCGTCGACCAGAGACACTGATGCGCATCCCTCAGAGCTTCTTCGACGATGGGAATATGACGGCTCACAGCCAATCTCCCTGCTGACCCTATGTGGACGGATCCATGCGCATCAACACCTGCCCCACCGCAACAGGGGCCGCATCTTCCACGCAGATTTCGGCGATACGACCTGTCTGACCGGCCTGGATGGTGTTGAACAACTTCATCACTTCAACGAGACAAACGGCGTCCTCGGCGCCGACCTCCTGACCAACTTCGACAAAAGGCGGCTGGTCCGGCGCGGGGCGGCGGTAAAACGTTCCCACCATCGGAGACTTCACCTCGTACCAGCCCGGGTTGGCGTGCGTCTCAGGTTCAGCTGCAGGAGATGGCTCGGGCGACGCGGCTGCGACGGCTTCCGCAACAGGCGCGTCTGACTCCGCCACAACAGGCGTAGCGACAACTGGAGTGGACGGTCCCGCCGTCCTGGCCGGTGCGCCGGTGCCGTCCTTCACGAAATGCAGATGGAAGTCGCCAACGTCGACCGTGAGTTCACCGCCTTCGCTGATCCCATCCACAATATCCAGAATATCGAGCACATCCCGGTACCCGAGAGCCTGATCTTTCCGGTCTCTTTCCTGATCTGCCGCCATGACCTGTTCGCCTGCGCCTTAAGGGATGAATTTATCGCGCCGGAAGTTATCGAAGATGCGCATGAACATCTCCTCGCTGTCCACGTAGTCGTGGAAACCGCACTTACGGAGCTTGAGAGATTCGAGCATCACGTCCCAGGTCGGCGCAAACGCGTAATTGGCATATCCCCAATGCGCTGCTTCTTCCCAAGGCGTTTCCATCAAGCCGTGCTTTTGAATGATCTCATCCCAGAGCTGAGCCTTGTCCTCCATCATGAGCTCGAGATCGATTTCCTGGACCGGACCGCAGTCCATCTCGAAGTAATCGGCGATCTTGGGCCACATATTTTCCCAACGGAAATAGTCGCCGTTGACCACGTTGAACGCCTCACCGGCACACTCGGGCGTAGTCGCCATCCACTCCATGGAGCGCGCGAGAAGTTCGACGTCCGAAGCACAGTGCATGGCCCGATAGGCTTTTTCATTGCCCGGATAGCGCAGCGGCAGTCCAAGCTCCTTGGAGATCGTGGCGTAAACAGCGATCGGCTTCGTCAGGTTCAAGTCCGTTCGCGCATAGCCGGTAACGATATGCGGCCGGGCACAAGACCACCCCCATGAGGCGGAGCTCGCCAATTCCATCAAGTAATCTTGCTGTGTGTAGTAAAAGTTCGGCGGCATGTGGCGCGGGTCTTCCTCGCGGGCCGGTGTCTTGAAGGGCCCGAGGTGTCGTCCGTAGTACTTGGAACCCTGCATCAGACAAACGTGCTGGAGATTTGGCAGGTTCGGCAACGCCGCGTCCATCGAGTGGCGGAAGAGATCTGTATCCACTGGGGTTTTTTCCGCCCAACGAATTCCCGTCGCGTGGCCGCAGAAAAACACATGAGTGACATCGTCGATTCCGGCGAGCTTGGCCGCGCAATCATCCGGCTCGTTCATATCGCATGAAATATGTCTCGCCTTGGTTTTGAAGTAGGGCTCGCGGCGGGAAACAGCGATCGTTTCCCAATCATCCTTGGTGTCCAGCAGCATGATGAGATTGCGTCCCACCATGCCCGTACCGCCCAAAACCAGCGCAACTTTTTTGTCGGCCATGGCCGCCTCGCTCCCTTGCTGAATAGGCGCTGAAAAGCCCCACGAATTTGTGGGGCGCCCCTTCGCTTATAGCATACACCTCGCGATTCCAAGGACCCTCGGATTGGCAGCGCTGAGAGTGCTTCCCGCCCGTGAGGCAACGCGGTATATCAAAGCCAACGTCATGTTCCCTGTCGTCTTCCTCACCCTATTCAGTCAGGCTGCCATCGTCCTCGCTTCGCTGGCACTTCCCGTGCTGTCGCCCGCCGCCGCACCTGACATAGGTGTCTCGGCCTCCGCGATCGGATACTTCTCCAGTTTCATCTATCTGGGTGCGATCTCCTCCTCTTTCATCTCGATTGGATACATCAACCGCTTTGGTGGAATTCGCATGTTGCAGGCCTCGTTGGGGCTCGCAGCTTTGGGTGTTGCATTCGTTGCCAGCGGCCAAATCACATTCATCATCGCCGGCGCCCTCCTCATAGGCTTGTCCTATGGTCCCGCGAACCCCACAAGCTCCCGCCTACTGGTTCGATACGTTCCGAGAAATCTGCAGAATTTCTATTTTTCGGTGAAACAGACGAGCGTCCCAGTCGCGGGGACCCTCGCCGGTTTCGCATTGCCAGTCATCACGGCATTCGCCGGATGGCGCGTTGCCTGTCTGCTCTGCGCTGTCGCATGCGTCGGCCTGATCGTGGTTGCGGGCGTCTGGCGGCAGGAGCTCGACACCGACCGCGACCCGATGGCCAGTTTGAGTGCCGCCACTGGATTCAGGGCCATCGCGCTGGTGCTCCGACAGCCGCGATTGCGGCGCATCGCACTCTCATCTACAGCTTTCGCGAGCCTTCAGTTCGTCTACACCTCTTTCTTCGTCGCGATCGTCACGCAACAAGCCGATCTTTCCCTCGTGGTAGCGGGCGCAGCACTTTCGGCTGCCATGGCCATCAGCGCTGGCACCCGGCTGTTCTGGGGTTGGATCGCGGATCTATTCTCGGGTAGCAGTGTGCTCGGCCTTCTCGGTGTCGGCATGGGCGTTCTGTTTTTTGCGCTCTACTTCGTGGATATCTCGTGGCCGGTTGCACTGATATTCGGCCTCAGCGTCGCGATCGGCGTCACGGCGGTTTCCTGGAACGGCATATTTCTGTCGGAAATCGCACGAGCGGCGCCTGCCGACAAGATCACGGATGCGACGGCGGGAAGCATGGTGTTCGTGTTTGCCGGGGGATTGGTGGCGCCGGCAACATTCAGCCTGCTCGAGCGTTTGACGGGTGACTACCTAACCGGATTCTTGATCGTTGCGGCCCTCGCTGTCATCGGAGGCCTTACAATTCTGAAACAAGGCGCGATTGCCTCTCACTAATTCACCCATCCCCTTGAAAACCGGGGACGCTGCCGCAAAGATCGCCGTAGAACACTGTAACTTAGGGAGGCCCCGATGGAGATCAAACGAGCAACGGCGCGTGCCACGAAGGTTGGCGCCGAGGAGTGTTTCACTGGTCAGGTGTGGCAGGACGAAGTCATCGCTGAGACGCCGCCCTCGCGCATGCGCGCCACGAACGTATCGTTCAGTCCCGGAGCACGAACCGCCTGGCACGCGCACCCAGTCGGTCAAACGCTCTATTGCATCTCAGGAATTGGCCGCGTCCAACTGGAGGGTGAGCGCGTTCAGGAACTCCACCCAGGTGACACCGCCCTGATCCCGCCGAATACGCGGCACTGGCACGGCGCCGCGCCGGACCGCCTCTTTGTCCACCTTGCCATGTCGGAATGTAACGACCAGGGGGAAGGTACGGCCTGGTTCGAAAAGGTCGACGATGAAATCTATGGCGAGGCACCCGAAGCCGTGGCCTAGGTGAAGTTGGCGCAGCCTCTACTCGGCTTTCTGTTGTCCCTGACCGTGCTTGCCGGCCCGGTCAGGGCCGAATTCGCAGGACCCATCATCGATGCGCACAGCCAGTTCGGCTGTGAGATATGGGCCGCAAAGGTGCGACTGGGAATCGATATGAGTGGCGTCGCACATACGCTTTGTAGGCTCGGGGGTGTGGTGAAGAAAGTGCGCTCGAAAGCCACGGCCGCGTACTGAATCTGGTCCGATCCCTGGAACGCAAGGCGAGTTTTCTGATATCGGCCAAGTTGGGCGGAATGAGCCTCTCTGGCACCACTGAAGGACGAGCGGGCTTGATTGAACTCAATCGGGCAGCCAACCAGTACTCCCAAGAGGCAGTCGGGTTCGCTGAGATTCTGGTTCAGCATGCCCCGCACGAGACCCGATGGCTCAAGTATGCGGGTCTCGATCTCGATCTCAAATCGGAGCGGGTGACAAAGGCAATTGACCTGGTGCTCGATCGGAAAGCGCCTGTGATCCTTCATCTTGAACTCAACGACTACGAGCCGCAGTCCGAGATGATCATTCAGCAGCTCGGGCAGTTATTGGCACGCTACCCGAACCACGACTTCGTGCTCATGCACATGGCTCAGGCCACACCTGAGGAGGCCAGAAACCTGGTAGAATCCCATGCGAGCGTCCATTTCATGACCAGCACGGCAGACGCATTTGCGTCATTCACTGTGGCAAAGGCCGGGACGTCGCATAAAGCGCAGGCGGGCTGGATAAATCTGTTCAGCGCGCCGCCGGACGGCGCCCCGTACAAGGGTTGGCTGGCAGATTACCTACCCGTGCTGGAGTGGGATGAGCGTTGGAAATCACTCATTGAGGCGCACTCGGACCGGTTCGTGTTCGCAGCAGATAACGTATTTGGGCCCCACTGGACGAAGCGCTATCCAGCCAAGCTGAAACTCTGGAGACACGCCTTGTCATTGCTCACCGATAAGACCGCACGGATGATGGCCTGCGCCAACGCCAAGCGGCTGTGGAAGCTGGAAATGGCGTGTGGGAGTTAGCGGGAGAGACCGGAGGAGAGGAGTAAACAGGGTTAGCGCAGGCGCAAAAAGCAATATCGAGGAAATATCGTCATTGCCCGGCGAAGTCCGGGCAATCCAGTCAATTTAGAGTTTCATACAAATCATCCCAGTCGGGATTCGAGCTTTCGAACAACGTCAATTTCTGTTTTCGCGACCAGTGTTTGATCCGCTTCTCACGGTGAATTGCATCACG
>DEBC01000121.1:19010-28106 GCA_002348365.1 Alphaproteobacteria bacterium UBA2966 | reverse complement strand
GGTGAATTGCATCACGAATGTCATCATGACGTTCCGCGTGAACGAGAAGAGTTAGGCCATATCGTTTCGTAAATCCGTCACCAAATCCCTCACGATGCTCCCAGGCCTTGCGTCGGATGTCAGCCGTCACGCCGACGTAGAGCGCGCCATTGCGCTTATTCGTGACGATATACACCCACTCGCCCGTCGTAATTCAAGATCGACATTCTGGATCGCCCGGGCAAAGCCGGGCGATGACGATACTCGATTCCGCGCCTAGACGTCCTCGTAGTCGGACGATTCGCTCTTGCCGTAAGTCTCGGTGACCGCAAACGTGTGAAAGGCTTCCCAGCGCACACCCTCAGGATCACGGACCCAGGTCTTGTTCTGGGTCTGATAGCCACAGGTCAAGGCGTTCTTGTCCTCCGTTTCGCCGCCGGTTCCCTCCCAGCGCTCGCGTAGTTCGCTGAGTTCAGACTCGTCCTCGGCCTGGATACCGAGATGCAGATCGCCGGGTGCGCTTCCGCGGGAATTGATGGAGAAATTTACCCGCGGGTCATCCAACATCCACTTGGCATAGTCGGACCTTTGCAGGGTCGGCGGCGTCCCGAAGAGATCCGTATAGAACGCGACCGAAGCGGCCACATCCTCGACGACGAGGCCGACGTGCATACGTTTCATGGCTACCTCCTGAGTCGAAGGACCGCGTCTATTCCGCCGCCTCCTGGACATAAGGGAACGGCGCCAGCGCCTGAAGCGGCTCGGACATCTCATAGACGCTCGAGACGGCGAGCTCGTGGTCATAGGGCACGCCCTCTTTCTCCGCCCGTTTGCGTAGGCGCTCTTCGTGATAGTCGAGCACTTCCTGGGGAAACGGCATCTCGCCGGGATTGAGGATTCGCAAGTAACCGTCAACATCCCGGGCCGGCAGGATGTTGCTCTTGACCGATCGGCTGGGCGACCAGGGGATGTCGAGGACACCCGCCTCGCAGGCCCGAACGGTTCCCACGGCCACGTCGCCGTCACCCATCTCCAGGACCTTGTCGATCACCGCCCGTACCTCCTGGCGAATGATTTCCTTCTCCTGCTCGTATTCGGGCAACCCATCGAGCTTGATGTTGCGCGCCATGTAGATCGCCATGCGCGTGACGCGCAGGCCCTCCGCATTGGCTTCCGGCGTGGGTATGCCGAAAGCCTCATGCAGGCTTTTGGTCGTGACGCTGATGGCGCCCCCAACTGCGGCCAGGGTTCCACCGTAGGCCACCAAGGCGGCGCACTGCGCATCGTCATGGGGCCAGGCGCCCATCCAATGGAGAGACGTTACCGGGGTGAACGCGTCCTCGTACCCCTTTTTCGCGAGATACTCCTGGCACATCTCTCGGCAGACCTGAATCCCGGCGGCGTCCTGTATCAGGTGCAATGTCTGGCCGAGCTCAAGGCCGTAGTTGCGGACCCCTTGTGCAGCGGCCAGCAATACATCGAGGACGGCCGTAATGATCGCGATACAGGGCGGGATATTGGTCCCGGTCAGAAATCCTGGCTGGCGCCGATGAAGTTCGACGCCATGTTCGAGATACATCGAGGCCAGGCGATCGAGGTACTGGTAATTCCGGATACCGACGTCGATCGGAATCTCCTTCGTGTAAGACAATGTGTACGCGATCCCCGAGCCGAGGTAACCCGAGTATCCGGCAGCATACCCGATCTCGCCGGTCAGTCGGGGCATGGCCGTGCCGGTCAGCATGACGGCCGGCTTGTTGATGGCCTCGATCAGCTTGCGCGTGTCGCTGACACCGTAATTGACCATGGGGAATCCGTTGAGCATCGATCGCCCGAGCCGCTTTGATTCCTCAACACCGTGCTGCGCCTGCTCCCAGCGCTCGTTCCGTGTGTAGCTGTCTGTGGTTGTCGGAACGATGTCGGCCAGACCCTCCTGATCCAGGGTGGTCATCAATTCCGTCTGCAGCTCCAGGGTGCCGAATCCGCCACGCGGTTGCGTCAGAGTCCGCCCTTCGGCATCTGCCTGACGCATGACCCAGGCCAGACGCTTATGCATGGGCAAATTCTTGTGATAATCGACCGCTTCATCGAAGTCGACATACGCGCCGGTCGGCCAGCGCGCAAGGTTCGCCTCGCGCATCTTGGCAAACTCTTCGTCGGAAATTCGGGTTTCCGAGAGTGGCGTCTGGGCGTTATCCAATGGCAGAATTTCGGCTATTTCCGTGCTCCTCTTCGGCGACAGGATGCATATGGATGAGCCCCAAGGTCAAGGCAGCATCTGGCTCGACGGTCCCAAGCAAACCGCAGGCGTACAGCAGATATTCCCGGTCCAGCAACAGCCGTGGCGCTCGTGGACGCAACGATTCGGGGTCGTTCGCGTCCGCACAAGCCTTGGTCAGGATTCCGGCGGGATCGCTCCCGTGAACCAGCACGCCCCCGGTCCCGATCACCGCAGCCACGCTTGAGAGATCCTTGCCGTGCTGGGCGACCGCCGGTCCCATGACCGTGTAGACCGTTTCGGTCCGACCGGAATGCCGGCGCACCGCGATCAGCGTCGCTGCACGGGCCAACGACCGGTCCACTGCCAATTCTTCATCCGAATGCGGCAGCCGCTCAACATCATCCGCAAAAAGCCCCAATATTTCAGCAAAGCGGTCCTGGGAAAGACCCGAGTCCGATGCAAGGACGTCCAGCCCTGCCGCTTTGACGATCGAGTGGGCGTTATGGCGCATACCGAGATCACCTTCGACCGTTCGCTTGACGTAAGGCTCCGGCAATCCCCGTTGGATGGCGCCCTCCAGCGTCGGATCCCCCGAAGCGACGGAATGGACATCCGTCGTCGCGCCGCCAATGTCGACGATCAAGAGCGGCCCCAATCCTTCGCGCGCGTCTGTGCCGTCGGCAAGCAATCGTGCACCCTCCATGACTGCTTCCGGCGTTGGCATGAGCACCGCGTCGAACTGCTCTGCCGCGCGATCGATCCCTTTGGCATGCACGATGCGGTCGATGAATATTTTTCTGATGGCCGCCCGCGCCGGTTCAATGTTGAGGACATTGAATTCCGGCATGACGTTTTCGGTGGTCACCGCGCTCTTACCCGTGGCATCGAGTTTAGCGGCAACCGCGTCCGTCGCGACACGGTTCCCCGCGACCACGACCGGACAACTCAATGCGGACTCGGCGATGATTCCCGCGTTGTGAAGGATAACTTCGTCGTTGCCGCCATCCGTTCCGCCGGCGAGGAGCAGGATATCGGGATCGTGCCCCTCGATTTCGGCAATATCACCGGCGGTTAGTCGGTAGGCGTATGTCCCGATCAGTTTGGCGCCCGCGCCGAGGGCCGCAATGCGAGCGGCTTCGGCCGTCAGTTCCTTGACCAGACCCACCGTGACCATACGCAAGCCCCCAGCGGCGCTGGAAGTCGCGAGACGATACTTGAAGTCCGGCAGTCCGCCGATCCGTGAGTCCAAATCAGCGAGTGCCGCTTCCATACCGACAGTGATATCCGTGGTGACTGTCGACGGCCCCTGGCCCGATCCGATGATGTCGGCCCGTTCAAGGTCGATGGCCCGAAGCTTGGTGTAGGTACTGCCGAAATCGATGAGCAGCGCAGTCGTGGCGTTTCCGCTCACGAGTCCGAAATCCGTTTGCCTTCGGTACGAGCTGCAAAATCCTTGTCCAAAGCGTCGATCACTTCCGGTGTGCGCGTTCCGGGAGGAAAGGCTCGGTCGAACCCCATATCCAGGAAACGCTTTTCGACGACGTCCCACGGGGTCTTACCAACGACGAGATTGCCTCCCACGTAGAGTAGGGTGTCCCCGAGGCCCGCCTCGACGCACAACTCGCGGAAACCGCGGCAATCGAGCTCTCCCTGGCCGTAAAGAGATGACACCATGATGCCATCCGCGGCCGTTTCGATGGCCGCCTTGATGAACTCGTCCGCCGGCGTCAGGGCACCGAGGGTGACAATCGTGTAGCCCGCCTCTTCCAACGCCATGGACAGAATGCGATTGCCCACGATGTGGGTATCCGAACCAATGACGCCGGTCACCAGCGTCACGTCCTTCCGTTTGGATGGATCGAGTGTCTCAGTCACGGTGCACTGCCCAGGTGGTGGTCGCTGCCGCGGTGACCGGTTCGCCCAATTCCTTCTCGACGAGGGGCATGACCTCGGACGCGAATCGTTCGATCGAGCGCAGAGATTTCTCGAGAGGCATAGAACCCACATGCATGTAAAGGTTCATGTGGAAGGCATTGACCCGGCGGACTTCCTCCACGATGCGCTCGGCAACCGTCTCGGGATCACCAATCGGATTGTTGGCGACGAGCTCCTCCAGCGTGGGCTCGTCCTCGAAAGGCACCTCCGGCAACAATCCTTTATGCAGCTCCTCCTTACGGAAGCGGAGATTGCGTGCCAGCCGGTACTGGAAGCGCGCATTGTCACCAAATTCCAGAGCATCTTCGTGACTGTCGGTGACATAGGAGAAGCGTAGCGTGCCAAGCTGCATCGATGCAGGATCGACGCCTGCTTCGTGCCAGTTCTTTTCAGCCATCTCGCGCAGGCTCGCCACGAAGTCGATGTCCTTGACGAGCGCCGAGATGATCAATGGATAACCACTCCGGGCGGCGCGCTGCTGCATCTGGGCGTTATTGCCGGCAATCCAGACCTGCGGCATCGGATTCTGTACCGGTCTCAACGCCATGTAGGTGTGAGGGAAATCAAAATGCTTGCCGTGGTATTCGAAAGCTTCGTTCGTCAGGCCGCCCTCGACGATATCCAGCACTTCCTCCGTGATATCCGGCGAATGCTCGAGATCGATGCCAAAGCGCTTGAATTCGTGTGGCTGGTAACCACTGCCGAATCCAAGGACCAGCCGGCCATTTGTCATGCCATCCACGAAAGCGACCTCGGAGACCAGGCGTGCAGGATGATAGAGCGTGCCAATAACGATCGCCGTCCCTAGTTTGATGCGCTGGGTGAGGGACGCGCAGTACGCACACATCATGAGCGGGGAAGGCGCAATCGAATAATTGGAATAGTGATGCTCCGGAAACCACGCGGTGGTGAATCCGGCCTGATCCGCCAATTTCACTGTTTCCGCCGCCTCCTCGACGATCGAAGCGATCGTCTGGGATTCGACCCGGCGACTGAGCAGATTGAAGATTCCAAACTCCATGAACGTACCCTCCGATTCCCTGGGGGATTCCGAACCACTCAGCGATTAAGATAATTGGGCTCGATTTCCGAGATCAGAACGAACATACCGAGGGGGAGCCTCCAAGTGAAGTTCTACGACTTCTACATGTCCAACGCCGCCTACCGAGTCCGGATCGCCCTCAACCTCAAGGGCCTGTCCGTGGAGCAGGTAATCGTCGACCTGGTTGCGGACGAGCATCGCGTACCCTGGTTCGAAGAACTCAATCCCCAGCGCATGCTCCCAATCCTGGAAGACGATGGCCTCACCATCGCCCAATCCCTGCCCATTATCGAATACCTGGAAGAAGCCTATCCCGAGCCGGCCCTGCTGCCGGCGGAAAGAGGCTCGCGAGCCTGGGTAAGGAGCTTCGCACAGTCGATCGTCAGTGACATGCACCCCCTCATGGGACGGCGGGTGCGGCGGTACCTGGCCAACCAAATCGGCGCTACGGCGGAAGACATCGACGGCTGGTACCGGAACTGGATTGCGGCGGGCCTCAGCGGGCTCGAGGGAATGCTGGTCGCAAGGGCGGAGACGGGCCAATTCTGCCACGGAGAGACTCCGACAATCGCTGATACCTGTCTGGTTCCGCAGACCTACAACGCTCAGCGCTTTGGCTGCGACATGTCGCCCTATCCGACCATTATGAGCATCGTCGAGACCTGCAACGGCCTGCCAGCCTTTGCCGATGCGGTGCCGGAAAAGCAGCCCGATTGGAAGCCCATGGAAGGCGTCATTCCTGGTCAGAGCAGGGAGTCGAAGTAAACCCACCGGACCAAATGAAAGGTCGCCCCTCCCCAACCCTCCCCGATCCCGGGGAGGGAATAATTCGACCTCGCCGAACCTCGAATCCCTCCCCCGAAATCGGGGGAGGCTAGGTGGGGACGATCTGATCGCGCGCGCCTTGCCGAGGTCGGATCAATAGCTTAATAATCCGCCGCAAGTGGTGGGGCAATTCGACGGCCAGAGCTAGTACTGGCCGCCGCCAAGGAGGATTTCAAGACATGACCAAGATGACGACCGAAGAAGCCTTTGTGAAGGTTCTCCAGATGCATGGCATCGAGCATGCCTATGGCATCATCGGCTCGGCCATGATGCCGATCTCCGACCTGTTTCCAACGGCTGGAATCACGTTCTGGGACTGCGCACACGAGTGCAACGCCGGGATGATGGCAGACGGTTACACACGGGCGTCGGGTAAGATGTGCATGATGGTCGCGCAGAACGGCCCGGGCATCACCAACTTCGTGACCCCGGTGAAGACCGCCTACTGGAACCACACGCCGCTGCTGCTGGTAACGCCTCAGGCTGCCAACAAGACCATCGGCCAGGGCGGATTCCAGGAAATCGAGCAGATGAAGCTGTTCGAAGACATGGTCTGCTACCAGGAAGAGGTGCGCGATCCCTCCCGCGTGGCCGAAGTGCTGAACAGGGTCATCGAGAACGCCTTCCGGCTGGCTGGACCTGCCCAGATCAACTTCCCGCGCGATTACTGGACCCAGGTCATCGACATCGATCTGCCACAAATCGTGAGGCTCGAACGGCCGCGTGGCGGTTCCGGCGCCATCGAAGAGGCAGCTGATCTCCTTTCCAAGGCCAAGTTCCCGGTCATGCTGAACGGCGCCGGCGTGGTGCTGTCAGGTGGCATTGAAGCCTCGGCGAAGCTGGCTGAGAAATTGTCCGCGCCGGTGTGCTGCAACTACCAGCACAACGACGCGTTCCCCGGTAGCCATCCGCTTTCCGTTGGGCCTCTCGGCTACAACGGCTCGAAAGCGGCGATGGAGCTCATTTCGAACGCCGATGTCGTTCTGGCTCTCGGAACGCGGCTCAATCCGTTCTCCACATTGCCAGGCTACGGTCTCGAATACTGGCCCAAGGACGCCAAGCTCATCCAGGTGGACATCAATTCAGACCGCATCGGCCTGACTAAGCCGGTGACAGTGGCCATCCAGGGTGATGCCAAGGCCGTCGCGGAACAGCTCCTCTCGAAGCTCTCCGCCAAGGCCGGAGACACGGGCCGCAAGGAGCGTATGGAACTCGTCGCGCAGACGAAATCGGCTTGGCTGCAACAGCTTTCGTCGATGGATCACGAAGAGGACGATCCGGGGACGACCTGGAACCAACGCGCGCGCAAAGCCCAACCGAAGCACATGAGCCCACGCATGGCGTGGCGGGCCATCCAGGCCGCCCTGCCCCAGGAAGCGATTATCTCCTCGGACATCGGAAACAACTGTGCCATCGGCAATGCCTATCCGACCTTCGAAGAAGGCCGCAAATACCTGGCCCCAGGGCTTTTCGGGCCTTGCGGATACGGCTTTCCCGCCATCATGGGTGCCAAGATCGCCAAACCCGACGTCCCCGTGGTCGGATTCGCTGGCGATGGTGCATTCGGAATCTCAATGAACGAGATGTCGTCGTACGGCCGTAACGAGTTCCCGCCCATCACGATGGTTATCTTCCGCAACTACCAGTGGGGAGCCGAGAAGCGAAATTCCACACTCTGGTTCGACGATAACTTCGTGGGCACCGAACTCGACCTGGATGTCGAATATGCCAAGATCGCGGAAGCTTGCGGCATGAAGGGCGTTCAGGTCACGACGATGGAAGAAACATCGGTCGCCCTGCAAGAAGCCATCGAAGCCCAGATGAATCGGAACGAGACGACTTTCATCGAGGTCGTCCTCAACCAGGAATTGGGCGAGCCGTTCCGCCGCGACGCCATGAAAAAGCCCGTCTCGGTTGCCGGTATCGATCCGGCCGACATGCGCCCGCAGGCAGGAGCCGCCTAGCGGACGGCAATAAACGGCGAGGCCACACAAATGATGGGACGGAGCGCGCTGCTCCGTCCTATTCTTTTGTGCCAATGTTCGTGCGGGACAGCTGGGATGAGATAAGGACGAGATTGACCGAATGCTGAGCACTGATCCTTTCGAGGTTCCTGAATACCTGGTGACGCTGGCACGTGAACTGCCCGGGCTCGCCGTGGCGGTGGCCGGCGCCGACCATCCGGTTGCTCTCGAAAGTGCACGGCGGGCGGCAGAAACCGGCGCGATCGAGCCGGTCCTGATCGGTGATGCGGACGCCATCCGCGCCATCGCAAAAGAGGCTGGCTGGGAGTTGGCCGACACCCGAATCCTTCACGAACCCGACGAGGAAAAGAAGGCGGAGGTGGCTGCTGCTCTCGCCAAGGGACGCGAAGTCGCTGTCATCATGAAAGGCCATGTTCATACCGACGCCTTGATGCGGGCGGTGCTACGCCGGGACGCCGGCCTGCGGACGGACCGGCGCACGAGTCACGTGTTCCACATGACGGTGCCGGGGCGGGAGGGCGTGTTGCACGTCACCGATGCGGTGGTCAATGTCCAGCCCGATTCGGGCGAGATGCTCGATATCATCAATAACGCCGTCGACCTGGCCCACGCATTGGGGACTGAGACCCCCCACATCGCCTTGCTATCGGGCGCCGAAGTTGTGAACCCCAGCATGCCGTCGAGTGTCCAGGCGTCCGAGGTCGCGGCACGGGCGGCCGACGGCGAGGTCAAAGGCGCCGTCGTCGACGGTCCGTTCGGCCTCGACAACGCGATATCCCTGGATGCCGCCCAACTCAAGGGTATCGACAGTCCGGTTGCGGGAAACGCCGATATCCTGGTCGTGCCCAACATCGAGGCGGGGAACATCCTTTTCAAGCAGATGGTCTACTTCCTGAGCGCCACGGCCGCAGGTGTGGTCATGGGTACCAAGGTGCCGATCGTGCTGACCTCCCGCGCGGATCCGCCCGAAGCCCGTCTTGCGGCCACCTTCATTGCCGCAATCGTCGCCGCAAAAGCCCCAAGCGACTGATTTTCCGGCCGCCGCCAGCGCCTGAAAATCACTTACATATGAAGCATTTGCCTTCGTCTTCGCCGATTGAATTCGCACA
>DEBC01000121.1:15091-18643 GCA_002348365.1 Alphaproteobacteria bacterium UBA2966 | reverse complement strand
AATTCGCACAGTTCGCACGATGTCAGGCAGGTGCGTGAAACGGCGATCCATGAGCATTATGCGGCGCGGCTGGGCGATCACGAATTCGACGTAATCGCTCAAATTCTGTCGCATTTCCAATACTGAACCGTTGCCCCTTGTTCGAGATTTCGTCCACCACCCGAATTCGGCAATCGCCCTTTTACGAGGCTACCCTGGCCGCGGGCGTGACCAGCTTTACGACGTACAACCAGATGCTGCTGCCGACCGGTTACGGGGATCCAGAGGGCGAGTACTGGCGGCTGCTGAATGGCGTCGCGCAATGGGATGTGGCGGCACAGCGCCAGGTTCAGGTGAGCGGTCCGGATGCCTTGACCTTGGCGCAAATCCTGACCCCGCAGAATCTGTCAGACTACGTGGTGGGTCAAGGCAAGTATGTGCCTCTCTACAACCACGCCGGCACCCTCATCAACGATCCGGTCCTGCTCCGACTCGACGACGACCGAATCTGGCTGTCCATCGCTGATTCAAACATTTTGTTCTGGTCGCGGGCGATCGCAGCCGAGCGCGGCCTGGATGTCGACCTGTCGGAACCCGATGTGTCGCCCTTGGCGGTCCAGGGCCCTCATGCAGAAGACGTGATCGAATCGCTGTTCGGTGGGTGGGTTCGAGGGCTCAAACACTATCGGTTTCGGGGCGCGGAGGTGAGCGGCATTCCCGTGGTCCTGGCGCGATCCGGATGGTCCAAACAGGGCAGTTTCGAGCTCTACCTCACGGACGGAAGCAAAGGCACGGCGCAGTGGAATATCGTCAACGAAGCGGGTCAGCCGTGAGATATCGGACCGGGAAATCCCAACTCAGTGGAACGGGTCGAAAGCGGATTGCTGTCGTGGGTAGGAGATACCGATGACCGCACCAACCCGTTCGAGGTTTGCCTGGGGCGATACGTCGACCTCGAAATCTCAGGAGATGTCATCGGCATGAATGCCCTTCAGGCCATTCATCAAGACGGGGCCGCAGCGGCATCAGCTCGGATTGATCCTCGATGACGATGTACCGATGCAGCCGCATACGTCCTGGCATGGCATCTTCGTGGACGGCAAAAAGGTGGGTGACATGATGAACGGGGTCTGGTCACCGCGCCTTGGCCGCAACATCGGCTTTGCTTTGATCTCGCGTAAGTTGGCGACAGTTGATGCGGTCAAAATTCAGAAGGACGGCATTCAGGTACCGGCAACACTGACAGACCTGCCATTTATTTAGAGTGACGGCATTGATCAGCAGGGTTTCAAACCTTATTGAAGTCCGCCTGCACCCATGCACACAGCGCGCGCTGCCATCCAGACCGGCGCCCGACCTTCCAGAGGACCGAATGACCTACTTGGACCACTTTGAATGCTCGGAATGCAACGAGCGTTTGCCAGCCGACATCCCACAATCGAACACGTGCAAGGACGGCGGTCTCCTTTATGCCCGCTACGACCTTGAACGGATGAAGCGGGAAGTATCGATGGAGCGCATCGCCCGCGGTCCAGCATCCATGTGGCGCTATGGTCCACTTCTTCCCGTCGATGACATCGAGAATGCGGTCACTCTGGGTGAAGGCTGGACACCGCTGAACCAGACCGAACGACTGGCACAGGAAATCGGTGCCGGTGAGCTCCTGGCCAAGAACGAAGGCATGTGCCCAACCGGATCATTCAAGGATCGCGGCGCCGCTGTCACCCTGAGTCGCTACCGGGAACTCGGCATCCAGGATGTCATTCTCAACAGTTCGGGAAATGCGGGCAGCGCCTTCAGTCTCTATGCGGCGCGGGCCGGCATGCACTGCGTCTCCATCCTGCCAACGGATTCGCAGACCAGCAGCAAGAAGCAATGCAGTCTCTCGGGAGGCGAGAGGTACCTGCTTTCGGCAGATCGCTGGCATGAGGCCGGCGGACTCGTTGACGAACTTTCGAAGCGGCACGGCTGGTTCAACATCGGCACCATGAAGGAACCCTTCCGCACGGAAGGCAAAAAAACCATGGGCTACGAAATTGCGGAGCAACTCGGCTGGGAGATGCCCGACGTCATCGTTTACCCCGCCGGTGGGGGAACCGGAGCCATTGCGATCTGGAAGGGGTTGGAAGAGCTGATGGAACTGGGATGGGTTCGGGGCAAACTGCCGCGCATGTTGGTCACCCAGTACGAAGGATGCGCGCCCATCGTGAAGGCATTCGACGACGGTCTGGAAGAGTGTGAGCCCTGGGGCGAGATCAATATCCCGCCGGGCGGGCTGAAAGCGCCCGCGCCGGCCGCGGGAAAACAGATTCTGCGCATCATGCGGGAAACCAACGGCGGTGGCATAGCCGTAAGCGAATCAGAGGCCCTGGAGGCCGTAGCCCAGCTTGCCGCCCTCGAGGGCATATTTGCCTGCCCCGAGGCCGGCACGACGCTGGCGGGACTCAAGAAGGCGCTCAAATCCGGCTTCGTGAGCAAAGACGAACGCGTTGTTCTGGTCAGCACCGGTTCGGGATTGAAGTCCGTGCCGACGTTGCCGGAATTCGACATTCCGCAGATCGAAAGCGCGGACGACGTCAACGCAGGCGCTTAAGTCCGATCGGGCTGCTGAGCCTGGTTTGACGCGAAACCCTCCTTGCCGAACGAGCCGCGCATCAGCTTGTCCAGGTAGTACGAATCCAAGGTTTCGTCAGGATATTTCGCGGCCTCGCCCGGACGCGTGATGCAGTTGATTTCGGCGTCATAGTTCGGGTTGTGGAAGAAGATTATCGAGATTCGGTCCTCTGTCGGTGCACCGGCCGGCGGAACACCAACACGGTGCAACGTCGATACCCAGCGATCGTTGGTCCAGCGCGCCATCGCGTCACCGATATTGCAAATGAATCCGCCCTTGGGCCTGATGACGTCCACCCAGTCGCCATGGCGCAGTTTGACCTGCAATCCCCCCGGCAGGTTGTCTCCGCGCAAGATCGTCAGGGAGCCGTAGTCGGTATGCTCTCCGGCCCGCCGTTGACCGGGAACGGCATGCACCTGGCCGGGATACCGGATCAAACGCAAGGTGGACGCATGTCGGTCGATCTTGTCATCGAAGAAACCGACCGGCAGGTCGAGCGCCAGGGCAAAGGCTTGCATGAGGGCCTGTGCAAGACCTCCCATCGCATCGAAGTACCCCGTCATTGCCGCGCGCAGCGCCGGCTGCGACTGCGGCCAGCGATTGGGAGCGAAAAACGGCAACGCCCGATCGCACGTAAAATAGGGTTCGTTCGGGACGTCATCGGGGCCCGCGACGAAGCTCTCCTGAAGATCGGGCGGCGTTTCTTCGCCCAGGGAGTACGCCAGGGATCGATCGCCCATGCCGTTCCAACCGCGGCTTATTCTTTCAGGCGGCCGCTCAACCAAGGCCTTTTCGGAGTCGGGCAAGGCAAAGAATTCGACCGCTGCTGCGCGAAGTTCCGAAACCTTGTCTTCGGAGAGACCGTGACCCGTGATCGCGAAGAATCCGACTTCGGTGCAGGCTGATTCGATCGCCCGGGCAACCGCTTGCCGGTCGCTGGGAGCGCCCTTCAAAAAGGG
>DEBC01000121.1:1426-14689 GCA_002348365.1 Alphaproteobacteria bacterium UBA2966 | reverse complement strand
CAGCACGCAACGATCCTACCCGTTTATCACGGAACAATCACACCGGCTTTCGTGAGATGCCGCACCCACTTGCTGTCAGCGCCTCAGCGGGATATTTCTACATCTCCTCGAAACGATCAGACCGACAAGGAACGACTTCATGGCGCTGAAGGAAGCTGCACCCGCCGTTGATCAGAATGCCCAAGAGGATGCGATCATCGCGGAATTGATCGCCAATGGGCGTGCCGCAATGGATGCCTTTGCAGATGCGGATCAGGAAGCCGTAAACGATGCGGTCACCGCCCTTGCCTGGGCAATCTACAAACCCGAACGCGCTCGGGAACTGGCGGAAACTGCCGTTCGCGATACCGGACTCGGTAACGTCGAAGATAAAATTACCAAGAACCGTCGAAAGACGTTCGGCACGCTGCGCGACCTTCTGCGTGAGGATGCCCGGACTGTTGGGATCATCGAGGAACTTCCCGACCGGGGACTCGTCAAATATGCCAAGCCCGTCGGGATCATCGCAGCGGTTTGCCCTTCAACCAATCCCGCAGCCACGCCGGTCAACAAGTCGATGCTTGCGGTCAAGGGCCGCAATGCCGTTGTTCTCGCCCCCTCTCCCGCCGGCCTTTCAGCGACGGCGGGCGTTGCCGAGATGATGCGAGCTGAACTCGCCCGCGCCGGCCATCCCAAGGACCTCGTTCAGGTCCTGCCACGCGTATCCAAGTCTCTGACGCAGAAGCTGATGGATGCCTCAGACCTCGTGGTCGTGACGGGTTCGCAGGACAACGTGCGCCGCGCCTACAGCAGCGGCAAGCCCGCCATCGGGGTCGGTCTTGGCAATGCGCCCGTGATCATCGATGAAACCGCCGACTTCGCTGACGCGGCGGCAAAGATCCGACTTTCCAAGACCTTCGACAACGCCACCTCGTGCTCGTCCGAAAACGCCATCATCATCGTGGATAAGGCGTATGACGCGGCCATCGCCGCCTTGGAAGCGGAGGGTGGCTATCTCGCGGACGCGGACGAGAAGCAAAAGATTCAGGACAACTTGTGGGTTGATGGGAAACTCAACCGCCACGTCATCGCAAAAGACCCTGACGTATTTGCCGAGATAACGGGCCTGCCGGAGGAAGCGAAGAAAGCAAGATTCTTCCTCGTCGAAGAGACGGGTGCCGGCAAGGACTACCCCTTCTCGGGTGAAAAACTATCGCTCGCCCTCACCATCTACCGGGCCAAGGATTTCGATGACGCCATCGAGGTCGTCCGGGGCATTCTTGCCTATCAAGGAGCTGGGCATTCATGCGGTTTACATTCGACCGATTCGGGCCGCATGCGAAAGCTCGCCGAGGAACTCGACGTCGTTCGCGTCCTCGTCAATCAGGCCCATGCCATCGGCAATGGCGGAGCTTTCGACAATGGCCTCAACTTCACGCTCAGCATGGGCTGCGGAACCTGGGGCGGCAATTCAATTACCGAGAACCTCAACTATCGGAACTTCATCAACGTCACGCATCTCTCGACAGTGATCCCTGATGAAACGCCCAAGGAAGAGGACCTGTTCGGCACCTATTTCGCCCGCCACGGCCAGTGATCTTATCGAACTAACTCACAATGGATTTTGAGGAACACGCGGCGAAGCCGCTACTAGCGGCCGCCGGAATTGCCATCCCACGCGGGCAGACCGCGACAACGCCTGAACAGGCAGCGAAAGCGGCCGGTTCATTGGGTCCCGTCGTCGTGAAAGCTCAGGTCCCTACCGGAAAACGCGGCAAGGCGGGTGGCATCAAGCCCGCGGTCGACCCGGCCGAGGCACAGGAGGCGGCGCGCGACATCCTCGGCATGACGATCGGTGAACATACGGTCGAGCGCGTGCTCGTCGAGGAACAGGCAGATATCTCCCGCGAACTCTATGCCGCCGTGCTCAATGACACCGCGAGCAAGGGCCCCCTGGTCTTGTTCTCGACGCTCGGCGGGATGGATATCGAGGAGGCGGCCGCTCATGACGCGGACGCGGTTCGCCGCCTCATCGTCGATATTCGGCAGGGTTTCGATTCGGCTGGCGCTACAGCCGTACTGGAAGGCCTCGACCTCGGCGATGTGCAGGACGCCGTAGCGGATGTTCTCGTGCGTCTCTACGACGTGTGGCGGTCGCGAGATGCGGAGCTGGTCGAGATCAATCCGCTGGCCATCACCGCGGACGGAGGGGTCGTCGCCCTCGACTGCAAGTTCACCCTCGATGACCTGTCGAAGGCGCGGCAGGAAGACATCACCGGTGCAGGCGTTCCCGATAAGCTGACTGACCTTGAGGCACGCGGACGCGAACTGGGTCTGACGTATATCGAACTCGACGGCGAAATCGGCATTCTCGCCAACGGCGCCGGACTCACCATGACCACCATGGACGCCGTGAGGCACTACGGAGGCAACCCAGCCAATTTCCTGGAGATCGGAGGCCAGTCCTACACTCTGGCGACGCCGGCACTGGATCTGGTGCTCTCAAATCCCAAGGTGAAGACCCTCGTGGTCAACTTCTGTGGCGCCTTCGCCCGAACCGACGTGATGACGGAAGGGGTCGTCAGCGCCTGGGAAGAGCTCAAACCCGATATTCCTGTATTCTTCTCCATCCACGGCACGGGGTCGAAGGAAGCCGTGCCCATCGTCCGCGAGCGATTGAAGATGGAGCCGTTCCCAACCATGGACGAAGCCGTGCAAGCGGCGATCGAGGCGGCGAAATGAGCGATCTCAGCGGCATGATCGTGCGTGCGCCCGACCGCATGCTGGTCCAGGGTATTACGGGTCGCCAGGGCAGCTTTTGGGCCGAGCGCATGCAGGAGTATGGCGCCAAGGTCGTCGGCGGCGTGAACCCGAAACGGGCAGGTGAAGAGTTCCTCGGCCTGCCGGTCTTCGAAAGCGCCGTCGCGGCGGCTAAGGAGACCGAAATCGATGTTGCCGTCATGTTCATCCCGCCGATGGCAGCCAAGGCCGCGGCGCTGGATGCAATCGAGGCCGGTGTGCGCCTTCTCGTGGTCCTCACCGAGCACATCCCGACCCAGGACGTCATGTACTTTATGGCAGCGGCGAAGGACTCCAACACGCGCATCATGGGACCCAACACGGCAGGCCTGGTCACACCGGGAGAGACGTTCGTCGGAATCATGCCGGCCTGGGAAGAAGGCATCTGCCGACCCGGCCGGGTCGGCGTGGTCAGCCGCAGCGGCAGTCTCGGCACACTCGCCTGCCTGAACCTGGTTCAGGCGGGACTGGGTCAATCAACCGTACTGGGGCTCGGTGGAGATCCCATTCTCGGCACCACAACGATCGAGGCGCTGCAGGCGCTCGAAGAGGATCCGGGAACCGATGCCGTTGTTCTGGTCGGTGAGATCGGCGGCACCGCCGAGGAAGATGCCTCCGAATTTATCGCGACCATGTCGAAGCCGGTCGTGGCCTTCATTGCAGGCGGCGCGTCACCTGCGGGACGCAAGATGGGCCATGCCGGCGCCATCGTGATGGGCAACAAGGGCACCTATCAGTCGAAACGGAGCGCGCTGGAGAAGGCCGGTGCTGTCGTGCTGGACATGCCCTCACAGATGGGCGAAGCCATGAGAGCGGCTATGGCCAGTTGACCGGTCAGCGTGCAAGAATCCGTTCAGTTGTATTCTCAACTCAACGTAGCTCGTGAACCGTTAGTTGAAGACATAATCGCAGGGCACCGCCCTGACGGTCATCGGTTCCGCAGGCGTCACCGCGGAAGGCGTGAGCATCGCAAAATCAGAAACGGCGGACATCAAAGTTTGGGAGGAACGTCATGAACGATATCAGCAAGGCACCTGAGGGAAAGATCGCCGGCGGCCACATGCTGGCCCGCGCCATCAAGGCCAAAGGAATCGACCGTATCTTCGCCCTCTGTGGTGGCTTCATCAATCCGGCACTCATTGGTTGCCAGGATTACGACATCGACATCGTTGCCGCACGTAGCGAGATGGAGGCCGGCTTCCTAGCGACCGCGACCGCCCGCATGACGCGCGAAGTACAGGTCTGCCTGGCGGAGCCCAGCGGATTCACCAATTACGTCTCTGCCGTTGCCGAGGCCCATTTCGCCGGCGATCCGGTCATTTTCATCGGTATCTCCGGCAACTCCCACAATTTCGACAATCACGGCTTCAAGGAGCTGCCCCAGGCTGAGGTCGTGAAATGCATGACCAAGTATTCCATCGAAGTGAATGAGCCAGGTCGCATTGGCTGGTTCTTCGACAAGGCATACGACATCGCCACCAACCAACCGTCAGGGCCGGTGCAACTAACCATCCCAACCAACTTCATCTTCACCAAGCAAATTGACGCCGAGCCGCCGAAGGGCGCCCGCGACTTTGACGCCTCGCGGCGCAAGATCCACCGCCCCTATCCGAATGCGGAGGACCTGAAGCTCGTTGAGACGGCGCTTCAGGAGGCCAAGAAGCCGGCCATCGTCGCCGGCCAGGGATTGTGGAGCAGCGACGCCGAAAAGGACCTTGAAGAATTTGCCGCCGCCGCCAACATTCCGGTTTTCGGCGCCTTCACCTACGTGAAAGCCATGAATCAGTCCCATCCCATGGCCATGGGGCTGCTGGACTATTACCAGAACACATGCTCGCGTCTTATCGGGGAAGAGTGTGACTTACTCATACTGCTGGGCGCCAAGCTCGATTTCCCGCTCAACTTCGGCGAGGCGCCGTTGATCAATCCAGACACCCGGATGATCACCGTCAACGCCACGGCGCGCGAACTCAGCGACAACATGTTAGCGGACGAGCGTATTTGCGCCGACCTCAAGATGTTCATCCAGTGTCTCCACAAGGGCAGGAATGTACCGGCGGCGGACGGCACCTGGGTGTCCCGCCTGCGCCAGAGCCGCAGCGAGAGCGTGTCTGAATACCGGCAATTCCTGGAGCAAAAGGACGGCCGGGTCCATCCCATGCGGATCACCTATGACACCCTGATGACCCTCGGCGAAGAGGACATCCTCGTCCTGGATGGGGGAGACATCGCCTGCTGGGGAGAGATCGCGATCAACGCCTGGGCAATGGAAGGACGTAAAGTCGGAGGCATCTTCGCCCCAGGTCCGTGGGAACAGATGGGAACCGGACCGGCATTCGCCACAGCCATGCAGCTCGCCAAGCCAGATTCGCGAGTCGTGCTGATCACCGGGGACGGGTCCCTCGGCCTGGCCCCAGGGTTCACACCGATGGAAACGGCAATCGATCGGGGCATCAGTGTCACCATGGTCGTCGCCAACAACGCCCAGTGGGGCATGATCCAGGAGCAGCAGAAAGCCATGTACGGGCGGATCTATGCCACCAAGCTCCGTGACGTGGACTACTACAAGATATTCGAGTCCGCCGGCGCCCATGCGCAGGTGGTTACCGAGGCGGACGCCTACCTGCCGGCTCTCAACGAGGCGATGGACACTTCCGACCCCGCCTTCATCGAGGTCAAATCGATGCCCACTCCGTCACCGGTCACGCAAGGCCTGATCGATATGCGGGTGCGGACGTCCATCGAGTAGGAAAGGCATCACACCATGCTGCGACAGATCACGATGGTGCGCTTCAAGGATGACGCACCGAAAAATGTGGTCGATGACATCGGCGCCGGCTTTCGGGATCTGGTCGGCGTGGTACCGGGTATCCATCGATTCGAATTCGGGCCCAATCTGGCTCTGATGGACGATACGTTCCATTACGCCCTGGTCATCGACTTTGAATCTGAAGAGGCCTGGCAGGCCTACCAGGAACACCCCAAGCACGTGGACTTTGCCAATGCGTTCACCCCCTACATCGAGAACGCGGCGCGGGCCCACTATGACCTTTCAGGCTAGTGTGGTAATCGGGGTGATAACGAACAAAGCGACGTTACTCGTGAATCCGGACGGGCTAGCGGCGTAGAGCAGCGGAGGACATGACATGTCTGTACAGGAAATTCCCGAGGGCATTGGCGATCTCGCACCTGAGGTGCAGGCCACCTACGACGACGCGGTCCGCCTTTCGGACAAGGTGGTGGTCGACGGCAAGCTCACCTCTGCTCTCACAGACGAGACGTTCGAGAACGTCAATCCGGCGTGGCTCAATGTCATCGGCTCCTCGCCCCGCTGCCGTGAGGCGGATGTCGACCACACCGTGGCCGTTGCCAAAAAGGCTTTTCGTTCGTGGTCAAGAGTGACGGCCAAGGAACGGGGAGACCTGACCCGCAAGCTGGCTGATATCATTGAAGAGCACGCCGACGATATCGCCCGGCTCGAGGCGCTGGAAAACGGCAATGCATACACCACGCAGGCCCGGCCCGAACTCGATATAACCATCGAGGTGTTGCGTTTGTTCGCGGGATTCGCCTCCGAGCTGAAGGGCAATACGGTGCCCTGGCTCGACGGCACCCTGCACTACACGACGCGCGACCCGATTGGCGTCGTCGGCGCGATCATCCCGTGGAATGCACCTGTCTGGCTGTGGGCCTGCAAGGTCGCGCCTGCCATCGTGGCGGGAAATACGGTCGTCGTGAAAACCGCGGAACAGGCACCGCTTGCGGTGCTCAAGTGCACGGAACTGGCACAACAGGTGCTGCCCGCCGGCGTAGTCAACACGATCTCCGGATTCGGCGAGGAATGCGGGAAGCCGCTGGCCGAGCACAAGGACGTGCGCAAGATCACTTTCACGGGCTCGTGTCCGGTGGGGCGACAAATCATGCAGTACGCGGCCGACAAGCTGTGTCCCGTAACACTGGAGCTCGGCGGAAAGAGCCCGAACATTGTCATGCCCGATGCCGATCTCGACCTGGCCATTCCGGGCGTCATCACGGGCATGCGGTTTTCGCGCCAGGGCCAGTCCTGTACCGCCGGATCGCGCCTGTTTCTGCACAAGGATGTCGCGGACGAAATCCTCGAGCGGACCGTCGCCGCGATGAAGAACCTGAAGATCGGCGACCCTCTCGATCCGGAAAGCGAGATCGGCACGATCGTCTCGCAGGAGCAGTTCGACCGTGTCACCCGGTATGTGGAACTTGCACGGGAAACGCCGGGCGCCGAGATCCTCTGCGGCGGCGGACGCCCGGACGATCCTGCACTGCAGAAGGGTCTTTTCTTCGAACCGACCTTGATCAAGGGGGTGCCGCACGAGTCGCCGTGCGCTCAGGAAGAGATTTTCGGGCCCGTGGCCGTGGTCTTTGAGTGGGACGACTTCACCACCGTGCTCAATCGGGCCAACGACACCGAATATGGACTTGCTGCGACTCTGTGGACGCGAGACCTGAATCATGCAATGCGGTTCGTGGACGAAATCGAGGCCGGACTGGTGCAGGTCAACCAGTACGGGGCGCCGGTGTCCAATGTCGCTTACGGCGGGCTCAACCAGAGCGGTCTGGGCAAGGAATGTTCGCTGGAGAGCATGCTCGAGCACTTCACCCGCAGCCGTACAGTGATCATCAACCAGGGCACGCCGGATCCGGCAATCAACGTGTAGGGCCGACTCTCGGACAACTTTTTCCTCCCCTCATGAAGGGGGAGCGTAGAGGGGGGTGTGTTTGATTTCTCGATCAGCAAGCAATTTCATATGGTGTCCATCCCCACCCAACCCTCCCCCTGGCAGGGGGAGGGATTATTCGGCTACGACCCATGAACGCTGAGTACGACTTCATCATCGTTGGCGCCGGCTCGGCCGGCAGCGTGCTTGCGGCGCGGTTGTCCGAGGATGGGCGTTCACGCGTTCTGCTGTTGGAGGCCGGTGGTCCCGACCAAAACCATCATTGGGTACGCCTGCCCCTCGGGGTGGGCAAGATCCTCGACAGCGAACGCTTCGTCTGGAAGGACCAGACGCAGCCGGACATAATGGGCCGATCCATCTATTGGCCTCATGGCCGGTTGCTCGGGGGCTCGAGTTCGGTCAATGGGATGATCCATGCCCGCGGTGAGCCGGCACGGTTCGACCAGTGGCGCGACCTGGGGTGCGTGGGGTGGGGGTATCCCGAGGTTCTGCCCTACTTCAAGCGCCTGGAAACCACGACCTTCGGCAACCCGCAGTGGCGCGGGCAGGACGGCCCCATCCACGCCACGCAGGTCGTCCCCGACGATCCGGTGTCACAGGCGTTCATGGTCTCCTGCCAGGAAGCCGGATTGCCGGAAAACGAGGATTTCAACGAAGGGTCGACCGAGGGCGTCACGCGCATGCAACTGAGTACGCGCCGGGGTCTGAGATGCAGCACCGCCGTGGGGTACCTCTCCGAGGCCAAGGGCCGCAGCAACCTGCATATTGTGACCCACGCGCCCACCAGCCGGGTACTTTTCGACGGCAGGCGCGCGACCGGCGTGGCATATCGCGAGAAGGGGGTCGATCGACAGGCGACGGCGACGCGGGAGGTCCTGTTGTCGGCCGGCGCGATCACCTCGCCGCAGCTCCTCGAACTGTCGGGCGTGGGAAACGCGGAACTGCTCAAGTCACACGGGATACGGGTCGTCCGCGATATCCCGGCTGTGGGCGAAGATCTCCAGGATCACCTTCAGACGAGGCTGCAGTTCGAATGCACCGAACCGGTCACGGCCAATGATATCGTTCGCAGCCACTGGTACGCGGCGCGCGGCCTGCTGCGATTTCTCATTCGTCGCGACGGGTTATTCTCGACGCCTACATTCAAGGCACATGCGTATGTCCGTTGCCGGCCCGATGCGCAATTCCCGGAAGCCCGCATCCAGTGTGCACTTTCGAGTGGCACGACGAGGTACGCCCGTGACCTCGACAGGTTCTCCGGCTTCCATATCGGCTCTTACTATCTTTGGCCGGAATCAAGAGGATCCATCCACCTGAAGTCGCCCGATCCATTCGAGCGACCGAAAATCCAGGTCAACTATTTGTCGCATCCCCGCGATCAGGAAGTTTCCGTTCTGGCGTTCAAGATGGCCCGCAAGATTGCGGAGCAACCCGCGTTGCAAAAGGTCATCGTGCGCGAGGTGCGGCCCGGACCGGAGGCCGTGAACGACGACGAGATCCTTGACTTCATCCAGAGTACTGGCGAGACCTGCTGGCACCCCATCTCCACCTGTCGAATGGGATCGGATGCCGAGTCAGTCGTCGATGAGGAACTTCGCGTTCGCGGACTTCAAGGATTGCGCGTGGTCGACGCCTCAGTCATGCCGCATCAGATCTCAAGCAACACGAACATCCCGACGATCATGATCGCCGAGAAAGCGGCCGACTTGATTCGGCGGGGTGAGGCTTAGGACACTTGAGCCTCACCCTGCCGGAGGAGCATCAGGCAGCTTGTCGCCGCGACCGTAGCTCATCGATGTCGGGTGTCGCTTCGTGAGGCGGCGGAAGCGCCCCCCGCTTGAAATACAGTCGTCCTGACCGAATTGGCGTACCAGAAGGATGAATTCCTCGGGCTTCGTGCCGACGATCCGCACGAAAACGTCGCCGGCCTGGTCGAACAGGGCCTAGGTACGCTCCTTTTCGTGACCGCGCCCTTCCCGAACCTCGACGGTCATGATCACGGTCCGCTCATCAGCTTCGGACGCGAAGGGACCCACGGCGACCCAAATGTGTTCCTTGAACCAGGTTTCCTTGCGATGCAGTCGTGCATTTCGGTGCGAATTTCAGCCCTCTGCTCATGACTCAGCCATTCAGGCACCTCGGCTCTAACGATCGGCATGAGTATTTCTCCAATACATAAGTTTGCGCTGGAATAAGTAAGTTATACTATAATATACAACGTAATTAAGTAACTTATTTCGTAATTATATTGTTTATATTAAGTAAAAATTACATTTATCATTTGTCTGTGATGAATTTATCAAATGATAAGATGTTTTTATTTGAACCGCCTGTTTTTCACCTGCTACGATTGACACTCCCAAGTCGGGATTGGCGAACTGGAGAAAGCTGAAATGGCGCGCTGGGAAGATCTACCACAATATGAACAGGACTATCTGGCGGGACTGCGGCTCCCCGAGTTCGATCACACACCGTGGACTCCTGCAAAGCCGGTTTCAGAAAGCCGAATTGCGCTGATCTCCACGGCCGGAATCGAGCGCCGGGGCGACAAACCCTATCCGTTCTTCTCCGGTGAATTCCGCCTTATCCCGACGGACGTCGACCATGGCGAACTGGTGATGAGCCATCTCTCACCCAACTTCGACCGCACGGGATTCCAGCAGGACATCAACGTGGCGATCCCCCTCGATCGTATGAAGGAACTCGAGGCCGAGGGTGTCATCGGTTCGGTCGCGAATTTTCACTATGCCTTCATGGGCGGCAGCGCCCCCCAGGACATGGAACCGAATATTCCCGAACTCGCCAAGCTTCTGCGGGGCGATGAGGTCGATACGGTCCTGATGTGCCCCGTCTGACCCCGCTGCACGCGCGCCGTCGGCGCGCTCGGTCATTATTTGGAGCGTGAGGGATTTTCAACAGCCAGCATCAGTTTGGTGCGGCCGCAAACCGTGAAATTGAAGCCGCCGCGGGCCATGTGGGTACCCTTTGAACTGGGCCGCCCCTTCGGTGCGCCGAACAATCCCGAGTTTCAGACCAAAGTCCTCAAAGCGCTGCTCAAGACGCTGGAAGCGGAGAGCGGTCCGGTGCTTGCCGATTTCGACGAAGACGCGCCGTTATCCTCTGCCGATACGGGTGAGGAGCAAAAAGGCTGGGCCTGTCCCATCGAGCTGAAGGCTCCGCCGCCGCAAACGGAAGGCGATGCCGCGGCCCTGGAACAAGCGTTGTTGCGCGAAATCAACCAATTACGCCCCTGGTACGAGCTATCCGTGGAGCAGCGTGGCCGCACAACGGTCGGTGTGAGCCCTCTCGATATCGAGGGCAATGCCCGTTACATCATTGGGTTCCTCGGCGACGAGTGGCCTGAGTCCCCATCGGAAGACATGACTGCGACCGTGGCCTTGAAACATGCCTTCGAGGATGTGCGGGCCTGGTACTTCGAGGCCGTCGCGGCGCAGCCCGGCCGGGCCACGGGCACTTCAGACCAGGTCATTCACTGGTTCTGGCATGAAACCACAGCCGGGGCTGTGCTCCAGAAACTGGACGAAGTGTGCCGCGAGAGCGACGACGAGACAATGCAGACCTTCGGCGGATTCCTGCTGCTGCCGCGTTACGTCACGGGCTCTGTCGGCGACGGATCCGACGGCCGCAAGAACGCGGAGTTCGGGGATAATCAGGCAATTGCAGCGGCGGAGTGACGCTTTCTGCGCTCTCCTAAGGAACTCGACAGGACAAGAAGATCTAAATCCAGGGAGGCTTTAGTCATGCCAATCGTCAGGGTGCAAATCCCGGAAGGGTATTCGAACGAGATCAAGGATCGGATCGCGGACGGTCTTCGCGATGCCATCAACGCATCGATCGATCCGGGTCAGAATGACCGGTTTCCGGAAACACGGAAGTGGATCTATCCGGCGATCACCGAGGCCTATGGCGAACTCGGCCGTGGATTGCCGACGGTGACCATCGATACGCGCCCCGGCCGGCCACAGGAAACAAAGGACCTCTGCGCCAAGCTGATCTGCGACCTCTTTGAGGAAGTGATGGGCACGCGCGATGTTTACGTCCTGCTACGCGAGTCCGCGACGGCGGACCACCTCGCCGGCGGGGTTGCACTCCCCATTTGGACGGCAGAATAAGCATCGCATAGTCTGTGCATTCGTTGGAGGATGATTTAGGCTACCGCCGGTGAATGGGCGATGTCAGGCGCCCGGGAATGGGGCGCGATGGGCCAGACGACCGCGAGTGAAGAGCTCGAATTCCTCAAGAAGTCTCTAATATTTGAGGACCTGGACGATGCAACCGTATCGGCCTTGCTCGAAGGCTCGTTATTGCAGAGGTTCCCCGCAGGAACAGTCCTCTTCAATCAGGGCGAGATACCGGACTTCCTCTATCTGGTGCTCGAGGGGGCCCTTGAGCTCTTCACCGTCGGGCCGGACGGCGATGACACCATCATCGAAATTCTTGAAGCGCCCGATACCTACACCGTGGCCCCGGTTCTCACGATGGCGCCTTACCTGGTGTCGGGCCGTGTCGTATGGGCGGGCAAGCTCCTGATGCTGCGGGGGGATGTGCTGCGCTCCCTCATCGCAGAGAACCTGCAGCTCTCCCACAACATGCTGGGACTGCTGTCCCGGCAATTCCGCGTGATGGTGAGTCAGGTCAAAAGCTTGAAACTCAAAACCACTGCGGAGCGCCTTGGCTGCTATCTCATTTCGCTACAGGAAGAGCAACTGGGCGCGATGGAAATCACTCTGCCCTACGACAAGTGCCGCATTGCGGCCCGCCTCGGAATGACGCCAGTCAGTCTGTCCAGAGCGCTGGCGAAGCTCGGAGACGTTGGCGTATCGGTGAAGGGAAGTCGAGTTCGGATAGGCGATATCGACGCGTTGCGTGACTATTGCAAGCCTGATGACTTGATACGCGAAGGCCAAGAAGATTTGCGACTCGTAACCGGGCCCTAGAAATTCTCGACCCAGGGGCGGAGCTCCAACTCCCAGGCCCAGGAACTGCGATCCTGCTTGAGGAAGTGAAGGTAGCTCTGCGCGATTGCGTCCGGATCGAGCATGCTATCGGGATTATCTGGCGCATCGATGCGTTCGGGCCGATTAATGTTCCGGATGCCGCCATCGATGTTGAAATGGCCGATGTGGATACCCTTAGGGTGCAGTTCGCGTGCCATGCTTTGCGCCATACCACGCAGGGCGAATTTACCCATGGCGAACGAGGCTGATTGGACGTAGCCCTTCACGCTCGCTGAGGCGCCGGTGAACAGGATGGCCCCGTGGCCATTGGGTACCATGCGCTTGGCTGCCTCCTGGGCGACGAGAAATCCGCCGTAGGCCGTGACCATGATGGCCTGCTTGGTCGCTTCCCGATCAATCTCGATGAAGGGTCCGCGGACGCGGGCGCTCGGGTTGTACACCACCACGTCTGGATCGCTGTCGAGCGCGGCGAACAGAGCGTCCACATCGTCGGCTGAGGTGGTGTCGCATGTGAAGGCCTTTGCCCCCGTCTCAGAACACAGATCAGCAAGATCATCGATACTGCGGGCGGCCAGAGACACCGTCATGCCTTCACTCGAGAACAGACGGGCTAGCGACGCCGACAATCCGGGGCCGGCGCCCACGATCAGGGCATGCTTGTACGTGGGAACCATGACGGATAACCTCCTGCTGTTGGCAGTGGAGCTGCTTTTGCGAGATCAACTCATGCCATCCTCAGACTGAAGCGGCAAGCCCCCTCACCCTCGGTCGCTACGCTCCCTCTGCCCTCT
>DEBC01000121.1:0-1012 GCA_002348365.1 Alphaproteobacteria bacterium UBA2966 | reverse complement strand
CAGGCCATCGTGTAGGGCAGGTCGCCCTCGTCACGCCCCTTGGGTACCAGATCGAGGTAGTTATAGGCGCCGTTCAGGATATCCAGGCCCCGGCCGTAGCAGGAATAGGTGTGGAAGATGTCGCCATCGTCGTCCTTGTAGAAGAAGCTGGCACCGGGTGCTTCGTCAGCAGGAAACTGCGTCACCCGGTAGTTGTAATACATCTCACCCTTCTCCATTTCGTCGGGCGTGAAAGAAACGTTGAAATCCCGATTGAAATCCGACTCGAGGGAGGAGACCCACTTGAAGGTCCAGCCCATGCGCTTCTTGTAGGCATCGATATTCGCCAGCGGCGCGTGGGAAACACTGACCATGGTGACGTCCCGGTGCGCAAGATGAACAACGAACCCGTCGTAACCATCCACCCAGAATGAGCAGCTCGGACAGCCCTCCTCCCAATCCGGACCCAACATGAAGTGCTGGATCAAGAGCTGACTCCGCCCGTCGAACAGATCGGCCAACGATTCCTTCCCGTCGGGACCATCGAAAACATAGTCCTTGTCGATCTTCACCCACGGTAACTCCCGCTGCTCGGCGCTCAGCTCGTCACAAAGCCTGGTGAATTGCTTTTCCCTGACGAGATGTTCTTTTCGCGCCTCGATCCATTCTTCGCGTGACACAACCTTGTTCACCTGCATGTCCCATCCTCCTGCGTGTCGAATGTTCAGCCGTCCGTTTCGTTGCTTTCCAGATCGCCTAAGAACGCACCGAGACGATCGAGTGTGCCTTCCCAGAATTCCCGATGCTTCTCAATCCAGGACTGCGCCTCCTGCAGAGGCTCGGTCCTCAAACTGAATCGGTGAATGCGTCCATCGACCTGACGATCCAACAGTCCCGCTTGCTCGAGTACACGGAGATGCTGTGAAGCAGACGGCTGCGTGATGCCAAACGGCGCTCCCAGTTCTCCCGCCGTGCGTTCGCCTTGCGTCGCCAGCATCGCCAGCATGCCACGCCGCGTTCCATCGCCCAGTGC
>DEBC01000164.1 GCA_002348365.1 Alphaproteobacteria bacterium UBA2966 | reverse complement strand
ACGTTTGTGATTCTGCATCCCAGATTGACGAAAGGCTTTGATCGACATTAGTCGAACCGTAGCCGTCAGAGGCTGTGTTATTGCCCCTACCTCGCACGCTATCCTTCCATCACCGCGCGTGGAGCGCGGAAACAAGTCGAGGGAGGCAAAGTATGAGCGGCATTATCGATTTCCGGCTGCGTCCGACGCGGATTGACGCCGTCAAACCCGAGTTCGTTCGCGAGATCCTGCGGAAGATGGATGTGGTCGGCACCGAATCCTTCGAGAAGCAATCCCTGGAGCTGTTGTTGGCCGAGATGGATGCCGCGGGAATCGAGAAAGGTGTCATTGGGTCGCGGACCGGAACCATCAAGCCGGGCTTCTCATCGACCACGAACGAGGACATCGCTCAACTCGTTTCTGAACACCCGACACGCTTCGTCGGCTTCGGCGTCGTGGATGTAGCAGAGCCAGAAGGCGCCCTGGACGAGATCGACAAGGTCATATCGCTGGGTTTCGCGGGCATCACGGTGGAACCCAGCCAGTCCAACGCCCGGACCCGTCTCGATGATCGCCGGCTTTACCCCATCTACGAAAAGGCTCAGAAGAACAATCTGATCGTATTCACGGCCATGAGCTGTCTGGTCGGCCCCTATCTAGACGATGCGCATCCAGAATTGATTGATCACGTCGCGACGGACTTTCCCGACCTCAACATCGTGATCCAGCATGCCGGCTGGCCCTATGTGCGCGAGGCCATCGGACTCGCTTACAAACAGCCCAACATCTACCTGGTGCCGAGCCAGTATGTTCACTACGGCTTCCCGGGTGCGGAAGATATCGTCAAGGCAGCCAATAGGATTCTGCCACATCAGATCATGTTCGGAAGTGTTTACCCGGTCACGGGATCGTTCATTGAGCTACTGGAAATTGTCGACAACCTCGGCTTTGCCAGCGAGACGGTGAAGCACAACTATCTGCAGGGCAATGCTCGGCGGCTCCTCGGGCTGCCGATGACCGAACCGTCATAGCCACGCGAGCCACCCCCCATCCCGGCCTTGCCCCTGAAGAGAGGTAAGGAGACCTAACGGGACGGCATGGTTCTCTCTCCCCAGCAGAGGGAGAGACAGAGAGGAGCTGTAAATTCCGCTTTGCTGTCAGTTGATCACGAGGTTCGGCGCCGGTGCCTGATCGGTCATCACCACCTCGAGGCGCGAGACGGTCATCCGGCGTGGCGTGTTCACGCAGAACCAGATGCATTCGGCAATGTCCTCGGGCAGCAGTCCGTCGGCGTCACCCAGTCGTTTCTTGATCAATTCCATATCGCTGTGAAACCGGCGCTCGACGAATTCCGTCAACACGAGGCCAGGCTCGACTGTTGAAACCTTGACGTTGGTTCCAAGGAGATCGGCACGAAGGCCTTGCGTGAGGTTTTCGACGAATGCCTTGGTTGAGTTGTAGACGTGGCTCATGGGGTAGGGGTACCGGTGAAAGATTGAGCCGAGATTGATGATGTGGCCGCGGCCACGTTCAATCATTCCGGGGAGAAGCAGTCGGGTGCACGTCAACACCGCATTGATGTTGGCCTCGACCATCGTATGCAGCTGTTCGAGATTGGCATCCTGAAACTTTGCATCTGTGCCGATGCCGTGACCCGCGTTGTTGACGAGCACCTCCACGGCATCGAATGGGGCGGGAAGCGCTCCAAACGCTTCGGTCATTGCGGGCACATCGGTGACGTCCGCGACGATGGTGTGCACGGGAACGCCGAGCGATTCCTGTGCCTGCTTGAGGCGGTTTTCCCGACGCCCCGTGAGAACGAGATGCCAGCCTTCGTCGGCGAACTTTTTCGCAGTGCCCGCGCCGATGCCGGCAGTCGCGCCCGTGATCAGTGCCACGCGAGGTTGTTTATCGGTCATGGGGGACAGGTCCTTCCTTTTGCGGACTGAAGACGAGGCATCAGACCCTACAATTTAAGTGTGCTCTCCAGTGAGGGCTGACACTTCCATTAAATGACGCCTGCGTCGCGCAGCGATTCGATCTCCCAATCCAGATAACCAAGCTCGGCCAGCACGTCATGGGTGTCGGCGCCGAGTTGGGGCCCGGGTCGGTCGGGAAGGGGTTCATCGAGCCGGATCGGGCTGGCGATGAGCTTGAAATCGGATCGTTCGGGATGGTTCACCTCCTGAATTCTGCCGCGCTCGCGGAAAAACGGATTATCGAGCGCCTGAGCGATGTCATTCACGGGCGCGCAGGAGGACGTTCTGCCAATTTCGGACAGAACTCGCCATACGCAGTGGAGAGCCGGTTGCGTCGAACAAGTTGGGGCAAGGCTCAGTTGCGTCTGTGACGCCCGGCCGCGCAATCAGCAACAGTGCGGCCAGGAACGTTGCACATCTTCGCGATCCAGTGAGGTGGCGCAGGACTTTCATACGATCCCTTACCTCAAAAAATTAGGGAGCTACAACAGCAATGGCGCGTCGCTTTCGGTCTTCCGCTGGGTGACGGATTCCGGGTTCGAGCCAGAGTTCCAGCGTGGGAATGCCGTGCGCGACAAGATCGACCGACGCGACCTCCGGCGGCAACAACTACCCAGAGTTTACTCAGTCTCCCCAGCTCCAGTGATAACCGGAGCGCCCATCAGCAAGAACATAGGAATAGTTGTCGTATTCCCAAGTTACGAGATGCCAATCGCCGATCATTTTGAAACGGACGGCTTCGAGTTTGAATTGAATGTTTGCCGCTTTGGTCGTCGCACGCTTTGACCGATGTTAATTGGCGCCGCAGCCAGTCGAAACGGGCCCCCGCGTTTGACCTATGGCGGACGGATTCAAAGGAGATAAATCGTTGAATAACTTGACAACTCATGGAAAGCCGACCATTTACGGGTCACGCATTGTCTCGCGATAGCGCGACGTGCTGCTAGAAGCGGCACCTTTTCCCGAGATCAATCAACAAGAATCTACCCACTCCGGCCGCGCCCGTAGCAGGGTGACATGCCTCGCTTCGACGGTGTCCCTGGACGCTAGACGATTGATGAGGCTCGTAAGGAAATCCAAGTGACAGTAAGTAAATTTTCGGAACTCGGCTTAGCCGAACCGATTCAGCACGCTTTAAATTCAAGAGAACACATTAACCCCACGCCGATTCAGGCGCGGGCCATACCCGAACTTTTATCGGGCCGGGACGTCCTGGGAATCGCCCAGACGGGCACCGGCAAGACCGCAGCTTTTGCTCTGCCGATCCTTCACCGGCTTTCGAAGGGCAAGAGGCTGCGCGGACCGCGCAATCCCCGCGCTCTGATCCTGGCGCCGACACGCGAGCTTGCGATCCAGATTGGTGAAGAGTTTCGCGCGTACGGAAAACAGTTGCATGTCCGCCATGCCGTCATCTTTGGCGGTGTTAACCAAAGACCCCAAGTCAGAGCCCTGCGCCAAGGCATCGATGTTCTCGTTGCCACGCCAGGGCGCTTGCTCGACCTCATGGGACAGAGAGAACTCAAACTCAGCCACGTCGAATTCTTTGTGCTGGATGAGGCCGACCGGATGCTCGACATGGGTTTCGTTCGAGACGTCCGAAAAATTGTTGCCACGTTACCGGCACAGCGTCAGTCGCTCCTGTTCTCGGCGACGATGCCGAACGATGTCGCGAAGCTTGCCGGTGAGATTCTCTCTGATTCAGTGCGCGTCGAAGTGACGCCCCAGGCGACTCCAGTCGAACGAGTTCAGCAGAATGTCTACCATATCGCAGCCGCGGATAAGGTATCGCTGCTTGCCAAAATCCTGAGCGATCCCGCGCTATCTCGGGTCATCGTATTTGCTCGTACCAAACACCGGGCAAACCGCGTCGCGGATAAACTCAGCCGGAGCGGCGTATCGGCGGAAGCTATTCATGGCAACAAGTCTCAAGGGGCCCGGCAACGGGCACTCAATCGCTTCCGAACAGGTCATGCCCGTGTCCTCGTGGCGACCGATATTGCGGCACGCGGTATCGATGTGAGCGGCGTGACACACGTCATCAACTACGAACTGCCAAATGAGCCGGAGAGTTACGTTCATCGTATTGGTCGGACAGCGAGGGCCGGCGCGGAAGGCGTGGCGCTCTCGTTCTGCGATCCCGGGGAACGAGACTATCTGCGGGGTATCGAACGTTTGATCAAGCACCGGTTGACTGTGATCGGGGACGACCCCTCAGCCGACGAGCCGCAGCATCAGAACAAGCCCAGGAAGCGCAGCGGCAGGCCCTGGCACAAGAGCCGGCGACCCCATGGTAAGGGGAGGTCCGGTGGCAATTCGAGGGACCGGCAACGTCAGCGCCCACAAGCGGCCTAAACGACACCGGTGGATTGCGATGGTCGAGTGCCTAGTCCGGCGAGGCCTCTCCTGAACGTACCTTTGCGATCACTTCCAGCAGGACAGGAATATTGTTGGGCAACGAGACTGCCGGCATCACTGTCGCGGCTGGCGGCGACCCGAACAACTCGCTGAGAAGCGTGAGGGCTGGTTCAAATACGGCGACCGGGTTCGTGATCTCACCATCGCACGCGACAAACCCGTTGGCCGTTAGAATGCACTCAATCTCATCAAGATCTCCTAGAAGCGCCTGGGCGGAAGCCATTACATTCAGCGTCGCACCGATAGCGATCTCACTCGCTTCTTCGATGGAAAAGTGGACACCCACACGGCCCTGGAATTTTGACTTACCACCCTCACGCAGGGGGCCGTGTCCAGAGAAGACGGCCAGGTTGCCGGTGCGAACGCTCGTGACGTAGGTGCCAACCGGCATGACAGGTGTGGGTAGCTCCAAGCCCTTGGCCATCAAGCGTGCCGCAATGGTTCCCGGCATATCGAGTTCAGGACTTAAAACCGAGGGGAGGCCTGCACGACACCCGCGTATGTCGCAGCCCAGACTCCTTGTTATCCCGCGTCATCATTCGCGAGCGAGGGCCATCGCCTCCATCTCAAACAGCTGGTCTGCTGACGAGAGTGCGGTGACAACAAAGAACGAACTCGCGGGTGGGTCAGTCGGAAAGTATTTCGACCGTGCTTCCATGATCGTCGGGCGGAACAGGACGTTCGTCGCAAACATCGTAATTTTAACGACATCGGAAAAATCTAGGTCGCAGGTTGCCAGAGCCTCACTCATATTTTGGTACACCTGTTCAACCTGTGCGCCGATGTCTCCGCGGCCGACAATCTTCCCATCCGCATCATGTGAAACGAGACCCGACGTCCATACGATGGGTCCGGTTTTCACGACATGGGAGTATCCCACTGCGGGATAGACATTCTTGGCCTGAAGGTGTGATTTCTCCATGTTGATGCTCCTTTACTAGTGGGCGGCATGGTGCCGCTTTCAATAAGAAGATGCCGACCGACGCCAACAGACAGGACTACTGCCTTGCGTCACTCACTGACGTATCCTTCGGCGATATCCCGCTCCAGCGCCTCCTTTGACCGCTCAGCGGGATTTCCATAGCCGCCGCCGCCGGGCAAGCCGATTTCCAGGACGTCGTGAGGGTCAAGGTGAATAAGGCTCTTGGCTTCCGTCACGGCTTCACCATTCTTTCTTACGTAGCCCGTCAGGCCGGGGGCTCCGCCCAATAGTCCCTCCGCGGGATACCGTGTGCGGTCCGTCAACAAAGAAACCGAGAGCGGCGTCTCGGACACGGACTCGATCGCGATGTCCTGGCCGCAGCCTCCACGCTGGCGACCCCGACCGCCCGAATTCACAGTCAGCCGCTTGTACTGAAATCGCAACGGCGCCAGGTTTTCCGTGATCTCTACCGGCGTGACCTCGATGTTCGTCGGAAAGCTGGAGCACGACATGCCGTCTTCAATGCTGTCGGCACCGATTCCGCCGTTGAAGAACAGAACGGTTGTCGACCCACGCTGCTTTTCACCTGGCGGTGCTTTGAAAACGATGCTCCAAAGCGGGGTCCCACTTTCGGCTGGCACGCGCTCTGGAATTGCCTGAGCCAGTGCCTGATATACGGCTCCCGGCAGAAGGTGTCCCGTGAGATGGCGGGCGCCAACTGCCGCGGGGGGAACAGCGTTGAGAATGCAACCGGGTGGCGCGTACACGTCGAAAAACTTGAGGAGCCCCTCGTTATTCGGAACGTGGGGGGCGAAGATCGTTTTGAAGGGGTACACGGTAAACGCGAAGGTATGGTTGAGCACGGCGTTGATGCCGCGGCTGATTTGCGGTGACGTGCCCGTGTAATCTGCCCGCACGCGACCATCACGGACCTCGATGGCGACACGGACATTCACCGGTTCGTCCCAACCGTCTCCCCGCGTTTCTCCGACGTAGCGGCCCTCCGGGATACTTCTTATCGCTTCTGCCATTACCCCGGCGGAATGTTCATGAATCGTATGGGCCAGCAGTTTCAAATCTTTGAGACCGGCTTCCGTCATGAACTCTTCAAGCTTACGGGCCATGACCTCGGCTGCCGATATCTGGGCGTGAATGTCGCCGATAACCTGCCCGGGATTCCTCACATTGGTTTCGATGATGCCATGGACATCCTCATTGACCTGCCCGCGACGCAGATATTTCACAACGGGAATCCAAAGGCCTTCTTCATGCACTTCCGCGGCATCGGCGGACCATTGCCGGCCACCGATGTCAGACATGTGCGCGGTGACGCAAGTGAACGCAATGATCTCAGATTCGCGAAACACCGGCATGGCGACCGTGAAGTCGGGGAGATGCCCTGTCCCCAACCACGGGTCATTGGTGATGAGAACGTCTCCGGGTTCGAGTTTCTCCCTCGGCACGCGTTTGAGCATTTCACGCAGCGTCCGCGGCATCGCCCCGATAAAACCAGGAATGCTTATGGTCGACTGGGCCAGCGAATATCCATCCGCGTCCAACAACACGCAGGCGAAGTCGTGCGATTCCCGGACCACGGTCGAAAACGATGTACGGACAAGTGCCACCGCTGCCTCGTCCACGATGGAGACCAGTCGTGCCCAAAAGATCTCGGTTTCGATCGCATCGAATGCCTTAGGCGACATCGGCGTTCTCCAGCTTTGCCCCGCCTAGCTCGATTACCAGATTGCGGAGTTCGTCAAGACACAGTCGATCGCCCGGACCCGCAACGATCGTCGATTCGCGTTGTTCGACGACGGCAGGCCCGGCAATGACGGCTCCGGCCTGCAGCTGTCGATGGTCATAGACAGGCACCTCCTGGTGACAGTTCAACTCACTGACAAAGACTGTGCGGCTGCCAGATGGACTCTCGTCCGTCACGGTGGGCGAGGTCGTTGCGCCGATGGCGTCAAATTCGCCCAACGAACATGATGCTTTGAGGCGCAGGTTCAGCGCTTCGATCGGCACGCCGGCCAGTGTGCGACCGAACAACTCAGCGTAGCTGTCATTGAATCGATCCCGCACGCGATTGCCCGTTTGATCGTCGAAACTGTCTTCCAACGTCACGTTCAGCTCATGACCCTGCCCGACGAACCGGACATCGATACTTCGATGGAGAGCAAGATCGGACACCGCGCCCCCTGCCGATATCAAGATATCCGAAGCTTTGTCTTCCAAAGATTTGAAGTGAGCTTTCACTTCAGGCCAATCCATGTCGTCCAGCATTTCAAAATGTGTGAGTGCGAGGTCGACGGACAGCGGTGCAAGCAGGAGTCCCAACGCCGAGAAAACGCCGGCACTGAGGGGGACGACGACCTTGCTGATTCCGAGGCGGCGGGCGATTTCGCGCGCATGCACGGGTCCGGCTCCGCCGAAGGCGAACAATGTCAACTTTCTGGGGTCTTTGCCCTTCTCCGCGACATGAATCTTGGCCGCGTTCGCCATATTCTCGTTGATGACGCGGAATATGCCGCTCGCGGCGTCATCGACCGACATGCCGAGGCGCGACGCGATGCGTTCTTGGATCACTTGTTCGGCCTTCCTTCGATCCAGTTGCATGCGCCCGGCGAGAAAATAGTCGGGATTGAGATACCCGAGAACGAGATTGGCGTCTGTGACAGTCGGCTCGGTGCCGCCAGCGCTGTAACACGCAGGACCGGGGCTCGCACTTGCGCTTTCCGGCCCGACCTTGAGTAATCCCATTGCATCAATCCGCGCGATGCTGCCGCCTCCGGCCCCGATCTCGATGAGATCAACGGTCGGTAGTCGCACCGGGAATCCGCTGCCCTTCACAAATCGATCCACGCGTGCCGTATCAAATTCATAGGTGATGCTCGGACTTCCACCGTGCACAAGACAGGTCTTGGCGGTTGTGCCTCCCATGTCGAAGGAAATGAGATCGGGGCAGTCGATCAATGTCCCGAACTTGGCCGCTGCAATCGCGCCAGCGGCAGGACCGGATTCAAGGAGACGAATGGGAACGCGCTCCACCTCCTGCGTGTCCAGGATCCCGCCATTCGACTGCATGATGTGGAGTCGTGCCCGCAATCCGATCTGGTGCAACTCATCCTCAAGCGCCCGGAAGTAGCTGCCGATGAACGGCTTCACGTACGCGTTGAGGACAGTGGACGACAGGCGCTCGAACTCTCGGATTTCCGGCGCGACTTCCGACGACAACGACACCGGTAGGTCTGGCAGGGCCTCGCGAAGAATGGCCTCGATTTTCTTCTCATGAGTGTCATTGGCATAGGAATGAAGGAGGCACACCGCAATTGAACCGATATCGAGATCGCGGATCGCAGCAGCGGCTTCGTGAACCTCGCTTTCCGTCAACGGCTGAACGACGGTTCCATCGGAGTCCATTCGTTCGCTCACCTCAAGACGGCACGACCTGGGGACAAGAGGCGCCGGATAGCGAGCGCTGAGGTCGTACAGGTCGTAGCGGCCCTCTCGGCGCATCTCCAGAATGTCCCGAAAACCACGCGTGGTCAGAAGCGCCGTCGGCGCTCCTTTCCTCTCGATGACGAGGTTGGTCACCAGGGTCGTCGCACCACACACGACTTCCTTGACGTCGGTCGGTGTCGCGCCGCGCTCTTCGAGGAGTGCGCGGAGACCGCGGATGATCGGATCGCCTGGATTGGCGACGTCAGTCAGTTCCTTGCGGACATCCAGTCGCCCGGACATCTCGTCGTACAACACGAGGTCCGTGAACGTTCCGCCAATATCAAAACTGAATCGGTAGTGACTTGTCGCTGTCACAGCCGCTATGCAACGCTTCCGTAGCGATTAAGCACGGTCGATTCGAGCCATTCGAGAAGTTCGTAATCGAATCCAGTTGGCCAAATCACGAAATAGCGCACCCCGATATCCACCAGTTCATCAAGTCGCGCCAGCGTTTCGTCCTTGGTGCCAATCATGTAATCGGCCTCGACGTCCTCGAAGGGCATGTTCGAGATCTTGGACAATCGCTCCCGGGCTGCCTTCTTCTCTGTGTCTGACTCATCGGACAGAAAAACGATGTTGAGGTGCGCGAAGGTAAGGTCCTTCGGGTCACGACCGTACTCCTCCGCGTACCTGGTCAGGTTTTCCCAATCCTTTTTCATCAATTCCTTGTTGGTCACCGCGCGGGAGATCCAGCCGTCGCCAATCCGCGCGATTCGGCGGAGAACGCGCTCGACCTGAGGTGAATACACCGTGTCGGCATGGCCCGCTGCGCTTCCGCCCGCGAACCACACGGGGATTTTCGACTGTACCGGCACGGGCTCCATGGTGATGTCCTCGAACTGCCAGAACTTGCCTTCGTAGGAGATGTTCGGGCCGGACAGAAGCTTGTTGACGATTTCCACGGTCTCTTCGGTGCGTGCGCCGCGCTCACTCTTGGGAACGCCGCTCACTTCGAACTCCTGATCCCACCAGCCGACTCCCGAGCCGAATATCACTCGGCCGTTCGACAGGTAGTCCATGGTGCCCAGCGTTTTCGCCAGGATCGAGGGCGTTCGAATCGGTGTTACGAGAATGGAGGTGCCGATCTTTACGCGTTCGGTGACTGCTGCCACGGCGGACAGCACCGTCAGTGGCTCCAGCCAGGCGGTTCGATAGATGGGAGGTGCCACGACCAGGTGATCGATGACCCACACGCCGTCGAACCCCATTGCTTCCGCCTTTTGCGCGTAATCGGTGAGGCGCGGAAGTGTGGGCTCGTTGTCCTCATAGGCCCCGCCATAAAACGTCGGCAGAACAACTCCAAACTTAACGCTCATGTATCCTCCTCCAATTGTCGTGTTGATTGCCGGCCTGCTTGCAGAGGGCGATCGGGGCTTGCCTCAGACAGGGACGTCCCCTTCGATGGTTGTTCTGTGCATGTGCCGGCGGCGACGGCGATCGTAGGGTGAAACTCGATGCATGGTACAACGGTTGTCCCACATGAGAACATCGTGGGGGCGCCAAAGGTGGGTGTAGATGTTGTCGGGCCGCGTCGCGTGCGCAACGAGCTCGCGAATAAGTGCCCGGCCACCATCTTCATCCATACCGACGATGCGATCGGTGTGGGACTGACTGACGTAAAGCGACTTGCGTCCGGTTTCGGGATGGGTGCGGATCACTGGATGGACCACGTCCGGCGTCTTGGCGAGCTGCGCTTTCGACATGAGGATTCGTCCATCGGCACTGGTTCGTCTGCCTTCTGCAACGCGATTGACCGCGGTCAGCCCTTCTAATCGTGCCTTCATGTCGTGGGACAATGTGTCGTAGGCGCGAGTCATATTTGCGAAGAGCGTATTGCCGCCCTCTGGTGGGATCTCCAGCGAATACAGAATGGAGCCCAGGCTGGGGCGCTTCATATAGGCTAGATCGGAATGCCAGTACTTTCCGGCGTCCGCCAGACCGATGAGCGCACCATTTTTCCGTTTGTTCGAGACGCGGAGTATCTCGGGGTGTCCCGGCAACAGGAACTGGTCGAAGATGTGGATCGCGAGGTCGCCAAAACGGCGACTGAACGCAATGTGCTGTTCCGGTGAGAAGTGCTGGTCCCTGAGAAGAATCAGAGAATGATCCAGGAAGAGCCGATGGATGGTCGCGAAGGTTGCTTCATCGATGGGTCTCGACAAGTCGATGCCGAGGATCTCCGCACCCAACGCCGCGGACAGGGGTCGGATAGTCACATCGGTCGTCTCCCGCAGTGCCAAGTCTAAATCCTCTTGCCATCACCTCGCCGAGAACTTCGGAACGTTAGCACACCCATCTCACGAGTTAACCCGACCTGGTTTTGGCAATACCGTCGATACGCCACTCGCAAGCAGGAACAGGGCCAGAAGTTCAACCCACCCAAACGGTTCTCCCAGTATCAACATGCCCGAGATCAACGCCACCGCAGGAACGGCAAGTGCGGAATAGGCTGCCACCCAAACCGGAACGAGTTCCAGAATCTTGAACCAAAGCCAGAACGCGAAGGCGACGCCTATTAATGTGCTGTAACTGGCGCCGATCTACGCTCGGGTGCCAATGGGTCCGATCTCCTGGAATTGGGGAAGTGCCGCGATCAATAGGGGGACGCTGCCGATTAACGCCTGCCAGCCCAACACGGTGATAACCGGGGCGCCAAAGTTGATGCGCTTCACGACATTGGCGCCGATGGCCCAACTCATCGCGCCGGCGAGAATTGCCGCCACGCCCCACAGACTGGAATCAGTGGCCTGGAAATTGCGCATTCCCAAAACGATGACGGCGGAAAGACCGAGCATCAAACCAAGCCACTTGGCGGCGCTGGGCTGCTGTCCGAACACAATTGTGTCGATCAGGAAAACCCAGAGAGGAATGGTGTGTGCGAGCGCGCCGATGTGCCCGGATGGTGCCAGGGAGACGGCCGTCGCAGACAAATAGAACCACAGCGATACATTGAAGAATGCTGCAAGAGCCAGGAACCGCCAGTTCTGCTTGGGTATGCGCAGTGACGTACCGCTCAGACCCGCTAGGCCAAGCACAACGACGCCGACCGTCAATGCACAACCCGCGCGAAACACGAGAACCGGCATATCCTCGACTGCCATGGATATGAAGGGCCAGTTGGCGCCCCAGGTCAGGGTCAACAGAGCCAAATAAGCGACGCCACGCGCCGGTAATCGTGTCGGTTCCGTTTGTCCCGCCGTGGGCGTCCCCGCCATGATGGCTTCATTCCGTGTTGCCGCGTTGTTTGGGCCGGGGCAGCACCGTGGACACGCCGCCGACCAGCAGGAGCAAGGCGGCGATCTCCGTCCAGCCCAGCGGCTCACCTAGCACGACAGCGCCGGAAATTACGCCAACACAGGGAACGGTGAGGATCGAGAGGGAAGCCACCCAAACGGGCACAAGCTGCAGGATCCTTATGTAAAGCCAGTGGGCAAACGCGATACCCACGATGATGCAGTAGACCGTGGCCAACAGGGCATCCCAGGGAAGGTCCGGGAGGTTGAAAAATTGTGGAATGGCCACGATGACGATTGGCATGCCGCCGATCATGCACTGCCAGCCGACGATCGCCGTCGCCGATATTCCCCAACGAACACGCTTTACGATAATCGACGAGATGGCCCAAGACAGCGCGCCGAAACTCATGACCGCGATGCCAAGCCAGTTCTCCTGGGTGGAGTCGAAATCACGCAGCGCCAGCAGGCCGATTGCAGATAAACCGAGCACCAGTCCCAGCCACTTCCCGGCAGTTGGCCTCTCTCCCAGAAACACGGTCCCGATCACGAACACAAAGAGTGGCATGGTGTAAGCCGTGATCGCGGTGTGACCCGAAGTCGTGAGCCTGACCGAGATTGCCGAGCAAAGAAACCACACTGTCATGTTGAGGAATCCGGCGACGCTGACTCCGACCAGGTTATCGCGCGGGACACGCAGGCGCTCACGGTTCGCGGCGGCGATCGACAGCATCAGGATGCCAACGCCGAGTACGCAGATGGCGCGGAAGGGAAACAGGGGTAGACCCGTGGAAGCAATCTTGAGGATCGGCCAGTTGATGCCCCAGGCCAGGGTCAGCAATATCAGGAGGACAACGCCCCGCGCCGGAATCCGTGTGGGCTCGACTCGTGACTGGGTCACCGTGACGACACAGCCTTGTCGTTTCTGGGTCTGGGTAATACCGTCGACACGCCGCCGACAATGAGAAGCAGAGCGAGGATTTCCAACCACCCTAAGGGCTCACCGAGCACGACGGCCCCAATGACGAGACTCACTGCAGGAACGGCGAGCACCGATATCGACGCGACCCAGGCGGGCACCATATCGACGATCTTAAACCAGAGCCAGTAAGCGGCGGAAACGCCCATGAACGCCGAGTACGTGGCGCCCGACCAGGCCAGGACGGACGCGGGTTCCATGGACATGAATGCGGGAACGGCGAGAACCGTGAGCGGTATTCCCCCAAGAAAAAACTGCCAGCCAACCAGAACCAGCGTCGGCGCACGCCAGGGAACCCTCTTCATGAGGACCGTGCCAACAGCCCAAGAGCAGGCGGCGACCAGCATGGCGGCAACGCCGCGCCAGTCACCAACAGCCAGTTCCAGGTTTCTGAAAAACAGAACCGCGATCGCACCCATGCCGAGCAGCAACCCGATCCACTTGCCGAGAGACGGAGTCTCACGCAAGAAGACGGTGCTGATGAGGAACAGCCAGAGCGGCATGGTGTAGGCGGCTACTGCCGTGTGCCCGGCCGAGATGTATGACACTGATAAACCAGACATATAGAGCCATAAGGTGGCATTGAAGAACGCCGTTGGAAAAATCCAGCGCCACTCGGTGGCATTGAGGCGCAAGGACTGCCCGGCGAGAACGGCGAGTACGAGAACGAGCGCACCCCCTGCCGTGCCGCTGTATCCACGCATGACGATCACGGGCATTTCCTCGACCGCCACCTTCGCAAACGGCCAGTTGCTTCCCCAGATCAACGTCAGCAGCACGAGCAGCAACAGTCCACGAGCGGGCAGCCTCGTGGGTTCGGGTGCCGGCCCCTGATTGACGTCAGCTTGGCTCTCGGCTTTCGACATCCGCCACTACGAGGCTGTGTGAGATGGGTCGTTCGGGCGACGGCGGAAGGACGGCAAGGTCACGACCGTCATAAGCGCGCCGAGAACGAGGAAGAGTGCGGTGACCTCAATGATGCCGATAGTTTCATGAAGGAGAACAGCGCCGGCCAGAAGACCCACGGTCGGGACTGCCAGTGATGAGACGCCGGCCACGCCGGCGGGTACCATCGAAATGATTCGAAACCATACGCAGTTCCCCAGACCCTGAGCGCAGATTCCAAGATAGAACACCGAGCCAATCGCCATCCACGTGACGGGTTCGAGTTGGGGCAGTTCCGGTATGGCGAGAAATGCCAGGGGAATGCCGCCGAACAGGCATTGCCAGCCCAATACCACATCCATTGGCATGTGCCAGCGGACCTTCTTGGTGATGATCACCGCGATGGCCCAGGCGATGGCGCCGACGAGTTGGGCCGCGACCCCCAGCGGCGCATCGACGAACAACTCCATGCCTCGGCTTGCCAGCAGTCCTATTCCGGTCATGCCGAGTAACAATCCGAACCAGCGCAAGGCCGTGGGTCGTTCGCCGAGGAACGGTATGCCCAGAAGGACCACCCAGAGCGGCATTGTGTAACCGATGATCACGGCGTGACCGGACGAGATCAGAGTCAACGCCACGGAAGTGAAGTAGGCCAGGGCGCCCTGAAACAGAAGACCGGCAACAATGAGCGGGAGAAGAACGTCCCGTGGAATTCGCAGGCTCGCTCCCCTGCAGAGGGCGAGGGTGAAGGCTGTACTCGCCGAAAGGAATACGGCTGCGGTGCGGTAGCTGAATATGGGAATTTCGTTGAGGCCAATCTTCATGATCGGCCACGCGCATCCCCACACCAGGGTCATCATGACCAGCAGCATCAATGCCCGTGCAGGCAGGCGATGGTGCTCGATCGATTTATCGGGACCGGACATTTAATGATGCCTATCCCCGCCGACCTTGTGAGTCCATAGAGGTGGCACCGATTGCCTAGCCTCATGCTTCTCCACATGACAGGTTGTGGTTATTCTCAATGTGGCTACATGGCTGTTCAAAGGCTTGGCCACCAGGCATGGAAGACACATACGATTATATCGTCGTGGGCGCAGGTTCCGCCGGATGCGCAATCGCGAATCGGCTGAGCGAGTGACCTGACATTCGCGTCTTGCTGATCGAGGCGGGCGGGACGCCTGACAGCTTCTGGTTCAAAGTCCCCCTCGGCATCGGAAAGCTGCTGGTCGATCAAGCGATCTGGCATTACTGGTCTGAGCC
>DEBC01000076.1 GCA_002348365.1 Alphaproteobacteria bacterium UBA2966 | reverse complement strand
CCATGACGGCGCCAACAATTACCATTACCATCAGCTTTCCAAGGGCAAGGGCGCGGGCCTGGACGGCGAGGCGTTTTCACGCAATTCCCATCCCATCGTGTGTACGCATCTGGAGACGGACCGCAAGTCGTTGTTCGTCAATCCGTTGTTCTCGACCCGGATCGATGGCCTGTCGGACGCCGAGAGAGACGCGATTCTCGGCTTCCTGTTCGATCATCTCGCACAACCGGCGTTCCAATGTCGTTTCCGCTGGACGCCGAATGCAATCGCCATGTGGGATAATCGCTGCACGCTGCACCATGCCATCTGGGACTATTATCCGCGCCTGCGGTCCGGCACCCGGGTGACGGTCCAGGGCGACCGGCCATACTGAATCGAATTCCTCTCCTCCTTTCAGGGGGAGGGCGGGCAGGGGTGTCTGGTTGGCGTTTGACACGGCTGGACGCCACCGCCGCCCATTGCGACAATTGCGCCGCCGCGGGCGTGGCGAAATGGTAGACGCAACGGACTTAAAATCCGTTGGGCGTAAGCCCGTGCTGGTTCGAGTCCAGCCGCCCGCACCAATTCTCGTGTAACCACGTTTGAATTTCTGTCCCTCGGTTGAGCGTTGATACCGCGCTCATGTAAACAAGGAGGGAGAATCAGGGAGAGGAATTCACCATGATTGATCTGTCCAAGGCAGACATCGCAAAGATTTCGCAGAACCTGAAAATCCGCAATCAGGCTTTCATCGATGGCGACTATTGCCCAGCAGCGTCTGGCGAGACGTTTGCCACAATCAATCCGGCCACGGGCGAGCACCTCGCCGACGTCGCGCACTGTGGCAATGAGGATGTCGACCGCGCCGTCCGTGCTGCGCGCCGGGCCTTCAATGAGGGGGCGTGGTCACGGGCCGCGCCCGAGCACCGCAAGGAGGTGCTGCTGAAACTCGCCGATCTGGTCGCCGAGCGCGCGTCCGAAATCGCGGTGATGGAGAGCATCGATTGCGGCAAGACGGTCAGCGATGCCCTGGACGAAATTGGCGGCGAGGCCGTGACTTGTTTCAAGTGGTATGCAGAGCTCGCCGACAAGACGTTCGGTAAGGTCGCCACGACGGGTGAGGACGCACTCGGCCTCATCGTCAGGGAGCCGGCCGGTGTCGCCGCCGCTGTCCTGCCCTGGAACTTTCCGTTCCTGATGGCCGTGTGGAAGGTGGCGACGGCGCTCGCGTCGGGCTGCTCTCTCATTCTGAAGCCGGCCGAGCAGTCCCCGCTCTCCACCATCTATCTGTCGGAGGTGGCGACCGAAGCGGGCGTTCCCGCCGGCGTCATCGCCACTCTGCCCGGTCTCGGCGAGACCACGGGTGAGGCGCTTGGCCGCCACGACGATATCGACGTCATCTCCTTCACGGGTTCGACCGAGGTGGGCGGCTACTTCATGCGCTATGCCGGTGAAAGCAACCTCAAGTCGGTCGGCCTCGAGATGGGTGGCAAGAGTCCCTTTATCGTCCTCGACGATGCCGACATCAACGATGACCTCATCGAACACGCGGCGCTGTCCGCCTTCTGGAACGCCGGGCAGAACTGCTCGGCGAACATGCGCCAGATCGTCGATGCCAAACGGGCTGAGGAATATGTCGACCGCGTGACGGCGCGGGCAAAGGCCTACAAGATCGGCGATCCGCTCGATCCCGAGACCGAGATCGGCGCCATGATCACCGGCGACCAGCAGAACATGGTCATGGGCTATATCGAGAAGGGGCAGGCCGAAGGCGCACGGCTGGTCGCCGGCGGCTCGACTCTCGATGTACCGGGCTATTTCATCCAGCCGACGGTGTTCGACGGCCTGACCCCCGAGATGACCATTTCGCGCGAAGAGATCTTCGGACCGGTCCTCGGCGTCCTGCCGGTCAAGAGTTACGAGGAGGCGCTGTCGGTCGCCGTCGACACGGAATACGGCCTGCATGCCACGGTGTTCACGCGCGACATCGACCGGGCCATCCACATGGCCCGCCGCCTGCCCTGTGGCACCGTCGCGGTCAACGGATACACCGAGGGAGATATCAAGACCCCCTTCGGCGGCTACAAGCGATCGGGGTCGATGGCTCGCGAGAACGGGACCGAGGCGCTGGACCAGTACCTCCAGACCAAGACGATCTGGATCACGGTCGGTGACATGGACGGCACCGCATGACGCGAAAGCGCATGGTCACGGAAATCGGCATGGGGACGGACATCCGCGGCCGCGACTACACCAAGGCGTCCGTCCGGGCCCTCAAGGATGCGCTGTGGCACAACTCGCTGTCGGTTGCCCGGGCCCTCGATCTCGACACGGACTCCATGGAGGTGGTGGTGACCATCGGGGTGCCTGAACCCGACCAGGTTGACAAGGACGCGGTGCTGGCCGTGTTGCCGTATGGTACCGGCACGGTGGATGTCGTCGAGGGCGGCCTCGAGATCGTCAATGACCGGGGCACGGATGCCACCGTCATGGCTCACGCCGCTGCCGTCGTCTATCTGGACGTCCCGTAGGGGGGCGGGATGAACAAAAGAAGAGTCATCCTCGAGATGGGTGCCGGCAACGATCTACATGGCGGTGACTACACCAAGGCGGCCCTCAGGGCCGTCGACGATGCAATCCATCATTCATCGCTGACCATGATCCGATCCTTGGGCCTCGATCCCGAAAAGGACATGTACGTCGACGTAACCATCGGCGTGCAGGAGCCGGACAAGGTCGACAAGGCGGCAGTGCAGGCCGCGCTGCCCTACGGCACCGTCACGGTGGATGTGGCCAAGGGAGGACTCAACGTGCCCGGTGATGAAATCACCGATGTCGCCGTGATCGCCTCCGCCGCCATCGCGGTGCATTTTGACTTGCCAGAAGGCTAGGTCACAAAGACTTTATGAATTGTCGAGTGGGAAACACTGCCCGCTTGTATCCATGTTTTCTCCCCCCTTGCAGGGGGGAGTGAAGAGGGGGGTGCCTGTAGTAATTGTTCTTCTTTTGAGATGGCGTGCGCTGTCCACCCCCACCCAACCCTCCCCCTGCTAGGGGGAGGG
>DEBC01000130.1:166787-170687 GCA_002348365.1 Alphaproteobacteria bacterium UBA2966 | reverse complement strand
GGCGCGCGCGGCGGCCTGATCCTGGTTCTGGCCCTCTGGCTGCCTCTCGTCACTTTGGCCACGGCCACTTCACTGATCGCCCTCGTAATCTTTGCGATCGTCAATGCCGCGCTTCTCGCGCTCAAACGGCGCGAGCCTCATCCGCCCGGTGTGCGGGTCTATCCAATCTGGTTGCCGGCTGCAGGTTTCCTGGCCAGTGCCGGTTTCGCGATATATGAGGTGGCACACCTGATCGGCGGATAGAGCATTCCGTGAGAGCCGGAGTCTGTGTCGGGATGAGCTTCGTGCTCCAGAAGGGGCGGGACGATGATGGCGGGCTAGCCGGAGGCAGACCCACCAATGACCTCCGCGACCGAGACGACCTCGGCAAAACGGGTACCCATGGTCCGCAACGATGGTTCATGCATATCGCCCATGCGGGCGCCGGTGGCTTCACGCGCAATGACGACCCGATAATCCAGACTCTCCGCATCCCGCACTGTGGACTCCACGGCCCAGTTGGTGGACGTACCGATGACAATCAGGCGTTCAACGCCCAGGCCGCGTAGCAACCAGTCGAGGTCGGTTCCGAAGAATGCGCTGGGGCGCTTCTTCGTGATGACGAAATCATCCTCCCGCTGTCCCACGTCATCGCAGATGTCTGCCCCCCAACTTCCATCGACGAGCCGTCCGGCCATCTCGTCGGCCGCCTCGCGCACGGACAGGGGAGCGTCGATGTACCCCTCGCGGAACGCCATGCGGATCCAGATGACGGGAACCGACTGTCCGTGCGCCCAATCGACCATGGTACGGACGGCAGCGAGGAGATCGTCCGCGACCTTGGGCAGGTCGCCGCCCAACGTTCCCTTGGGATCGAGAACTTCCTTCTGGATATCAATCACGAGTAACGCCTCACGCGGCATCTGGAATCCTCTCACCTGCGGTGGTCCAAGCGACCGGTTTACCCATGATACAGGGAAATCGGTATCCTGGGGTGTTACACCGATGTTGCGGCGCGCGCGCCAATTTCGTGGATCCTGTCCGTATAGACGCGCTGTACCCTGGTCGGGCTGGCGCAGGCCGAGCAAGAGATTCATGGCCGTTGTCTTGCCCGCTCCGTTAGGACCGAGAACCGCCACGATCTCTCCCTGCATGATAGTCATGGAGAGACCACGGAGCGCTTCGGTGTCAGCGAAGCGTTTATGAACGTCGATCAGTTCCGCAACCGCTGTGGACACGCCCGAATAACCTCACACGAGTAAGTTGAGGCGATCCTAACCATAACCAACTGAAAACTAGAGGGAAAATTCCGGCGCTGCCGGCAATTCACCACACGGCCCCGAGCCCAACATCGCCGTCGCCGTCGATTGCGGTAGATTGCCCACTGGCAAAGAGCGTCACAGCCGGCGGCCCGAACGGCGTACAAGCGATGCTCAGTCCGGCTCGAGCATCACCTTGATCTGGTCGCTGGGGCTCTTCAACGCCTGAAACGCGTCGGGGAACGCATCAAACCCCACGCGATCGGTCACCATGTCTTCAACAGCCAGGCGTCCCCGGCCCAGCATGTCGATCGTCATCTCGAAGTCCTGTTTGCGATAGGCAAAGACGAACTTGAGGTCGAGCTCCTTGACGAAGGCGACCGCCGGGAAAATGGTATCTGCGCCCATGCACAGCCCGACCACCAGCACACGCGATTCGACCGGCGCGTAGTCGACAGAGAGCTGGAGGCTGCCCGGTGCACCCACGCATTCGAAAACGACATGCGGCGCGCCACCCGTGATCGCCTCAAACCGGGAAGCGACATCCTCCGTTGACGCATTGATCACCGCAGTTGCCCCGAATTCGGCGGCGCGGTCAGCCCGGCCTGCAACTAGGTCGCTGGCGATAACGTGTCGAGCGCCAAAAAACCTGCACCACAACGCGACAGACAGACCGACGGGTCCGGCACCGACGACCAGTACGGTTTCACCCGGCTGCAGGCGCGCGCGATCGACGGCATGAAGGCCAACCGCCAGCGGTTCCACCAAGGCGCCCTGCCGATAATCCAGGGCATCGGGCAGATGTATGGTTTCGGAGGAGCCGATACGCGTGTATTCGGCGTACGCCCCGGGAAGTTCCAGTGTCCCACGGTGAGAGAGCTCTGCGCATCGATGGGGTTTGCCGGCCATACAGGCATGACACACACCGCAACCGATCTGGGGCATGGCACAAACCCGGTCGCCAACCTTCCAGTTTCCCCTCGCTTCACGGCCCACCTCCACCACCTCGCCGGAAAACTCGTGACCCATCACCGCGCCATGTTGCAGGGTCCGCCAGCCGTGATCCGATGGCGTGCTGTCGGACCAGTGCAGATCGGTGCCGCAGATACCAGAGGCTTTCACCTTCAAGATCAGATCTGTCGGACCCGGCGCCGGATCGGGAATTTCCTCTATCGCCAGCGGCGCGCCTGGCGCCTGGAAGACCGCCGCTTTCATTCGACTACCTTTCGTCTCCGCTTATCGTGCCCTGCCTGGCACTGGGCCGCATTCGCTGATGACGAACCCTATGACATGCCGCAGGCCAAGTTTGTCATGTTATTCGATTTCAATATCGACCGGCACGATTCCGTCGAAGTGCTTGCGTTGATAGTTCCATTCCGTGACGGGCTGTTGTCGGCCATTCTCGTCGGTCCCACGAGCCATCAGGACATAGTGTCCCGCTTCACTTGCATCCCACGGATAGGACCATCGCCGCCACAGGTAGCGATCACCATGATCCTCGATGTGCGCATCGTTCCAGGTCTCTCCGCCGTCGGTGGAAACCTCGACCCGCTCCATCCTGCCCTCGCCGCTCCAAGCCAACCCGCGGACCGGATAGCGTCCCTTGGGCAGAGGGGATTCCTCGTCGCGCGGCTCAGTAATGACCGTTTTGACGCCGAGCGCAGTCATCATTTCCTTGTCCGGATCGTCCGGGCTCTTGCCCGACACGAAGTACTGCGTCTGGTGGTAACAGTCAGGCATGTGATCCATGACCTCGATCTTGTGGATCCACTTCACCCACCAGTTGCCGGCCCAGCCCGGCACCACCATTCGCACCGGCGCCCCGTGGATGTGCGTCAGATACTCTCCGTTGTGAGCCCACGCGAGGATGGTATCCGGATCCATCGCCTTTTCGATGGGCAGACCCTTGTCGTAATTGATGACCCCGGGATCAACTATCTCGAAGTCTTCACGGCCAGCCGCGCGGTAGACCAGCGAAGGATCCGGGCGGCCCCGGTCGAACCCTTCGACACGGATGGCCACCGCACTGTCTTTGACACCGGCCCGGTTCAGAACCTCGCTCAACCGTATGCCTGTCCACTCGCCACCCGAGACGAGGCAGGTCGATGGAACGAGCGCCCTCGCCTCATCCAGATCGATTTCCCCCCTGGCAACCATGTCACGCCAGTTGATGTCCTCTCCTTCACCTGAGACCTGGCGTGACGTCTTGGGCATATTTCCGCCCTTGGCACGCGATTCCAGATAATCCCAGAACTCGGTGTCGTCTCCGGCGCACTCCGTCACTGCGCGAACCGTGTGCCCGGGCAAGAGCCTGAGATCATCGAGCGAATAGGTCACGGGGGTCTCGACCTCGCCGGAGATCTCGAAGGTATAGTCCTCCGGATGCACGGGATCAGGCACCTCGAGCTGCGCCACGATGTAGTAGGCGTCCGTCGGCGTGATCAGGCCCTCCAGTTCGAAGTACGGCGAACGCGCATGAATGATGCGGCCTTCCTGGTCCTTGCCGGACACAAAGCGGAACCTTTTGCGGTCCGGCCAGCCCATAACCCAATCACCTTGAATCTCCCGTCGTGGCATTATCAATCCACCTCGTTCCTGCCTGGTTGCTCCGAGGACTGACGGCATCAGTCCTTCGACCTGCGTTTCTTACTGAAAACTGAGT
>DEBC01000130.1:106280-166382 GCA_002348365.1 Alphaproteobacteria bacterium UBA2966 | reverse complement strand
GTTGCTCCGATACACCCTATGTAGATCGCCCATGGACTCTGTTACGCAAGCTGTACTCGGCGCGACCATCGGGGTGGCCATGGTGGGCCGGCGAATCGGCCCACGAAAGGCCGCACTTCTGGGCGCCGCACTCGGCACCGTGCCGGACCTCGATGTCATTATTTCTCACGGTGATCCCGTGTCGGACTATGTACTTCATCGAGGGCCGACGCATTCCCTGATTGTCCAGGCGGCCGTAACTCCGCTGTTTGCAGAACCGCTGGTTCGCTTTTTGACAGGACTGCGCAACGGGCGCTGGACCACATACATGATGGTCTACCTGGTGTTCGCCACCCACGCGCTCGTGGATGCGATGACAATCTACGGCACCAAACTGCTGTGGCCTCTCACGGATTTTCCGTTCGGACTCGGTTCGATGTTCATCATCGATCCAATCTACAGCTTACCACTGGTCGGAATCGCACTCTGCGCACTTTTCTACGGCAGATTCTCAGGCCGCCTGCATCGATGGACGGTAGGCGCCTTGATCGTGTCGACCCTCTATATGGGTTGGTCCGCAGTCGGACAGACCATCACCACGTCCCGTGCCGAAACGGTCCTCCAGGCGCGTGGAATCTCCCCCGAACGGATGTTCGCCACCCCGACCGTATTCAACACGATATTCTGGCGTGTAGTCGCGGTGGACGGTGGCCGATACCTGAACATGTACATCCCCTTGTTCGGGGATACTGCCGATCTGCCGGTATATGCCCATAACCGGGGAAAAGATTTTTCATTCTGTCTCGAAGCAAACTCGGCGGCTCAAAAGATTGTCAAATTCTCCCGGGGGTTCGTGCGTTTCAAGAGAATTGACGGCGAGCTGAGAACCGGCGACCTGCGGATGGGTTTGGAGCCAAGCTATGTATTCGATTTCGCAGTCGCACGATGGGATGGAGTGGGCTTCACACACATTCAGCCACGGCAGATTGAGTCGGAGATCGGGTCCGATGGCGATATCGATTGGCTTTTCAGCGGTCTACGTGGCGAATCGTTGGAACGGCCCAGCGAGGTCGCATACCTGATTACACCCGCCGATGCGGAAACTCAGGTTGCCCAATCCGTCCGCGCCCAATGCTGATCGGCGAGATGCCGACACAACGTTGGTGAAATCGCAGCGGTCGTCGGCGTGTTCCCCAGTTATCGAATACGCCTGGAGATGTAGAAAGCCGATGGATTTGCTCGGACGAGAGTCGAGGCTCCCTCCATCGCGGAGTCAGCGATTGATAGCTTGAGATAATGCAATTGGCGTCCCCTAGGGGACTCGAACCCCTGTTTTCGGCGTGAGAGGCCGATGTCCTAGGCCACTAGACGAAGGGGACGCCGTAGACATAGAGATAGACAGCCGCGGCGATTCAATCAAGTGCTACTCCGCCGCGGCGCCAGCAAGCTGAGCGGCGGCACTCACGAATCCGTCAACCTCATCTTCGGTCGTGTTGAAGGCGGTCACCAGACGCAGAACTGTCGAGGCACTGCCGCCCCAGCGATGAAAGCCGAAGCCTTGCGCGGCCAGGCCGACGATGATCGGTTCGGGAACGCGTGGGAAGATCTCGTTGGCTTCCACCGGGTGCATCAGTTCCACGCCTGGAATTGCTGCCAGTCCAGCCGAAAGGCGTTGGGCCATGGCATTCGCATTGCCAGCAAGACGAAGCCACAAGCCGTCCCGCACGTAGGCATCGAGCTGGGCGGAGACGTAACGCATCTTGGAGAACAGGTGCCCACCACGCTTGCACCGGTACTTGAACGTTTCGGCAAGTTCGGGTTTGAAGAAAACAGCGGCCTCAGCCGCCAGGCCACCATTCTTCGTGGCCCCAAACGACAGGACGTCGACCCCGGCACGCCACGTGATATCGGCGGGCGTACACTCGAGGAAGGCAAGGGAGTTGGCGAAGCGTGCGCCATCCATTTGGAGTCCCAAATCGAAGCGATCCGCAACCGCTGCGATCGCAGCAACATCTTCCGGTCGGTACGACGTCCCACTTTCCGTTGCCTGAGAGAGGCTGATCGCTGCCGGCTGGACGTGGTGCTCGAACCCCAAGGCCAGACTCTCGAGCTTGTCAGACAGATGCGCGGCTTCGAGCCGCCCGTGGTCGCCAGGCAGCGGCACGAGCTTGGCCCCCGTGTAAAATTCCGGTGCGCCGCACTCATCTTCCTCGATGTGCGCATTCTCGTGGCAGTAGATCGCGCCGTAAGGCGGTGTGAGCATGGTCAAGGAAAGGACGTTCGCGGCCGTACCTGTGGCCACGGGAAAAACCGCGACCTCGGTCTCAAACAGTTCGGAGAACAGGGGTCCGAGCCCCATACTGAGATCGTCAGCGCCATAAGGAGGCGCTTGACCCGCATTTGCGCCTGCGATGGCTTCCATGATCTCAGGGGCCACCGGCGCGGTATTGTCGCTGGCGAAATTGGCCGGTGCGTTCTTCACGAAATGACTCTCCTCAATTGCACCTTGAGCGTATCCGCCGAGGTTCTAGCACGCCTGTTCGGCAGCGCAATGCGATCGCGCATCATCCCGATCCCAGATCCGATGCCGGGAGCGCATGGTTGCCCGGACTGCACCCCATCTCCTGAATCTGCAACGGCACTTCCGAAAATTGCAGACTGTCTTCATCACCGGTGAGCACGTGAACCGTACTCTCTATCACCCCTTCCGAGCGGACGCTCATGATCAACCAGACAAGTTCGGGTTCCCATGCCGCTTCCAGATCGCGAGGCGATGGATGCGCGGGCCCGTCCGGGTGGGAGTGGTAGATGCCGATGATCCGATGCCCGCTGCCTCGCAGGCTCCGCTGCAGCTTAAGCCGAAGCGCGGGGTCGACTTCGAACCGCCGGCCCGGATCATTTGCCAGGTTCTCACTTTCATGAATTTCGGCAACCTGCACCAGGCCATTCGCTTCCTCACCGATAAGCAGGCCGCAGCATTCCTGAGGGAAGGATCGCTCTGCATGATCGACAACGGCGCGATGACACTCGGTGGAGAGTCGTACTGCGGTGCGGAGTGAGTTCAAGGGCCTTGCCGGAGCTCGAAGACGCCAATGCGAGCCCCAGTCATCATGTCGAGCACAAGAATTTGACGGGAGCCGTCAGCGAGTTTGAGACGAACGATCAAGCGGTCGCCTTGGGCGACCATATCGACGATTTCACTGTCCCGTGGAATCTCCAATGTCCGGGTTCCGAACCCCGTGAGCGGCGTTGAATCCAATGGCGTCGTTCGACTCGTTGAAAGCTGATCCACTTGGTTTGCCGGTGCGTCGCCCCAATTGGCACTGGCACGCTGAATTATGGTGATGATCACGACCGCGGTGCCGATCACGATGACCACGCCCATGGCGATGACTAAAATCTTCAACGCGCGTAAGCTGTCAGTCATCTCAGGAAGCCGCCTGCCAGATCATATAGAGATACAAAGGACCGCCGCCCGTGCCCGAGTTTGAGAAACACAAAGTCGCCGTCGATGCCTCGGCGGCCGGCCTGCGTCTCGACCGGGTGCTCGCATCCGCCCTGCCAGATCTGTCGCGTATGCGCATCAAGGCACTCATTCAAGCGGGCCTCGTCAGCGGCGAGGAAGGGACGATATCGGAGCCGTCATTTCGGGTCAAACCTGGAGAATCCTATGTGATTGTGGTGCCACCGGCCGTCGATCCCACGCCTGACGGACAACAAATTCCACTTGCCATCGTCCACGAGGACGACGATCTCATCGTCGTGGACAAGCCGGCCGGATTGGTTGTGCATCCCGCGCCGGGAAACCCCGACCGGACGCTGGTGAATGCACTGATCCACCATTGCGGTGATTCCCTGTCAGGCATTGGCGGGGTCCGCCGGCCTGGAATCGTACACCGACTGGACAAGGAAACGAGCGGATTGATCGTGGCGGCGAAGAGTGATCGAGCACACACCGCGCTGGCCCAACAATTTGCAGACCGAAGCATCGAGCGGGCCTACCGAGCCGTCGTCTGGGGTGTTCCACAGCCGCTCATCGGTGAGATCGAGGCGCCAATTGGCCGAAACCCCCGGAATCGGCGCAAGATGGCCGTCGTTCAGCATGGCGGCAAGCCTGCTCTGACCCGATATCGGGTACAACGGCAGCTTGCCGGTACCGCCAGCGTCATAAGTTGCCGCCTTGCAACCGGGCGAACACACCAGATTCGCGTCCATATGACTCATTTGGGACATCCCATCGTTGGGGACCGCCTTTATGGCAGGGCACGGCAGGCGAAAGGTGCTTCAGCGACTGATCGGGCAATCGTCCAGGCCTTCGAGCGCCAGGCTCTACATGCGGAACTGCTCGGATTCGTGCATCCAGCAACAGGGCAGTCGGTCAGGTTTAAATCCGATTTGCCGGTTGAGATGACAGAATTAATTGTTGTATTAGAATGTCTTAAGTGAAAATCTGAATATCGCGCCCGACCCTTGATACCGCGGAGACGGTATCTGAACACAGTTTGGTCATGTTTACGGGTTAGAACAGCGATCTGACGATTGGAATAGACAGCCGTGGGCAGTGTTGTTGATTACTGTCCAGCGACAGCCCACATGAAGCGCACGACCATGGCCAAGAATCTCATACCTGTCATTTCGCCGGAAGGCGGACTTTCGCGTTATCTCCAGGAAATTCGGAATTTTCCGATGCTCGACGCCGAGGAGGAGTACATCCTCGCCAAGCGCTGGCGCGAACACGACGACGTCGATTCCGCTCATACCCTGGTCACCAGTCATTTGCGCCTGGTCGCCAAGATCGCCATGGGCTATCGCGGCTATGGATTGCCGGTTGGCGAGCTGATTTCGGAAGGCAACGTCGGCCTCATGCAGGCAGTGAAGCGGTTTGAGCCCGACAAGGGCTTCCGGTTGGCTACCTACGCCATGTGGTGGATACGGGCATCGATCCAGGAGTACATCCTGCGCTCGTGGTCCCTGGTCAAGATGGGCACAACCACCGCGCAGAAGAAGCTTTTTTTCAACTTGAGAAAATTGAAGGGGCAGCTGAAAGCCATTGAAGAAGGTGACCTACACCCCGATACGGTTAAAACTATCGCCGACAAGTTGGATGTATCTGAAGACGACGTGGTCCAGATGAACCGCCGGCTGTCGGGCGCCGATCACTCGCTGAATGCGCCCATGCGCGTTGACGGCGAAGGCGAATGGCAGGACTGGCTGGTGGACGAAACGCCGGATCAGGAAACCGCGCTGGGAGAAACCGAGGAATTGGGCAAGCGGAGGGATTTGCTCGCCGATGCGATGCAGACGCTCAACGAGCGGGAGCGCCAGATCCTGACCGAGCGACGCTTGAAGGACGATCCCAGTACATTGGAAGATCTCAGCAAGGAGTTCGGAATCAGCCGGGAGCGTGTCCGGCAGATTGAAGTTCGCGCATTCGAGAAGCTACAGAAAGCGATCCGGAACGCCCAAATCGACGAGAATATCGCTCTTTAACCAATGCAAGATGCTTTCGCCGCAACGGACTTCACCTGATCGCCGCACCTCTCACTGTCACGCTAAACTGACCTCCAATCGTGTCGCCGATGGGATCAGCATGTCGCGCGTGAGGCGGCATTGCGGCTGACATATGAAGTTTTGCCGGACTCGACTGTCGCTGTTACGCGACGAAAACATCGGGTGCTTGGCGATTGAGCACGAGTTGGTGGTGAGGAAGCCTCGTGGCCAGTAACATTTCACACGACCTCTACCAATTGCAGCGAGGCCGCCGGGTTCTCGCCCAGCAATATGGCGAGCACGACAAAGATGCGGCGATCCGCAAGGCGCGAGAACTGTTCGCCTTTGGTCAGTACGATGCCGTTGGCGTCATGCGCGAGCGTTATGACCCGAATACAGGCTCTTCCACCAATACGCTCGTCTACGGCAACACGAAATCCGAAGACGTACCGAACCTGCACGGACGGGTTGTCAAACCTGAGACCAGCACGGAACCGAGTGGGCCCCGACGGGGACCCGATCTCGACAACGAAGATGATTTCGAGGATGCACCCGGCCCTGCCGCATCCCGTGGCCACGGTGCGATTGCCAGCGCGGGTCCCAGTTCCGGGACTGTTTTCCGCAAATTTGTCCTGGTCTTCACCATCAGCCTTCTGTTGGCCGGTGGCGTGTGGTTCATCCTGTCACGATTTGGTTTCGAGAGCTCTTTGGCCAGCCTGCTCGGCGAGCGCGACCTTCCGCTGAAGGTCATTATCGTCGGCTCTTTCCTCTTCAGCTTCGTTATCGGACCGACACTGATTACAGGTCGCGACCTTCAGGCCATCTTCTACAGTTCGGACGCTGAACCGTCGCCGCGCCGCGGCGGTCGCACAGGCGCCAGGACGGGAAGCCGCCAGGGCGCTGCCCCAGCCCGTTCACGGGCTGCAGCGTCGGACGAGGAGGATGACGATTTCGACGACGAAGACGATGATGACGAAGAAGATGAAGAGGAGGAGCCTCCCGAACCCAAACTAGACAAGGCGACAGCAGGTAAGCTGACTGGCGCGCGGGAAACAATGGTGGCGTTCTTCGAGCTCTGCCTGCGGTTCATCAACGATGCTGAGTTGCCGACCAAGACAGGCAAACTCGACCCGCTCATGACCTTCGGCTGACACCTGTACTTCGTGGGAGCTGCTGAAGTGCTGTGCCAGACACGAGGATTGCCGGCCTCAGTTCAGGCCAAGGTCCTGGAGCCCTGCGTCATTGCGATGGGCCGCAAGCCAGAACAGGCACGCAGCTTCGTTGAAAAATACGACGAATATCTCCTGGAGCCGTCCCACAACGAAATGTTCCGCGTGGGGCGCGAGGCGATGGAATCCTATCTGGTGGATGAACGCAAAGCAGCCGCGTCTGCCGCCAGTGATTCGGAAGGCGAGGAAGGCGAGGAAGCTGCAGAGACGGCGCCAGCAGCGCCTCGAGGCGGCGACGACTGGGAGAAGGAAACCGATATCGGGATTTTCCTTCTTCACGCCCTGGAGGATTTCGCAACACCGGCAAGCCGCCGGGAGAAGAAAAAGGCCGACGGCGGCACAATCGCGGTGATGTTCACCTACATGGTGGGGCTGGGCGACATCACCGAAGAACATGGCGAGAGTGTGGGTCGCCGAGTCGCGGGCGCCCACGACATGATCGTCCGTCAGGCGATCCGGGACGAAAATGGCCACGAGGTCAAACACACCGGCGAAGGAATCATGGCCGCGTTCGATACGTCGGCTGATGCGGTCGCCGCCGCGGTCACCATGCAGCGCGGCTTCCATTCGCACAATCTCGATGACGGCGACATTCCCTTGCGCGTCAAGATTGGCATCAACGCTGGCGAACCCATCATCGAAGGGGACGACATCTTCGGCACCACGGTACAGGTCGCCGCGAGGCTGGCGCAAAACTCTGTGGCGAATCAAATCCTGGTTTCAACAGTCGCGCGCGAACTGTCTGCGGGCCGAGCGCTCGAGTTCGAAAACGCCGGCACCCGGGAATTCAAAGGTGTCGCTGAACCGGTCCCCGTCTTCGAAGCCGTATGGCGCCAGCCGGAAGGGGCCGAAGAAGAAGAGGAGGAGGAGTTCCAGGACGGCGCGGAAGCCTGAGCGACGGAGCGACCTCAAACACCAGTAGGATGCCGGACTCCCCGCAGCCAAATCCATCAACCGTCAAACGGGTCTCGCACGAGAATCGTGTCATCCCGTTCAGGGCTGGTGGATACGAGAGCGACCGGAACGCCAATCAATTCCTCAATCCGACGGATGTATTTGACGGCCGCCGCAGGCAGATCGGCCCAGCTGCGCGCGCCTTGCGTGCTTTCACTCCAGCCTTCCATGGTCTCGTAAACAGGCTCTACCGCCGCCTGTTTGGGGGCGCTGGAGGGAAGGTGGGACAATATCTCATTGCCCAAACGGTACGCTGTGCAAACCTTGATCTCTTCGAGACCATCTAGAACATCCAGCTTGGTCAATACGATGCCGTCTATGCCGCCCACCTTTGCGGCCTGGCCAACCATCACGGAGTCAAACCAGCCACAACGCCGGGCACGGCCCGTCACCGTTCCAAACTCCCGGCCGCGTTCTCCGAGACCCTGACCGATCTCGTCATCGAGCTCCGTCGGGAAGGGTCCCGCACCCACCCGGGTCGTGTAAGCCTTGGCAATTCCCAGCACGTAGTCGATGGCGCCGATGGCCGCACCGGAACCTGTCGCGGCCTGGCCAGCAACCGTATTTGACGAAGTAACAAACGGGTATGTGCCGTGGTCAACGTCCAGCATGATGCCCTGAGCACCTTCGAAAAGAATTCGTTTTCCTCCGCGACGCGCCTCGTCCAGCAAACGCCACACAACATCAACATATGGATTGATGCGCTCGGCAACGTCTGCCAGTTGACTCAGCAGCGTTGCCCGATCTACCGCTTCTGCACCAAATCCTTTTCGAAGAACATCGTGGTGAGCCAGTAACGCGTCGACGCGGCTTTCAAGTGCTTCCCGGTCGGTCAAATCGCAGACCCGCACACCGCGACGACCAGTCTTGTCCTCATAGCATGGACCGATTCCTCTACGCGTGGTGCCGATAGCAACACCACCCTTGGCCTCTTCCCTCAATACATCCAGCTCTCGATGCAAGGGGAGAATAAGGTTGGCATTTTCCGCGATCTTGAGCGTGTCCGGCGTCACGTGCACACCCTGATCAGCCAGCGTATCAATCTCTTCAAGCAACGCCCACGGGTCGATAACGACACCGTTTCCGATGATAGAAATCTTGTTCTGCACGACGCCCGACGGCAGCAGGCTCAGTTTGTATGTCACGCCATCGATGACTAGGGTATGCCCGGCATTGTGTCCGCCCTGAAAGCGAACGACCACCTCCGCACGCTGACTCAGCCAGTCGACGATCTTGCCCTTGCCTTCGTCACCCCATTGAGAACCTACCACCGCCACATGCGCCATCGATATTTCAGCCTATTCTGGATTGGAAAATTGGTCTCATTTCACATCGACGATTTCGTCATCCTGAAGCACATGACTGCATTTCAGTCGACGTGCCTCGGCAGAATTGTCGACGTCCGGCGAAAGGCCTTGAAGCGTCCGCCAGCCTTCCGAACGGATTCGTGCGGCCGATTGGGGTGGCGCACCATGCGGAATGAATACAAGTGCATCGCGATCCGCTTCGGGCAGGGCTCTGACCAGAGCATCCATAAACATCGTGAATCCCGTCGCTGATTCCTGCGAATTAAGCTCATAGCGACCGCCACGACCGACCTCGCTCCGAACGCGCGGCGTGAAAATCGTGAAGCTCACTCCGGTCTGGTATTCCATTCCCCGGAACTCGACAGGATCAATCGTCAGACCCAGACCGGGCGCCGCAGATGCCACCCGCTGCACCGTCTCCTTCAACCCAGAACACATGGCATTCGCGCGCTCGGACAACGCCAAACCATCCAATGCTGCAATCGCTTGATCCACCGGACCGGCAACCTCCAGCAAGCCGGTCAGCAGGGAACGCGTGCTGGCCTCGAATCCCGCCAGCGCCGACGGATCCTTGCGATCCAGAGCAATCCGCGCCCGCGAAGCTTCGTTGTCGGACAGCCCGATGTCCTGACAAACGATGGGAACAAGTGTGGGAAGAGAGAGGTCGATGCTGACGTCCTCAATGCCAATCGCGGAAAGAGATTCAGCCGCAAGAACCACCACTTCAACATCGGCGTCTGGTTCCGGAGCCCCGATCAATTCCACCCCTACCTGAGCGAACTGGCGTTCGGGGCGCAGTTGATTCCCCCGCACCCGCAGCACCTGGCCGGCATAAGACAGTCGCAACGGACGAGGGGCCTGAGAGAGGCGCGTCGCAGCAATTCTGGCGATTTGTGGGGTGATGTCGGCGCGCAGTCCCATCATGTGCTGCGATACCGGATCCATGAGACGGAAGGTCTGCGGCGAAAGGACCTGTCCCGGGCCATCGAGCAGGCTTTGTTCGAATTCCACAAGTGGCGGATCTACCCGATCGTATGCATTGGCGTGGAAGACTTCCAACAAGCGCGCGATGGCGAGTGCTTCCGCGCCAGCCTCGGGAGGCAGAGCGTCGCGCAAACCGTTCGGCAACAATGATCTTGGTTGGGTGTCATTCATGGCGCTGCGGAGTGTAACGCGGAAATCTCATTACGGCGCCACATTGTCTTGGTGCAAATTCATGTACTCACTCAAAGTGAAGGGCCCTGACCTGTTTGACGTGGGATAAATTCCGCAGACGGGAGAGCACGCCTTCTTCGATAGCGTCATCCACCTGGATCAGGGCCATTGCATCTCCGCCGAGATTTGCCCGACCCAAATGGAACGTCGCGATGTTCACGCCGGCGTTGCCCAATGTCGTGCCGAGACTGCCGATGATCCCAGGTTTGTCCTCATTGCTGAGGTAAATCATGTGCCGTCCCAGTTCGGCCTCAACCTTGATACCGTCGATCTCCACGACACGAGGGTTTTGATCCGAAAACAACGTGCCGGAAACATCGTGGATCCCGACATCTGTTTCGACGATCAGTCGAAGCAACGTCTGATAGTTGCTGGCGATCTCGGTCGTGACCTCGCGGACGACAATGTTGCGTTCGCGGGCAATCACCGGGGCATTGACCATATTGACCGAATCCAGTTGCTGGGCCAGGAGCCCTTCCAAAGCAATAGACGTGAGGGGCCGCGTGTTCAATGCGGTCACAGCGCCCGAAAACTCGATGGTGACCGTCCGCAATCCCGATTCGACAATCTGCCCCACCAATCGGCCCAACTGGCTGGCAAGCGCCATGTATGGCCGTAGCTTGGGCGCATCTTCCGCGGAAACCGCAGGCATGTTCAGCGCATTGCTCACGGCACCTACCAGCAGATAGTCAGACATCTGCTCGGCGATCTGGGCAGCCACATTTTCCTGTGCTTCCGCAGTCGAAGCACCGAGGTGAGGTGTGGCAATCATGTTCTCCAACCCAAACAATGCACTGTTACGCGCCGGCTCCTCAGCGAACACATCCAGGGCAGCACCAGCCAGATGTCCACTCTCCAGCGCTTCTCTTAACGCTTCCTCGACAACCAATCCCCCACGGGCGCAATTGATCAACCTTGCCCCTGACTTCATTTTGGTGAGCGCCCGTGCATCGATCACCCCCCGCGTGGCATCGGTCAGCGGAGCATGGAGCGATACGAAATCCGCCCTGGCGAGGAGATCTTCCAATTCTGATTTCTCCACACCGATCTCTATGGCGCGTTCGGCGGAGAGATAGGGATCGTACGCCAGGACTTTCATTTTCAATCCTTGCGCGCGATCGGCGACAATTGCCCCCACATTCCCGCACCCCACGACCCCAAGGATCTTTCCCGCAACCTCCACTCCGAGAAAACGGGACTTCTCCCATTTTCCTCCCTGAGTCGAATGGTCGGCTTGGGGTATGTGACGGGCCAGCGCCAGCATCATGGCGATGGCGTGTTCGGCGGTTGTGATCGAGTTGCCGAAGGGTGCGTTCATGACCACGACGCCCTTTGCGGTCGCTGCGGGGACGTCAATATTGTCAACACCAATGCCGGCTCTTCCGATCACCTTGAGGCGATCGCTCTTCGCGAGAATATCCGCCATCAGCTTGGTTGACGAACGGACGGCAACACCGTCGTATTCCGATATCGCTGCCGACAGCTCGGCGGGATCGAGATCGTACCGCTCGTCAACTTCAATTCCCCGATCATGAAATATCGAGACCGCCCGTGGACTCATGCGATCGGAAATCAGAACCTTCACCATTGCTCGGTATCCATATCCAGAGTTTCAGGCACCCGTCGACATCGCCGACTTCGTTCGGGCGTACGCCCAATCAAGCCAGGGCATCAACGCCACGAGATCTTCCCGTTCCACGGTGGCGCCCGCCCAGATTCTCAAACCGGGCGGTGCATCGCGGTAATTGGCGATGTCGAAGGCCACGGTCTCATCCGCCAGCAATGCCGCCATCTTTTTGGGAACGCTGGCCATGTCCTCTGATGGAAGATCTGCAAACCAAGGCTCGGCGAAACTCAGGCACACCGACGTCGTGGAGCGGGACTCTGGCGCCGACGCCAGATATTCAACCCATTCCGTCGCTTCAACCCAGCCGGCGATGACCGAACAGTTTTCCTGCGTGCGTGCGATCAATCCATCGAGGCCGCCTGCTGACTCCGCCCAATCCAAGGCGTCCAGGATATCCTCAACGCAGAGCATCGACGGTGTATTGATGGTCTCGCCACAAAAAATTCCCTCGTTGATGGCTCCGTTCTTCGAAATGCGAAATATCTTGGGGAGCGGCCAGGGCGGTGAGTAAGACTCGACCCTTTCCACCGCACGCGGGCCAAGAACGAGCATCCCGTGCGCCGCCTCGCCACCCAGTACTTTTTGCCAGGAAAAGGTGACCACATCGAGCTTGTCCCATGGCAACGGCATGGCAAAAGCAGCTGAAGTGGCGTCACAGATCGTGATCCCTGTTCGAGTGTCAGAGATCCAATCACCATGTGGGACAACGACTCCGGACGTGGTTCCGTTCCAGACGAATACGACATCTCGATCGCTGTCCACGGATCCAAGATTGGGCAGTTCACCGTAATCCGCCTCGATAACCCGGACGTCATCAAGGGGGAGCTGCCCGAAAATGTCCTTGACCCATTCCTGTCCGAAGTTCTCCCAAGCCAGGACGTCAACGCCTCGGCAACCTAACGTTGACCACAAGGCCATCTCGACCGCCCCTGTGTTCGACGCTGGAACAATGCCGATACGATGACTGTCGGGCACGCGCAGGACCTGCCGGGTCTTGTCGATGACCTGTTGGAGTCTGGCCTTGCCTTCGGAAGAGCGGTGTGACCGCCCCAGAACGGCTTCGTTGAGAACAGCCGGCGTCCAACCCGGCCGCTTTACGCATGGCCCCGATGAAAACTGGGGCCGACGCGGACGCGTATTTGGTTTCATAACCTCTTCCTTCCAGAAGAGCTGCAACCCGTTGGGAGGTTGTGGCCCGCCGCGGAGATAGTCGTCCGCCACCCGAAAGTCAATGCGTGGGCCCTACAAATCCAACACCGAGAGACATTATTGACATCCATCATGCTGACATGGCTTGGTGTCGCCCGCTTTCATGGCCAGCAGCCGAAGTGCGAAGATGATCCCCTGCCAACGGCACCTGTTCGACATTCCCCGCGATGTGGCCTATCTGAATTGCGCCTATATCTCGCCGATTCCCAATGCCACGCGGGACGCCGGGCAGGCCGGATTGGCTCGCAAGTCCATGCCCTGGACGATTGCAGCTGAGGATTTCTTTTCGGAGTCGGAGATCGTGCGTGGTCTGTTCGCCAATCTGATCGGCGCAACACCAGACGAAGTCGCCATTATTCCGTCCGCGAGTTACGGCGTTGGTATCGCCGCGGCGAACGTCGCCTTCGAACCTGGCCAATCCATTCTGGTGCTTGAAGAGCAGTTTCCCTCGAACCTGTATCCGTGGCGCCAACTCAGTGCGGATAATGAAGGGTCGCTCATTACTGTACCCCGACCATCCGATGGGGACTGGACGACCGCCATTATCAACACCCTGGATTCCACCACTGCAGTCGTCGCCATCCCGCATTGCCATTGGACCGACGGAGGTCTCATCGATCTGGAACGGATCGCAAGTGCCTGCCGAGAGCATCGTGCTGCGCTCGTCATCGACGCCACACAATCACTCGGTGCGCTTGAGCTCGATATCACCATGGTGCAACCCGATTTCTTGATTTCCGCCAGTTACAAATGGTTGCTAGGTCCCTACAGCCTGGGCTTCGTATACGTTGCACCCAAGCACCACGACGGGCGGCCGCTGGAGCAGACATGGATCGGGAGGGAGGGCTCACAAGGCTTTGCGGACCTGGTCAATTATCGCGACACATTCCAGCCTGGCGCCCGACGATACGATGTCGGCGAGAGATCGAATTTCGCCCTAATACCCGCCGCCCGGGCTTCTCTCGAGCTCATTGCGGGTTGGGGTGTCGACGAGATCGCGTCGACATTGGGCGCCATGACCAATGAGATCGCCTCTCGTGCACAATCACTGGGACTCACCAGCCAACCCGAACACCTGCGTGCGAGTCACTTTCTGGGCATTCGATTCCCGGAAGGGATGCCCGGAAACCTGGTGGAACGACTGTCGGAGGCCGGTGTTTATGTCAGTGTGCGAGGTACATCCATGCGCGTCACTCCGCATCTCTATAACGACACTCAAGATGTGGACCGGCTATTCGATGTATTGGAGGCCGCACTATGACGATAACCGGGGATCATGGTGCCGATCCCGCAAAGGTATTCGCCCAAGAGACGAACGGAGAAATTGACGTCGTCCGCGCGCGTCGTGAGACGCCTGGGTGCGCCAACGTGCTTCACTTCAACAATGCAGGCGCCGCCCTGATGCCCGAGCGTGTGGTCGAAGCGGTGATACGGCATCTCGAACTTGAAGAGACCATCGGAGGGTATGAAGCTGCAGAACGCGCGGAGGACGCCATAAACCGTGTTTATGAGGCTATCGCCCAACTTATAAATTGCCAGCCGCAGGATGTCGCGATCGTTGAGAATGCAACGCGGGCCTGGGATATGGCCTTCTACGGGTTCGACTTTCAGGCCAGCGATCGGATACTCACGGCCAAGGCAGAGTACGCGTCAAACTATCTGGCCTACCTGCAGATCGCTCAGCGAACCGGCGCCGTCATCGATGTCGTACCCTATGACGAAAGCGGCCAGATATCAGTGCCCCGAATGGCAGAGATGATCGACGAGAAGGTCAAGCTGATTGCCATCACCCACGTGCCGACGAATGGCGGCTTGGTGAATCCTGCTTAGAAATTGGAAAGATTGCGCGCGAGGCGCGTATCCCGTTTCTTCTGGATGCCTGCCAATCGGTCGGTCAGATGCCCTTAGACGTCGACCAAATTGGCTGCGACATCCTGACGGGGACGGGGCAGAAGTATCTGCGCGGCCCTCGGGGCACTGGATTTCTGTATGTCCATCCCCTGCTGATCGGCCGCCTTGAACCGCCGTTCATCGATCTCCACGCCGCGGAGTGGACAGGGCCGGACTCCTACGAGATACGTCCCGACGCACGACAGTTCGAGAACTGGGAAAGTTTCGTGGTGGGAAAAGCTGGCCTCTGTGCCGCGATCGAATATGCCCTAGAGTGGGGTCTCGAAGCGATTTACGCGCGTTCAGATGCTGGCTGAAGACTTGCGCGCCAGACTGTCGGACGTCGCCGGCGTACAGGTTCACGACCTCGGGGTTGAAAATGCGGTATCGTCTCGTTCACGAAAACCGATATCGACGCAGATGAGATCAAGCTGCAACCGCAGGGTGGCTCCATCAACGTTTCCACTTCCTCCACAAGTTCAACACTGCTGGACATGCAGGAAAGGGCGATCACCGCTGTAGTCCGCACGAGCGTGTATTACTACAACTCGGAGGAGGAAGTAGAGCGATTTACCAAGGCTGTTGCCCAGATCGGATGAAGCCAGCCGGTCCCTCGGATACGGCATAGTTCCATCAAAACTCACTCAATGGATTCGGCAATCGCTTTGCCGGCTTCCTCCGTGGTCGCCGATCCGCCGAGATCGCGTGTTACCGCTTTGCCTTCGGCCAAAACGGTCTCGATCGCCGTTTCAACCGCGGCCGCGGCCGTCGGGTGGCCGAGGTGCTGCAGCATCATCGCGCCTGACCAGATCTGACCGATGGGGTTCGCGACGTTCTGTCCAGCAATGTCTGGCGCGGAACCGTGTACCGGCTCGAACATCGAAGGCATGTCTCCATCGGGGTTGAGATTGGCGCTGGGGGCAATACCGATCCCGCCAACAACTGCCGGCCCCAGATCGGACAGAATGTCACCGAAGAGATTGCTGCCCACGACGACGTCGAACCAATCCGGATGTTGAACGAAATGCGCGGTCAGGATGTCTATGTGGAACTGATCGGTTGTGACGTCCGAATACTCGGTCTTTATGGCTTCAAACCGTTCGTCCCAGTAGGGCATCGTGTGGATGATGCCATTTGACTTCGTCGCCGATGTGACGTGTTTACGGGAGCGCGTACGTGCCAATTCGAACGCATAACGCATGATCCGATCGACACCTGCCCGGGTGAATACCGTTTCCTGGACGACCAGTTCTTGATCGGTTCCTGGATACAGGCGGCCTCCGATCTCAGAGTATTCGCCTTCGACATTTTCACGGACGACGACGAAATCGATGTCGCCGGGGGAACGATCTCGCACCGGAGGCGTGATGCCTTCGAACAAACGTACGGGCCGCACATTGGCGTACTGCTGAAAGGCGCGCCGAATCGGTATGAGCAGACCCCAAAGCGAAACGTGATCCGGAACGCCGGGATACCCCACAGCGCCGAGGTAAATGGCATCGAAACCCGACAGTATTTCCTGCCAGTCGTCAGGCATCATGGCTCCGGTCTTGGTGTACTTCTCGCAACTCCAGTCGAGTTCGTTCCACACGAAATCGATCCCGAATTGCCTGCCTGCAGCCTCCATCGCCCTGATTCCTTCGGGCATGACCTCTTGGCCGATGCCATCTCCAGCGATCACCGCGATCCGATGTGCCATCCCTTGCCTCTTTCGATTATGGACCTGCGGGTCCTAGTCCATTGAATAGCGGGCCTGCGCCTGAGACAGGTCGAGCTCGAAGTGTTCGATACCGTCCATCGGGCTATTGTTGTAGTTGCCGATCGGCACAAATCCGAATGCCCCGTAAATCTGGCGCGCCGACGTCATGCTCGGCAAGGTATCAAGACGTATACAGCCATAGCCGCGCGCGCCTGCCTCTCCAATCACTCTGTGGACAAATAACTCACCAACTCCATAACCCCGACAGGCGGGTTTGACGTACAGTCTCTTCATCTCGCAGGCCCGGTCACTGCCCCCATCGTGCAACGTCCTCAGACCCACCGCGCCCGCTGCTTCTCTATCCAGGGAGGCAATGAGCAGACATCCGTCCGGAGGCAAATAGGATTCTGGAAATTCTGCCATCTCGGTATCGAAACCCTGAAAGCACAAGCTGAAATCCAACGATTCCGCGTATTCGATGAACAGCGCCCTGGTCAGGGCGATGTCGTCCTGGCTCTGGGCACTTCGAATGGAAATGCGGGGGGCCGTCGCTGTTCCTCCTGCCGAGCTCAAGGGCATCAATCACATCCGTCCACGTGAGTTAGCCCGACTACTCGCGTCGCGCTGCCCGCCGGGGCCGCTGGGTTTCCGATTCAGGATCCAGCACGACTGTGTGCGCATGATTCAACGGGCCGTGACCGGCTCCGAACCCAGGTGCGGTTTCAATCGCCTTGCGCAAATACTCCCGCGCGCGCACCGTGGCATCCCGCACGGTTAATCCCTGTGCGATACCCACCGCGACCGCCGACGCCAGGGTGCAACCCGTGCCGTGCGTGTGACGAGTTTCAATCCTGGGTGAATCAAAGAACTCGATATCCTGCTCGGTAACCAGGATATCGCGCACCACGTTGCCTTCGAGATGGCCGCCTTTAAGCAGCACGGCCTTGGGACCAAGTGTCAGCAGCATCGTCGCTACATGCTCCATTTCATCGAATGAGGTGATCGGCAGGCCTGTCAGGGCAATGGCTTCCGGAACATTGGGAGTCAGCAAGGCCGCTCTGAGTATCAGGCGGGCCTTCAAGGTCTGGCTGGTATCCTGCTGAAGAAGCTCGGTCCCGTCCTTGGCAAACATTACAGGATCGACGACCAATGGTATGTGCGAGGCCCTGCTCTCATAAAAATCCACGACGGCGTCGATGATTTCACGCGTATGCAGCATTCCCGTTTTGATGCAGTCCGCCCCTATGTCGTCGGCAATACTTTCCATCTGGCTGGTGACGAATGCCGCCGGGACGTCGTGGATCGCCTGGACGCCAACCGTATTCTGCGACGTCAGCGCAGTAACCGCCGTGGCAGCGTATCCTCCCAAAGCGGTGACCGTTTTGACATCCGCCTGCAGGCCGGCACCTCCACCTGAATCCGAACCGGCAACAATAAGAACGCGACCTTCCATAATACCTCCACACCACTCAATTCGACGCCTGAGCCACAGCCGAAACAATGTCCTCTACGATTTCGTCGACCAATTTGTCATCTTCGCCTTCGGCCATGACACGGATGAGCGGTTCCGTCCCCGACGCGCGAACGACAACGCGCCCAGCCGATCCCAATCGCGCCCGACCCTCGTCGACGGCCTGCCGGACCATGGCATCTTCGAGCGGCTGGCCGCCATTCACGGTCACGTTACGGAGCACTTGGGGAAACGGCGTAAACAGTCGTCCCGTTTCACTTACCGGTTTCCCGGTCTCGACAAAGACTGCGAGTGCCTGCAGCGCGGCGATCAATCCGTCTCCAGTGGTATTGAAGTCACTCAGAATGATGTGACCCGATTGCTCCCCACCCACGTTGTGACGGTGCTCTCGCATATACTCAACGACATAGCGATCGCCGACCGAGGTGCGTTCGAGTTTGAGCCCCTGCCCCGCCAAATACTTTTCCAACCCCAGGTTCGACATAACAGTGGCCACAATCGTGTCGCTTGCCAGTTGCTCGGCCTGTTGCCAGTGAGTCGCGACCAACGCCATCAACTGGTCTCCGTCGAGGAGATCTCCACTCTCGTCGGCAAGGACGACGCGGTCTGCGTCACCGTCCAGTGCCAGACCGAGATCAGCACCATGCGCGACGACCTGGCTGCACATGGCAGCGGGCAATGTCGAACCGCAACCGTCGTTGATGTTTGTCCCATCGGGCGTGACACCCACGGGAATAACCGTTGCGCCGAGTTCCCACAACACCGTCGGCGCGACGCTGTAGGCAGCACCATTGGCGCAATCGACAACCACTTTTACGCCATCCAAGGTGCGATCCTTGGGGAACGTGTTCTTGGCGAATTCGATGTACCTGCCTTCAACATCGTCCAAACGATTGGCACGCCCCAGGTTGGCCGACCGCGCGAGATCGATTTCCCCACCGGCCGCCAAACGAGCCTCAATCTCGCTCTCGACATCATCAGACAGTTTGTAGCCGTCTGGACCGAACAGCTTGATACCGTTGTCCTGATATTGATTGTGCGAAGCGGATATCACGACCCCGAGGTCCGCCCTCAGCGAACGCGTCAGCATGGCGACGGCCGGCGTGGGCATCGGCCCGACCAGAGTGACATCCATCCCCACAGCGACGAAACCCGCCGTGAGAGCGGGCTCGATCATATAGCCCGATAATCTCGTATCCTTGCCGATCACCACGCGATGTCGATGGTCACCGCGTATGAACTGACTGCCCGCAGCCATCCCCACGGCCAGTGCGACGTCGGCCGTCATCGGCCATTCGTTGGCGGCGCCGCGAATTCCATCAGTTCCAAAATACTTCGGCGGCATGCGCTGACTCTCGTTCGATCTTGGGTGTTCCCCGGATACGCTGCGATCCTCCTTGGACCTAGGCTCAGCGCATAGCGATCGGCTAGCTTTCTAGTCCGCCTGACGTGCCATTGTACAGAGAAATGCTCAGTACACCTCAGTTAACCCACTTTCTATCGCGGACTGCAGCGCGATGGCCTGCCGCGTTTCGGCAACATCGTGAACACGAAGGATTTGTACACCTTGCCCCGCTGCCCAGAGTGCCGCAGCCAGCGATCCGGGCAACCGATCGTCAGCCGTATCACCGCCGGCCAAGCGTCCGATGAAGCTCTTGCGGGAGGCACCAACCAGCACCGGACATCCCAAACTGTGCAAGAGCGACACCCTCGCCAGCGCAGCGGCGCTCTGAGGCGCCTGTTTCACGAATCCGATACCCGGATCAACGATCAAGCTTTCCCGCCGTATGCCGGCCGCCTCACACGCTTCGAGGCGTTGCTCCAACCAGTCGAATACCTCCAGAGCGACATGATCGTAGCTTGTGGGCTTGTGCATCGCGGCAAAATCTGCGGGACAGTGCATCAAGATCACTGGTACACCAGTTTTCGCAGCAACTTCCAGACAACCCTCGCCATTTAATGCGTTGATGTCGTTGATAACGGCCGCACCTGCTCCAACTCCCTGCAACATGACTTCAGCGTGACGTGTATCCAGGGAGACTGGCACTGGAAGCCGCGCCAGTGCTTCAACCAGGGGAATCACGCGGGACAACTCCTCCTCGACGCTCACCGGCTCCGCGCCACCCGGGCGCGTTGACTCCCCACCCACATCGACAATATCCGCACCGGCCTCAACCATTGCCAGGGCAGCATCCCGCGCAGCCGACACGGAAGGGGCCTGACTCCCCGAATAGAAGCTGTCAGGGGTCATGTTGATGACTCCCATGAGAATGGGACGGTCCCAATGGAGTCCTGCAAGAGGGGGGCGCGCGCTCGACATGCGTTGAAGTTGGCTGTCGACGGTTAGACGTTGTGGGGGTACGAGAGCATCCTTCCAGGCATCCAGTTCTCGGAAGCTGACGTCATATGACATGATGCGGTCACCATCGCGCACCAGGACTTCGCAGCCTGCAAAGGCATGCGAACCGCCCGCCAGTGACCGGCAGCCCATGCCATCGAGGCCGTGTTCTACCGCAGGGTCTGGAACAACCGGATGCGGGCGGACATACAGCCGCGCCTGGGGCGTCAGATCTTCAGGTAGGCGTGGGGATGCCGGCACCGACTACCGTTCCCACAATCGGGTGTTGCCCTAGGAACCCGGCTGTGGCTCGGGCTCCATGTCGCCGGTACCGCCGCGGTCCTTGAACTTACCTGACGACGGAACGGTGGATGCCGGTGCCTTGTCCTCGGGTGGCTCGGAGGACTCGTCTGGGCGGTGAATCGGTTGTCCTTTGAGCACATCCTGGACCTCGTCACCGGACAAGGTCTCGTATTCCAGCAACGCCTTGGCCAACTTGTGGAGTTCGTCAATGTGCTCGTCCAGCACTTTGTGCGCCAGCAATTCAGCCTCTTCGATCAATCGACGTATTTCCTCATCGATCATCTGGGCAGTCGCTTCTGACACATTCTTGTGCTGCGTCACCGAGTGACCGAGGAAAATCTCCTCATCATTGGCCTCGTACCGAAGCGGACCCAGTTTGTTACTCATGCCCCATTCGGTAACCATCTTGCGCGCCATGTTCGTAGCTTGCTGTATATCGTTGCCCGCGCCGGTGGTCACATTCTCGAGACCGTACACCAGCTCCTCGGCAACCCGACCGCCGAACATCATGGCAAGTTTGGCGGTGAGCTCCCGCACCTTGAAACTGTATCGATCGCGCTCGGGCAGGTTCATGGTCACACCGAGTGCCCGACCGCGGGGAATGATCGTCACTTTGTGAACGGGGTCATTGCCGGGCACGAACAGCGACACGAGCGTATGACCAGCCTCGTGGTACGCCGTCAGTTCCTTTTCTTCGTCGGACATGACCATGGAACGCCGTTCGGTGCCCATCATGACCTTGTCTTTGGCGGACTCGAACTCCTCCATTCCCACCACGCGCTTGTTCTTGCGCGCGGCCAGCAAGGCGGCCTCGTTCACGAGATTGGCAAGATCAGCACCCGAGAAGCCCGGTGTCCCACGAGCGATGATGCGGGGATCAACATCTGGTGAGAGGGGCACCTTAAGCATGTGCACCTTGAGAATCTGTTCGCGACCCAGGATGTCCGGATTGGGCACGACGACCTGTCGATCGAATCGACCCGGTCTGAGCAAAGCCGGATCCAGCACATCCGGCCGGTTGGTCGCAGCGACAAGAATGACGCCTTCGTTGGCTTCAAAACCGTCCATCTCGACAAGCAGCTGATTCAGGGTCTGTTCGCGCTCGTCGTTGCCACCACCGAGACCTGCGCCCCTGTGCCGGCCTACGGCATCGATCTCGTCTATAAAAATGATGCAGGGCGCGTTCTTCTTGCCCTGTTCAAACATGTCCCGCACCCGGCTCGCGCCCACACCCACGAACATCTCGACGAAATCCGAGCCGGAGATCGTGAAGAAGGGCACGTTGGCCTCTCCGGCAATGGCTCGTGCCAACAGGGTTTTGCCGGTTCCCGGCGGTCCGACCAGAAGCGCGCCTTTGGGGATCTTTCCGCCCAGCCGTTGGAATTTGTGCGGATCCTTGAGGTACTCGACGACCTCCTCCAATTCCTCCTTCGCTTCATCGATTCCGGCGACATCGTCGAAGGTGACACGACCCTGACGCTCGGTCAGCAAGCGTGCTTTCGATTTGCCGAAGCCCATCGCCTTGCCTCCGCCCGATTGCATTTGGCGCATGAAGAATATCCACACGCCGATGAGCAACAGCATGGGGAACCAGGAGACCAGGACACCGAGCAAGGACGGCACATTGTCTTCGGCGGGCGCCGCATTGATCTCCACCTCACGTTGGGCCAAGCGTTGCACCAAAGTTGGATCGTTAGGTGCGTACGTACTGAAAGTACGGCCGTCGCCATAGTTGCCGGTGATCGCGTTGCCGCGAATCGTGACGCTCGAAACCTGTCCTGCATCCACTTCGGCCAGGAAGTGGGAGAACGGCAGATTCGTTACCGGACCCTGACTCGAGGGCCCCTGAAATAAATTGAAGAGCGCGATAACCAGCAGGCCAATGATGACCCATAACGCCAAGTTCTTACCGAAATTATTCACCCAATTTCCTCGCTCAAGGGCTGAATTCGAGCCCTGCGACAGCAATCCTATCAAAACGCGGACACGGTCCCACAACAGACTGGCCTACCGGCATTAACGCCATTCTGGCCCAATCTCCCTGATTTCTCTCTATTAAATAGGGGGAGTATCTACTGAGACAACTGAAAACGGCGTAAATTCCAGCGGCCAACGTGGCGTGAAGCGCACATCAAGCTCCAATTTAGTGCCGTCTCGGCGAAAATTAAGGTGTGGCACACCGACCGGCCCCGCCTGATCCCACAAGGCCGGCAACGTTGCCCGGACCGCTGCAGGCACGATTTCGTCTTCAGTGTTCAAAGGTTTTTCGAGCTGGGCGGCAACTGTCCGCCACCCCTCTGCGCCCAAACGCCGAACTTCACAGACCTCAGTTGATTGACCGGTGAACGGGCCCCGCAGGCTCACGTCAAACCGTTCGTCCCACCGGCGGTTCTCACCGGGCTTGAGTGTCACCCGGTCACCAATCCCCCGAACCTCTCGGCATACCAGTATACGTACGCCCTTCTCGATAATTCGGCAGCCCGCCAGAGTCCGTCCCTTTCCAGATCGATTTTGTCTGATATCCCCGAACAGTCGCTCCACACGTTCGTAGCGTGGAGCGGTCGTGCCCGCTCCGACCGCGCCGATGACACGGGACAACGCCCGCAAACCGATCTCTTCAGGGGCGGATACGAGGGAGTCGCGATCAATCCAGCAATATCCGGACGCATGACATTCCACGGCAGAGTGGATCAACTCAGTCGCATAGTGGTCGAGGGCCGCTCTCGCGCGCGCCATGCGGCGGGTCGTCAAAGCGAGTCCCTCGGCGTTGATACCGATATCGGCAAGCGACGGCATGGCTTCCCGAAGTTTCGACCTCACATATGCAGGATCATGATTCGCTGGGTCTTCAATCCAAGGTTGGCCCAGGTGCTTCAATGTCGAGATCAGCCGTGCCTTGGGGACCTGAAGGAATGGCCGTACCAGCCGAATACTGTCCCGTTGCGAAACAGCCGCCATGGCCGCAAGCCCGTCGACACCGCTCTTTCGTCCCAGACGCATGAGGAATGTCTCGGCCTGATCATCGCGATGGTGGGCCAGCAGCACATCGCTCACATCGTGTTCGACGCACCACGATTGGATGAGCGCATAACGCGCTTCCCGGGCTGCCGCCTGAACGCCGCGTGTTGGTTTTGGACCCTTCCAGTCCAGGATGTGTGCTTCGATCCCACAGAAAGCCAACCAATCGGCAACCAGGGTGGCCTCCTCGTCTGAACCAGGTCGCAGACCATGGTCAACGATGAGCCCATAGCATTTGCCGCCGTGGTTCTCGACCCATCGATGAGTCAGCAGGCACAACGCCATGCTGTCCGCGCCACCAGAGGTCGCCACTGCGACACGCAGTGGAAATTTCACTGCGCCCGCCAAGGTCACTAGCTGCTCAAACTCCCGCGCATTGAGAGGTGTATCATCGAGCCGTGTCATGGCAATCGCGACCAATCTACTCGCAACCCGCCTTTTGCCACTCCTTCTGCGCTCGAGCCTTAATACTGCCTGACATTTCGGGGAACTTTTCGTTGAGCTCCTGGAATGTTGCGCACGCCTCGTCTCCACGACTGAGCCGGGACAATGACATGCCAAGCTTGAGCAGGTTGTCAGGAGCCTTGGCACCGCCGGGTGACGACTGATAGCCCTCGACAAATACGGACGCCGCCTGATTGTAATCCTCTCGGACGTAGAATGATTCGCCCAACCAGTATCGCGCGTTCTGTGCCAGGTTGTGGTCGGCATGTGACGTCAAGAATTCCTCAAATGCCTGTTCGGCGTGCGCGAGTTGCTGTGGACGGAGCAATCCCTCGCGCAGCAACCCAAGGGCGTAGTCATATCGTTCCTTGGGTGTTCCCTCCGGCAGCAGGGACTTCGGTTCCTGCGGTTCGACAGCCGCAGTCTGGATCGGCGCGCCACCTTGCGGCACCTTGCCCACTGGAATGGTTCCCAGCACACCCGGTTCATCGGACCTGCCGGGAATCTCAGATGCCGTTACAGGGATATTCGAATCCGCGGCTGGCGCACCGGCTTCAGGTGGCGGACTCGCCGTCTGCCTGCTCGCCATCTCCATCATCTCTGACAGCGAGCGCTCGATCGCGGCCAATCGAAAGTCAACGTCTTCAACCAATTTGTCGAGACGGCGTCCCGCAGTATCCACCCGGTGCCTGATCTCTTCTATGGCGCCCGTCAGGTCACGAAGTTCGCCTTCCATTGCGCTCACTCGCACGAGCGTGTCCACTGCCCGACGTTCTTCACTCCCAACGCTTGTAGGTCGTGTCGTGAGAGGCGTGGGCGCCGGAGGGGCTTCCCCGCGATAAACGTAACGCTGAAGGTCTGCCAGGTCCTGGCGAAGCCGCTCCACTGCATCAACCAATGCGGATGTGTCACGGCTTTGCGCCATGGCCGCAACGGGTAAAAGCATGCAGGCCAAGACGCAGACGGCCAGTCGTGATCTTGCGAAGGCTCTATCAGAAACAGAAAAGTTCATTGCGGCTCAGCTCAATCCATATCAACCGGCGGCAAAAGAATCGTTCGTCTGTTGGCGCCCCAGACCATAGGAACATTCGATTCTGTCCAAATTAAGTCGATCTGTACAACCGCAGTTCGTGTGATCCATTCCGCGTCAGACCCGAAAGAATAAGAAAGCCGCCCGGCGGACTTTCCCGCGGGCGGCTTTGCAAATTTTTGTAAGGTATCTGAAACTAATTGATCGTCGTCACACCACGCCGGTTCTGGGCCCAGGCGGCCTTGTTCGATCCCACGACTTCCGGCCGTTCCTTGCCGTAGCTGATGACATCCACCCGGGACGCCGAAATTCCGAGAGCAACCAGATAATCGCGTACCGCGGCTGCGCGACGCTGGCCTAGAGCGAGATTGTATTCCCGCGTGCCCCGCTCGTCGCAATGACCTTCAACCCTCACGGTGACGCTGGGGTACTGCTTCAACCAGGCTGCCTGCCTGTCAAGCGTTTCCCGAGCCTGAGCCTTCAGGTCGAACTTGTCAAAATCGAAGAATACGCGATCGCCGACATTTGCCACAAGCTCAGCATAAGAACCTGGTTCGGGCGCATCGGACTTCATCGTCTCTTGCGTCGTCCCGGTGCTGGCCCGAGCAGTTTGAGTTGTTTGTGAGCTGGACGACGTCGCCGCCCCACCCGAACCAGAAGCGTCGCCACTTTCTTCTGGTGCCGTTGCGCAGGCCGAAATGAGCAAGAGTGCGGCAACTGCCGTTAATGCCTTAAGACGCATCGAAAACTCCTTTACGATGTACCCCGACGCGCGGAGACCATAGTAGACATAAGAAATTCACGGTCTCCGTACAATCATTTACGGCAACCGCACTTGGCCCCCTCTTAAAGATTCCAGTATTCTGTAAATCCCTGGAATTCTTATGGCTCCAGCGGCGAATATAATCGCGCACTTTTACCGAATCAAGGGGGGCGGCGAACTCAACGGCGACCAAGCAGGGTCGGAAGCCTGAGTCGGTGTGACGATCTGCCGCTCGTTATGACCTGTTAAATCGACCGAAAAGAGTGTCGTTTCGCCGCCCGACCCGTCTTCTCGTGTCCGGCGCTGGCGGAAAAACATCAACACGCGCCCATTCGGAGCCCACGTGGGACCCTCATCGAGAAAGCTTTCGGTCAGAAGCCGCTCGCCGCTTCCGTCTGGCCGCATCACGCCGATAAAGAACCTTCCCTGGGTAAACTTTGTGAAGGCAATGAGATCACCACGCGGCGACCAGACTGGCGTCGCGTATCGACCGCGGCCGAAGCTGATGCGGTGAACGTTGCCGCCGTCAGCATCCATCACATAAAGCTGCTGGCTTCCGCCTCGGTCCGAGTTGAAGGTGATCCGAGAGCCATCCGGTGCGTATGAAGGTGACGTGTCAATCGATGAATGCCGGGTCAACCGAGCGATCCTTCGGGTGCGGAGATCCATCGTGTAGATGTCTGAATTGTCACCCCGGATAAAACTCATGATCACCTTGTTGCCGTCGGGTGAAAACCGAGGCGCGAAGGTCATGCCGGGAAAATCACCCAATACTTCCTGCTGGCCGGTATCGATGTTGTAGATGAACACCCGCGGCGTGCCCTGGAGGTAAGACAAATAGGTAATTTCCTGGGAGGTCGGGGAGAATCTTGGTGTCAAAACCAGATGGCCACCATCTGTCAGGTAGCGGTTGTGCGCGCCATCCTGATCCATGATGGCCAATCGCTTGATACGTTGGGTCTGGGGTCCGGTTTCCGCGACATAGACGATCCGTGTGTCGAAATAGCCGGCCTCTCCCGTCAATCGCTGATAAATGGCGTCGCTGATCAAGTGCGCGATTCGACGCCAGTTTGGAGGTGCGGTGAAATACGCCAAGCCTGTCATCTGTTGACTCGCGAACACATCCCACAACCTGAATTCGACCCGCAGACGACCGTCCTCCAACATGGTCGTCGTTCCTGTCACGAGGGCCTGCGCGTTGATCGCCCGCCAATCCGGGAATCGGGGCTGGACTCGCATGGCAGCCGGCGTCTGGATGAAGGCCCGCCGGTCGATCGGCCTGAACAGGCCGGACCGCTCAAGATTTCGGGTGACGACATCCGCGATAGCACGTGCCGACTCGCGTGCGCCTTCGTTTTCCGCGTGGAACTCGCTGATCGCAATGGGAAGCGGGTCCACCACGCCTTGCGTGATGTCGATCTTGAGGACGGCGAGCGCCGGCGTTGCGGCACTGTACGCTGCCAGCGCCATCACCACGACGGTCGAATACTTGAATAATCCTCGGATGCCCATACCGATCAACCGAGCATTTTTCTGGGATCGAATGTCAATTCGATTTCTCGCCAACGATGATACTTCGCAACCGGCATTTTGAATGGCTCGCATTTCAACACAGCTCGAATCGCGCTCTCCGCTGCTGCACGGAAGAAGGGATCCGCTGCCAGCCGGTCCTCGTCAACGATCTGTGGTTCCCGTCGCAATGAACCGTCCGGGTTGAGATATACCCGAATGGTCACAACGAGGTCCTCGGCATATCGCGCACCAGCCTGGACGATCCAGCAACGTTCAATCTGGGCTCTGAGAGCATCTACTTCCGACAATGTCAACGGTTGCCCATCGAGCGGTTGCGCTGTTCGCGAGGTAATTTTCGGCCGCACTTGTAGCGCCTCGACGGATTCCCGCGGTGCCTCCTTGCGCGGCGTTTTGTCAATCAGCGCAGCGATTTGATCTGGGTCGAACTTATACTTCTTTTCCTTGGTCTCTTTCGCCGCCTCGACAGGCCGCTTGACGACTCTTTTTGATGGCTTCGGTTTCCGCTTTGGTTTCGTGACCGGTTTCTTCTTCGGTTCGGGTGCCGTCTTGATGTCCGGAACGATGACGGCTACCTCCTGTTCCGGTTCTGCCGGAACGGGTGGCGGCGCCTCTGCCAAGGGCGGCGGCTCCGGTTTTTGCCGGGGACTGGGAGGCGGTTTGTCCGCTTTCTCCGGTTCTGATTTCGGCCTTGCAGCCCGCGTTTCCTCCGCGATGGTCACCAATTCAACGATAACGGGCTGCTCGATGATTTCGGTTTCGGAGCGCAGCCACTCGGGCACACCCACGAAACTGACCCACAACGCGGTCATGTGAATGACGGCGGATATGGCAATTCCACTGCGCACGGCCGGTTACCGCTTCCGCGCTCCCTTGGCGTCGAACGTCGCGGTGATGAGCGCAACTCGCGAGAACCCTGCCTGATTTATGGTCCCCATCACCTCCATGACCCTGCCGTAAGAAATGCTTTGATCGCCTCTCACGAATATGCGGATGTCCGGCTTGTTTCCCGAAATTGCGATCAATCTCGGCACGAGGTTTTCCAGGTCGATTTCCGTCTCCTGGAGAAACAGCCGGCCTTGACCATCGATGCTGACGGCCAGGGGCTCATCCTGCCCCTGGACGACGCCCGCCTTGGTTTTGGGCAGATCAATCTGGACCCCAACCGTCAATAAGGGAGCCGTCACCATGAAGACGACAAGCAACACCAGCATCACGTCCACAAATGGCGTGACGTTGATCTCGCTCATGATCTTGAAATCCCGGCCAGCCCGGAGCCTCGGCCCGCGTCGGTTTTGAATGACGACCGCCATTAGCTGTCCTGGCTCCGCTCTTCGAGTTGGCGGGAAAGAATGGCCGAAAACTCCCCGGCGAAGCTCTCCAGGCGGTTGGCATAGCGCACGATATCGGTGGAGAATTTGTTGTAGGCGACGACGGCGGGTATCGCCGCGACCAGTCCAAGGGCAGTCGCGAAAAGAGCCTCCGCGATCCCCGGCGCCACGACTGCCAAACTGGTGTTCTTTGTCAACGCGATTGCCTGAAAGCTGTTCATGATCCCCCAGACCGTGCCGAACAAGCCGATAAATGGTGCGGTGCTCCCCACGGTGGCCAGGAAGCCAAGGTATCGTTCGAGGTTCTCGACTTCCCTGTTCATCGTCAGCTGCATGACCTGGCCGATCCGCTCCTGGAGGCCGGCATGCAGGGTTTGCTCACTGCCGGCACTGCCCGCCATGCTGCGGCGCCATTCCCGCATGGCTGCCGCAAACAAGAACGCCATGGGATGGTCGGGGCGGGCGCCCATTCGGTCGTAGAGGTCTTCGAGCGATCCTCCGGACCAGAACGACTCCTCAAAATCGTCTGCCTGAACGATCAACCGGCGCAGCCTCAGGATCTTTTCGACGATGATCGCCCAACACCAAAATGAGGCGAGGATGAGCAATAGAAGCACCGCCTTGACGACGGCGTCCGCCCGAAAGAACAGCCCGATCAACGAGAGATCAGCGGCACCCACGGATCCCGCCAGGATTGCCGCATCTACAACTTGATTTTCCATGTTTACTTCGTCGCGTTTCCCGAATTGGTTGGAATTTGCTCCGGCCGCGGCAACGCGGCGAGCGAATCTTTCAGAGAGGCTGGCAGGCGCATCGGCCTTCCCGCGGGGTCCAGGCAAGCAACCTTTACGCAGGCTCGGACCAGATCAGCACCGTCGCGCCGAACAATCTGCTCTGCATGAAGTGACGCGCCACGAACCTGGGTGAGCCGCGTGTGCACCTCGAGTTCATCATCGAGACGGGCGGGAGAAAAATAGTCCACCTCACAGTGCCGCACCGCAAACATGAGGCTACCGTCTGCCAGGAGGGCCCCTTGCTCGATACCAGCAAGCCGGAGCATGTCTGTACGAGCGCGCTCCGCATATCTGAGATAGTTGGCATAGTAGACAACGCCGGTCCCATCCGTGTCCTCCCAATAAACCCTGAGAGGAAGGACGTGAACGGCGCCTTGAAACCACCCACTGGTTGGACTGTTCTCAGTCATGGCCTGGCTCTTCTTCCGCCACGAGTTCCAGCTGCGCGGAAAACTGCTGAGGAGCCGGTAAACCCATATGCTCAAACCCGGACGCGGTCAGCATGCGGCCGCGCGATGTTCTCTGTGCCAGGCCTTGCTGAATCAAGAACGGTTCGATGATCTCTTCAATGGTGTCACGCGGTTCCCCCAATGCAGCGGCCAGTGTATCGGCACCAACGGGTCCGCCGCCGAAATGATCGGCGATGAGCGAAAGATATCTTCGGTCGAGTGCGTCCAAGCCTTTCGAGTCGACATCGAGCCGGCCGAGAGCTCCATCCGCCGCCACCTCGTCGATAGAATCTATTCCCTCCACAGTGGCAAAATCCCTCACTCGACGCAGCAGTCTTCCGGCGACGCGCGGGGTGCCTCGAGAGCGCTTCGCGATCTCGGACGCTCCTTGCGCAGTCACTGACACGTCAAGAACGCGTGCGCCACGCTCGACGATCTCCTGCAATTCTTCGAGCGTATAGAAACCGAGGCGGGAGTGAATTCCGAAACGATCCCGGAGAGGCGTCGTTAGCAGCCCGGATCGCGTGGTGGCGCCAATCAACGTAAACGGAGGCATGTCGATTCGGACGGATCGCGCTGCGGGCCCTTCTCCGATAATGAGATCGAGATGAAAATCTTCCATGGCTGGATAAAGGATTTCCTCAACAGACGGACTGAGCCGGTGAATCTCGTCAATGAACAAGACGTCTCGAGGCTCAAGGTTTGTGAGAATGGCAGCCAGGTCACCGGCACGTGCGACCACCGGGCCTGAGGTCGCTCGAAAACCGACACCAAGCTCTCTCGCGATGATCTGAGCCAACGTGGTCTTCCCCAGTCCGGGTGGGCCGACAAAAAGGACGTGATCCAGCGCTTCACTTCGGCTCCGTGCGGCGTCAATGAACACGCGAAGATTCTCTCGCAGGGATTTCTGGCCGATAAATTCCTCGAGAACCTTGGGCCTCAGGCTCGTCTCGACGGCGTCCTCGGAACCAAAGTCCGCAGTGATGACACGTTCATCGGTCATCGACCGAGCTCCTTGAGACCTTCCTTAATGAGGATCTCGAGTGACGCATCCTTGCCCAAGGCCGACGCGACATTGGCAACCGCACCGAAGGCTTCCGCACGTCCATATCCAAGATTGACCAACGCTGACACCGCGTCACCGGCATCCGATCCCGTTTCACTGTTAGGAACCAAAATGGCGTCTTCCACGCCTGCGGCGACCGTCAATTGCGGAACCTTGTCCTTCAGTTCCGCAACCACGCGGCGTGCGAGTTTCGGTCCGACGCCCGGTGCTTGCGTGAGGGGGGTGTGGTCCTGCGCCGCAATGGACCGAAAGAGGTCCGCCGGAGACAGGACAGAAAGCATTCCCAGAGCCACTCGTGCACCGATCCCCTGAACCGTTTGGAGGAGTCGGAACCAGTCACGCTCGCTCGCCTCCGTGAAGCCATAGAGATGAATATGGTCTTCGCGGACATGAGTCTCGATTTCCAATGTCACGGGATCGCCGATCCGCGGCATGGCATTCATGGTCCGGCCTGAGCAAAACACCAGATAGCCAACGCCAGCGACATCCAGAACAACATGATCCTCATCAGTTGAGCGGAGAACGCCGTGCAGCCAAGCAATCATGGCAAAGAGCCTCCTGATACGACCGATGCAGACCGAGTTTTGGCGCGGTTGCGACGAGGTTTCCGGTCGTGCGCAGGCCCCCATTGTTGCCGTGTCGAGCGATGATGGGCATGGCAGATCGCCACAGCGAGTGCATCAGCTGCATCGCTACTGTCGACATCGCTCCCACCCAACAGCGTTCTCACCATCAGGTGAATTTGCTGTTTCGCAGCGTGCCCTGCTCCGACCACCGATTTTTTCACCAGGTTCGCTGGATATTCGGCCACGGTCAGACCCTTCAACGCCGGTGCCAACAACACCACCCCGCGGGCCTGACCAAGCTTTAGCGTGGACACGGGATTTCTGTTCACGAAGGTCTCTTCCACCGCTGCTTCCGCAGGCCGATACCGCTCAAGAATTTCGGCAATGCCGTCGAACAACTGGCGCAGGCGCTGGGCAAACTCGTCATCTGCCGCTGAAGCCACAGCACCGTTGGCGACATGCTGCAATCGGTTGCCGTCGACGTCGATCACCCCCCATCCCGTCCAGCGCAAACCTGGATCGATGCCAACGATTCTCATCCGCCCGTCCCGATGGAAATTCGATCCAATTCACGCACCCAGTTGGTCGAGGACATCCTTGGGGATGTCAAAATTGGCAGAGACCCGCTGAACATCGTCACTGTCTTCAAGCAACTCGAGGAGCTTGATCAACGAATTTGCTTGCTGCTCGTCGACGGGAATTGTGTTTTGGGGCTTCCACGTCAGACCGGCGTTCTGCGACGCACCAAACTGCTGTTCCAAAGCGTCCCGCACCTCATTCAGCTCATCCGGATCACAATTGATCTCGTGACCATCCTCGGTCGTCTCACATTCACCGGCACCGGCTTCGATTGCGGCCTCCAGCATCTCGTCTTCTGAGGCAACCTCGGGCAGGTAGTTGATCGATCCGACGCGTTCGAACATGAACGAGACACTGCCGGTCTCCCCAAGAGAACCACCGAATTTGGTGAATGCTGACCGGACCTCGGCCGCCGTGCGGTTGCGATTGTCGGTCAAGGCTTCAACGATCACGGCTACTCCTGCCGGACCGTATCCTTCATAGCGAACTTCCTCGTAATTCGCGCCGTCTTCATCAGCGGACCCGCGCTTGACGGCACGCTCGATGTTGTCCTTGGGCATGTTGGCTGCACGTGCCGCCGCGATCGCGGCCCTGAGCCGTGCATTCATTTCCGGGTCAGGTATGCCGGTGCGTGCGGCGACTTGAATTTCGCGAGCAAGTTTCGAGAACAGTTTGGACCGCTTGGCGTCCTGGGCGCCCTTGCGATACATGATGTTCTTGAATTGTGAATGGCCAGCCATCGCTCAGTTTTCAGTATCTTGTCTACGGGATGCGACGTTATACCAGATATTGTGGTTGGGAGCAGCAATGCGCCGACGGAAGACGCTGGCCGCCGGCACTGAAATCAGCCATGACCGCGAATATCAGCGAGCATTGTGGCGGATTTTTGACCGCCGCCACCTGATCGTCAGGTATGAGAGAGCGCTGTGCCTAGGAATTCGGGTAGGCGGGCGAGAGATGCCCGCCAATGCGGATCGGCTGGATCGCTGTGGCAAATCCGCCGCCGTCATCGGTTTCCACCAACACGCCGCAAAGTGTGGCGCTGCCCAGCGCAGGCGTAAACCGACCGCCCGGTATTTTCCTCACAAATCTATTGAGCGGCTCTTCCTTCTCCATGCCGATGATTGAATCATAGTCCCCACACATTCCCAGGTCGGTTTGGTAGGCCGTTCCGCCCGGGAGAATACGTGCGTCCGCAGTCGGGACGTGGGAGTGGGTCCCGACAGCCATCGAAGCCCGCCCATCGACAAAGTAGCCGAGTGCATTTTTCTCGCTCGTCGCTTCACCATGTAGGTCGACAACGATGGCATCGACTTCCCGTCCGAGTTGGACGGGGGCCAGTTCTTCTTCGATTCGCGCGAACGGGTCATCCAATGGATCCATGAACACCCGCCCCATCACTTGGATGACCATGACTCGCCGGTCACCCGATACTTCATATATGCCGACACCACGGCCGGGTGTCCCCGAGGGGTAGTTGCAAGGCCGCAAGAGACGATCTTCATTGTCGATAAAGGTGAAGACTTCTCTTTGGTCCCACGCGTGATTGCCGAGCGTGATGACATCGACACCGGCATCGAAAAACTCGCCGCAAATCTTCTTGGTGATGCCAAAACCCCCGGCCGCATTCTCACCATTGGCGATCACGAAATCGATGTTTAGATCTTTCCGAAGTTGTGGCGTGTGCGAGACCACCACCTCGCGCCCCGACCGCCCAACGACGTCACCGAAAAACAGAAGCTTCATGAAAATGCCCTTGCGTAAGTCTCGCTGACAATCCAGTCCAGCGGCTCATCGGTTTCACCAACTGGGACCTCTTGAACCTTCTGATCGGCGAAGGCGAAGCCAATGGCCCTGCAACGTTGGGTCTGCCGACGCAACGTCCGAAGGGTACGATCGTAGAAACCGCCACCGTAACCGAGCCTGTAACCACGGGCATCAAATGCGAGCAACGGCACAACCAGTATCTCCGGAACGACCTCGGGTGCACTGGACTCTGGTTCTTTGGTACCGGAGGGACCGTCCACCAAGGTATCCCCAGAGCTCCACGAATGGAATTTGAGCGGCTTCTGCCGACCGGTCACGACAGGGAGTGCGCATGTGCACCCACTTTCCTGTAGTCGCGCCATCAGCGGCAATGGATCCAACTCATCTTGAATGGGCCAGTATCCGGAAACCACGCAAGACCGCGGGACGTTGATAGACTCCATGAACTGTATGGCGGCAAGTTCAGGCGCATTTGCCGCTGCCCGCAACGCCGCTTGCCGGCGTGTCTTGCGCGCGACCTCGCGGAGGGACGCTTTCGCAGTGATTTCATCCATGAGCGAATCGGCCGATCAATCGCAATGTGCGGTTTACGATTTTGGAGAATTGCGTGTTCCGAACGGAGGGACAAACACGGTCGGCGGGACCGCCACTGCCGTCAACGGAGCGATCCTCTGTGGCCTGCATGTGCAGGTGGGCGCCGCGTACCAGGACCTCGATCCCAGCAGAGACAGCTCCCGAGAGATCGATTTGACCCCAGGGACGATACCTTTGACGCGCAGGGCAGAACCCGCCTTGAACACAAATTAGGCGCTCTGCAGCCGTTCAGCAATGTTGTCTAACCGCGAAGCCATACGATCGATAACCGTATTGGCTGCATCGACGACCTCTCCCGCAGCCTTGTCTCCAGCCGATTTCGTGCTGGTCACATCAGACTCCAGTTTGGTGATCGAGTTCCGGGAGTCGAACAACTCGTCGGCGATTAGCAGGCCAGCCATCAGCATCAAGCGGGCTTCTCCCACCTGGCCAATCGATTGCACAAGTTCCGTCACGCTGCGATTTAGGTAATCGGCCAATTCGAGCAGATGTTCTTCTTCGCCGTCCTCGCACGCGACAAGGTATTCCCGACCGTTGACTGTGACCTCGACCTGAGCCATCTCATGCACTCAACACTTCACGGAGCCGACCAATTGTTCCGTCCAACCGATCCCGGACCGTATCCGTCACATTCTCCAGGACCCGATACTCGACGTTGGCATTATCGAATGCGCTGGCCAGGGCATCCTTTTCCGCCGTCAATGATTGGAGTTGGGTCTTGAGGCTGCTCAATTCCGTTTCGAGCGCTGAAATGCGCTCGGCAACTGCCGTTTCAGCGGCAGTGATACGATCTGCCACCGCCTTTTCAAGACGCTCTACCGATCGTTCCAAACGCTCGGTTGCCAACACTTCGTCAGTCATATCCATCGCCTCCCCACCCCATCGGGCGGCCCGTCAACAGACAATTTGTTATTTTATTAAAGTGGCTTATCTGATGACCTTCGCATATAGCATAGGCAACCAGCCGAGGCGGCGTCAACCACGTGAGTGGCCAGTCCCGCCGCACCGAACTTACTCATGACTCTTCGTGAAATGAGCAAAGGATATTAGTCGCCATGATGACGAACAACAGATGCCGTCTCTACCTCATCACGCCATCCCATATCGATGTCGGACAGTTCAGCGAAGACCTCAAGGCCGCGTTGGATGGTGGAGATGTGGGTTGCCTTCAACTTCGGCTCAAGGACAGCGAAGATGACAGCGTCCTTCGAGCAGCTGAACAGCTGGCACCCATTTGTCACCAGTACGAAGTACCACTGCTCATCAACGATCGCCCCGACCTGGCGAAGGCCAGCGACGCTGATGGCGTTCACATCGGACAGAAAGACGCAAACTACGAGGAGGCCCGAAGCGCGCTTGGACCCGACAGAATCATCGGCGTGACATGTCACAACTCCCGGCATCTCGCGATCACAGCGGCGGAGAGCGGTGCGGACTACGTGGCTTTCGGCGCTTTCTTCGAGACCCGCACCAAAGCGCCAGAAACACGGGCGACCACAGAAATTCTCGAATGGGTCAGCGAAGTCCTGTTGGTGCCGAGCGTGGCGATCGGGGGCATCACCCCCACGAATTGTTCGCCGCTTGTCCGTGCAGGTGCAAACTTTCTGGCGGTTGTGTCCGCGGTGTGGGATCACAAGGATGGCCCGAAAACCGGGGTGGCAGAATTCAATGAAGCCATTGCGCAGGCATTGGAGATCAGGAATTCCGGCGACTCCCGATGATCATCGGCTCAATTGAATGGGTTCAATCAAGCTGGTAGGTTCCGCGCCGCCAGAGCAATATGGCTGGAACCCCCACACAACCACGAAGCGAAGACCATGAGAATCAACGGCAATGCGATCCGGCCGGGAATGGTGATCGAGCACAATGGCGAACTTTGGGCCGCCGTTAAGATCCAACACACCCAACCCGGCAAAGGGGGGGCTTACCTCCAAGTCGAGCTCAAGAACTTAATGAACGGGTCAAAACTCAACGAACGATTCCGTTCATCGGAGTCGGTTGAGCGGGTGCGTCTCGATCAGAAGGAGCATCAATACCTCTACGGTGATGACGACATGCTCACCTTCATGGACACGGAAACCTACGACCAAACCCAGCTTTCCACGGATCTGGTTGGTGAGGCCGCCGTGTTTCTTCAAGATGGAATGATGGTCATGATTGAGAGTTATGAGGGCACTCCCATTCGCATCGAACTGCCGGAAACGGTGACGATGGCGGTGACCGAAACGGAGCCCACCGTGCGGGGTCAGACGGCGGCCGCGTCATACAAGCCAGCGATTCTGCAGAACGGTGTGCGCACGATGGTCCCCCCCTTCATAGATGTGAACGACCATGTCGTCGTGAATACGGCTGATGGAAGTTACGCAAAACGGGCTGAAGGTTAGCACTTGTCATTAATTGCTGGACGCTACACATGGCACTCCGATCTGCGCTGATCAATGTCATGACCGGAGCCGCCCGCAAGGCGGCACGCGCGTTGGTGCACGATTTCGGAGAAGTCGAACAACTCCAGGTATCCAAAAAGGGACCGGCAGATTTCGTCTCTGCCGCCGACAAGCGCTCGGAGCAGATTCTCATCAAGGAATTGATGTCGGCGCGTCCCCGATATGGAGCTCTGTTCGAAGAATCGGGTGCAATTGAGGGCGCCGATTCCTCCAATCGATGGATTGTCCACCCTCTGGACGGCACACTCAATTTTCTTCACGGCATCCCGCATTTCTGTTTGACCATAGCGTTGGAGCGAGATGGCGAGATATTTGCCGGCGTCACCTACGATCCGCTGCGCGACGAAATGTTTTGGGCGGAAAAGGGGGCAGGCGCTTATCTCAACCACAGCCGACTGCGTGTGTCCTCACGTGATCGGCTGGAAAATGCGGTGGTCGCAACAGGCCTGCCACCGCAGCGACGTCAAAACCATTCCGGATTGTCTAGGGAACTCGACGCCCTCACCCCGCTGACGGCCGGAATTCGGCATCTCGGATCGGCCGCCCTCGACCTTGCGTACGTGGCCGCTGGCCGATTCGACGGATTCTGGGAAAAAGGCCTACATCCCTGGGATGTTGCCGCAGGCATCATATTGATTCGGGAAGCCGGCGGATTTGTTGGAGAAATCGATGGCGGGGATGATTTCTTGAACAATGGCAGCATCATTGGAGCCAACGACAGGCTCTACGATGGAATTGCGAAGACGCTTAGAAGCGCGACATATGCGGCAGAATAACCATTAGGATCAGAGTGCAGGATTGACTGGCTACCAAATACAGTTTCTGCAAGCCACACACGAGTGGCTAACCTGTTGTCGCGTTATGACCCCTGAGCTATTGTGCGACACCGCACGACGGGCGAGGGGGATGGCCGCAAAACACCTTATGGAGTCGAATCGGGTTATGACGTTTTGCGTGCCTCAGGAGCGAAATGCCCAAAGCACAAAATTTGGGTTGCGGGCAGGTCTTGTCGCTTCAGTCCTGCTGTCTTTCGTACTGGCATCGGAGAGCGGAGCACAATCGACCGTTGTTATCGGCGGAAGTGGCCGTCCGGCAGTCGAAGTAAACCTCGACGCGCTGGATCAGCAGGACGACCTGTTTCCGGGATCGGCCCGAAGACTTCGCATGCCTGGTGAACGTTCGGTGGACGTCGTGCATTTGCGAGCTCCAGGTGTGGCACGCACGAGCCAGACCGGAACAATCACGCCGCGATTGTCGCTTCAACGTCCTTCGACCCCGAGCCGGCTGCGCGCACCACAGCAAGCGACACGAGCGATGCCAGCAGCGCCGGCTCCGAAGGTTATCCAGGGCACCGTCGAAAAGCCGGCAGCACCGAAGGCTCCGGTGCGCGCGGCGGCTCGCGAGACCAAACCGCCGATTCCCCGACCTTCCACAACCGCGGCACCCCGTCAGATCGCCACAAGGACCGTGCCGTCAAGAACAGCTCCACCGCCGCCGGTAAAGGCCCCGCCACCTCCGCCTGTAACACAGACGCAACCGCCTCCAGTCGCAAAAGCGCCACCACCGCCGCCAGTCGCGAAATCGGCACCGCCACCTGTGAAAACACCGCCGCCGCCACCGCCGGTCGCGAAATCGGCACCACCGCCCGTGAAAGCACCGCCGCCACCGCCGAAGACTCCGCCCGTCCAGGTCACACAACCTCGCACTCAGCCTGCGCAGACGGCTGCAGCGAGAACGCAACCGGCACCATCAACGACGCCGGCGAGTCGCGAGCGGCAAATCGCCTCGCTCCCTCGCGTCTCCCTGCCACGGGACGGCGGACAGATCATGCGAGTGGACTTTCTCGGAGCAACCACGCGACTCACGCCTGATGCAGAGCGCAGCCTCGGATCCTTGGCCGCAACCATGGCAGAGAGCGACGGCCGACTTCAGCTGAAGGCGTACGCGGGCGGGACCGGCGAAACCCTGAGTTCCTCCAGAAGGCTGTCGCTGTCCCGGGCCTTGGCTGTGCGTTCTTTCCTTATCGAGCAGGGGATTCGGAGCACGCGCATAGACGTACGCGCGTTGGGCCGGGCCGAGGATAGCGGACCGCCAGAGCGCGTGGATATTGTACTGCTGACGCAGTGACCACAGCTGAATCGCAAAACGAAAGTACCGCAACGGACGAAAAGCGTTCGCGCGCAGACGTGGGCGCCAACATCCGCATGACACGGCCCCAGAGTTTTCTGGTGCGGATGGTGCTGTTTGTATTGGTCGTCATCGCTGTGGCCGCTCTGCTGGCCGAGCAGTTGCAGCGCACGTTCATGGCAAATCCAGGCCTAAATGGTCTCATCCTGGGTGTCCTGCTATTCGGCATCGTCTATGTGTTCCGGCAGGTCCAAATTTTGGGTCCTGAAGTCGAATGGGCGGAGCGTTTCCGTCACCGGGAAGCAGGGATGGCCGTGCATCGTCTACCGACACTCCTTGCGCCCATGGCAACGATGCTCAGCGAACAGCCCAGCCATCGCTGGCTATCCACATTATCGATGCGCTCGCTCCTGGATGGCATTGCGTCACGACTGGACGAATCGCGGGAGATGGCTCGCTACCTGATCGGGCTGCTTATCTTCCTCGGCCTTCTCGGCACATTTTGGGGCCTTCTTCAAACTGTCACTGCAGTCGGTCAGACGATCCGCGATCTCACAATCGAAGTCGATGATCCGGCCGGGCTGTTTGGATCGCTCAAATCGGGATTGGAAGCGCCGCTCGTCGGCATGGGAACCGCCTTCTCCTCCTCGTTGTTCGGACTCGCCGGCTCACTGGTCCTCGGCTTTCTCGAGCTGCAGGCCGGGCAGGCGCAGAATCGCTTCTATAACGAACTGGAAGAGTGGCTCTCCAGCATCACGCGCCTCTCTTCAGGCTTGGGCGTGGGCGATGGAGAGCAATCGGTTCCGGCGTATGTCAGCGCGTTGCTCGAACAGACGGCTGAAAGTTTAGACAATCTGCAGCGTACGATAGCGCGGAGCGCGGAAAGTAGTGCCACCGCGAATACCACACTGCTGTCGCTATCCGACAAGCTGGCCACACTTACTGATCAGATGAGGTCTGAGCAGGATCTGATGATCAAGCTTGCCGAAAGCCAAATGGAGATGAAGCCTGTTCTTGAACGCCTCGCCGAAGCCACGTCAGCCGAGTCGTCCGTTTCACTCGATGAAGCGAGTCGCACCCATCTGCGCAATCTGGACGTCTATGTAAAGCGCTTCCTGGAGGAGTCGGGTCCGGCGCGGGAACACCTCATTCAGGAATTCCGCAGCGAGATAAAGCTGCTCGCCCGGACGATGGCAGCGCTCGGCAGAGACTCGAACTAGCGGCAAAGGGACAGCTCGATGCCAGCCATCGTCGGTCGAGGAAGAGCGCGGCGTGGCGACCACATCTGGCCGGGTTTTGTCGATGCGCTGGCAACTCTCTTGCTGGTCATCATATTCGTCCTCGCCGTATTTATGATCACCCATTTCTTCCTCAGCCAGGCGCTATCCGGACGAGATGAAGCACTCGAACGACTCAATAGACAACTTACGGAAATTGCTGAACTCCTCGCACTGGAACGCCAGTCGAACGATGAATTGCGCCTCAACATCACCCAGTTGTCGGCATCACTGCAGGAGTCCACAAGCGAAAGAGATCAACTGGCCCTGAACCTCGAAGACACCGAGGCCAAACTTGCAGCGGCCCAGCAAACAGTCGCAACTGATCGCGAGACCATCGAGGCACAACTTGGTGAAATCGAACGACTCAAGCGCGACATTGCGGCCCTGACCTCAGTCCGTGATGAGCTGGAGTCTGAAGTCGGCTCACTGGCAAGATCTCTGGAAGAATCCGAATCGCTTGCGGCGAAGCTTCGTGACGAGAGCAAAGAACTCGAAGCCCGGCTCGCAGACGAGCGGGAACGGACCCTGCTTGCTCAAAAGGAGATCGAAGATCGCGAACTGCGTTTGTCGGAACTGCAACGTCTCTATAGCGAGAGCAGGGACTCGCTGAGTAAGGAGAAAGACATTTCGGCAGCGGCGCAGGCACAGGTCGCTTTCTTGAATCAGCAGCTTAGCGCCGTCCGCCAGCAACTGGCCCGCCTCAATGCCGCCTTGGAGGCAGCCGAAGCCAAAGACGAGGAGCAAAAAGCCGTCATCGCTGATCTCGGGAAACGGCTCAATGTCGCTCTCGCTCAGAAGGTTGAGGAACTCTCGAAGTACCGCTCTGAGTTCTTTGGGCGCCTGCGAGAGGTTCTGGGAAACAGGCGGGATATCCGGGTAGTTGGAGACCGCTTCGTTTTCCAATCGGAAGTGTTATTTGCCTCGGCCTCTGCTGAAATCGGTCCGGGCGGCCAGAGCCAGCTGGCACAACTCGCAACCGCCCTGCTTGAAATTGCCCGATCCATTCCACCCGAGTTGCCCTGGGTGCTGCGGGTAGACGGCCACACAGATGTCGTTCCAATCTCGACGGCACGCTTTCCTTCCAACTGGGAATTGTCAACGGCCCGCGCCGTTTCCGTCGTCAAATTTCTCATTGAACAAGGCGTGTCGGCAAATCGGCTGGCCGCGACGGGATTTGGTGAGTTCCAACCTCTGGACTCCCGAGCCGACGAGATCGGACATCGCCGCAACCGTCGGATAGAGCTAAAGCTGACCGAGCGTTAGCTTAGATTCGGTAGAACAGCCTCACGCAATCTGGATAGTCTGGGATCGTCTCGAATTGCACCGCCATCGCCGAGATCACTGGGCCGCAACCACGGTGTTCCGAGGCATGTCGAATTGCAGTTCGGCCAGTCGGGCGTAGAGCCCGTCTTGTGCCATCAATTCCGCATGCGTACCCGTTGCAACCACATTCCCCGCGTCCATGACGATAATGCGATCCGCTTTCAGAACCGTCGCCAAGCGATGAGCGATCACGATCGTTGTACGCCCTTCCATCAGAGTTTCAAGTGCCTGCTGGACCATGCGCTCGTTCTCTGCATCAAGGGCACTTGTAGCCTCATCGAGCAGCAATATCGTGGGATTCCGGAGAATGGCCCGGGCAATCGAAATCCGCTGGCGCTGCCCACCTGAGAGCTGGGCACCGCGTTCGCCCAGATATGTGCCGAAGCCGTCCGGCAGCCGCTCGACAAATTCGGCCGCGGCCGCCGCGGTGGCGGCCGCGCGGACGTCATCTTCCGTCGCTTTCGGCTTCCCGTACCGAATATTGGCCCACACATCCTCGGCAAATATCACCGGATCCTGCGGTACCAAACCAATCCTGCCGCGCACATCCTCTGGACACGCATCCCGCAGATCAACGTCATCAAGCAATACTCGACCGGACACTGGGTCGTAAAAGCGCAGTAGAAGCTGAAACACGGTGGTCTTGCCTGCGCCCGATGGTCCGACAAGAGCAATGCGCTCGCCCGGAACCACGGAGAGGCTGAAGGAATTCAACGCCTTCACGTCGGGGCGGGTTGGATAGCAAAACGTCACATTCTCAAAGTGAATGGCACCGCGGGGCGGTTTCGGCATGTCGACCGGCGACGTTGGCGCCGCGATACTGGATCTCGTAGCCAGCAACTCCATGAGGCGTTCGGTCGCGCCAGCGGCTCGTTGAAGGTCGCCATAAACCTCGGATAGAGAGCCGACAGAGCCCGCCACCATGACCGCGTAAAACACGAATGCGGCCAGCTGGCCTCCCGTCATCACACCGGCGATGACATCACGGGCGCCGATCCACAACACGATGTCGACTGCCCCGAAAACGAACAAGATGACGATCCCCGTAAGCATCGCCCGGGACTTAATCTGCCGGACGGCCGTGCGATAGGCGCTTTCAACCACGTCGCCGAATCGCCGTCGGTTCGCTCCTTCGCGACCGAATGCCTGTACCGTCCTCACCGCATCAAGGGATTCCCCGGCAAAGGCGCCGACATCAGCGACCCTGTCCTGGCTCTCCCTGGACAGCCGTCGAACGCGGCGACCGAAGAAAATGATTGGCAGCACCACGAGAAGTACGATGAAGAACACCAAACCCGTCAACTTCGGGCTGCTGACAATGAGCAATGCTGACCCCCCGATGAAGATCAAAACATTGCGCAAGGCGACGGACGCGCTCGATCCAACTACCGATTGAATGAGTGTTGTATCCGTCGTCAGCCGTGAGAGAACCTCGCCTGTACGAGTCGTCTCATAAAATTCAGGACTGAGGCCGATTATATGTTCGTAGACCCGGCGTCGAATGTCTGCAACCACACGCTCGCCCAGAGACGAAACGCAGTAATACCGTCCATAGGTTGCCACGGCGAGCAGTGCCACGATTCCCAGGAGAGCCAGAAAGTACTGATCCAATACGGCGCTGTCGGCACTGAAACCGAAATCGACAACCCGCCGAAGCGCTTGGCCGATGGCCAACACTGCGCCCGCAGCCACGACAAGCGAAACGAGCGCCGCAATGACGCGTACACGGTAGGGGGAGAGGAATTCAAAGATATGGGCGAGCACGCGAATGCTGTTGCCCTTCGGCCTCTCATCGAGAATCGGTTTCCTGCTCACTTGGGAACTGTGCGCCTTGCCGCCAATCTAAACCGAGTATGTCTGCATGCCTTCAGCGGGGCAGACCCTAATATCAGCCATGCTCCCACGCAATGTTCCCGTGTCCCCGAAAGGGTGGTGTCTGACCGGATTCAGCTTGCGGCCGAGCATCTCTGTGCGATATAACCCGGCGCCTGACTGCAGGCGAACTTTCTCGGGAGCCAGGCGATGAAAAAAGATATTCATCCCGACTATCACACGATCAATGTTGTCATGACCGACGGGACGTCGTTCGAAACACGCTCGACCTGGGGAAGTGAGGGCGACACATTGACCCTTGATATCGACCCCAAGTCACATCCCGCCTGGACCGGTGGCGCTGGACGCCTGGTGGACACTGGTGGGCAAGTCGCCAAGTTCAACAAGCGCTTCAGCGGTTTCGGCCTGAAATCGTAAAGACATTAGCCCGGGCCGGCCGGCCATAGCGCACCATGCAGGTGCGCTATTTTTTTGCGCGCAACTCTGAATAATCACCATATTGCAACGCCTTACTTGAGATATATCCATGTCTCAAGAGGTCTTGAATCGAGCTCAATCATGACTAAATGAAGTGTGATCCCGGATGCCAGATAATGGGTTCGGGGCTGAGCCGCCCGGCCACGATTGGCGGGCAATACAATCCATTGCTTCCCAGGAGGATGGAACTATGCGTACCTACGACCTCACGCCACTATTGCGTTCTACCGTTGGCTTCGACCGCTTCAACCGCATCTTCGAATCGGCCAACAGACTCAACGACAATACTCCCGCATACCCCCCGTACGACATTGAAAGGACGGGTGACAACGGCTACCGAATCACAATGGCTGTTGCAGGGTTTTCTGAATCGGAACTTTCGGTGACCCAGAATCAGAACTCCCTCGTTATCAAAGGCGCTACGGACGACAAGACAAAGGATGCCACCTACCTTCACCGGGGCATCGCTCGTCGCGCGTTTGAGCGTAACTTCGAACTTGCGGATTACGTCAACGTGACCGGCGCAAGGATCGAGAACGGACTTCTGCATGTAGATCTCGCTCGAGAACTGCCAGAAGAGGCAAAGCCTCGAACCATCAAGATCGCTTCGGGCGAGGCCGGCCGGGTCCTCGAAGGTAAAGCAGCCGCTTAGCAAGCACTGTAATCGCTGCACTGCTGGCGGAGTCCAGCAATGCAGCCAACCCGAGATTAACGGATGAATCGGCCGCCGGCCGTTCACGAACCGAAGAGGAATGCAACCATGCTCACGAGAAACGCACTTACTCCGCGGCGTCAGCGCGGAATGGAATATCGCCCATTCACCGACCTTCAGAGCGAAATCAACAGGCTATTCGACGGAATGTGGCGAGGCTTCGATCTTGAACCCATTCGCGGGGGAGACCTCTCACCCAGCGCGTTCCACCCAAAGGTCGATATCGGCGAGACTGAAAATTCCTATGAGATCAGGGCGGAACTACCTGGTCTTGAAGAGAAAGAGATCGAGCTGACGCTATCGGAAGGCACTCTGACCTTGAAGGGCGAGAAGAAATTCGAGCACGAAGAGAAAAAATCCGACGTTCACGTCAGCGAACGCGCCTATGGCTCGTTTCACCGTAGCTTCGCCCTCCCAAAGGAAGTTGACATCGAAAAAGTCACAGCGGTCTTTGATAAGGGAGTACTGACGGTGACGGTGCCCAAATCCGAGGCTGCGAGGGATCAGGTCAAGAAAGTCTCAATCAAGAAGGGATAGCTCCTTCACGGTGGTCTGTGTTCCGGCCCTGCAGCACGCAGCGTTGCAGGGCCGGTATCCCATTCAGAAGGCGTCCCGTATGTGATCGAGCACCTGATCAGGCTTCTCGATCATCATCATGTGACCGCACCCCCCGATGATCTCCGTAGTGCAGTCCGGAATCGCATCAGCCAGGGCTCGTGCCGCTCGTGGTGGTGTCATCCGATCCTCGTTCCCCACCATCAGGAGAACCGGGCAGCGAATGCGCGAGGCCACTTCCAAGCCGTTTTGATAGGTGTTGCAGGCGTTGAGATCCGTGAATAGGACACTTTCAGCGGCTTGTTCGAGCAATCGTTCTGCGCCGCCGGTCATCCACAACCCAGGAGCCTTGTGACCACCAAGCTGGGCGCCCCGTCCGTGTCCCCAGATAGTAATCATGTCGATGGCTTCGTGATCATTGGCCTTGGCAGCGGCCAACAGATCGTCGCTCACCACCATCGGCATCGCCGTCGACAAAAGAACAGTCGAACTGATGGTATCGGGCAGTCGGGCCGACAACTCAATGGCCACGAGCGACCCCATGCTGTGCCCGACCACTGCCGCATCTTCGATATCCATCGCTTCCAGGAACCGGCCCACCCAATCCGCCATTTCTTCGATTGAGGTTAGCGCGGGCCCTTCAGAGCGACCGTGCCCGGGCAGGTCAACTGCCAGAACATTGCGTCCATGGTAGGCAATGTACCGCGTCTGCAGTACCCAGACCGTATGATCCATGCCTGCGCCGTGTATCAAAATCGCGGTGGACCGCGCCGGATCGAACGGACGCCCGCCAGTGGTCGCAAACGCGCGTTTCCCGTCAACTTGTACTTCCACGATCCGAACCCTCGATCCTGATTTATCGCTGTGAGACGCGCAGTGCCCTGTTGAGATCATCGATCAGGTCCTGTGGATCCTCCAAACCCACAGAGATGCGCACGAGATCTTCGGAGATGCCCGCCGCGGCAAGGGCATCGGCGTCCATCTGCTGATGTGTCGTGGTGGCCGGATGCAACACAAGTGATTTCGCGTCGCCCAGATTGGCCAAATGGGAGAACACGTCCAACGCCTCGATAAACTTGCGCCCGGCCTCGCGGCCACCCTCAATACCGAAGCTAAACACGGCGCCGCATCCCTTGGGAAAGCGTGCTTTGGCGAGTTCGTAGTCGGGGTGGCTCAGCAGCTCCGGATAGCTTACCCAGGCGACCGATTCGTGCTCATCGAGGAAGGTCACCAGTTTCCGGGCATTATCGACATGCCGAGCCATCCGCAATGGAAGCGTCTCAACGCCCTGCAGGACATAGAACGCGTTTGCCGGGCTGAGGCAGGCACCAAAATCCCGCAGCCCTTCAGATCGCGCCCGCATGACGAAAGCTTGGGGGCCGAACTCTTCAACAAAATCGAGACCGTGATATCCGGCATATGGCTCCGTAAGCGTGGGGAATTTTCCGGAGGCCTCCCAATCGAATGTCCCACCGTCAACCACAACACCACCAATGGCCACACCATGGCCACCCAGGAACTTTGTCGCCGAATGCATGACCAGATCGGCCCCCCATTCGAAAGGGCGATAGAGATAGGGAGTCGCAAAGGTGGAATCGACCAACAAGGGCAGCCCCGCATCGTGCGCAATCTCAGAGACTGCGGGGATATCGAGGATTTCCAGCCCAGGGTTTCCCAACGTCTCCCCGAACAACAATCTTGTTTCGGGTCGAATCGCGTCTTTGAATGCCTTGGGATCGCGCGGGTCCACAAAGGTGGTTTCGATCCCGAACCGCGGGAGTGTATGGGTGAACATGTTGTGTGAGCCGCCATAGATCGATCCGGACGACACGATGTGATGACCGGCATCAAGGATGGTGGCGACAGCCAGATGCAGCGCTGCCTGGCCGCTGGCCGTGCATACGGCACCAACACCACCTTCGAGGCTGGAAATACGCTCTTCCAGGACCGAAGTGGTCGGGTTCGAAATTCGCGAATAGATGTGACCCGCGCGTTCCAGATTGAACAGAGAAGCTGCATGATCGACGTCTTGAAATACGTAAGACGTCGTTTGATACACAGGAACCGCACGCGCTCCGGTCACTGGATCCGGATGTTGACCAGCATGAAGGCTCAGCGTGTCAAATCTTGGAGAGTTCGGTTTTGCCATTCGCCCCACTCTGTTGCTTAGCGTAACGTATACACCCCTCTGGAAAGCGTCCAGATATTGGCCTGGCGCAATGCGAGCAATGACAAAAAAATGAGCCGCCGAATTTCGGCGGCTCATAAGGAAGGCATGATCGAATAGAACGTACCCGCGGCACGCGAGCGCACGTAAGGTACGCGTGGACCGTATGCCGGAAGCGTTAACAAAGCGTTGATAGCCCAAAGAGTCACATGGGCCGTAGCGACTCTATTTCTTGAAGAGAGACTCCGCGTCGCCGCGAACCGCCTTCTTGGAGTCGATCACTTCCCGGATACGGGCGATCTCGTCCTCGAGCTCGGAAATTCTGTTTTCCAGTTCCTCAATTCCCAAGGTCTCGAGCTTGATCGGTTCCGGCTGCTTGATTGCGAAACCATCGAGGTCATCCGTGCTCATGATCCCGTTCCCTCTCCGCAGCGAACTCTTATAGGCGGTTTACCATTGCGCACAGGTTTCAGACAATGGCCTAAGGCGTGCCGCTAACCTGTTAATCCTCAATCCTTCCAGCGATTCGAAGACCACAGTAATCGAGCTGGCATGCTCACGAATTTGCTTGTGCGGAACGCCCAAAATGGACATGGTGCCGAAAATTTACCGCGGCCACCCGCGAAAGGAACCAATACATGCCGCTGCCGTTGATGCCCAAAGCAACCGCCGTATGGCTGGTCGACAATACGTCGCTCACGTTCGATCAAATCGCAGAATTCTGCGGTCTACATCCGCTCGAGGTGAAAGGTATCGCGGACGACGAAGTCGCTATCGGCATCCAGGGTCGTGATCCGGTCCCTGACGGCGAACTGACGCGCGAGGAAATCGAACGCTGCGTCGCGGATCCCAAAGCCCGGCTGAACATGGCAGCATCTGAAATTCCGCGGCCGAAAGCACGCACCAGCGGGCCCAAGTACACGCCAGTGACCAAACGACAGGATCGACCCAACGCGATCATGTGGCTGCTTCGCTATCATTCGGAACTATCCGACGCGCAGGTATCTCGACTTGTGGGCACCACCAAACCGACCATCAATTCGGTCCGCGACCGCACTCATTGGAATATGGCCAACCTCAAACCGATCGATCCGGTATCTCTCGGAATGTGTTCCCAAGTTGAATTGGACGAGGCGGTAACCAAGGCACACAAGCGTTTGAGGTCGCGGGAGCGCAGGGAGGCGCGTGAGCGCGCCCGATCCGATCGCGATACGGCAGCGGCAACAGCTGAAAAGGAACCTGTGGTAGAGACCGCAATTCTGCAGAGAGCGCCGGTCGAAGCCGCGCCGCAGGAGCCGCTGGAAATCGTAACCTCCGCACAGGAGGTCGATAAAGAAGCACCGGCGGAAGAAGCAGATCATAGCGTCGAAAGTGTTTTCGGCTCGACCCCCGCACCGGCTGCTCCCGAACCTGAGCCCACCGCCGACGTATTCGGCACAACTGATCGGCCGTCGGAGCATTCTGGACCGGCAGCCGACGGTGAAGGTGCGGAGGTGGCCGAGGATGAAGAGGAAAGTCGGACTTAGCCCTGCTCGTACGCGATCCGAACGGGCCGCTATCCGCCCTAGCTTTCGTCAGCTTGGCTCACAGGATCCCATGACATGGGCATGAGATGGTTCAGCGAGAGCCTTCCGCCATCGGGATACACAATCTGGCCGGTCATGTAACTCGACGCATCACTCGCCAAGAACAGGACAACTTCTGCGACCTCGCCGGGTTCTCCAAACCGACCCAAAGGCGTGCGCGAGATCATGCGTGCGTGTGAGGCAGGATCACCGGTCAGATCCATCGCGCCGTCCGCCATTTCGGTCATGATGGTGCCGGGTCCTACCGCGTTCACGCGGATACCGTTCTCCGCGAGAGTCATGGCCATCATTTTGGTGAATCCGTTAATCGCGGCCTTCGAGATGCTGTAAACGGGCTGATTGGCCACGGCAATGATCGACACGACGGACGAGAGGTTGACGATTGATCCCTGTGTCCCCGCCCGGACCATTTCCTTGGCCGCCGCCTGGGCGACAAAGAACGATCCTTTGACGTTGACATCCATTACCCGGTCGAAATCAGCTTCCGATATGTCCAGGACATCTCCGACCGAATTGATTCCGGCATTGTTCACACAAATATCTACCCGACCGTAAGTCACGACAGTATCGCTGATCAGACGGCTCGCCTGTTCAGGTCGACTGACATCACAAGGAACGAACGCAGCTTGTCCGCCATCCGCGATCAACTCTTCAACAGCCTGTTCACCCAGCATTTCGTCGATTTCCGCCACGACAACCGCGGCGCCCGCCTCGACGAACTTATGCGCAATGGCGAGGCCAATTCCGCGGCCCGCGCCTGTAACGACAGCGATTTTGTCGGTCAGAGTCTTCGTCATGGCGCCACATCCGCGATGGCGTGGTTCAGCGGCAAACGACCGCCATCCACATAAATTGTCTGACCGGTGATGTAGGCAGAGTCGTCGCTGGCCAGGAACACCGCAACTCGTGCGACATCATCAGGCTCTCCAAGTCGCCCAAGGGGCGTACGGGACATGACCTGGCGCCGCCACTCGTCGGTGTGCTGATGAACCTTTTCCGACATTTCGGTGTGGATTGTGCCAGGGCCGATCGCATTGACCCGGACTCCCTTGTCCGCGAGGGCCAGGGCAAAAACCTTGGTCGTACCGACAACTCCCTGTTTGCTGACGCAGTAAACAGGCTGTTGCGGTACAGAGAGTGTCCCGACGATGGAACCCATATTGATAATACTGCCCTGCGTACCTGAACGGACCATCTCACGCGCGACCGCCTGCGTTACGAGGAATACGCCTTTCAGGTTGACCCGCATGATGGTGTCGAATTCCTCTTCAGAGACCTCGAAAAAATGATTGCGTCGACTGATTCCGGCATTGTTGACACAGATATCGATCGCGCCGAATGACTCGAGTGTTTCGGAGATCATGTCCGCAATTGCTTGAGGATCACCTACATCACACCCGACAAAACGTACGTCTGCGCCCTTATCCCGCAATGCGTTCTCCGCGGCACTTCCCAGTTCCTCATCGTCCTCGGCGACAACGACCTTGGCGCCTTCCATGGCCATGCGCTTGGCGCATCCGAACCCGATCCCCCGGCCGGCACCGGTTACGATCGCGACCTTGCCTTCAAGCTTCATCGTGTCCTCATTAATTGCCAGTGATACGCGGTGGGTCCGGGTGTGTTCATTGGTTCGCCGCTTCAATCTGCTGCATCCGCTGTCTCAAATACGCGCGGCGCTCTTCCCCGTTGTAGTCCTCTGCGTCCATCAATGCTGAAACGACCTGTTGTCCCAGTTCACGCAGGAACTCGCGATCGTCTCCTTCGGCACGCGGCGGGATCGCAAGAACGGTATCGTAGCAGTAGGTATGAACTGGCAGCGCCGATGTGCACTGAGCCTTCAGATCAGCCAGCGGATCTCTCTCCCGACGCACCGATTGCCGCAGCATGCGACGCAGAGAGACGACACCACGATCAGTCGTACCGAGGTGCTCCAGAGCATGGATGGCGATGGGACGCTGGGACACCTGGGCATCCCAGTCTCCAGGTTCGCGCTGGCTCTCGTCGTAGCGCCGATGCCCTGTCTGGCCGAAGAAATCGACACTGTCGACGCCACATTCGTCTTCCGCGCCAACACCCTCCGGATCGACTTCTTCGTTGAAGTGCCGGAACCCATACATCCAGCAATGCGTGTCGTCCGAAGGCACGATCCACTTGGTCAGGCTCACTCCAGTGAAATACTTCACACTGTTTGCGGTTTCCCAGAGCGCCGTCGTCTGGCCCATGTTCGGCAACATGGCGTGATTGCCCTTGATCCATACGTGATCGCCGATACGTCGACCGCCGATGTACACAATCCCATTGGGTACGTCGGCGAAGTCCAGGACAGGCACTTCCCCGTAGGATTCGGTCAACTGAATGTTGCTCATCTGTGCATGCAGAAAGGCTGCATGCACTGGATCCATGACATTGTCGTGGACTTGCAGCCAATTGCACGGATGCCAGACCGAGAACGGCACCAGTCGGTTCCCGGCAGGCTCGACGTAGCAATCGAGAATGGGAAATGGAGGGACCTCTTCGGGCGGACCCAGATACGCGAACACAAGCCCTTCAAACTCCCGCGCCGGATATGCCCCGTGCCGAAACGAGTCACTCAGCGGCGATCCCACTGGCTCACCCGGAGTCTCCAGGATGGTGCCATCGATGTCGAACAACCAGCCGTGGTAACAGCAACGGAGACCGTTCTCCGCGATGATGCCGTACTCCAGCGAGGTGCCCCGATGACTGCAGTGGCGATGGAGGACTCCGACCCGGCCTGCGTGATCGCGGAAAGCGACCAGGTCCTCACCGAGGATACGGATTGCCTTCGGCAGGTCAGATAATTCTGATGAAAGACAGACAGGCTGCCAGAACTTGCGTAGCAACTCGCCCATCGGTGTACCGGGACCAGCGTGCGTGAGCTCTGCATCTTCCAGTGGCAATCCGGCGCTTGGATGGTCTGGATGCCTCCGCTCGGCGCCAGCTGTCTGAACACTCATTGTCGTCTCAACCGTTCATCAGTCCTTCTGCGGCATCACGTGGTTAAGCGCAAGTCGCCCACCTTCGACATAAATCGTCTGGCCCGTGATATAGCTCGAATCGTCGCTGGCCAGAAATAACGCCGTGCCCGCTATATCTTCGGGCTGTCCCATTCGGTGCAGCGGCGTTCGCGACATGACGCGGGCGAGGGACTCTTCGTCGGAGAGGACCACCGCAGCCATGTCGGTTTCAATCGATCCCGGCCCAATCGCGTTGACCCGCACTCCACGGTGGGCAAGGCCGACGGCCAGCGACTTGGTCAGGCCGTTGACGCCCGCTTTGGACGCGACATAGGCCGCCTGATTGCCGATCGCTATCACCGCAGTCACCGACGCGATGTTGATGATACTTCCCGATCCGCTTTTCACCATCTCTCTTGCGGCAGCCTGGCAAACCAGGAAGGCTCCCTTGAGATTGATACCGACCACGCGATCCCACTCCGCTTCGTCGGTTTCGAGGACATCGGAACCGTCGATGGGAATGACTCCAGCGCAATTCAGGCAAACATCAAGCCCGCCATAGGTATCCACCGCCGCCTGCACCAAGGCACCCGCCTGTGCGGGATCGCTGATATCACAAGAGACAAACACCGCCTTACCACCTTCTGCCTCGATTTCCGCGGCAACAGCCGTGCCGCCCTCTTCATAAACATCGGCAATCACGACGGATGCGCCTTCAGCGGCGAAGCGCTTGGCACAGCCGCGGCCAATTCCTCGGCCAGCGCCCGTAACGATTGCTACTTTTCCCTCGAGTCTCATATTCGATCCTTTCCGCGCCGTCCGAATCAGTGAAATGGCTAGTCGTCAAACGACAGTACGATGTTTTGAATCATCCGCCCACCGTCGACGAATACGATATGCCCCGTGAGGTATGCCGCATCGTCGCTGGCCAGAAACAGAACGGTATTCGCAATTTCCTCTGGCTTGGCCAGGCGGCCCAGCGGAGTCCGTGCCAACACCCGCTTCATTGCGACGTTATCGGTGTCGTAGTCCAAGACACCCGCCGACATCTCAGTCTGAACGGTTCCCGGGCCAACCGCGTTTACCCGAATCCCCTTGTCCGCCAGTGCCAACCCGACACTTCGTGTCAGCTGGTAGACACCGGCCTTCGACACGCAATAGCTGATCTGCTCAGGCATACCGAGTACCGCTGTGACCGAACAAATATTGACGATGGCACCCTTGGTGCCCGCCTTCACCATTTCACGCGCGGCAGCCTGAGATACGGCAAACACGCCACGGAGATTCACGTCGAGAACCGCATCGAAATCTTCGATGTCCGTCTCAAGAAAATCTCCAATGCGAGTAATGCCGGCATTGTTCACAACGATGTCGAGGCCACCGAGTGTTGACACGGTATCTGCTGCGAGGTTGGCCGCGGACGCGGGATCGCTCACGTCGCACGTCACAAATGCGGCCTTATGGCCCTCACCAGTCAACGTGGCGACAGCTGATTCTCCCAAACTGGTGTCGATCTCGCCGATCATGACGGCGGCACCCTCCTCGGCCAGCCTCTTCGCGACGGCAAGCCCGATACCGCGACCACCACCCGTGACGATGGCTACTTTTCCCTCGAGTCTCATATTCAATCCTCTGGTTCGAATTCTATAAATTGCTCGGACTCGAGAAGCCCTACGCAGCAGGCAGGTCGTCGACGGGCATCACGTGATTCAGTGCCAGCCGTCCGCCATCGGGGTAGATGATTTGTCCAGTCATGTATGACGATTCATCGCTCGCCAGGAACAACACCGGACCCGAAACATCTTCCGGCTCACCGATGTAGCCGAGAGGGATTCGGGACAGTACGCGACGGTAGGCGGTCTTATTGACCAGAACGGCCTCGGCGACCGCGGTTTTTATAGTGCCCGGCCCGACCGCGTTGACCCGGATACCATGTTCTGCGAGTGCCAGCGCCATGACCTTGGTCAAACCATGGATCCCGTGTTTGGACGAAACGTAGGCGGCCTGATCGGGGTTCGCGAGCGTGGATACCATTGACGCCGTATTGACAATACTTCCTTGTATGCCCTGATCCACCATGTGCCGAGCCGTCGCCTGAGCAACGCGAAACGCTCCGAACACATTGATTTCCATAATTCGCCGGAATTCATCTTCAGTGGTCTCCAGGAACGGCGTTCCCGGTCCGATGATGCCTGCGTTGTTCAACAGCGTGTCCACCCCGCCCAGAAAGTCGACACCTGCGGCGACAAAGTTGTTCGCTTGACCAACATCCGTGACATCACACTCGATGAATGTTGCCCTGCCCCCCGCCTGATTGAGTTCGTCGGCGGCGGCCTGTCCCTCGTCAAGCAGGATGTCGCCGATCACAACCGCTGCGCCCTCGGCAACGAACCGCCGGGCACATGCCAGCCCAATACCTCGGCCACCGCCGGTAATCAGGGCCCTCTTTCCTTCAAGTCGCATTGCGCTCCCCTTCTGCATTTTTTCAATTCGAATTCACCACGCCTCGAAGCCAGGGAAGCATGTTTCCCTGTCAGTCGAACCGGTGTCCTGTTCAGTGTGGTTCCGTCATGCGGCGAAGGTCACTGTGCGTAACCGATCCCCTGCAATGCCTCTCCGATCTCATCGAGAATTGCCGGGTCGTCGATCGTCGCGGGCATCTTGAACTCCTCCCCGTCCGCGATTCGACGCATGGTACCTCTCAGAATCTTACCTGACCGGGTCTTGGGCAGACGTTCCACGACGGTCGCCTTTCGAAATGAAGCGACCGCACCAATACGAGTGCGCACCAGTGATACGATTTCATCCACGATTTCCTCGTGCGGTCGATTCACGCCCGCTTTCAACACGAGGAATCCGATGGGTACCTGTCCCTTGAGCTGGTCATGAACACCGATTACCGCGCACTCCGCAACGTCCTGATGACTGGCCAAAATCTCTTCCATGCCACCTGTCGACAAGCGGTGACCAGCGACGTTGATGATGTCGTCGGTGCGACTCATGATGTACAGGTAACCGTCCTCATCCTTGTACCCGGCGTCACCCGTTTTGTAGTAGCCGGGAAAGTCTTCGAGATAGGATGACAGGTAGCCGTCATCGTTGTTCCACAAGGTAGGCAGGCAGCCCGGCGGCATTGGCAGTTTGATGACAATTGCGCCGGTCTCCCCCGCGGCAACCTGGTTGACGTTATCATCAACGATCTGCACGTCGAATCCGGGTGCCGGTTTTGAGGCAGACCCGTGTTTCACCGGCAGTAACCCAAGGCCGGAATAGTTTCCGCCAATTACCCAACCGGTTTCGGTCTGCCACCAATGATCGATCACTGGAACGCCAAGCTGGCTCTCCGCCCACTCCAGCGTATCTGGATCGGACCGTTCTCCTGCCAGGAAAAGGGTCCGGAAACTGCTCAAGTCGTATTGCTGGATCAGTTTTCCGTCAGGATCATCCCGCTTGATCGCCCGGAATGCTGTCGGTGCCGTGAACAGCACCGAACACTTATGCTCAGAGATAATGCGCCAGAACACCCCGGCATCGGGTGTTCCCACTGGTTTCCCCTCGAAAAGGATAGAGGCACAACCATAGGTGAGTGGGCCGTACACAATGTAGGAATGGCCCACCGCCCAACCCAAATCAGAGGCCGCCCAGTACACCTCCCCGGGCTCGACCCCGTAGACGTTCGGCATGCTCCAGGCCATGGCGACCAGGTGGCCGCCGTTGTCACGAACCACACCTTTGGGCACGCCCGTCGTGCCCGACGTGTAGAGGATATAGAGGGGGTCTGTGGCCAGTACGGGGACACAGTCGACGGGTTCCGCTGCCGCCATCGCCTCTTCCCAATCGACGTCCCGGCCTGGGATGAGGTCGGCGGGGTGCTGTTCGCGCTGCAGAATGATGCAGGTATCCGGTTTGTGGTCGGCCATCTCGATAGCACCATCGACCATGGGCTTGTACTCAACGATACGTCCGGGTTCGATCCCGCAGCTGGTGACCACAATCATTTTCGGCGTCGCGTCGTCGATTCGGGTCGCCAATTCATTGGCTGCGAATCCCCCGAACACGACTGAATGCACCGCCCCGATCCGAGCGCAGGCAAGCATGGCGATGGCAGCCTGCGGCACCATCGACATGTAGATGATGACGCGGTCCCCTTTCTCGATGCCGTGCTGGCGGAGAACACCGGCAAATCTGGACACCTCGTCTTTGAGGTCAGAATAATTAAGAGTCCGTTTCGCGCCGGTGATCGGACTGTCGTAAATCAGTGCCGGCTGATCACCACGACCGCTGTCGACATGACGGTCCACGCAGTTGTAACAGGTGTTGGTCTCACCACCGACGAACCAGCGATAGAATGGTTTTTGGGACGAATCGAGGACCGTGTCCCACTTCTTATACCAATGGATCGCTTCTGCTGCTTCAGCCCAGAACCCCTCCGGGTCGGACTGCCATCTGGCATAAACTTCTTCATAGCCGCTCGTCATCTTCGGACCTCCCATGATGGCTCGATCTGGCCTTTTCCAAAGGATGCGCGTTCACGCATGTGGAGTCGAGAGGGTCTCGCTGTTGAGTGCACAATTGGCAATCAACGCCCTATGCTGAGCCTAGTTCGGACGCCACAAATCCCACAGAATTGGCAAGGTCTCCTTGGCGCCTCCTGTTCCTGATCTTTGGTTCTATGTCATCGCCGTGCCGGCCGTCATCCTCGTCGGAATTTCCAAGGGCGGGTTTGGTGGCGGCATTGGATCCGTCTCTGTTCCCATGCTGTCCCTGGTCATGCCGCCGCTGCAGGCCGCAGGCATCATGCTGCCCATACTCTGCTTCATGGATCTCTTCGGCCTCTGGGCCTACCGCAGGAAATGGGATCGGCGGCAGATGAAGTTCTTGGCACCGGCCATGCTGGCGGGGCTTGCTGTAGGAACAGCAATGGCGGGCATGGTCAGCGATCAAGCCATTCGGCTAATTGTCGGAACGATCGCCGTATGGTTTGCGGCAGATTTCTGGTTCAGCCAGCGGCACAACCGGCCCCCAGCCCGGGAGAACGTTGCGAAAGGTACATTCTGGGCCACCGTCTCCGGATTTACGAGCTTCATCAGCCTTGCCGGTGGACCACCACTTCAAATGTATCTTCTGCCTTTGCGAATGGATAAGACCGTCTTTGTCGGCACGACGGTCGTCTTTTTCGCCATCAGCAATGTTGCCAAGATTCCGCCATATGCCTGGCTCGGACAACTGGCGCCCATCAATCTGACGACGTCGTTGATCCTGCTGCCGATCGCGGCGGCGGGTATGCTTCTGGGCATCTGGATGCATGACAAAGTGGATCCGAGATTGTTTTACAATGTCTGCTACGTGTTCCTCGCCGCGGCCGGGCTCAAACTTCTCTATGACGGAACGGGTCTCGCCGCATTGATCGGTTGAACCGCATTGAACTATGACTCGAACCTCTGACGGGCTAACCAATTGGTGAACCAAATGAAGCGTGCGGAGACCATCTACGACTCCAATCTCGACCAAGCCGCGGCGAATCATCAGGCCTTGTCCCCCCTGACTTTCATAGAACGAAGCGCCGCCGTCTTTCCGGATCACATAGCGATGATTCACGGTGACACGCGCCGGAACTGGGCTGAGACCTATGCCCGCTGCCGGAAGCTTGCCTCGGCGCTAGCCCAACGGGGAATCGGCCACGGCGATACGGTTGCTGTGATGGGCGCCAACACGCCTGAACTCTATGAATGCCACTTCGGCGTACCCGCGACAGGCGCGGTGCTGAACGCACTCAACGTGCGCTTGGACGCGCGCACCATCGCGTTCATTCTCGATCATGGCGAGGCCAAGGTACTCATCACCGATACGGAATTTTCAGAAACCATCAAACAGGCACTTGCCCAGACCGAATCCGACCCGATCGTCATCGATATTGTGGACCCTCTTGCAGTGCAGGAAGGAGAGCGCCTGGGAGAGATCGATTACGAAAGCTTTCTCCAGTCGGGAGATGCCGAATTCGCGTGGCATCTGCCGGCGGACGAATGGCAGGCGATCTGCCTCAACTACACATCGGGCACCACCGGGAATCCAAAAGGCGTCGTTTACCATCATCGGGGCGCCTATTTGAATGCGGTCGGAAACATCATGGCCTGGCCGATGCCGCGACACCCCGTTTACCTGTGGACCCTGCCGATGTTCCATTGCAACGGCTGGTGCTTCCCGTGGACGCTCGCCGCCCTGGCCGGCACAAGCGTCTGTTCAAGAAAAGTCGCGGCCGCCAACATATATACCGCGATCGCCGACCATGGCGTGACACACCTCTGCGGGGCACCCATCGTCATGAACCTCATCGTCAATGCTGAGGATCATGAGCGGAAGCCCTTCTCACATAACGTCAGCATGATGACCGCCGGAGCACCGCCGCCGGCGGCGCTCCTCGAAGCAATGCAGCGCGATGGGTTAGATGTGACGCATGTCTACGGACTGACCGAAACGTACGGCCCCGCAGTCGTTTGCGATTGGCACTCGGACTGGAATGCGCTCAACGCCGAGGACCAGGCGGCGCGAAAGGCGCGACAGGGCGTGCGCTATCCGGTTCTTCAGGGTCTCACCGTCATGGATCCCGAGACCATGAGGGAGGTGCCGGCGGACGGCGAGACGCTGGGTGAAGTGATGTTCAAGGGCAACATCGTCATGAAGGGGTATTTGAAGAACCCCGAGGCCACGGAAGAGGCATTGGACGGTGGATGGTTTCACTCCGGTGACCTGGGTGTCCTGCATGAGGATGGATACATCCAGCTCAAGGACCGCTCCAAGGACATTATCATTTCCGGAGGAGAGAACATTTCTTCCATCGAAGTCGAGGACGTGATCTTCCGTCACCCGGCGGTGATGAACGTTGCCGTGGTCGCCAAACCGGACGAGAAATGGGGAGAAACGCCGTGCGCCTTCGTCGAGCTAAAAACCCAGAAATCGGAAGTTTCGGCGGATGACATCATCGCGTACTGCCGCGAGAATCTCGCTCACTACAAGTGCCCACGCTTCGTCGTGTTCGGAGATCTACCGAAAACTTCGACCGGAAAGATTCAGAAATTCGTCCTCCGCGATAAGGCGAAGTCACTTTAGCTTGGGCGGAGTGGCTACCGGTACCACCCCAGTGCCGCGAAGATCCACGGCCGCTAGTGCTCTGCATCGAGCTGTGCGATCTCGTCCTTGATGCGGAGCTTTTGACGCTTGAGATCCGACAACACCGCCGAGTCAGGCATGGGCCGCTGATTCTCTTCCTTGATAGCCTCTTCAAGGTCGTGGTGTATTTGCTTCAGCGACTCCACACGTGCATCGACATTCATATGGCATGTCCTCCTGGCATTTCCCGGCAGCAATATTTAAGCACAGGTCGGCACGCGCGTCAGCGGCATCGTGACCCTCAATTTCATCAGGTTTCATACCTCGCGAGTATCGCAATCTTGTCGCGGGGCACGTCTGGAAAGGCGGCTGAAAGGAGAACGTCAACTTTTTCCTGAACCCTTGAGGAAGACCTGACTTTGAGGAGCGAAAGATATTGCGCAAGGTTCTCGGCCGCATCCATGGCAGCTGCTTCAGGACTCGGTTTCTTCGAATCAGAGCCTTCCGGTTTGAGGCTGGCCAGATAGAGTTGCTCCGCATGCTCCGCATCGAGTTCCGCACGCTTGACGGTCGACCGCACCAGCTCCCGAAACTCAGGAGGAATGGCGGAGCTCTCTTCCTTGAGCTGCCTGCGAAGCGCGCGAAGCGGTACCACCACCTGCGCCTGCCAGTCCGCAACCCGGTCCAAATACCCCTCGAGTTGAGATCGACTGAGCCGACCGCCGTTCTGCTGAGCAACCCACAGGCAAAAGAGGACCAGATTAACGTCGGCACCCTGGTCGTCCTGCAAGGCCAAACAGGCTTCGGCGACGCCCGTCACGGCATAGACACGTATAGAGAAATCCCAGAACGGATTTTCCGGAAGCGACAAATT
>DEBC01000130.1:12961-105883 GCA_002348365.1 Alphaproteobacteria bacterium UBA2966 | reverse complement strand
ACACCAAACTCTGCTATTCTAACCGGGATTCCAGTCTCCTGGTCTGATGAGGTCATGATGGACGACCGGGACATCGTCGAGCTCGAGCACAAGCTAGCAGATTTGAGGACCGCGCACCGCGACCTGGACGACGCCATCGAAGCATTGGTCTCGGCCGGAAGCCGGGACCAGCTGCAGCTGCAGAGATTGAAGAAACAGAAACTGGCGCTCAAGGACGATATTGCGCGGCTGGAGAACGCGCTCGTACCCGATATTATCGCCTGAGGAACTTCACTGGGGCTGTTTCATTGAGCACTTGTGGGCGTACATCGCGCAATCTGCTGCCGCCAGCGCATCATCGACACTTTCGCCCGCCCGGAATGTATAGGCTCCGTAAGCCATGTCCAGGTGCAACGTCGAACCGTTCCAGCGAAAGGGTGAGGTCTTGACGTGGGCAACAAGTTCTTCGGCCTTTTCGTAGGTCGCGTCTTCATCGGTGTGGGTGAGGATAATTCCGAACTCATCGCCACCCAGTCGGCCCACAATGTCGGTGTCCCGGAGATTTCACGCCAGTATGTCAGCCACATGCATCAACGCGTCATCACCAGCCAAATGCCCATATGTATCGTTGATTTCTTTGAAGTTGTTGATGTCGAAATAGAGCACGCTGGAGGGTTCCCCATACCGTTCAGCAAGCGACATGGCACGGTGTAACTCGCGCACAAACGCCCTCCGATTCGACGTTGGCGTCAACGCATCCTGATCAGCCAGTTTGACGACTTCCGCGAGTTGGGCCTCGGTAGCCTCCAACTGATGGCGAAGCTGTTGAACTTCCTCCATCAATGTCACGATTGTAGCCTGAACCTTCGGGGTAAGCTCTGCAGCAGGAATTCCCATCACCGAGGATGAGTCATTCACTTCCCGATTTCTGGTGACCGACGCTGTGTCCGGCGCGGCGGCCGGAGCACGACGCGGCGAACTAACTCGGGTTATGGGAGCGCCCCCACGCTGGGCCTGATTTGTGGCACCCGCATTCCGGGACCTTTTATTGTTTGAACGCTGTGCTACGCGTAACAGGGATTCTACAAATTAAAGCTAATGATTGGTTAACGCCATGGTGAGCACGAGCAGTTGCCGAGCAAATTTCCTGTGATTCACGTCACAATGTTGCGCTTTTTCGGTTGCTCCCGCTAAATTCGGCACCCACGCAACAAGGAGAGGCACATGGCACAAGATGATCCGATCGTCGGAATCCTGATGGGCAGCAAGTCCGATTGGGCAACGATGAAGAACGCGGCGGACACGCTGGAGAAACTGGGCATTCCGCACGAAGCCAATGTGATTTCCGCTCATCGGAATGCGAACAGGCTCGAAGAATATTGTGGCAGCGCTCAGGACCGCGGACTTAAGATCATCATCGCCGGGGCGGGAATGGCCGCGGCCCTGCCCGGTGTCGTTGCTGCAAAGACACCGATCCCGGTCCTAGGCGTGCCGATGGAGAGCAAAGTCAATGGACTCGATAGTTTGTTGTCGATGGTCCAGATGCCTGCAGGTATTCCCGTGGGTACCTTGGCAATCGGCCGCGCCGGTGCGGTCAATGCCGCCCTCCTTGCGGCAGCAATCCTGGCAATCAGCGATGCGACTGTATCGGACGCCCTGATGAAGTTTCGCGCAGAGCAGTCGGCGGCCACTGTCGACCTGTCGGCCGAAACCTGATCTCAGCGCCTCAGGCCGGTCGGCGGCGCCAAGGCGACAATCGAGCGCCGCGTGAAGCAAGTTTGCTCATGCGTTTGGCAAGGCCATCGACGCGCCCCCGCACCTTTTGGATTCCCATGACGTTTTCGATTCGTCGATTAAGGAATGACCAGGTGTCAACGTACCCGTCCGAGTGATCGTCCAACCAATACAGCAACGTGGATGAATATACGCCGGCAAGCAGTACCCGTTTGGTATAGAAGTTGAAATCGGTCGAACTGTCGCCGATTCCGGCCCAAATCGCGTCGACCGTGCCATACAAACTTCGAAAGGCATGAGCGGCATTAAAGGGAAGGGCGTGCACAGCGATGCCACGGCGCACGGCTTCCCGGTGGGGTGCCACTGCCTCAATTCGAAGGCGGACGGCGAGAGCGATTCGTTCTCTTATCTTAAGTGACTCGAGATCCTGCTGAGCAAGCGCCCCCAGCATGTCCTGGTCCGCCGCCTTGATGAAGGCGCCAACCCATTCAGAGGCCCCTCCCGGCAAAGCCTGGCGTACAGCTTCGACCTCCTCACCCAGATCTCTGGCGGCATGCTTAAGGGCACGAACGCTCCAACCGTCGAAGGATACGTGGCGCAAGACCGCAGCAAGGTAGCGCCGTTGAGGTTCCTCCCTGCGGCTAGCCATCCACCAGTTCCTCCTCGGTGTCTTCCTCATGAGAGTCCGGGTCGCGAGCAGCCTCGATGAGGTGATGAAATTCCGACTCGAATACGAGCTTGGACATATCGGTCATGCGCATCGGGTACAGAATACCGTCCAGATGATCGCATTCATGCTGAACGACCCTGGCATGCATGCCATCGACCGTTCGATCAATTGCCCCGCCGTCGAGTGTAAGACCGCGATAGCGAACTGCAGCGTGGCGCGGAACTTCGCCACGCAGCTCGGGGACGGAAAGACAGCCTTCCCAGCCATAAACGATCTCATCCGAGACGGGTTCAATCACGGGGTTGAACAAGACGGTCAGTTCCCGCTCCGCGGGCTCGTCGGCCGCTCGTTCGGGATCGTCAACCGGAGTTTGAAAGACAACTACGCGTTTCGACACATGAACCTGTGGTGCCGCAAGTCCCAAACCCCGAGCATCCGCCATGGTCTCGATCAAATTATGGACGAGATATCGGTTCTCCGGCGCATCCGGATCGTCAACCTCCTGAGCCCGGCGCATCAGGATTGGGTGACCCATGCGCGCAATTTTTAGTATTGCCATCGTTCTAATATGTGTGGCTGTGAAGCTCAGGTAAAGCCCGACTCCACACAAGGTTTCGGGAAACCGGACATCGCCCTGAGGTGGACAGGAGCTTTCCCCCTGTGTTAAAGAGCGCGGCCTGTCCGCCGGAGCCAAATTGTGCTGCGCGGGTTGTGCACGGCATTGAATTTCGGGAATGCCGTGGAACGGAGGAAAGAAAACTGGTTCAAGTCGTCGTCAGAGACAACAATATCGATCAGGCCCTGCGCGCCCTGAAGAAGAAAATGCAGCGCGAAGGGGTTTTCCGCGAGATGAAACTCCGGAATCATTACGAAAAGCCGTCAGAAAAACGCGCAAGAGAGAAGGCTGAGGCCATTCGGCGCGCACGCAAGCTGGCCCGGAAACGCGCCCAGCGTGAAGGTAACAACTGACGAAACCGTCCGGGGCAACCGGTCGTTCGTAATTCCTCGATTATCAGTTTTGACGCCCGTGCCGTAGGTGCAGCGGGCTTATAGGGCTTTCACCACGTCCTCGATGAGCTGCTTCGCGTCGGCGAACAATATCATCGTGTTGTCCTGATAGAACAGATCGTTGTCAATCCCGGCATAGCCTGGTGACAGGGACCTCTTCACGAACAGCACGGTCTGTGCCTTGTCCACGTCAAGAATTGGCATTCCGTAGATCGGGCTGCCTGGATCGTCCCGCGCTGCCGGATTTGTCACATCGTTTGCGCCAATGACGAATGCTACGTCTGTTGTGGCGAAGTCCGAGTTAATCGCTTCCAGCTCCGCCACTTCGTCATAGGGCACATTCGCTTCTGCCAGCAATACATTCATGTGACCCGGCATGCGCCCCGCCACCGGATGGATCCCATAGCGTACCTGTACGCCTTCTTCCTTGAGCTTGTCTGCCATTTCGCGGAGGGCATGTTGTGCTTGTGCCACAGCCATCCCATATCCCGGAACGATGATCACCGAGCGGGCATTCTTCATGATGAATGCGGCGTCCTCGGCACTGCCCGCCGTTGCGGATTTATCGCCGCCACCAGTAGTGGCAACGGCAGCCTCGCCCCCGAATCCTCCCAGAATGACACTGAAGAAGGATCGGTTCATCGCCCGACACATGATGTAGCTGAGAATAGCTCCAGACGATCCCACCAGGGCCCCGGTCACAATCAGGGCGGAGTTTTGCAAAGTGAATCCGATCCCCGCGGCGGCCCAACCCGAATAAGAGTTCAGCATCGAAATCACGACCGGCATGTCGGCCCCGCCGATTGGAATGATAATCAGCACCCCAATCAGAAAACTGAGGGCCGTCATGGTCCAGAATATTTCGGGCGATTGGTCGGCTGCGAAATACCCCATCAGTACGAGGATAATCAGTCCGAACAACAGGTTGATCCAATGTTGTCCCGGAAATACCACAGGATTTCCGGATACCAATCCCTGAAGTTTGGTAAACGCGACAATCGAACCAGAAAATGTGATCGCGCCAATCCCCGAGCCGAGTGCCATCTCGATACGGCTGGGGAACAGGATCGCACCTGTCGCATCGGTGATCCCATATGCTTCAGGGTTGCCAAGTGCGGCGCCGGCAACGAGAACTGCGGCCATTCCAACGAGACTGTGGAAAGCCGCCACCAGCTGAGGCATGGCAGCCATCTCGATCTTCAATGCGACCGTCGTCCCAATGAGACCGCCGATCAGAAACGCTGCCAGAATCCATCCATATGAAACGACAGACGGATTGATCGCGGTGGTCAGGACGGCGATCGCCATCCCTATGATTCCATAGAGGTTGCCTGACCGTGCCGTGTCCGGTGACGACAACCCGCGCAGCGCAAGGATGAACAGCACCGAGGCGATAAGGTAAGCAATCGCCGTCAGATTGCCGGAAATCGCCATCGCCTATTTCTTTCGACGAAACATCCCCAGCATTCGCTGGGTCACTGTGAATCCGCCAAATATATTGACGGCCGCAAGCGTCATGGCGATGAAGCCCATGATTTTCGCCATGCTCATTTCCGCGGGGCCCGCCGCAATGAGCGCCCCCACGATTATCACGCTCGAGACCGCGTTGGTCACCGACATCAATGGGGTGTGCAAAGCCGGTGTCACGCTCCAGACGACGTAATACCCGACAAAGATCGCGAGTACGAATATGGTGAACTGGAAGACAAAAGGATCGACAACCGACATTTCTACGCGCCTTGACCTGTCAGAAGCGGATGAACCACTGCACCGTCACGTGTCAATGCGGTACCGGCCACGATTTCATCGTCCCAGTCAATCTTGAGGCAGTGAGATTCGGTGTCGATGAGCGGCGACATAAAGTTGAAGAGGTTCCGTGCGTACAACGCAGAGGCATCTTCCGCAACACGACTCGCCAGATTACGGAATCCGATAATCTTCACACCGTCCACTTCGACCACCTCTCCCGGCCGCGACATGGAGCAGTTGCCGCCAGCCTCGACGGCCATGTCGACGATCACCGAACCGGGATCCAGGCTGTGCACCATGTCGTCATCAATGAGTGTCGGTGCCGGACGGCCCGGGATCAATGCGGTGGTGATGACAATGTCCTGACGTCGAAGATGTTCGCGAACGAGATCTGCCTGCTTGCGCTTGTATTCATCACTCAACTCTTTCGCATAACCGCCGGCTGTTTCAGCAGAAGCGGACTCTTCGTCTTCGACCATGACGAAACTCGCACCGAGTGACTCCACCTGTTCCTTCGCTGCGATGCGCACATCCGTCGCCGACACGATCGCTCCCAACCGTCGCGCCGTTGCGATAGCCTGCAACCCTGCGACTCCCGCACCCAAGACGAATACCCGCGCCGACGCCACAGTGCCCGCTGCAGTCATCATCATGGGGAGGGCCCGATGAAACGTCGATGCCGCGTCGAGAACCGCCCGGTATCCCGCCAGGTTCGACTGGGAAGACAGTGCATCCATGCTTTGGGCGCGCGTGATACGAGGAATCAGTTCCATTGCGAAGGCGCTGATGCCTTGTTCCGCATACTTGTCGACGATTGAACGCTGGTCTAAGGGCGCCAGCAAACCCACCAGAACGGCACCCTTCTGGATGAGTCCGAGCTCGTCGGTGTCGCCTTCACTGGAGGTTATCGGGCTCTGAACCTTCAGGACGACATCCGCACCGCTCAGTGTCTCCGCTTCGGTTCCGGCAACCTCGGCGCCTGCGTCGCGATAGAGTTGATCCATGTAGTTGGCTTGAAGGCCGGCATCGCGCTCCACGACAACCTGCGCTCCCAGGTCCACGAATTTCTTGGCCGTGTCGGGTGTCGCCGCCACGCGACATTCAAACTCTCGCCGTTCCTTGGGAACGGCGACCTTCATGCCTCACCTGGTCTATTCAGACTTATAGGGGTCGTGCAGCTGAAACCAACAGCGTTTGAGATCATTTTGAAGTGCCTAACAACCAAGCAACTCCAGAGCGCCGGAATTGGCGACAATCCACTACATGCCTATAGCGCCGGCACCCCTACCAAACCAGGGTGGCCGCCAAAACGATCAATAGGACCGTGATGCCAATGCAACTCCACAGCGTGAGTCGGCAGAAATCGCGCCAGGTTTCCTGTTGTTGTGCAATGTCCATTTCACTGTCGGCCATTGGAAATTCACTTCCTCAAAATCTATGCCGTCAATTCTCGGCAATATATCAAACGTCCAGCAACGTTCAATCCTGCAATTGATCAAGGGATGGTGAACTGCCCGTGTTCGAAACCGCGGTTGGAGAGCGTCCATCGACCTGACCCGCAAAGAAAGTAACCGCTCGACAATGGTCGTCGACTTTACCTCTGTCAGGCGGAGCGTGGCAGTCCAACCTTTTTCAGAAGACGTGCCTGGCGGCACTGTAACCGTCCCTCGTCAAAATCGCGAATGAGGTCGTGGAAAATCTCGAACCAGTTGATTTCCGCATTGAGGTGCAGGAACACACCGCCCAAACCGATTGCCGCGCGATCCATGAATACGAACTCCCTCGGCGGCCGCACGCCGCCCTGTTCCCGCAACCGGCGATGAACCTTGGCGGCGACGTCATGACCGTACACACCGCTTGACTCGAATTCCTGGATGCGCCGCGATCGATTCTCCAAGAGCGGCGCATACACGAACTCCGCCCACAGGTTCAGCGTATCGATCAGTTCATGCGACAGGTTCTCGAACCCCCAGGTCTCATAGGCATGTACGGCCAGGTCACGATCGTCGTTGGCGATGGCCCAGTAGAGATCAATCACCCCACGTACAAAGCTCGCCTTGAAAATGCGTATGCACCCAAAATCAAGGAGATTGAGGGACAGATCCTCAGCTGCCGAGTAATTTCCGAGATGGGGGTCTGCATGAATGACACCGCCATCGTAGAAAGGCACGTACCAGGCCCTGAACAAGGCCAGAGCGATGGTATTGCGCACGTCGAGCGGTGCCTCGACAAAATCGAGAAGCCCCCGTCCGTCCAACCAGCTCATTGTCAGCAGTCTGCCCGTCGACAGGTCCGGCAAGACCTCCGGCACGTGCACAGTGGGCTCTTTCTTCAAGAGTTCCGCATAGAGCCGTGCATGGCGAGCCTCTAGCTCGTAATCGAGCTCCTCACGCAACCGTTCAGCGATTTCCGTGTGAATTTCACTGGTATCAACACTCGGGTCGTAGCGGGCATAGATCGCAAATGCTAATTTGAGCTGCCGCAAATCCGCCTCAACAACGGACGGCATGTCGGGGTACTGCAGTTTGCAGGCTAGATCCTGGCCAGCGAGCGATTCCGCGCGATGAACCTGGCCGAGAGATGCCGCCGCAGCGGCCTCGTGACCGAATGCCTTAAACTTGGACTGCCAGTCACCACCGAGCTCAGACGCCATGCGCCGGCGCACGAACGGCCACCCCATGGGGGGCGCATTGGACTGCAACTGCGCGAGTTCAGCCACGTACTCCTTGGGCAATGCCTCGGGAATCGTCGACATCAATTGGGCCACCTTCATGAGAGGGCCCTTCAATCCACCGAGCGCCTTGCGTAATTCGGCAGCGTGCTCCGAACGATCCAGCGTCAGGCCAAATACGCGCTCACCAGCCAGTTTCGCTGCCAAACCGCCAACCGTGCTGGATACCCGCGCATAGCGCTTCATTCGCCCCGTTAGGGAATCGCTCTGATCACGTCCTGACATGAGTCAGGCTGCTTCTAGTTGATCGACGAACGCAGAGATAACGGACAATCCCTTGTCCCAGAAACCTGGATCCGATGCGTCCAGTCCGAATGGCGCAAGCAACTCCTTGTGGCGCAAGGTTCCTCCGGCTTTGAGCATTTCGAAGTATCTCTCCTGAAATCCTTCATGAGCATCGAGGTAGACCGCGTACAAGGAGTTCACGAGGCAGTCACCAAAGGCGTATGCATAGACGTAGAAAGGCGAATGGAGAAAGTGCGGTATGTAGCACCAATAGGACCGGTAATCAGACCCAAGCCGAAAAGCTGGCCCCAGACTCTCGGTCTGCACATCGAGCCAGATTTCACCCAGACGTTCAGACGTCAGTTCTCCCAAGGCACGCTCCCGGTGTACTCGGGTTTCGAACTCATAAAATGCGATCTGCCGCACCACCGTGTTGAGCATGTCCTCAACCTTGCCCGCCAGCATACCGCGTCGGCGCGCAGCGTCCTGCTCTTCCGCCAGGAGAGCCCGAAATGTCAGCTGCTCGCCAAATACGCTCGCTGTTTCCGCAAGGGTGAGTGGCGTACTGGCCATCAACGTTCCCTGCGCTCCGGCGAGCATCTGATGAACGCCATGTCCGAGTTCGTGCGCGAGGGTCATGACATCTCGGGTCTTGCCTTGATAATTGAGCAGTACGTAGGGATGAACACTTGGTACCGTGGGGTGGGAGAAGGCCCCGGGCGATTTGCCCGCACGCACTTGCGCATCAATCCAACCATTCTCGAAAAACCGCCGGGCAATATCGGACATTTCCTCTGAAAATGTCGCGTAGGCATCCAGCACAATGTCACGCGCGTCCGTCCATCCAATGTTCCGCTCAGCGGAATCTGGCAGCGGCGCGTTGCGGTCCCAGTGTTCCAGATGCTCCTTGCCCAACCATTGGGCTTTCAATGCGTAGTAGCGATGCGACAGACGGGGATAAGAATGCTGAACGGACGCCACCAGCGCTTCCACCACCTCGGGTTCGACCTGGTTGTTGAGGTGGCGCGCCGTCGACGCATCCGGATATCCGCGCCATTTGTCCTCCACCTCCTTGTCTTTGGCGAGCGTATTGGTGATCAATGAGAAGGTTCGAACATTCTGCTCAAAAACACGACTCAGTTCGTTCGCAGCCTGTTTACGCACCGCGCCATCCGGATCCGACAACAGGTGTAGGGCCTCCTCGCTTGACAGCGACCGGCCCTCAACATCGAAACGTAGCCTGACCATGGTTTGATCGAAGAGCCTAACCCAAGCCGCGCGCCCAGCTACGTCCTTTTCGTGAAGCAGACGTTCCAATTCATCCGAGAGCTGGTATGGACGGAACACGCGGATATCGCGAATCCATGGCCGGTAGTGTTGCAATGCAGTGGAGCATTCAAGCAGATGCACCAGTGCATCTTCGTCGATCAGGTTGAGTTCGAGCGAGAAGAACAAGAGATCCGTTCCCACCAGATTGAGCTGTTCCTGCGTGTCCTGAAAGAAGGCACCGATCTCCGGGTCCTCCACATTTCCCGCGTAAGTCAAACCGGCAAAACTCCCGATCCGTCCAATTAATTCCTGGCAAGTTTCGTATCTCGCGATCGCAGCAGCCAGGGCATCGCCGTCAAGATCGCTGACACGTTCTTTGAACTCCGCTGCAAATTCCTTCGCGTCCCGGGTCACCCGTTCCAGATCGCGAGCAAGTTCTTCCGAATCGATGGACGGATAGAGATCGGACAGATCCCATTCTGGCAATTCCGTCGGAAGGGGTACGTCAGGGGACTTATCGGTCATTTCTGTTGATCTTTCCTGCAGCTCAAAACTGAATATGGGATGGGCGCGTCATGGCGACCAGTGTCGCAGCTCTCAGGGAGACACGGCTTCTAGTCCATTATGAGAAAATGCCCGTGGGCGACCGCGATCGGCATGTCCGGATCCGCCTGCCACGCATCGGCCTGAACGTTGGCCACTCTACGGCCCTGACGCGTTACTTTTCCTTGCGCAAACGTCTTTTCGAGTTTTCCGCTGCGGAGGTAGTCGATGGAAACGTTTATGGTCTTTGGAAGCTGACCGGGCGCCAGTTCCCACATCAAGAGCATTAAAGCGGCATGTTCCAGGAACGCGCCAATAACCCCACCGTGAATGGCCGGAAGAACCGGGTTTCCCACAATCATCTCGTCTCCGGGTATCGTGCAGACGACGGCATCGCCGTCGAGATGCGCGTCGATGCCTATGAAGTTGCCATAGGGAATCGCCCGGGCGATGACACCGGGATCAGCCGCCTCTTTCGCGTTTCGAATGATCTCTGTGAAATTCAACTGGCGCGTTCTTCCGTTAGGTCATCAAGGCGCAGGCTGGAGTCCGAAGAATTCACCATGAACGTCCCCACACTGTTCACGACTGGATCAGCCGGATCACTGTGATAAGCGAATGCCCGCGTAAACCCGATGTTTCGGGTGAGCTTGTAGCAGCGTGCATCTGCGTGAAGCGGTAGGCGCGGTGTCGCCGGCTTCAAATAGTCGATCCGCAGATCGAGGGTGGCGATCGGAACCAGACTGGGCAATGCCGAGAACACGGCGCAACCCGAGACCGTATCGATCAGGGTTGTGATAACCCCTCCGTGGAGAACGCCTGTCTCGGGATTGCCGATAAGTCGTTCCTGATAGTCCATCACAAACAGCGCGCGGCCAGGCGCGATGGCCTCGACGGCCAAACCAAGTTCTCGCCCGTGTGGAATGGTATCGGCGAACCTCTGGGCGGATTCCCGATCATTGGCAATCGGATTACTGGATGCGGCGGGATCGAAACTCGACATCAAATTCCATGGTACGTGCGGTACCAGTCGACGAATTGCGCGACGCCCTCCTCCACTCCTGTCTTTGGCGCGAAACCCAATTCGCGGGCCGCTGAGGAAATATCAGCAAAGGTCTCAGGAACGTCGCCAGGTTGGATGGGTTCGAGTTGCCTTTCCGTCTGCTTTCCCAATGCCTTCTCGAGGATCTCGATAACCTTGAGCAAGGGCTCTGCCCGATTGTTGCCCAAGTTGAATACTCGATGAGCGGGACTCTGATTGGTCATCTTCGGTGGCCGATCGAGGGCCCGAATCGTTCCGTCGACGATATCGTCGATGTAGGTGAAATCCCGCTGCATCTCACCAAAGTTGAATACTCGGATGGGCCGATCGTGAAGTATGGCGTCGGTGAACAGGTAGAGCGCCATGTCTGGACGCCCCCAGGGACCGTACACTGTGAAAAACCTCAGGCCGGTCTGCGGCAGGTCGTAGAGATGGCTGTACGTATAACTCATCAGCTCATCCGCCGCCTTTGTCGCCGCGTACAACGAAATGGGGCGATCGACACGATCTTCGACGGAAAAGGGCACCTTGGCATTGCCGCCATAGACGGAACTGGAGCTCGCGTAGGTCAGGTGCTCGAAGTTTTCGGTGGCCCGGCACAGCTCGAGAATGCTCGCGTGGCCGACAAGGTTACTTTGCACATAAGCCATGGGATTCTCGATCGAGTACCTCACGCCCGCCTGGGCTGCCAAATGCACCACCCGCGGGAACGGCCCGTGTTTCTCGGAAATCTCTGTCAAAGTTGCCAGGTCGCTCACGTCGGCCCGCACAAACTCGAAGCCATCGTGCTGCTCGAGCAGCGCAAGTCGCGCCTCCTTGAGGGAGACATCATAGTAGTCATTCACATTGTCGATGCCGACGACGCGATCACCGCGCTCGAGCAATGCACGAGAGACACTAAATCCAATGAAACCGGCCGCCCCGGTCACCAATACTTTCATATGAATGAGAAACTCAACAGCTGAAGTGCAGTTAGACGGATTGTGACACCAACATAGAACGGCAGGTCCGCGAAATCACCCGATTTCAGGCTCCGATTCGCGCAGAAACTCAGAATTTTTCCGGTAAGATGTGTGCTGGAACGGGACAACTTGAAGGGCGAAGATTATACTCCCTCAGATTCCAAAGCCGCTTGGTGTTGACTTGTCAGGGCTGCCTTCGCATCCGGGCACTACTCCAGGGCTGTCTCAAATCGAGAATTCATGGCGCAAACCATCCTAATTGTCGAAGACGATATGATCCGAGCAGCGCTTGAGCATTGCCGCGGCCAGATGTCGGATGTCGGGAGACAACTCTCTATCGGACGTTCCACTCTCTATCGGAAAGTGCGTGACCTCGGCCTCGATGCAGATGAATTCAAGCTGCGCTCATAACGGAACCAAAGGGGAATGACGTCGGTAATTGTTCAAATTGCCATCGCCCCTTCGGTGCTCTACCTATCTTGTCACCATCACAGTCAGGAGACCCCTGAATGAATCTCGCCGCGGTCTCTCTCGATGACAAATATACCGCCACGTCGGGACGGGTATTCATGACGGGGATGCAGGCACTGGTTCGCCTTCCAATGCTGCAACGCGACCGTGATCTGGCAGTCGGGCTCAACACTGGCGGTTTCGTTTCCGGATATCGCGGCTCTCCACTGGGCGGATATGACCAAGCTTTGTGGCAAGCCAGCGAGTACCTGCAGTCTCATCACATTCGGTTCGTTCCCGGCGTAAATGAAGATCTTGCGCTGACCTCCGCCTGGGGATCGCAACAACTTCACCTCTATCCCGACGCGAAGTACGACGGCGTCTTTGCCATCTGGTATGGCAAAGGCCCCGGCGTGGACAGGTCAGGCGATGTCTTCAAGCAGGGCAACGGCCACGGGACGGCGAAGTACGGCGGCATACTGGCCATCGCCGGTGATGATCCCGCAGCAAAATCTTCAACCTCCCCGCATCAGACGGAGCACATGTTCATCGGCGCGTTCATGCCAGTGCTCGTACCTGCGGGCGTGCAGGAGTTTATCGACTACGGACTTCTCGGAATCGCACTTTCCCGGTATTCGGGCCTCTGGGTCGGATTCAAAACCCTTTCGGACAATGCCGAGAGCACCGAAATCGTCGACATCGATCCCGCCAGGCTCGACATTCTGCTCCCCAAGGAATTTGAGCTGCCGTCTGACGGCGTGAGCCTGCGATGGCCCGACGACAGGTTCGAGCAGGAGCAACGACTCCACGAGGTCAAAGTTCCTGCCGCCCTTGCATTCTGTAAGGAAAATTCCTTGAACCAGGCCGTCATATCTGGCCCGACGAGACGGTTCGGAATTGTGACCGCCGGCAAGGCTTATCTCGACGTTCGCCAGGCACTCGATGACCTCGGTATAGACGAAAGGTCGGCTCGGGAACTGGGAATCGCCGTCTACAAAGTGGGAATGGTCTGGCCGCTGGAGCCGGAGGGTGTGATGGCCTTCGCCCGTGGTCTGGACGAGATCCTCGTCGTCGAGGAAAAGCGGGGCATCGTCGAAGAACAGTTGAAGGATCAGTTGTATCACCTTCCAGATGGCGACCGTCCGCGAGTCGTCGGCAAGACGGACGAATTCGGCGCATCCTTCATTCCCGTGGCAGGGGAGCTCGGCCCGGCGATTGTCGCCCGCGCCATCGCCAAACGCATTGCGCCGTTCCACGCCCCCCAGCGGGTTGCCGACCATCTGGCCTTCCTGGACAGCAAGGACGCCGAGAGCACATCCCTCGATCCAGAAGAGAAGCGCACGCCATATTTCTGCTCGGGCTGCCCCCACAACACCGGCACCAAACTGCCTGATGGTTCGTTTGCGAACGCCGGTATCGGCTGCCACTGGATGTCGCTGTACATGGATCGGAGCACACTCACGTTCACGCAGATGGGTGGTGAAGGTGCAACCTGGATCGGCCTCCAACCCTTCACGAACATGCCCCACATATTCCAGAACATGGGAGATGGAACGTTCTACCACTCTGGCGTCATGGCCATCCGTGCAAACGTCGCGGCGAACAGCAACATCACCTACAAGATCCTTTTCAACGACGCCGTCGCCATGACCGGCGGCCAGCCCATCGAAGGGCAATTGTCGGTCCATGAAATCGCCTGGCAGGTGCATGCTGAGGGCGTCAAGAAAATCGCAATCGCCTCGGACGAACCCGACAAGTATCCGATCGGCAGCGATTTTCCTCCCGGCACCACGATTCACCATCGCGATGATCTCATCGGCGTGCAAAAGGACCTTCGCGACACATCGGGTGTTACGGTCCTCATCTACGACCAAACCTGCGCCGCAGAGAAACGACGGCGACGCAAGCGAGGCCTCTATCCCGACCCGGCCAAACGCGTGTTCATTAATGAGCGGGTCTGTGAGGGCTGCGGAGACTGTTCCGTCAAAGCTAACTGCGTGTCGATCGAGCCCTTGGAAACCGAGTTCGGTCGAAAACGGGTAATCAATCAATCGTCGTGCAACAAGGACTTCTCCTGTGTCGATGGCTTCTGCCCGAGCTTTGTAACGGTCCACGGTGGCGGTGTGCGCAAGCTCAGGTCCGGAGCAGATGTATCGTCCACGGTCGATTCGCTTCCTGATCCGGAATTGCCTTCCGCCGAGTCACCCTATGGTGTGGTCGTGACCGGCGTGGGCGGCACGGGCGTCGTGACCATCGGGGCCTTGCTCGGCATGGCTGCGCACCTGGAAGGCAAAGGCTGCAGCATCCTGGATATGACCGGCCTCGCTCAGAAGGGCGGTGCCGTGATCTCACACGTGCGGATCGCCGAGACCTCGGACAGGCTCCACGCCGTACGCCTGGGAATGGGTGCAGCCGACGTGGTGCTGGGCTGCGACATGGTCGTTGCGGCGGACGACGAAGCTTTGAAGAGAATGCGCAGGGGCGCGACTCACGCTGTGATAAACAGCCGCATGACGCCGACATCGCATTTTACCCTCAATCCAGATATCGATTTCCACGAAACACATATGCGCCAGGTCATCCGGGCCACCGCTGGCGATAACTTGACGGATTTCGTGGATGCCACTGGACTCGCCACGGCGTTGATCGGCGACGCAATCGCGACCAACCTGTTCTTGACCGGTTACGCCTATCAACGCGGACTCATTCCGGTATCTGCGGAAGCCATCGCACGTGCGATCGAGCTGAACGGGATTGCGGTGGAGAGCAACCTGCGTGCCTTCAACTGGGGCCGTGCCGCCGCGCATGATCTCACCAGCGTCGAGGCGGCAGCCCGGCCGACGCTTCACCGAGCCGCACCTGTCGCGACGGAGTTGGATGAGATCATCAGAATTCGTGAGGTTGAGCTAAGCCAGTACCAGGATGGCGCCTACGCAAGCCGGTACCGATCATTGGTTGATCGAGTCAGAGCGTTGGAGACCGCAAAGGGTAAGGGTCTCAGTGGATTGAGCGAATCCGTGGCCCGCACGTACTTCAAGCTGATGGCCTACAAGGATGAGTATGAGGTGGCCCGGCTGTATGCGGACCCGAAGTTTGCCGCCGCGCTCAACACACAGTTCGAAGGCGACTTCACCCTCAGGTTCCACCTTGCGCCACCGTTGGGTTCCCGCCGCGATCCCGTGACCGGAGAGCTCGAAAAGAAGGAATTCGGTCCCTGGGTGCTGACCTTGTTCCGCGTCCTCGCAAAACTCAAAAGGCTCCGCGGCACGGCTTTCGACATCTTCGGCCATACCCGCGAACGGCGCATGGAGCGCCAGCTCATCAGCGAGTATGAAGGTCTTGTCGAGGAGATTCTGGGTGGCCTCACAGTCGACAATCATGCCCTGGCGATCGAGATCGCGTCACTTCCTGAGCAAATTCGTGGTTATGGTCACGTCAAGGAGCGCAATGTCGAAGCCGTGCGAGCCCAACAGCAGCACCTGTTGTCGATATACCGTAACCCCTCTCCCCATGCCCACGCGGCGGAATGACCAAGTGCAGCACCCCAGGGGTGTTCAAACATGACTGATGCAGGAGCGGTTCTTGTCGTCGGAGCTGGACCAGGCCTTGGCGCGGCTGTCGCCCACCGATTCGCAAACGCAGAAATGCCGGTCGCCGTCTCGACTCGTACGCAGGCCACCGTCGACGGCCTCGCAGGCGAGATCAATGCATCTGGTGGCAATGCTCGGGCTTACGCTGCGGACGCCACTGACGAAGATGCCGTCGAGAATCTTTTCGACCGGGTCGAGAAGGATCTGGGTCCCGTCGATGTCGCTGTATATAACGCTGGCGCCTTCAGCCGCTCGCCTGTGGTCGAGACCTCGGCCCAGGAGTTCATGGATTGCTGGCGGATCGGGTGCTTCGGCGGATTTCTCGTCGGTCGTGAGGCAGCTCGTCGCATGCTCGCGCGCAATCGGGGAACCATCATCTTAACCGGAGCAACTGCCGCGTTACGCGGCAGCGCCAACTTCGTCAATCTTGCGGTTGGAAAGTTCGGCCTGAGGGCACTGGCGCAGAGCATGGCCCGGGAACTGGGTCCCGAGGGCATCCATGTTGCGCACGTCATCATCGACGGTGTGATTGCGGCGGAGCATAGAGATCAAACGTCAACAACTGCCGATGATGTCCTGTCAGCAGAAGCCATTGCCCAGACCTATTTCGAGATCCACTCGCAGCACCGGAGTGCCTGGACGTTGGAGGTGGATCTTCGACCGTACGTCGAACGTTTCTAGCTCCAGCCAGGCCATGCCCGGGCGGCTTTGCCGGCCTGTGCCAGAATCGAACAATTCGCACGACGTTACAGGACCTGCAACGCTCAGAACGAACGCGCCCCCACTCCGAATCAGCTTCTACTTGCAGACAGCGTAGGTGCGAGTCTTACCGTCCCGCTGCTCCGACTCGATCGTCACGTGTGTAACGGTTTTGGCGCGGCACATGAATACCGGCATGGCCAGGGCATTCTTAAGCACGAAATGGAGCCGGCCATCTTCATCCGGGCTGCCATCCAGGCAGACCCGCTGCTGTTCACCGGCGCCGAGGCGAAAGTCGGACCGGTCTCGCATGCGTGTTTCAATTCGACCGGCAACCCAATAGGACGCCGCATTCTGAACGATCAGGCAGGCCGAACCAGCCGGCGCGGTGCTCGCGAACAAAGTGATGGCAAGTGCTCCCGCAGTTGCCACCGCAGTCACAATTGCTCGAAACCTCATGATTTCCCTACTCGAAATCTGGCGATTCTAAGACTGTCACGCTCCTATGGTCATTGGATTACTCACGACACGGGCACTACGAGGCTGCAGTCATCGAGTGAGTTGACGTGCGTGAGGCAATCCAGGCGCTCTGGTCTGCAGTAAGCATCTCGGCACTACTGGTGTGAATCTTTGGCCGCCTTCTCGAACGCCGCGATCTGATCCGGTGACGCCTCCGCCTGATGTTTGTCCTTCCACTCCGCGTATGGCATGCCGTAGACAATTTCGCGGGCATCATCGTAGGTCATATCGAGACCGCGCTCCTCCGCCTCGGCCCGGTACCACTTCGAAAGGCAGTTTCGGCAAAAACCAGCCAGATTCATCAGATCTATATTCTGCACATCGGTCCGTTCTCGCAGATGTCCCACGAGCGTACGGAATGCGGCCGCCTCGAGTTCAGTTCGTGTTTTATCGTCCATGTCGAACCCCACATGTTGGTAATCCAGTGTTACCCGAGTCATAGCCTGCACACGAACGTTAGGCCAGCCGATAACACAATCCCGCGAGATCAAATTCAGCCGGTCGAGTTCACGCCGTTCACGGTCTAGTCGATGAGCCAATCGACAACAGACTTGAGAGCCTCTGGGGCATCTGCGCCCTCATCCATCGCCGCCTGATACACGGACAGCTGCCGTTGCGCACTGGTCCCCCGCGCGACGATGTCACGCGCATGCTCGATTTCCGCGACACAGCCCAGCTGTTCGGCATCCTCTCGGATAAGTTCGATAATCTCCTCGAGCAGCTCGGAATACGGAACCAGATCACCTTTGCCGAAATCCACGAGGTGCCCCTGCAACCCGTATCTTTGTGCCAGCCAGCGGTTTTCGTGAATGAGCGTCCGAGGATAGACGCGCCATCGCTGGTTCCCCATACGAAGGCGATAGAGCATGCGAATCAGGCACACATATATCGCCGCGATAGTGACTGCATCATGGAGCCGGGTACACATATCGCAAATGCGCATCTCCAACGTAGGGAAGCGCGCGCTCGGCCGAACATCCCACCAGAGTTTGGTGGCGTCCTCGATGAGGCCCGCCGTCACCATCTGCCCCAAGAGACGTTGATATTCACCATAGCTGTCGAACAGATCCGGTATTCCAGTGCGCGGGGGTCCGTCGAACACACTGAGCCGTTAGGATATCAAGCCTGTTTCCATGCCTTCCCAAAATGGGGACGACGTACTCAGCATCAGCAGATGCGGCATGAAATAACGGGCCTGACCCATCAAATCGATTCGGAGGTCTTCGTCTTCAATTCCAATGTGGACATGAAGGCCGCAAATCAGCAGACGGCAGGCCAACGCCTGAAGATCCCGGGCGAGGAGTTTGTATCTTTCCTTGTCGGTGTGCTTTTGATCGTGCCACAGAGCGAATGGGTGTGTCGCAGCGGCAATGGGCGACAGCCCGTGCTGAGTCGCCACCTCGGCAACGGTCGCCCGCAAATGGGCAAGATCTGCGCGGGCCTCTGAGATCGATCAGCAGACCCGGGTTTCCGCCTCGATTTGCGCCCGCAGGAATTCAGGACTGACCTGTCCGGTTAGCCTTTGCTCGCAGTCCGCCATCATCGACGGTGGTGGCTCCGCGCAAAGGTCTCGGGTTTCGCGGTCGACGAGAAGGTACTCCTCTTCGATCCCTATCGTGAACGCAGGCTCTTCGAGGGCCATGCCGCCCTCCCCTAGTACTTCTCGATTTCAAAAGGCGCCAGTTCAGACACCACCCTCGATACAGCTTGACCAATACGCGCGGCCCAAAGTTCCGCCCCGTGATGGGTATCCACCAGATCCTGCCGCACTTCAATAAGGACATTGGGGATACCGCGGTCACCACCATGAGTATGAATCGAATATCCCTCCGGATCACGACCTGAATAAGGCTCGTTCTCTCCGACCACGATGTCGGGCCACTCCGACAGGACTCCAATGAGGGGGTTCGCGAGCCGTGGGTCCTCATTCCACAGAATGCCGACATGCCACGGACGCTCATACCCGTTCATGATAGGCGTGAAGCTGTGCATGGCGACGTAAGCGGGCACCACACCACGTGCAGCGAAGCGTTCAAGCGATCGCTCGACCGCACTATGGAACGGCTGAAAGTACGTGGCCTGACGGTACTGCACCTCTTCCACCGAAAGATCGCGGTTGAGCGGCACTTCGATGTTGTCGCTGATTTCGGGAATGGATGTGACCTGGCCCGGCTGCCTGTTGCAGTCGATCAACAGGCGGGAGTAGCCGGAAAGCACAGCGGGCGCATCGAGGGCCCGGGACATGCGACGCGTGATGTCCGCGGCTCCGATGTCGAATGCAATATGGCGATCCAAAAACTCCGGATCCAATCCCAGGGTTTCATAGGATGCGGGCAGTGCATTGCTGGCATGATCGCAGACAAGCAGCACCGCAGCGTCACCCGCTTCATTGACGCTTTCGAAGGACGGCGGATCCGTCTCCGATTCCGCGCCTCCGCGGCTGAGCGATCCATCTGCCTCCGGAACCACGTGCGACATGGCGCCGCATGATACTGAAAATGTTCGAGCGGCAAAGTGGCTCGCCTGCGGTCATAGATTTTCGCGCGGAATTGATGCTCCTCGTCACGGCGCGATGGCGCGCAATTCTCTGGCCCTGGCGGTGCCGTCGGAGTATTGAACCGTCTCCGACTCCAACAGGAGCCTGGCGAGAATACATGGCGCAACACCAGGCCGCGCGACTCAGCTTGTTCATACTTGTGCTTGGCGCCGGGCTCGTCGCCTTGTCGCCGATATTTGTGCGCCTCAGCGAGTTGGGCCCCACTGCCACGGCGTTTCATCGAGCATTTCTCGCTTTACCCATTCTCTTTCTCTGGCTGACCGCGGGGAACTCGGCATCACGGGAGAGAGATGCCGACCGTAAAGAATTGACCCGTAAGGATTTCTGGTTGCTGGGACTCGCAGGCCTGTTCTTTGCCGGTGACCTTGCCACCTGGCACTGGTCGATCACCCTGACATCTGTCGCCAACGCGACGCTGTTCGCGAACTCGGCGCCGATCTTCGTCACGCTGGGGGCCTGGTTTCTGTTTCGAGAGCGCGTGACTCCATTGTTTCTCCTCGCCCTGGCAGCGGCACTGATCGGAACCATGATCGTGGTTGGGAGCAGCTTCCAGATCGATCGGGCGCACATGCTTGGAGACGGCGTCGGGGTCGTGACGGGCATGTTCTGGGCGGCCTACCAGCTTACGGTCAAACATCTTCGCAAACGGCTTTCAGCGGCGACAATCATGACCTGGTCAAGCCTGGTGACCGCTGCCGCGCTCTTGCCGCTGGCCCTTGTTTCTGGCGAGGAACTGGTGGCGCCGACTCTATATGGCTGGGGCATATTGCTGGCACTCGCCTGGCTGTCACACGCCGGTGGACAGGGCGCGATTGCTCAGGCCCTGGCCCATCTGCCAGCAGGCTTCTCGTCGCTGGTCATTCTGCTGGAACCAGTGGTTGCCGCGTTTCTCGCATGGATCATTCTGGCCGAACCCCTGGGTCCGCTTCAGGCCGCCGGTGGCGCCGTGGTGCTGGCCTCGATCGTGGTTGCACGGCGCGCCACGAAAACGGCGGGCGACGACTCATTGGTCGACGGTGAAAACGGCAGGTCATCGGCATCATGAGTGCCACGCCCCCCCAAAAGCCGGACGGAGAGTTTGAACGCGGACGCCCGTGGGCGTGGATCGCCTGGATTCTTGCCACTGCCCTCTTTTTTCATGGTTTCTTCCAGCGAGTTGCTCCCAGCATCATGATCGATGATCTCATGCGTGAGTTCGCGGTGAGCGGGGTCATTCTGGGAAATCTCTCGGCGTTCTATTTCTATGCCTACGCGGGGATACAGATTCCCATCGGCGTCCTGTTGGACCATTGGGGACCTCGGCGGCTGCTCAGCGCCGCCGCGGTCGTCGGCGCTGCGGGCAGTTTTCTGTTCGCCACCGCCGACAGCCTGCCACAGGCCTATTTTGGACGGCTGCTGATCGGCGCCGGCGCAGGAGTCTGTTTCATCAGCTGCCTCAAGATCACCGCGCTTTGGCTCCCCCTGCGGAATTTCGCCTTTCTCACGGGTCTGACCATGTTCGTGGGCATGATGGGCGGAATCAGCGGACAGGGGCCGCTGGCGGCCGTGGTGGAATTCGTCGGCTGGCGCAACGCGGTCATTTCCGCGGCGTTGTTCTCTCTCGTTTGCGGCGTCGGCATCTGGCTGGCTGCCGGCGCAGGCGATCACTCCTTCCGGATGAGCGTCCGGGAACGTGCGCGGTCGTCATCGGCGCTCGGACTACTGGGAGGATTGCGCCTCGTCCTGGCGCGCCCGCAAACGTGGCTTCTCGCAATCAACCTGGCGGCTCACGGGGCCCCAATGCTGGGATTCGCTGGCCTCTGGGGCGTGGCCTACATCATGACCAAGTTCGGGTTGGACCGCACTGTCGCAGCCTTCGCCACCTCCATGGTATTGGTGGGCTGGGCCTTCGGCGGCGTCGCCGGAGGTTGGATTTCCGATCGAATCGGGCGACGCAAACCGACCATGGTTGTGGCAGCCATCGTATTGACCATGGCTTGGCTCGTCATTCTGTTCGCACCCAATCTGAACGCGACGGTCGTTATCTCTCTCCTTCTGGTGAACGGGCTTGCCAGCGGCACCATGATTGTCGGTTTTGCGGCAGCCAATGAAAGTGCTCCCGTCGCCGCTGGCGGCACGGTGTCTGGCGTGGTCAATTGCGGCATCATGTCTTCCGGCGCCATCGCGCAGGTACTGATAGGCTGGCTCCTCGACCTTCGCTGGGACGGACGCATGGAGAACGGGGTCCGTCTGTACTCGATCGAGGCGTTCGAGAACGCCTTTATCGTGTTTCTCGCATGCGGACTCATCAGTTTGATCACCGTTGTGTTCATCCGCGAAACCTATGCCAGGCGTACGGTCGAGTAGGTTGTACGGTGAATGAGTTCCTGTGTTTTTTTTCGGCGGCAAGCGGTAATCAGTTCGACATGAAAAACCCTGAACGGGAGTTGCTGGAACAGTTGTTCAGAGACGCCATCGACGTGGTGCTGCCTTCCTGGTGTGTTGCACCCTACTTACCGGCGGCGGCAGGGAGCACGGTGGTTGTAGGCGCCGGTAAGGCGGCGGCAGCGATGGCCAAGGTCGCCGCCGAACATTACGGAGATACCGCCCGGGGACTCGTGATTACACGTTACGGTCACGGTCTCGGTCTTGAGCGAGTAGGGGGTGTGGACATCGTCGAGGCTGGACACCCGATTCCTGATGACACCGGAAATGCGGCGGCAACACACATCCTGAAGCTGGTTCACGAATGCGGCGAGGATGCCCTCGTCGTCTGCCTGTTGTCGGGCGGCGGATCAGCCTTGCTGGCGCTGCCGGCCGAAGGCATCAGCCTGGCGGACAAGCAGGCAGTGACACATGCCCTCATCACCAGCGGCGCGACGATTGACGAGATCAATTGTGTACGAAAGCACCTCTCTGCCGTGAAAGGAGGGCGTCTCGCCATCGCAGCCTACCCCGCTCCCGTGGTGACGCTCGCCATTTCCGACGTCTCCGGGGACGACCCCTCGGTGATCGCGTCGGGACCAACCACGGCCGATCCGACGACCTTCGCCGACGCTCGGGATATCCTTGAGAAATTCGGCATCGAGCCTCCCCCTGCGGTCTCGCGCCATCTGAAGGTTGCGGCGGTCGAAACACCAAAACCGGGCGATCCGCGCCTGCGCGACGGGCGCCTTCATATCATTGCTGCCGCCAGCCAGGCTCTCGACGCAGCCGCACAGTCAGCTGAAGCGGCGGGCTATGAACCGATCATTCTCGGAGATGCCATCCAGGGCGAGGCTCGCGACGTGGCGAAGACCCACGCATTGCTGGCCCGCGAACATCTCTCCCGTGACAAGCCGGTGGCCCTGCTCTCGGGCGGCGAAACCACCGTCACCATATCCGGCACCGGGGGTGGGGGCCCCAATACCGAATACGCCCTGGCACTGGCGATCGCCCTGTCGGGAACCCCGGGGATTTTCGCCATCGCGTGTGATACCGACGGCATCGACGGCAGCGAAGACAACGCAGGCGCCATGATCTTTCCCGATACCCTGGCGCGCGCAAAAGCACTCGGGCTCGATCCCGCAGCCCACCTGGAAAACAACGATTCCTATGGCTTTTTCGCTCCGCTGGAGGACCTGGTGATCCCGGGCCCCACCTACACCAACGTCAACGATTTCCGAGCCATACTCATCGATCCGCGATCGGCGGCGACACGGTCCGATTGACCGAGTGGTCGCCACTAAGTTCGTGGGCGCCCCCCCTAAAACTGGCGGCGGCCGCTTCGGCAGCTTAACCTATTGATATGAGACGCGTCCGTTCAGCCAAGATCATCGCAACGCTCGGTCCCGCAACCAGCACGCCTGAAATGATTAGGGCGTTGTTCGATGCCGGCGCGGATGTTTTTCGTCTGAATTTCAGCCACGGAGAACACGACACCCATCAGGCCGCCCTCGATGCCATCCGGGCAGTCGAGGGCGATACAGGACGCCCCATTGGCGTTATCGCCGATCTGCAAGGCCCCAAGTTACGAATCGGCGATTTGAAGGGCGGGAAAGCTGAACTGGAAAAGGGTGCGTCCTTCATCCTTGATACCGATGAAGAACCCGGTGATCAGACGCGGGCACCCTTTCCTCACCCCGAACTGTTTCAGGCGCTGCAACCTCGATCCCAGATTTCCGTCGATGACGGTCGTATTCAGCTTCTGGTCGAGAGCGTAACCGGTACGTCAGCGCAAACGATCGTGGTGACGGGAGGGGAACTGACACCGAACAAAGGGGTGAATCTCCCCGGCGGCCTTCTTCCCATTGCACCGATGACCAGCAAAGACCGAGCGGACCTCGACTTCGCCCTCGATCAGGGCGTGGACTGGGTCGCACTGTCCTTCGTTCAGCGACCCTCAGATGTGGAAGAGGCTCGCAAGTTGATTGGACGTCGAGCCGCATTGATGGCGAAGATCGAGAAGCCATCAGCCATCAACGTGCTCCCACAAATTATCGACTTTGCGGACGGGATCATGGTGGCCCGAGGAGATCTTGGTGTTGAACTGCCCCTGGAATCCGTTCCCGGACTGCAAAAGCAGATCGTCCGGTCAGCTCGAACGGCTGGAAAGCCCGTGGTCGTCGCCACCCAGATGCTGGAATCGATGATCGGGGCCCCGACCCCGACCCGGGCGGAAGTCTCTGACGTGGTCACAGCTGTGTACGACGGTGCGGATGCCGTGATGCTGTCAGCCGAAACAGCCACCGGCGCCTATCCCGTGGAAACCGTGGCCACCATGAGTCGCATTGCCGCACAGGCAGAACGGGATCCGCTCTACTTACGAATTCTGAATGCCGAATGGGCCGAGCCCGAAGCGACTCATGTCGACGCGTTGAGCGCCGCGGCTCGACAAGTCGCAGAAACTCTGGGCGCCGCGGCAGTCGTCACTTTTACGTCCACGGGCGCGACGGCGCTTCGTGCTGCGCGCAAACGGCCTGGTGTGCCGGTACTGGCCATGACTTACGACCTGCGCACCGCGCGCCAACTGGCGCTCGTCTGGGGCGTGCACTCGGTCCACACCGAAGACGCACGGGATTTTGCCGACATGCATGAGCGAGCCTGTCGAATTTCACGCGAACAAGGTTTCGCCAAGCCGGGAGACACCCTGGTCGTAACCTACGGTGTCCCGTTCGGCACGCCGGGCGCGACCAACACGTTGTATATCGCTTCCGTGGACTGACGAGCCGGGTGGTCTAGAGTTCGCGGCCCTTCACCTTCTGAGTCAGAAAATCGATGGCGTTCTTCGCACCGGGCAAATGCGGATTTGCAGCGAGCGCCCGACGATAGGCCTCGATGGCCTGCTCTTCGCGTTCCGTATCTTGATAAATCATGCCCAATCCGGACAGGGCACCCCAATGGCGCGGCTCGAGTGCCAACGTCCGATCGATATCGCGGATCGAATGCTCGTAGTTGCCCATGATGTAGTGCAAAGTGGCGCGCGCGTTCCAACCCTCCGAGAATTTCGGGTCGATCTCGACCACCGAATTCAACATGGCCAGCGCCGTATCGAATTCCTTCTGATTCATGGCCTGAATGCCGCGCGTGAACAGAAGATCAACGGTTGGACTGCCCGACTCAGACCAGAGGCGCCAGATCATGGTCATGACCAGGCGAGCCTCGTTACCGCCATCTACGGTATGTAGACGGTCGAACAATGCATCGAGACGGGGATCATCCTGCCGCGCCTCTGATGGTGCCATGGTCAGTCCCCAAAGACCGAATACCACGGCCATTGCCGTGAGCCACTTCATCATACGGGTCATCATACTTGGCTGCGCCGTTGCGGCCAATTCACATTCACGCGCGCACTTTCCCCGACATGGCCGGCGGCACCGGTCCGCCGGTGGCCCAGTCCAGCAGTTCGACGGTATGAACTACGGGAAGGGATGTGTGCTGCCCGATCTGCACGATGCAACCCAGATTGCCCGCAGCGATGACATCAGGATCCAGACTCTCCAGATTGGCCGACTTGCGTTTTCCGAGTTTCGTGGCGATTTCGGGTTGAAGCATGTTGTACGTCCCCGCAGACCCACAACAGAGGTGTCCTTCCGCAGGCGACCGCACGTCGAATCCGACATCTGCCAAGAGCTGCCGCGGCGCTTCAGTGATCTGCTGCCCGTGACGCAATGAACAGGCGTCGTGATAGGCGACGGCCAAAGTTTGCGCGTGGCCGGGCCTCAATTCCAGTTGCGCCAGTAGCTCGCTCACATCGACGGCACGTTCGGCAACCGCGACAGCCGCGTCATGCAGCTCAGGCTGGTCCTGGAAAAAGTGTGGATAGTCCTTGATCACCGTTCCGCACCCGGAGGCGTTGATGACGATGGCATCAAATCCGCCAGCCTGAATCTCGCGCCACCATGCCAGCAGGGTATCTCGCGCTGTTCGCAGCGCCGCGTCCTTATTGCCCAGATGATGGTTGAGTGCACCGCAACATCCGGCACCGTCAGCGATGACCACTTCACAACCGTGTCTGCGTAACAGACGGATCGTCGCGTCATGAATTTCTGTACCCGTTACTGACTGGACGCAGCCGGCCAACAGAGCGACCCGGAAGCGTTTTTCTCCCTCTGCGGCATGGCAACCCACACATGTATTGGGCGAAGGTCCGCTGACGATTCCAGGCGAGAGACGCGCCAAGACCGCCAGGCGGGGCGGCAAGAGACCCGCAATACCTTTCGCCAGACTTCCCATGGACATGGCGACGCGGAGTGCGCGCGGCCTGATCAGGAGCCAGCCCAGAACGCGACGCAGCCAACGATCCGCAATGGGACGGCGGTATGACTGTTCAATACGGATCCGGGTCTGATCGACGAGGCGCATGTAATCGACGCCCGCGGGGCAGGTCGACATGCAGGAGAGACAGGAAAGACAGCGGTCGATGTGTTTGACGGTATCGGCGACGGGCGGCGCGCCACCGTCGAGCATCTCCTTCATCAGATATATTCGGCCCCGTGGAGAATCGAGTTCGTCCCCCAGCAGGACGTACGTGGGGCAGGTTGCCAGACAGAATCCGCAATGCACGCACTTCCGCAGCACACGGTTCGCCTCGGCGATCGCGGGGATGGCAAGCTGCTCTTCAGTGAAATGCGTCTGCATCCGGGGATCTCGCCTCAGTATTCCGCGCTCATGCGGCCGGGATTGAGGAGCCCGCGCGGATCAAAACCCTGTTTCACCCTGGCGTTCAGTGCCGCAAGGCCAGGGCTTGTAGGCTGAAACACCGGTATTGTGCGGCGAACCTCTTCCGATGCCCGAATGAGGGTGGCATGACCGCCACTCGCTGCAAGGGCGTCCCGGACAAGTTCGTGGGCCGCATCTTTGGCGGCGTTGATATCGAGCCAGACGAGACCGCCAGCCCAATCGAAAAGAAACTCTGCATCGCAGGTTGATGGGAGGGCTGCGCCGATCCGGTCGACAACACCGGCGGCGGTCGAGGGCGGGACAGAAAGGCGCCACAAATCGCCCCCAGCTTCCCCGAGCAAATCCACGTCCGCTATTTCCCGCCACAGGGTCGATGAATTGTGACCGTGCAACTCCTCCGTCGCACCCCGATCTTCGAACATCTCGCGCAACGAGCGGCATCTGGCTTCCACCGACGGCGCTGGTCCTTCGATGCGTATCGCAGAGACGCTGTCGCCCGGTTGAGTCACATAGCCAACCGAACACCGGGATGCCGCAGCCGCCGGAAGGTGACTCAAACCCGAAGGTTCGAGATCGCTCGAGGATGCCTGACCCAGCACGGAAATGCCTTCCGACACGCTCAATCCAAACACCAGGACGGTCCGCGTCTTCTCCGGCATCGGCAAAACCTTGAACGTGACTTCGGTCAGTGCTGCCAGAGTGCCGTAGGAGCCAGCCATCAGCTTGGAGAGGTCATAGCCCGTCACGTTCTTGACAACCCGTCCCCCCGACTTGAAAGCCTCACCCCGCCCGGAAACGCCCGAGACGCCGAGACAGTGATCCCGTGCGGCACCAACCTGGATACGCCGCGGCCCGGAAATATTGCAGGCTAGAACACCTCCAATCGTCGATTGTCCTGCCGTGCCACCCAGGATACTTCCATAGTCTGCAGGTTCGAACGCCAACCGCTGCGCGTTCTCGCCGAGCTTTGCCTCGATCACGCTGAGTGGTGTGCCGCTGCACGCCGCAAGAACAAGTTCGCCCGGCTCATAGTAGGTAAGTCCCGTCAACCCGGAGAGGTCGAGTGTGCTGCAAACTTCCATGGGCCGCCCCAACGCCCGCTTTGATCCGGCTCCGCGTATCTCGAGAGGTCGTTCCTCGGCTACCGCCCAGGCGACGATCTCCTGAACCTGGTCCGCATCGGCGGGGCGGTAGGTTTCGGACACGGCCGTTAACTGCCCTAGAAACGTTCGATATCAGGAAACGGGACTTGGCCCCGATGGACGTGCATGCGCCCCAGCTCCGCGCAGCGATGAAGCGTTGGAAATACCTTGCCCGGGTTCAGGGACCCTTCGGGATCGAAAGCACATTTGAGGCGTTGCTGCTGCTCCAGATCGGCTTCACTGAACATGACCCCCATGAGATCGCGCTTTTCCACGCCGACCCCATGCTCACCCGTTAGGACTCCCCCGACTTCGACACAGAGCTTCAGAATCTCAGCTCCGAATTCCTCCGCTCTTTCCAGCTCTCCAGGCTGGTTGGCGTCGTAAAGAATCAGGGGGTGCAGGTTGCCGTCTCCCGCATGGAAGACATTTGCGACCCGCAAACCAAACCTGTCGGACATCTGCGCCATGCGCTTAAGCACTTCCGGCAAGGACCGGCGTGGAATCGTGCCGTCCATGCAAAAGTAATCCGGCGAAATGCGACCGATCGATGAGAAAGCGGCCTTTCTTCCTGACCAGAAGTTCAGGCGCTCTTCTTCCGACTGACTGGTGCGCAGCGATGATGCACCGCATTTGTGCGCAATTTCTTCGACCTGGCCGATCAGGTGATCGACCTCGGTGGAGTGCCCGTCGAGTTCGACGATCACCAGTGCCTCAGCATCCAGGGGATAGCCGGCCTGACAATATTCTTCGGCCGCGTGAGTGGCCGGCTTGTCCATCATTTCCATGCCCGCCGGAATGATGCCGGCGCCGATCAAGTCGGCAACGAATTGCCCGCCATCCTCCAGTTCGGGGAATCCGACCAGCACCGCACGGGCCAATTCGGGCCGCTTGAGAATCCGAACCGTAACCTCCGTGATGACTCCAAGGAGTCCCTCGGAGCCGGTCATCACGCCCATCAAGTCGTACCCTTCCGGGTCGAGGTGTTTTCCGCCGAGACGGATGATTTCACCGCTCATGAGAACGATTTCGAGGCCGAGGATGTTGTTGGTCGTGACACCGTACTTGAGGCAGTGAACACCACCGGAGTTTTCGGCGACGTTGCCGCCGATGGAACAGACAATCTGACTGGATGGATCGGGCGCATAATAGAAGCCCTGATCCGCAACCGCTTCACTGATGGCAAGATTGGACACGCCAGGTTGAACGACGGCACAGCGGTTCTCGTAGTCGATCTCGAGAATGCGATTGAATTTCCCGAGAGCCAGAAGGACCCCATCGGCCAACGGCAATGCGCCGCCTGAAAGAGACGTTCCCGCGCCACGGGGGACAACCTTGGCCCCGTGTTCAGAACAGATCTTGAGGATTTCGGACACCTGACGCGTGTCCTCGGGCAGGACGACCACGAGAGGGAGCTGCCGGTACGCCGTGAGTCCATCGGACTCATATGCCTTGAGCTGGTTCTCGCTCCAGATCACGCCTTCCTCGGCCACAATGCTTTGCAGGGAGGCAATCAGCGTATCGCGCGCGGCGAGGACGCTTTGATCGGGCTCAGGCATTCTCATGGCTCGCTCCTTCGCTCACGCGACCAGGATCTAGGATCCTTACCTTCCGGCGAACCATACGCCGGGCCGGTGAGGTTCGCTAGGCCGGGCATATTCGTTTTCTCGCGCCACGCGGCCACAACAAAAAAACCGCGCCAACAGGCGCGGTCCAAAACCATAGAACGTACTTGAGGCGATTCAGCCTTGGCGAGCCTTGAAACGCCGGTTGGTCTTGTTGATCACATAGACACGGCCGCGGCGGCGCACCACCCGGCAGTTACGGTGCCGCTTCTTGGCGGATTTCAGTGAATTGACGACCTTCATGGCATTCAAATGGCTTTGATGGCTCCAGACCGGCGCGAAACATAGGTATGCGGAGGAATTCTGTCAACTCCACGGTCCCCGGACGTCGGATCCGGGCGACCGCCAGCGGTGGCGGATGGCAACTGAATCGAGGCCTTCAGGTCCAATTTCTGATACGAAGATGGCATGAAACCAGATCAGGAAGTTCCCTTTCCCCGACCGTTGTCGGGGGCTACCGTCGAGACCCCGCCAAGCGGCCTCATTTCGGCTCGCACACCTGTTGAAGGCCGGCACGTCCGACTGGAACCGCTCAATCCGCCGGTTCACGCCGATGAGCTGTACCACTCCTCCCACGGGTCCGATAAGGCACGCGGGATCTGGGATTTTCTGCCAGACGGGCCATGGGCGGACGTCGACTCATTCAAGACATAGCTGGAGAACAACGCGGCCATGTTCGAACGGGTGACCTATGCAATTCGCTCCGAGGAAACGGGGCTCGCCTGCGGCATGGCGAGCTATCTCGACATTCACCCCAAGGCTGGCGTGATTGAGATCGGCTACATCTGGTTTGGGCCATCGCTGCAAAGAACCCGGGGCGGCACAGAAGCCCTTTACCTTCTGCTCGATCATGCCATGACCGACCTCGGCTACCGGCGCATGCAATGGCAGTGCAATTCCCTGAATGCCAAATCCCGGGCGGCCGCTCGACGCCTCGGCTTCCGGTTCCAGGGCATCTTTTTCAACCACATGATCGTTAAAGGCATGAGCCGGGATACCCCCTGGCATTCGATCCTCGACGATGAATGGCCCGAAGTGAAAAGCCATCTGGCAGCATGGCTGGCAGACGAAAATTCGATACCGAGGGACAAGCCAAACGCAGTCTCGCTGAGATGATGGCAGAACGATCGCCTTCGGCGCGCAGCGAGGCGCCGCGGTAGCGCACCTCGCCACTGCAGCTTGCTTAGTGACCCTTGGAGTCGCCTGCCAATTCCAGGCCCAGAAAATCGTCAGCACCCGAGCCGGCAAGCGTGGCATGCTTCTGTGTTGCCGGCAGGTCATCGGGCAGAGCGAGTTCCAACTCGTCCTGCCAGTGAGCCACCGGATCGGCCTCAGACGCAGCAACCGGGTTGACCACACAGGTTTTGACTGGGTTCGGCCCCAGTACGGCAGCGCCCGTACCCACAGCGGCGCCGATTGCAACCGCGATCGCATATCCGAATAACGGGTGACGCATCTTCCCCTCCTGTCCTCAGCTCTCTCCCTCACCGAACACATTCGCCGTTGCAGGCGAGCGGTCCCCCATATGGCTGTGGGAGGCACCCCATCACATGAGTCTGAGCTGACTAACCGTACGACGTTACGGATTTCTGGCGGGTTTCGACATGTAACGATTTGTTTCTGGCGCTCAAATCCACGAGAGCGATCGGCCAGATCCACATCATATTGTAGAGCGTCAGGAAATCCCTGCTACATGCGGTAGGAGTGCCTAACCTATAAGAACTCATAGGAAGACTGTTGAGTTCCGTCCGTGTGCACCACTTCGGCCGGCGGCGGGCACTTTGACCGTCGTGATGAGCCGATCTATTCAGCGACGTTTGTGCCGACCATTTCCATGCCGTTGCTCAATTCGATGACCGGAGAATTCATCAGATTTGGATCCTCCGGGCGCAGCTCGAGATTCGGCAGAGCCAGCTCGAAATCATCCCACCAGTTCGACGGCTCCATGACCGCCACGACGTCAAGACGCGCGGCCTCATACGTCGCCGGAATGGACGTCGCATAAATCGCTACATGTGCATTGGCCGTCGCGATGGCCGTGACAGATCCCACAATGGCCATGACCGTTCCCACGATGGCACCCAAGATCAACACTCCAATGTACTGCGATACCGTCCTGTTGATCGTCCTTTCCCGTCCCATGTCCACAAACTCCCTTCACCACCAATCTCTGACAAAAGCTCCCGGATCAAATGTGCGCCCCATCCGGGTTACCAAACCAACCACGTACGATTTAAGCGATTCGATGTTCGAGAAGTTTGTCTGCAGCGTAGTGAGTTGTATGAATTTGTAACTGACGGGATCTGTTGAAGTCCCGGCCTCTCCATCCTGCATCGTTGTGGGAGCAGCCTGACTCCGGGACGGATTCTAGAAGCCCTCACGGAAAACTGTGGCAACCGTTTAAGATTAAGGGATTCTATGGGTTGGATTCCCGTCAAAGGCGGGTGACACCCCCGGCGTTCGCCCGCCGGAGCGTGTTCAATCTGCTTCCGGGTAACCGCCCGAGCAGCGTTAATGCGTAACGCCGCTCCGAATCAGTCGACCAGATAGCGCCCCACGGAATCCTCGTCCCAATCGACCCCGGTACCCGGTTCATCCGAGGGAATGGCATCGCCATCGCGGATCTCCAGAGGGCGCTGAAGGACGGGCTTGGCCAAATCAAGGTATTCATGCCAATGCGCTGTCGGTGTTACAGCCAACAGATGAGCGCTAACCTCGACGAACAGATGTGAAGACATGGGCATGCCGTGGGCGCCTGCCAGCGCCGCCGCCTTCATCCAGCCCGTGACACCACCGATCTTCATCGCATCGGGCATGCAGAGATCGGAAGCACCTGCCGCAAGGCTCTTGGTCATATCGGGTATGCCCCACCAGTTCTCTCCGATCTGAATTGGCGTCTTGACCTTTCGGCGCACGGCGCTGTGTCCGGCGAAGTCATGGTGAAGCAGCGGTTCCTCGATCCAGGTCAGGTTCTCCGACGCGAGTGCCCGGGTGCGGGATTCGGCTTCGGGTGCGTCCAGGCTCTGATTGAAATCGATCATGAGCTCAAACTCGTCCCCCACCAGCCGTCGTATGAAGCGGATGATACGGCGATCCGCTTCCACGCTGGGATAGCCGACCTTGACCTTGAAGGCCCGGAATCCCATGCCAAGTGACTTCTCGATGAGACGTTCGGCCTCGGGCTCATCAATCATGCCTGCGCTGTAGTAGGACGGGGTCGGCTTGCAGGCACCACCCAGCAACTCCGCGAGCGGCATGTTCCGCGCTTGCGCCAGCGCATCCCACGCCGCCATGTCGATGCCCGCCATCGCCATACCCGTCAGACCCTCCGCGCCGAGCAGGCGAAAGCGCTGCTGCAGGAGCCGATCGAGATCGTGCGGCGCCACTGACTCTCCCTCGATCATGGCAGCCATGTTCTGAACCAGCCGCGCAGTGGGCAGCAGCGCGGCCGGCGAATAGGTGAAGATGTACCCGCGGCCGGTGATGCCTTCCCGGGTCAGCAGGTCGACCAGGACCAGCGGTGCCGAGGAGACCGTACCGCTCGCTGTGACCACCGGGTCTTCCAGGGGCACGTCGACAGGTCGAACCTTCAGGCCGCGAATGGTGAGGGAATGATCAGGGGACCCGTCCGCAGTCGCGACAGCAAGGTCAACCATGTCGGGTTCCTCTCAACAATGCCGCAATGGAGAAAATGGTGGGCGCGGTAAGGATTGAACTTACGACCCCCTCGATGTCACCGAGGTGCTCTCCCGCTGAGCTACGCGCCCACTTTGTCGGCATCCGCGTCGCAAGGCCGGCGGATGCGCGGCGATACGGATTTTACCGACCGCCGGACAAGGAGTCGCGTTTTAGTTTGACCGACCCGACAAGGCAAGACCCTCGTAACCTGCTCAAAGATTCACCTGATCGGCATTTGCAGAATTACAACAGATCAAGCGTGCTTTCGCTTGCCCGTTCGGGCGCCACAGCCTACATAGTCAGGTCATGGCGGCTGTGCCTGAAGCGGCGATCGAATTAACCCCAGCCCCGTTCGACGTGTTGGCACCGAGAGCGGCGTCGTCACCGCTTGTGTTCGCTTCACCCCACAGCGGTTCGGAGTACCCGGACGACCTGCTCGCCGCCTCTCGCCTCGATGCCCACAGCCTGAGAAAATCGGAAGACAGCTTCGTCGACGAACTGTTCGGAGAAGCTCCGGCACAGGGAGTTCCCCTGATCCGGGCGAATTTCCCGCGGGCCTATCTCGACGTCAATCGTGAGGCCTGGGAACTGGACCCTGCCATGTTCGAGGATGACCTCCCCGACTATGTGAATACCCGCTCCTACCGGGTCGCTGGAGGGCTCGGAACCATTGCAAGAGTGGTTTCGAGCGGCGCCGAGATTTACGGCGGCAAACTGCAATTCGCCGAGGCTGTGCGTCGCGTCAATGAGCTCTACCTGCCCTATCACCGGGCGCTGGCCGATCTGTTGGAGTCGACCCGCCGCAAGTTCAAACATGCCGTCCTCGTCGATTGTCATTCGATGCCGTCTGTGGGTGGTCCGATGGACCGGGACTCGGGGCACGAACGGGCTGAGATCGTGCTCGGCGACCGCTACGGCACAAGTTGCCACCCGAGTCTGACGGATGCGGCAGAGGAGATATTGACTTCGCTGGGCTACACCGTTCGCCGCAATACGCCCTATGCCGGGGGTTACATCACGCGTCACTACGGTCGACCAGCCGACGGGATCCATGCGCTACAGATCGAGATCAACAGGGCGCTCTACATGGATGAAGCGAAGATTCGCCGCCTGCCAAGCATGGAAAAGGTGAAGTCACATATGACCAGCCTGATCGAGACCTTGTGTGCCCTCGAAATTGCGGAATTCGCCTGACCTCGCCATCCTCCTCCGCGCGATTGTCTCCACTGGTTCGCGATGCCCAGGAACGGGACCTTCCTGCCATCCAGAGAATCTACGCCCACCACGTTCTCAGTGGCGTGACTTCCTTCGAGGAAGAACCGCCCGACGTCAATGAGCTCAAGCGCCGGTTGGAGGCGGTAAAGGAGCGAGGCCTCCCGTACCTGGTCGCGGAGGTCGACGGCGTGGTCCTGGGTTATGCCTACGCAGCCCCCTATCGCGTCCGGCCAGGATATCGCCATGCCGTCGAGAACTCCGTCTACGTCGATGCGGATTCGGCGCGGAGAGGATTGGGCTCGAACCTTCTGGAACGCTTGATCGATGAGTGCACAGAGGCGGGCTTCCGCCAGATGGTCGCCATCATCGGCGTCACTGAGGATGAGGCCTCGATCAAGCTTCACGAACGTGCCGGGTTCCACCATGTCGGCGCTCTGCAATCGATCGGCTTCAAACACGGCCAATGGGTCGACACCGTCTTCATGCAGCGCGCGCTCGGCGAGGGGGATGAGACGCCGCCCAGAGGCTCTGACTAGAGAACACCCCCTCACCCACGGTCGCCATGCTCCCTTTGCCCTCTCCCTGAGGGAGAGGGCGCCGGTCACCACGAGGCGGGTAAGGGCTACGCCGGCCGGCGGTTGTGACCGATCATGGAGCCGGAGCGACGGCGCTTGTCAAAATCGATCAGTCGAATCGGCTTGCGCTTGCGGCCCCAATCGCCGGGCGGACCGTCATAGACACCCGATACGGTGATTCCGCAAGAGCGGCAATGGCCGGTAGGGTCGAGATGCCAGTGGGTCAACTGATACCAGTCCCGGCCGATCACTTTCTCCCCGCAGCCCGGGCAATAGGTCGAGCTGCAGGCCTCGTCGTGGACGTTGCCGACATAGACGTAGTGGAGGCCGTTCCGCAGCGCGATATCCCGGGCCCGGATCAGTGTGCCGTGGGGCGTGCGGGGAATATCGCGCATTCGATAGTCGGGGTGAAACGCACTGAAGTGCAGCGGCACGTTCGAGCCGAGGTTGTCTAGGAACCAACGCGTCATGTTGTAGATCTCTTCGGACGAGTCGTTCTGACCGGGGATGAGCAGCGTCGTGACCTCGAACCAGACGTCCGTTTCGTTGCGCAGGTAGACCAGCGTATCGAGAACCCGGGCAAGCTCTCCCGTGCAGAGCTTGTGATAGAAGTCCTCGGTGAACGCCTTGAGATCGAGGTTGGCGGCGTCCATGTGCGCGTAGAACTCCTCCCGCGCCTCGGGGGCGATGTATCCGGCCGTCACCGCGACCGACTTCACACCCACGTCATGGCAAGCCTTGGCGACATCCACCGCATACTCGAGAAATATCGTTGGATCGTTGTAGGTGTAGGCAACCGAACGGCAGCCAAGTCGCAGCGCCGCTTCCGCCAATGTCTCTGGCGCCGCCGCATCGGCCAGGGTATCGATCTCCCGCGACTTGCTGATATCCCAATTCTGGCAGAACTTGCAGGTTAAATTGCAGCCCGCCGTTCCAAATGAAAAAACCGGCGTACCGGGAAGGAATTGATTGAGCGGCTTCTTTTCGATGGGATCGACGCAGAATCCACTGGAGCGGCCGTAAGTCGTGAGTACGATGCGGCCGCCGTCGTTGGCTCGCACAAAGCAGAGACCCCGCTGACCGTCCTTCAGCTTGCAGAACCTGGGGCAAACATCACACTGAACCCGTCCGTCTTCGAGGGCATGCCAGTAACGCCCCTCGACGCCCGATATCACGTCTTCCGGTGTCGCTGCAGTGCTCATTGGTCCATCCGCTGGCATCATTCTAGACGATATATGAAACCGGGGCGGCAGCTTTTGAAGGGCCCGCCTGACAGGTGACGTTGAGATTGTCGCAGATAAGGGAGGGTGTCATGGCACAACGCTGGAAGAATCGGCCCGAGGGTTCCACTTGGGGCGAATTCGGCCCCGATGACCAGATCGGACGCCTGAACCTGCTGACACCGGAAAAGGTCCGCGAGGGCGTGGCAGAAGTACGGGAGGGACTAAATTTCTGCCTCAGTCTTCCTCTCAATTATCCGGGCGGAAACGCGGTCAATCCGCGTCGAAATCCGCCGCGCATCTTTACACCCGATCGGGACGGGCGACCCTGCTTTAACCACGAGTCGGTCTCCCAAGGCTCGGAGATTACCGATGTCGTGAACGACGACATCGTCCTTCTCTACTCTCAATACTCTTCTCAGTGGGATTCCCTGGCGCTTGTCGGTTCGATGTTCGATGCCGACGGCGACGGCGTTCCCGAGATCGTCTACTACAACGGTTATCGCGGGGATTAGCACTTCCAAGACCCCACGTCCGACACCGGTATTGACGGTTACGACCGGTACGAAGGAGCCCAGGCAAAAGCTCTCAGTATCGATAATTTTGCGGTGGCCTGCGTGCAGGGTCGCGGTGTCATGATCGACCTGGAAGCACATTTCAGCACGACGGGCCGAAAGGTCGGCTATGACGACCTGATGATGATCATGGAAGCCGACAACGTGGTCGTTGAGTCGGGGGACATGGTATTGCTGCACTCGGGTTTCGGCCGCATGTTGATGGAAATGGGCGGCACGCCCGATCCCGCACGCGTTCGGCCCAATCCCTATGCTGAATTGAACGGCTGGGATGCGCGGCTGCTGCAGTGGATCACGGACAGCGAACTCGTTGCGCTGATTGCCGACAACTTCGCCGTGGAGTGCGATCCACTACTGCCCAATCCGGACGACTCCGGGCCCGGGGCGCGACGTCCCTGGCTCCCGTTGCACGAACATTGCCTGTTCAGGTTGGGGGTCCCTCTCGCCGAGCTATGGCACCTCAGTGAACTTGCCGATTGGTTGCGGTCAAATGGCCGCAGCCGCTTCCTGCTGACCGCGCCGCCGCTCAGAATCTCGGGCGCCGTGGGCTCACCCGTGACGCCCGTTGCCACTGTTTAGTCAAATTTCGGAGGCATACTTGGCAGGCTTGCGGGCAGTCATTAGAGTGACATAGCCCCACCCATACGAGGGAACAGCACCGAAGTCCGGTGATTGCAGGCGAGGGTCGGGACCATGGCCACTCAGGAATCTTTCGAACACATCAGAGCGCCGGCCGTCGCGGGGTTTTTCTATCCAGAAGATCCGGGCGAACTGCGGGCTGCGGTGGATGCCTATCTGAACGGAGCACGCCAAACCCATCTTGAAGATCCGGATACGCCCTGGCCCAAGGCGGTCATCGCCCCGCATGCCGGTTACGTCTATTCGGGTCCGGTAGCCGCTTCGGTATACACGCGCCTGGAGGTAGCTCGCGGGACGGTCAATCGGGGGATCCTGCTGGGACCCTCTCACCGGGTCGGCTTCAGCGGTCTCGCCGTGCCGAGCGCCGAGGCCTATGTCACGCCGCTCGGCCCGATTCCCATCGACGCCCGAGCGATTGCAGAGATCGCCGGATTTTCCCAGGTCCGTCTGATGGATGAGGCACACGCGCAGGAACACAGCCTGGAAGTTCACCTGCCCTTCCTGCAAACGATTCTGGGCGACTTCAACCTGGTCCCCATCGTGGTGGGTGACGCGGCTCCCGAGGATGTCGCACGAGTACTGGACGCGCTTTGGGGCGGCCCGGAAACGCTGGTGGTGATCAGTTCCGATCTCAGCCACTACCACGACTACGCCAAGGCAAGTTCAATGGACGAGGCAACCTGTCGGGCGATCCAGATGCTGCAGATGGATAAGGTCACCACGGAAGGAGCCTGCGGCGGCCGACCGATACGCGGTCTCATGGCGCTGGCCCAGCGTCGCGACCTTCGCATCACGCTGGTGGATCTTCGGAATTCGGGCGATACCGCAGGGCCCCGTGACAAGGTGGTCGGTTATGGTTCATTCATTGTCGAAGAGGGGGATCGCCAACGCCTGTCCGAGAGGTTCCGGCGTCGCCTCGGCGACATCGCACACCGTGCCATTCGCTCGGGCCTGTCCACGGGCAAGGAACCCAGCTTGTCGACCACCCTGTTGCCGCCCCGGTTGTCCGCACCGCGTGCCAGCTTCGTTACATTGGAATGCGAGGGGCGCCTGCGGGGTTGCATCGGATCTCTGGTTCCGCATCAACCTTTGGCAGTCGATGTCGCTCAGAACGCTTTTCGGGCAGCCTTCAAGGATCCCCGATTCCAGCCGTTGACCTCAGAGGAATACGACAATGTCGACCTCAGCATTTCCGTGCTGAGCATACCGGTCTCCATCAAATTCAATTCGGAAGACGATCTGATAGCCAAGCTTCGACCCGGTATCGACGGACTGATATTGGAGGATGGAAAGAAGCGGGCTACGTTCCTGCCGCAAGTCTGGAAACACTACCCGGAGGCACCGATCTTTCTCCAACATCTAAAAACCAAGGCAGGTTTCACACCCGACTACTGGGCCGATGACCTGCGCGTGTGGCGCTACACCACCGAATCTTTCGATTCGGCACCCTGACCCCTCCGTTAACCCTATGAGAGCAGTCACGTCCGACGGACGTGTTGATCTGGCTCGGAAATCGAGAACGAGAAATTGAGTCACCTAATTCCAATCAGGTCTCAGATCATTCTCTGAATTGTCATTAGGAAATCTGAAAATCGCATTGATTCTAATACAAAAAATCCTTGACAAGAGAATCGAGTTCTTGCCATTTTTGCGCGGCTTCGGTTTCAACTCCCTGGAATCCCCCAAGGAATCCGCGTCGGGGGTCATGGTGGGAGCAATGTTTCGGTAATGGCCAGAAAACAATCGGCGCCTCGAATCTGGCGTGACAGCGAACGCCTCGCTGGTCAAGGCGAGGGCAGATTCACGGCCTACGGGATCATCCTCGGGTTGGGTGTCTTTATGGCCCTCGCGACGGCACTGGATTTGCCGGCTTTCGGAAATGCGAACGGTCGGGCACTCGAGCTGGTGTCGGTTCCAGACAAGGCTGCCACCGCACCGCTTGGCCCTGTTACCACAACAGATATTGAAGCCCAGGAGGGATCCGAACCAGAACTGGCGATCTCGCCTCCTGCACAGGCCGAACCGGTCATCGACGAACGGCACCTCACGGTGCGGCGCGGCGACACACTGATGCGGGTATTGCGCCGAGCAGGCGCAAAACGTGAGGAAGCCCACACAGCGATTGGGGCCCTTAAATCGATCTTTGATCCTCGTAGACTCAAGGTGGGTCAGAAATTGACTGCGGCATTCCGCCCCGAGCCAGAATCGGATGGCAATGCGGCCAAGGGCGATGCGCTTGTCGCGGTGATCGTGACCCTGGATGTCGAGCGCAGCGTATCCGCCGTCCGCACTGAAGACGGTTTTGAGGCCCAGGAAATTGTGCAATCCCTGGAGCCCTCATTTGTCCGGGGCGCAGATCGAATCGACGACAGTCTGTTCGTCTCGGCCCGTCGCACGGGTGTTCCGGCTCGCGTCATCATGGACCTCATCCGGATGTTCAGCTGGGATGTCGATTTCCAGCGTGAGATCCGGCATGGCGACCGCTTCGAGATCCTGTTCGAGTCGTTCAAAGACGAAGACGGACGCGCCGTAAAGAATGGCGATATTCTATATGCTTCCCTCGCGTTGAGCGGCGAGGACCTACAGCTTTATCGATTCGCGACCGAGGACGGCGCCGTCGACTACTACGATGCCAAGGGCCAGAGCGCCCGCAAAGCCCTGATGAAAACACCCATCGACGGCGCGCGCCTTTCCTCACGCTTCGGCAAGCGCCGGCATCCGATCCTGGGATACACCATGATGCATCGTGGTCTTGATTTTGCCGCTCCCCGTGGCACTCCGATCATGGCGGCCGGAGACGGAGTCGTTGAACGCGCGAGCCGTTACGGCGCTTATGGCAAGTACGTCCGGATCCGCCACAACAGCACGTACAAGACAGCCTATGCACACCTGAAGGGCTACGCGAAAGGAGTCCGGTCCGGGAAAAGGGTTCGCCAAGGCCAGATCATCGGATATGTCGGAACAACCGGTCGTTCTACGGGCCCGCATCTTCACTATGAGGTGCATCGAAACGGCAAGAAGCTGAACCCGCTGAAGCTCAAACTGCCGACCGGAAAGAAACTGAAGGGTTCGGAACTGGCGCGTTTTCTGGAAGAGAAAGCCAAGACCGACGTGGCACTCAACGAAACACCCGCGTCGTCTCGTGTGGCAAGCGTGAAGCGGTAAAAAAAGGGAATTTTTCCCTTTATTTCAATACATTAAATCCTGTCTATGCCGCCTGGATCAACTCACCGTTCACCGATAGCCCGCCATCTCCGGCGGTGACCTTTACCGTCTCGCCTTCGGCGATCGCGCCTTCCAGAATCATGCCAGCCAGGACGTTTTGCAGCTGGCGCTGGATCACCCGTTTGAGCGGGCGTGCACCGTACACCGGATCGTAGCCGGCGTTTGCCAGCCACACGCGGCCAGATTCCTCGACTTCGAGAGAAATCTTTCGATCGGCCAGAAGGGCCTCGAGGGAGCGCAACTGGATGTCGACGATGCCCGTCATATCCTGGCGGCCGAGACGATGGAACAGAATGACCTCGTCGAGACGATTGAGGAACTCGGGCCGGAACGCGGTACGGACCACATCCATGACCTGGTCACGCGCCGATTCGACATCTTCGCCATCCGCCAGCGCCGCGAGATAGTCAGAACCCAAGTTTGATGTGAGGATAATCAGCGTATTCCTGAAATCGACCGTGCGCCCTTGGCCATCCGTTAACCGACCATCATCCAGGACCTGCAACAAGACGTTGAACACGTCAGGGTGCGCCTTCTCGATCTCGTCGAACAAAATCACCTGATACGGGCGACGGCGAACCACCTCGGTGAGTGCACCACCCTCCTCGTATCCTACATACCCGGGCGGCGCGCCAATCAGACGGGCGACGGCATGCTTCTCCATGTACTCCGACATATCGATTCGGACCATGGCCTGTTCGTCATCAAACAGGCGTTCCGCAAGCGCTTTGGTAAGTTCGGTCTTGCCCACACCGGTCGGCCCGAGAAACAGGAAGGAACCAATGGGCCGGTTGGAGTCCTGTAGACCCGCACGCGCACGGCGCACGGCATTGGCAACGGCGCTGACAGCCTCCTGCTGGCCAACCACGCGCTTGGCAAGGTCCTCTTCCATACCCAGCAGCTTCTCGCGCTCACCCTCCAGCATCTTGTCAACCGGAACGCCTGTCCAGCGGGCGACGACATTGGCTATATCCTCAGCCGTAACCTCTTCGCGCATGATCTGCTGCTCATCGGCCTCTTGCGGGTCTGCAAGGCACTTTTCCAACTCTGGAATGACGCCGTAGGCAAGTTCACCGGCTCGCGCGAGATCACCGTCCCGTTGCGCTCGCTCGAGATCATTGCGGGCGATGTCGAGTTCTTCCTTCACCTTTTGAGCGCCGGCAAGCTTGTCCTTCTGTGCCTGCCACTTTGCAGTCAGTACCGCCGCCCCCTGCTCAAGCTCCGCGAGTTCTTTCTCCAGTCGTTCCAATCTTTCACGGGACGCGGAGTCATCTTCCTTTTTCAGCGCCTCCCGTTCGATCTTGAGCTGAATAATCCGACGATCGAGTTCGTCGATTTCCTCGGGTTTGGAATCCACTTCCATACGTCGACGACTGGTTGCCTCATCAACCAGGTCGATAGCTTTGTCAGGCAGGAATCGATCGGTGATATAGCGGTTGGACAGCGTGGCTGCCGCAACGATGGCACCGTCCGTGATGCGGACGCCATGGTGGAGTTCATACTTCTCTTTCAGCCCACGCAGGATTGAAACCGAATCCTCCACGGTCGGCTCGGTGACGAAGACCGCCTGAAATCGGCGGGCCAGCGCACCGTCTTTCTCGACATGCTTGCGGTACTCATCAAGTGTTGTAGCACCGACACAGTGGAGCTCCCCTCTCGCCAGTGCAGGCTTCAGGAGATTCGAGGCGTCCATCGCGCCTTCCGCTGCCCCTGCGCCGACGAGCGTGTGCATCTCATCAATGAACAGGATGACATCGCGAGCGGTCTGGATTTCCGAAAGTACGGCTTTCAACCGTTCTTCAAACTCGCCACGAAACTTAGCGCCTGCAATCAACGCGCCCAGATCCAATGCCATGAGGCGTTTGTCCCGAAGCGATTCAGGAATGTCTCGATTCACGATTCGTTGCGCCAGACCTTCCACGATGGCCGTCTTGCCCACGCCGGGCTCACCAATGAGAACGGGATTGTTCTTCGTGCGCCTCGACAAGACCTGAATGGTGCGGCGGATTTCTTCATCGCGGCCGATAACAGGATCGAGTCGGCCCTGGGTCGCGTCCTCAGTCAGATCGCGCGCATACTTGCTCAAAGCCTCGAAAGTATCCTCAGCCCCTGCCGTATCCGCCGTGCGACCCTTGCGCATATCCGAGATTGCGGCATCCAGAGCTTGCGGCGTAACGCCGGCACTCTTCAAAATTTCTGCCGAAGGTGTATCCGTCGCCAGCGCCAGTGCCAGCAACAAACGCTCAACCGTGACGTAGGTGTCTCCGGCTTTTCCCGCCAATTTCTCCGCTGATTCGAACAGGTGGGCCGTCTCGGGCGCCAGATAGACTTGACCGGCACCCGAGCCTTCAACTTTGGGAAGCTTGGCAAGTGCGGTTTCTACTCCGGCCTGTGCCGCCTTGGGATCGCCGCCGGCGCCGCCGATCAGGATTGCGCACAGTCCTTCTTCGTCATCAAGCAGCACCTTGAGCAGGTGCTCGGGCGTGAACCGCTGATGTCCGGTCCGCAGTGCCAAGCCCTGCGCCGACTGGACGAATCCTCGGGACCGCTCGGTATAGGTCTCAAATTCCATAACGATGCCCCAACAAAGCAAAATCTGTTCTCAAATCGCCGCCTGCCCCGTGGCCCGCAAGCTGGCAGCCCAGCGGCACGACCCGACACCGCATGCGAGAATCAAATAACCCGCATCCATCAGTCGCAATCGCGCGCCCTCTTATGTAGTGTTGCTCAATTGCCACACAAGAGGCGCAAGTCGTAAATCTGTTCTAAACCCCAGAGCAGTTTGCCCTGAGGATCATTGCCGATTGATTAAGTTTTGAAACCGCACCCCGGCACTGACGCCGGTCAGGCACTCGCGGCGGTGTTTCCTTCCGACTCGGTCGATTCCATGTCGCTGGTTTCCTCGATCACGGCTTCCCGCTTTTCGCGGCCATCGGCGCTCGCGATATTCTCCGATCCGGACGCGTCAACACTGGCGGCCGTACCCCCGTTCGAACTGTTGGACTGCTCGGCCCGGGACTGATTCTTTTCTTCAGTAGCAGGGGGCGTAGTGGTCTCAGCGGCCTGCTCGTTCATGTGATAGACGGGCGCCTGTTCACCCGACAACGCGACTTCAGCCGGTGCGACCATGTTATTGCGCCGCCCGTTGAAACGGCCCTGACCCTGGTTTTGCCAGTGGTTTTGACCTTGTTGGGCTTCGTCTCCGTGGACGACTCGATAGTAATGCTCGGCGTGCTGCAGATAGCCCTCCGCCTTGATCCGGTCTCCCGAAGAAGAAGCATCCCGTGCCAAGGCAAGATAGCGATCACACACCTGCGTCGCCGTCCCCCTGACTTTTACGTCCGGTCCATTGCTATCGTAGGTTCGATTGGGTCCGTGATTTGAACGTCGGCCACCGGAGCGGCCACGGCCTCTCTTAGGATTCGAATTGTGCTTCATTACCTCATGTCACCGGTATCTGTGCCACCGCTTGTGGGCAGACCACGCATTGTGCGGGGTCATCCCGCGATACCTACTCAAAGCGGCTGTTTGGCAGGTCCCCTGCGCTCCCGAATAGTACTCGACCGTCTCACACTGGTCCGTTCGGCATTGCTGGGGTGGATACGACGGTCGGTTATGGATTTTGTTTTCCCGTCAAATCCTGCCCCGGACCCTAGCGGCCCCATGCCGCCATTCCAAGCCCTTTTTTGTCTTGACATTCTTGAGCCTCGAGTCGTGCCGACAGGCAACGTTCAACGCCCGCAAGGTCACGCCTGCACTCCACGTCCGGGAATCCCGCAGCCTTCAACATGGTTGATACAGCCAACTGCTGGCCCAATCCAATCTCCACTGCCACGATCCCTCCCAGCCGCATCAGACGAGACAGATCGGGCAGAATTTTCCGATAGGCGGCGAGGCCGTCAGAACCTCCAAACAGGGCAACGTGCGGGTCGTGGTCGATCACCTCGGGTGCGAGCGTTCCGGCATCGCTGGCCCGAATGTATGGTGGATTCACGAGAACGACGTCGAAGGTTTCGTCACACAGGGCCTGAGCCCAGTCTCCACAGAGAAATTGAGCCCGGTGCGCCAGTCCATTCCGGATGAGATTGCTTCGAGCAACTATCAGTGCATCAGGCACGATGTCGACCCCTAGGCCCGTACTCATAGGCAGTTCATACAAGAGAGCCGCCAGCAAACAACCGCTACCCGTGCCGAGATCCAGTATGCGCAACGCGGCTGCACGATCGTTGATACGGGAGAGGAGCGCCTCGATCAGACACTCGCTGTCTGCACGTGGATCCAGTACCGAGCCTGAGATAGTAAAGGGCATACTCCAGAACTCTCGTTCTCCGAGTATTCGTGAGACCGGCGTCCGTGCAGAACGCTGCGCCACAAGCTTCCCAAATCGGCGCAATGCCTCTGTGGAAAGGACTTCGTCTCGACGGCCCGCAAGCGATATCGGCGGCATGCTCAAAACTTGACCCAGGAGACATCGCGCATCGAGGCGCGCAGTTTCGATGCCGGCATCCCTCAGGATCTGTGCTGCATCTTGAATGGCGTTGTCGATACTCATTGTCTGCCCGGGAACATCGCGTTCGCCGAGCGCAAGGCCCGTCCTAACCACGGCGTTCCCATCAAGCATCTGCTTCCATCTCGGCGAGGCGACTGGCTTGATCCTCGGCAATGAGCCCGTCGATCACTTCGTCCAGCGACTCTCCCGCCAGAACGCGATCCAACTTGTGCAGAGTCAGATTGATGCGGTGATCGGTCACCCGTCCCTGGGGAAAATTGTACGTGCGCACCCGCTCCGACCGGTCGCCGGATCCCACTTGTCCCCGCCGCTGCTCAGCCCGCTCTGCATGGGCGCGCTCGCGCTCGAGATCGTAAAGTCGGCTGCGCAATATTTTCAGCGCCTTGGCCCGGTTCTTGTGCTGGGATTTTTCGTCCTGCTGAGTCACCACGATTCCGGTGGGCAGGTGCGTGATGCGAACCGCGGAATCGGTAGTGTTGACCGACTGACCCCCAGGTCCACTGGCCCGATAGACGTCGACGCGCAGATCCTTCTCATCGAGCTCGACATCGATATCCTCGGCCTCGGGCAGTACGGCGACCGTAGCGGCAGAGGTGTGAATGCGGCCACTGCTTTCGGTTTCCGGCACTCGCTGCACCCGGTGCACGCCAGACTCAAACTTGAGGCGCGCGAACACGCCCGCACCCGATATCAAGGCCTGCGCCTCCTTCACACCGTTGAGGTCAGTTTCCGAAACCTGCAAGGCCTCGACCTTCCAGCCTTTCAGTTCGGCGTAACGCTGGTACATGCGGTAGAGATCGGCCGCGAACAGCGCCGCCTCGTCGCCACCGGTGCCCGCCCGAATTTCCAGGATGGCGTTCTTCTGGTCAGCTGCGTCCTGCGGCAACAGCAGCACCTGCATCTTGTCTTCAAGCGCGGGCAGGCGTTCCCGATGTTCAGCGAGTTCCTCTTCGGCCAGCGTTCTCATTTCGCCATCGGTATCGGGGTCCGAAAGCATCTCTTCCAGCCCCGACACTTCGGACTGCAGCCTCTGGAGTTCGACAGCACCCTCAACGACAGGGGTCAATTCCGCGTATTCCTTTGAAAGACGCACGAACTCATCGCCACTACCGGCAGCCGTCGCCAGCTCCCCTTCGAGGGCGGCATGGCGATCAATGATCATCTGCAGTTTTTCTTCCGGGATCTTAGCCACGGAATTTCATGCTCCAATCTGACGGGCCGGCTTGCCTTACGACGGCGGGCCGGACGGTTCCTAGTACAGCGAATTTAACGCTGCATCGAGCGCATCACGCGTCAGCTTCTGCTGTTCCCCTGAATCGAGATCCCGCAACGTAATCACACCGCGCTCGATTTCATCTTCGCCCAATAAGAGGGCTGCCCGTGCGCCGATCCTGTCCGCCCGTTTCATCCGTCGCGTCACGTTTCCGCGATAGCCGAAATCAACCACAAAACCGGCACGCCTGAGTTCATATGCCAGAAGCATAGCGGCGTCCTGCGCGGTATCGCCGACCGGGATCAATGCAATCGGGCGCGGTGCCTCAGGAGCACCCGTGGCCAGCATCGCCAGGCGCTCGATCCCACCGGCCCAGCCGACAGCGGGCGTCGGCGTGCCCCCCATGGTCTCGATCAAGCCGTCATAACGACCCCCGGCGATGACCGCACCCTGGGCACCCAACTCTCCCGTCACGAATTCAAACGCCGTGTGGGAGTAATAGTCCAGACCCCGAACCAAATGAGGATTTTGGCTGTAAGAGACGCCCAGCGCGTTCAACCCGGCAACGACCTCGGAGAAAAAGCTGGCGGAGTCTTCATTGAGGTAATCCTCCATTCGGGGAGCCTCAGCCACAAGGGCACGATCACCTTCATCTTTCGAGTCCAATATTCGCAATGGATTCCGCTCGAGTCTCTGCTGACTCTCGGTGGACAGAGCATCCCGGTGCGCACCGAAATATGCCACCAGAGCGTCCCGGTAGGCGTGCCTGCTCTCGGCATCGCCGAGTGAGTTAATCTGCAGTTCGGTACGATCCAACACCCCGAGATTGTCGAGAATCTCTGCGCCGAGGCATATCACTTCGATATCCGCCTGCGGTCCGGCAACTCCGATTATCTCGGCGTCGATCTGATGAAACTGTCTTAAGCGGCCTTTCTGCGGCCGTTCATAGCGGAACATGGGGCCGTGCGCGAAAAAACGCAGCGGCAACTGTTGACTCAACCCGCCCGAGATCACGGCACGGGCGATCCCCGCCGTATACTCCGGTCGCAAGGTGATCTCATCGCCGCCTCGGTCCTGAAAGGTGTACATCTCCTTGGTCACGACGTCAGACGTCTCGCCCAAGGTACGCTGGAAAACGTCCGTAAACTCGAAGATCGGGGTCGAGATTTCCGCGAAACCGTAGCGTTCAGACAGTTCGCGTGCCGTCTCCACGACGTGACGGTGCCGCCGCCCATCTTCCGGCAGTATGTCATGCGTGCCGCGGACCGGCTGCAAACGACTCACGGGGACCTCTTTGGAGCTAGGAAGCTTGGGCTAGCGATTCGACCGAAGTACCGATATCGGCCTCGGCGCGTTCCGCTTCGATTTCGGCGGCGCGCTGTTCGACAAGCTCAACGACATGATCCACCAATCCGTCATCACTTATCTTGTGATCAGCCACGCCCGACAAATAGACCATGTGAGTACCACGACCACCACCGGTAACACCGATATCGGTTTCGCGTGCCTCCCCCGGACCGTTCACTACACATCCGATCACCGACAGCGACATAGGAGTCGAAATGTGCGCCAGGCGCTCCTCGAGTATGCGGACGGTGTCGATGACCTGGAACGCCTGTCTTGCGCAGGACGGGCACGAGATCACGTTCACTCCACGATGCCGCAACCCGAGGGCCTTGAGGATCTCAAAACCCGCGCGAACCTCTTCGACGGGATCCGCCGATAGCGAAATCCGGATGGTATCGCCAATACCAGCCCAGAGCAGCGTCCCGATTCCAATTGAGGACTTCACGGTACCCGTGGTCAGCCCCCCTGCCTCGGTGACACCGAGGTGAAGGGCATAGTCACAGGCATCGGCAAGCTGCTGATAAGCGGCAGCGGCGAGAAACACATCGGACGCTTTCACACTGATCTTGAATTCCCGGAAGTCGTTGTCTTCCAGGATACGCGCATGATTCAGCGCACTCTCGACCATCGCCTTGGGGCTGGGCTCGCCGTATTTCTCGAGCAGGTCTTTCTCCAAAGAACCGGCATTGACTCCGATCCGCATCGAGCAGCCGTGGTCGCGGGCGGCCTTGACGACGTCACGAACCCGTCCACTGTCACCGATGTTTCCAGGATTGATACGCAGACAACTCGCCCCGGACTCGGCCGCCTCAATCGCGCGTTTGTAGTGAAAATGGATGTCGGCAACGATGGGGACATCGACCTGCTTCACGATCTCCTTCAGCGCCAATGATGAATCCTGGTCTGGGCAGGATATCCGGACGATATCCGCGCCAGCGTCCTCGAGTGACTTCACCTGAGCCACCGTCGCCTTTATGTCGGTGGTGAGCGTATTGGTCATCGACTGGACTGAAATTGGCGCGTCGCCGCCCACGGCAACGCGGCCAACCATGATCTGCCGGCTCTGACGCCGCGCTATATCTCGATAGGGTCGTACGCTCATCTCGGTCAGGGTGCCAGTCAAACTCGATATTTGCCAGATGGGAGCGGCGCGGGGAGAGCTCAGTGCCTAGATCCGTCATCCGAACCAACGGATAAACGCCCCGGCTTCGCCAATGCGCCGCGACTGTATCATGAAGATGATACGCCGCAAGTAGACTGCTGCGAGCGGAATTTCTACGGTTCGATGGCCGTACCGGCGATAAGACGGTCCGGCACCAATGCAACATTGCTGCGAATGTCTCCGGGTTGGCCGATCGCGGGCACCAATTCTCCATCTACTGTGATCTCGATCCCACCGGCATTGCCGGTCATCAGAAACAGATCGTCACGATTGGGCACCAGGTATTGGTCGCCGGGACGAAGAATTCGGGTGAGCAGTAGCTCGCCGTCCCTACTCATAATCTGTACCCAGCTTTCGTTCTTTGCCCTGACGATAACCCGGGCGTCCCAGTTGCCCTCTCCGTAAATCCGCGTCTGACGTCCCGGGAGAACATTTTCAGGCTGAATATTCGCCTCGGCACGCAGAGGCGGCGCAGACGATAGAGGTGGAGCCCGCGTTTCGGGCGTGACCGCAGGGGCAACCTCCGATCCGGAGACCGCGTTTGACCGATCAATTGCTCTACCCTCCATACTGGCGAATGATGACGGGGCCGCTCTCTGATCAGCCGGGACAGATGACTCCTCGCCCGGAGCCGGCGATTCCACGACAGCGGCCATGGTCTCAGAATTATCCGGTTCCGCCACCGGTGTCGCCTCTTCGGCAGAACGGGCTATGACATCTGGAGTGATGGTCACAGTACCCGTCGGCTCCTCCTGAGGCCCTAACTGGGCTGAAGGAGCGGCGCCAGAGGTGCGTCCTTCGCCCTCCGTTCCCAACTCTGCGTCGGGCGTGTCAACCTGTCTCAATTCGACCCTCACATCAGTGGTGGCCGGACTGATTCCCGTCACGGTATCCGTGATTTTGGGCCCTTCCACGGGAGTCTCCTCAGTTTCAACAGGCCCCACGGGAACCGAATCATCTATGGCGGGTTGTTCCGCCGTGGGCGCCGGAGCGAGAGCCACAAGCCTCTCGGGAACAGGCGCCACACGATCGGTCGCAAGGCGGCCGTTCATTTCTGCGTAATACCATCCGGCATAAATGAGGCCCGCGAGCACGAGCGAAAGCGCGATAAGCCATCCGGTGGGCACACGGCTTTCTGGTATGGGCGAGGGAAACACGAGCTTGGTCTCTCCTCCCAAACCCGAAGCCTCCTGCTTGAAAGCCTCAACGGCGACCTCGCCGTCCAATCCCAGATAATCTGCATAGGAACGGACAAACCCGACGGCGTATACGGGTGCCGGCAGGTCATTGAAAAGCCCTTCTTCCATAGCGTGAAGGTGCACGCGACGGATGCGAAGCTCGTCCGACACCTCCGCCAGATCAAGTCCGTTTCGGACGCGAGCGGCCTTCAGATCCGCACCGAGGCCATCATAATTGCCGGCTTCGGTCGTAACCTCGCGTAAATGCAACCGTCGCTGGCGCGGTGGTCTTGACTGGCTCTCGTGAGCCTCTTGAGATGTTCTTTCTGTCATGTCCTGACCCGGTACTGCGAATTGACCGTCCGCCTCATGCGAGTTTCCCAGAGCCCAAACGGCGAGCATGCCGCAGTGCCATCGCAGAATTGGTGAGGTCACCCCACTACGCTGACCGAAATAAATTCGGCCAGAACAGACGAGTTATTACCGTTCTTAAGGTAAACTATTAGTTAACGTCCCAAACTCAGTAGAACAGTAATACTGAAATTTTGCAACGAGTTAAATGAGGAACCCACCACATTGGACGAAGTTGCAGGACCCTGTACATCAAGGCTTCATCAACTTTCGTCAACAAAGCCTCTACGTGGTCTCCAGGGCCCTTTCGGCCTGCTCAACAAGCTCTTCAATGATCTCGGCGAGGGGCTGTTCAGCCCGCACCATGCCGACACTTTGGCCTGCCATGAGCGATCCGAATTCGACATCTCCGTCTATTGCTGCGCGCCGCAGAGCGCCAGCCCAATAGTGCTCGATATCGAGCTGTGCCGCCTTCTGCTCCAACTCACCGGCGCGGAAACGGGAGATGATCTCCCGCTGAAATTCGTGAAACTTTCGCGTCCCCTCGTTTGCGAGTGCGCGAACCGGGATCACTGGAAATTGTGGATCAAGCTGCACGGTGGATGTCGCGTCCCGCGCATTGGCACGGATAAACGCCTGCTTGAAGTTGGGGTGGGCTACGCATTCTGAGGCGCAGACAAAGCGCGTTCCCAGTTGGCATCCCGATGCGCCCATACGCAAATACATTGCCATCGCATCTCCGCGCCCGATTCCTCCGGCAACGAACACGGGGACTTCATCAATGTTGGGAAGGATCTCCTGAGCCAGAACGCCGGTCGAGACCGGTCCGATGTGCCCACCCGCTTCGGCCCCTTCGATGATGATTCCGTCAGCCCCAGAACGCACCAATCTCCGGGCGGTGGGCAGGGCCGGCGCGAAAGCTATGACCTTGGCCGCTGCTTCCTTCAGACGGCCGATATCGGTGTCCTTTGGCAGTCCCCCGGCCAGGACGACATGGCTGACCCCGCGTGCGATGCATACGTCGATCAAGTCTCCCAGGTCGGGGTGCATCGTGATCAGATTCACGCCGAACGGCTGATCAGTAAGTTCGAAGGTTGCGGCGATTTCCTGGTCCAGCAGGTCGGGCGTCATCGAACCACAGGCGATGACTCCAAATCCCCCAGCATTGGAAAGGGCGGATACCAGTTTTCTCTCTGAGAGCCACGTCATCGCGCCACCCAGAATGGCGTAGCGCGAACCCAGCAAGTCGCATCCACGGCGCCACAGTGCTGCCAGTCGGTTTTGCGGATCAGTGCTTGTCAATGAGAGGCCCTAGTTCGCGTCGAGGCCATAGGCCGTATGCAACGAGCGCAGGGCCAGTTCCGTATATTCCTCTGAAATCAGGACGCTCACCTTGATCTCCGATGTCGAGATCGCATGAATGTTTATTCCCTTCTCCGCGAGGGCGCTAAACATGCACTGTGCGACCCCGGCGTGGCTGCGCATGCCAACGCCGATCACCGACACCTTGGCGACATTGGAGTCGGAAATCATTCGGTCAAAACCAACCGAGTCCTTCGCGGATTCCACGACCCCCACGGCACGCTCGAAATCGGCTTCCTTGACCGTGAATGTCACATCCGTCGATTTACCGTCTTCAGACACACTCTGCACGATGATGTCGACGTTGATGTTGGCGTCCGCGAGCGGTCCAAAAATCGCGGCTGCGACACCAGGCCGATCCGCGACACGAATTAACGTAATCTTGGCCTCGTCGCGGGAGTACGCGATTCCGCTGACCACCTGCTTTTCCACTACTTCATCCTCATCGACGACCAGCGTTCCGGGAGAATTCGAGAAACTCGAGAGAACCTGAACCCGCACCTGATGGTTCATCGCCATTGACACAGAACGTGTCTGCAAGACCCGGGCGCCCTGAGATGCCATTTCAAGCATCTCTTCATATGTGATTCTATCAAGCTTCCGCGCCTTCGCAACGATACGCGGATCAGCCGTAAAGACACCTTCGACATCGGTGTAAATATCGCAACGTTCCGCTCTGAGCGCTGCTGCCAGGGCGACGGCGGACGTGTCGGACCCGCCCCGACCCAAGGTGGTTGTGCGGCCGTCTTCACCCTTACCCTGGAATCCGGCAACAACAGCCACCTGGCCTTCCTGGAATCGCTTTTCCAGTTCGCGGCAATCGATCTCTTCGATCCTGGCATTTCCATGCACTGCGTCGGACCGGATCGGCAGCTGCCAGGCGAGCCAGGACCGGGCGGAAACGCCCATGTCTTGTAGTGCCAGTGCGAGAAGGCCCGCCGTTATCTGTTCACCGGCGGAAACCACGACATCATATTCGCGTGCATCGTGGAACAACGCGATATCGCTCGTCCATTTGGCCAATTGATCGGTTGTGCCCGCCATCGCAGATACAACAACGGCAACCTCGTTGCCCTCCTCGACAGAAGCATGGACGCGTTTGGCCACCTCTCGGATTCGGTCGACATCTCCAACCGAAGTACCACCGAATTTCATCACAAGACGTGCCATACCCAAATCTCAAGAACCAGCCGGCTTCGCTCCGGCCGTGTTCCAATCCCGTATCTGTGTCGCTTTCCTTCCCGGAAAAAGGCGCGTATTCATACTCCCGGTCTCGATAGTGAGCAAGCCAATGCTACGGGGACCTTCATCAATGATCGGTGCATCATCCAAACATCATGGTCCCGAGAGCGGCGACGAACACCTTGTCTGATACAGCCCAACATCATGCTTCGGTAGATCACGAAGAAATCGAGCGATTCGCCGAGATTGCTGAGTCCTGGTGGGATCCAAACGGACCCTTTCGCCCTCTGCATGAGCTTAATCCCGTTCGACTGGCCTACATCCGCCGGCACCTCGACCAACACTTCCAGTACGACACTCGAGATATCCGACCCTATAAGAACCTTTCAGTGCTGGATATCGGGTGCGGCGGGGGACTGCTCAGCGAGCCATTGGCTCGCCTCGGTGCACGTGTGACGGCGATTGACGCCGATGCAAATGCCATCAAGGTCGCAGCCCATCACGCCGAAAAGACAGGCCTGGAGATAGACTACCGTTGTACTGCGGCAGAAAGTCTGGCGGGGTCGGGCGCGACGTTCGACGCGATCGTCGCCATGGAAATCATTGAGCATGTTGGCGATCTGACAGCATTCTCGGAAGCGATTGGATGCCTGCTGCCCCCCGGCGGGGCATTGGCGATGGCTTCACTCAACCGAACGATCAAATCATTCGCTTTCGCGATCGTTGGCGCAGAGTACGTGTTGCGTTGGCTACCCAGAGGAACCCACGACTGGAACAAATTCGTGCGCCCTTCGGAAGCTTCCCGTCACCTGCGGGCAAACGGGCTCACGGTCATCGACATCGGCGGTGTGAGTCTCGATCCTTTGGCGGGCGCCTGGCGAGAGAGCCGGGACACCTCCGTCAACTACATGCTGTTCGCAACGAAGCCGACGCACGGCTGAAAGCCGGCCCAGCCCGCGAAACCGCTATTTGCCGCGGAACCTCGGCGACCGCCGCTCGACGAACGATCGCACGCCCTCAGCTGCATCCCAGGTCTTAGACAGACGAAGTTGCTCGGGGTCCAGAACCGCCGCGGCGGCATCGTGCCCGTGCTCAAGCCACGTCAAAGATGTCGCGCGGGTCGCTTGCACCGCGAGAGGCGCCTGTTTGGAAATCGTTCGCGCAATTTCCATCGCGCGAGAGACATCCTTGCCCGTCGGAACAATCTCAGTCACGAAGTTCATGCGATGGGCCTCGATGGCATCGAAACGATCGCCCGTCAGCAAGTACTTCATGGCGTTGCCCCAGCCACCGCGCTCGACCATGCGCATGGACGCGCCGCAAGACGGCATGATGCCGCGCCCGACTTCGAGCTGGCTGAACACGGTCTCCTCCCCGGCCACAACGATATCGTTTGCCAGCATCAGCTCGATGCCCAGAGTGAAACAGTATCCTCGGACTGCCGTGACCACAGGCTTTGTGCGGCGTGGCGGACGGATGTCGACAGGATCTATGAGCCCGGGTGGGAACAGACCATGTCCCGCCTCAAAGCGATGGGCCACGTGCGGCAGATCCAGGCCTGCGGTGAAATGATCTCCATGCGCAAAAAGCACGGCACAACGATATCGACCCCGGTCTTCAAACTCGGTGTACGCCTCGGCGAGTTGATCCAACATGGCCGATGTGAACCCGTTCAGTTTCGAGGGCCGGTCGATACCAATCAGGAAGACATTGCCTTTTGCCTCTGTCGTGATCCGCCCTTCATCCTGAGCGCCCTTTTTTGATCGGGCTTTCCCGGTCTTGGTAGATTTTGCCACGTTCACTCTCCCTGTGATGATAACCACCGGTCAGACAGGCATTCAGCGCGCGGCCGGATGCGCCAACCTCCAGCGTGGTCGGGTTACCTCAACTTAGCAATGTTCGATAGGCGGCAAAATCAGGCGTCGTGCCTTGCCGGCCAAGGAATCTCTCCGAACTCGATACCTTCCTCGCGAAGCTCTTCCGCCTCTTCAGCCGTCGCCTCGCCGTAGATATCGCGCTTTTCCACCTCCTCGTGGTGAATCTTGCGCGCTTCCTCGGCGAAATCCTTCCCCACATAGTCGCAGTTCTCTTCAATATGTTCGCGCATCTTGTAGAGAAACTTCATCGCGTCCGCAGCATCCTTGCCATCGGCCGCAGCCTGCTCCTTCTTGGCGGAGATGTTTGGTGCCATGAGCGCCTTCTCGACATCGGTAACACCGCAAATGGGGCAGGCGACCGCATCAGACTTACGCTGATCTTCGAAGGCTTTGGAATCGGCGAACCACGCCTCAAAGACGTGGTCGTTCGAACATATGACGTCGTAAAGAATCATGTCTCTATGATTACAGTATCCTCGTCACCCCGGCGGGCACCATGATACCAAACCCATGTACCATTTTGCGCGCCGCGATCAATAGCCTAGTAATTCGGCGAGGACAATTGGTTAACGCATGTACGCCGCATACAACTGCGCGGGTCCGCCGAGATGACTGAAAAGGATTCTGCGACGGCTCACCATGATCTGACACCTTCGGCTTGGGTCCAACGTTTCGCCCGACGCGTGCCTAAGACTAATGCAGTTGGGGTCCTGGATGTCGCGTGTGGCAACGGCCGCCACACTCGATTGTTCCTGGATGCCGGCTACCCGGTTGTCGCAGTCGACCGCAATGTTTCCGGAGTTCGGGCATTGTCGCCACATTTGGAACTAACAGTCCTCGAAGCGGACTTGGAGTTGGCAACAGGCTGGCCATTCGAAAATCAAACTTTTGCCGGTGTGGTGGTCACCAACTACCTGTTTCGTCCTATCTTGGGCGATATCGTCTCGGCTGTCGCGCCTGGCGGAGTTCTCATCTATGAGACGTTCGCCATCGGCAACGAACAATACGGACGCCCCAAAAATCCCGATTTCCTTCTGAACGATGGCGAACTCATGGAAGTCGTCTCAGGCAAGCTCTCTATCGGAGCCTATGAACACGGCTTCGTGGAGAAACCGAAACCGGCAGTTGTACAACGCATCTTCGCGACACGGGCCAATTAGAGAAAATCTCGAAACCCTCCCAATTCTGTTTGTAGGTCATGAACCGCCCGTGTTCGCTTCGACATGCGATGCCGGGTGTCGTAGAGTCACCCCAGAAAGACGGCCTGCGCGGCCAGCACCCGGGAAGCACCCTGAAGGAAGCATTGCTCACGTTTTGGGTGGGAGATGGTAACGATTCACGATACCGCGCCCGATCTATACAGCCTTGAGCGGCGGATCGCGGAACTTGAGCATGAATTGGCCGAAGCCAGGTGCCTTGAGACGAACGTCACCAGCCATGACTCAGTTCAAGAAGCTCAGCCAGATCTGAATTTTGCTTCAGTTGGTGGCGGCAGTGTTGAATTCCAACAACTCGTCGAGACCTCGGGCGCGGGGATTGTGGTGCACAAGGGCTGGACACCACTCTATGCCAATCAGGCCTATGCCGAACTGTTCGGCTATGACGACCCGGCCGAGATCATCGCTGCTGGAACTCTCGAAATTCTGTTCTCGCCCGAAGCGATCGAGCGCATGCTCGAGTTCAGGAAGGCGCGGCTTGCTGGCAAATATGCACCGAGCGAGTACGAAGTCGAAGGCGTCAACAAGAACAGTGAGAGAATCTGGATCAGAAACACCGTCAGGGTGATGGATGTCGGCGAAGAGCAACTTATCCATTGCACGGCGATCAACACGACCCAGCAGCGAACCGCCGAATATGCCCTGCGCGAAAGTGAGGTGTGCTTCCGCACATTGTTCGAGAGCGTTCCAATCTCGATCCGCGAGGTGAATTATTCGAAAGTCAAAGAACGCATCGACGCACTCCCGGTAAGTGATCGGGATTCGTTGGCAGCCTTTCTCGCCGGCAAGATGGAGTTCCGCGTCAAGACCCTCGATATCATGGAACTCGTGAACGGTGCCGTATCGGCCAGCGGTGGATTGGCCAGTGAATACGGCGTTGGAATCGTGGTAGGCGAGTCCACACCTGGCCCGAAGATCATGGGCGATGACGACCGGCTGATGCAGGTGATGTCCAATCTACTGTCAAACGCTGTCAAATTCTCGTCGCGCGGCGACACCTTCGAGGTCAACGTTTCAAGGCAGAGCGGATCCGTGCTCGTATCGGCAAGCGATCAGGGGCAGGGGATTCCGGAGCAGTTCAAGGATCGAATATTTGAGAAGTTTTCTCGCACGAACCCGCTGGGTGGCCAGCAGGTCGGCGGCACCGGCCTGGGTCTCAACATCAGCAAATCGATCGTCGAGCAGCACGGTGGTGAAATCGGTGTCGACTCGGTGGTCGGGAAAGGCGCCAAGTTTTTCTTCCGCCTGCCGGAATTGTCTGCGTGAAAGCTGCGCAGGGGCACGATCAGCCGCTGCAAATTCGGTCAGAGGCCGACCCCATTCAACCGCAACATCAGACGGCGGCGCGCCTAACCACCTCCGATGACTGGCCAGCGACCTCAGGTTCCGGTAGCGGTTGGTCGTGGGCCAACGAAGGCACCATATGGCGGGCCTCATCGACCTTTGCGCAGTCGATCTCTGCCACGACAATTCCTGGATTCTCTCCGCCGTCGGAAAGAACCTCGCCCCACGGATTTACGATGAGCGAGTGGCCATAAGTCTGACGCTCGCCTGGATGCGTCCCGCATTGAGCCGGGGCAATCACAAAGCACCCTGTTTCGATGGCCCGTGAACGCAACAACACGTGCCAATGTGCCGTTCCCGTCGTTCTGGTGAAGGCCGAAGGGACCGTAATGAACCTGGCACCAGCCTTGGCCAGGGTCCGGTATAAGTGCGGGAAACGTACATCGTAGCAGACAGTCAGTCCCAGCAGGCCCCAGGGGGTTGGCGCGATCACGGTGTCACCACCGGGCTTGAAATTTTTGGATTCGCGATACGATTCGCCATTGGGCAAATCGACGTCGAACATATGAATCTTGTCGTAGCGTGCGACAATCCCACCGTCTGAATCGATCAGGTACGAGCGGTTGTGTACGCGCCCGTCGTCAGCGGAAATCCCAAGAGACCCGGGAAGCAGCCAAGCCCCGGTATCACGCGCCGCATCGCGAAACGCTGCCAGTGCGACATGCTCGGCCTCAGGCATCGCCAGGCCTCTGATATCGCGAGAGCGATGCCCCATCATCCCCACGTTCTCGGGCATCGTGATGAGGTCCGCACCCGCCGAGTGCGCCTCTCGGATCAGTTCGATGGCGCGGGCAACATTGTCCTCAATCTCGAGCTGGGCGTTGACCTGGACACAGGCAGCCTTGAAAACCCCGCTCATATCGCGGCCTCGATCCACGCATCGAGATCGCCGGTTTGTTCCAGAGCCACCAACTCATCGGAGCCCCCCACGTGCCGGTCGCCAATGAAAATCTGAGGCACCGTGTGACGACCGCCCGCGCGATCCAGCATTTCCTGCCGCTTTCCCGCGTCCATGCCGACATCGATTTCGGTATAGGACACGCCCTTCGCCTCCAACAGGCGTTTGGCGCGAGTACAAAATGGGCAGAACATGGTGGTGTAGAGAACGATGTTCGACATGGCGGATCCCTCTGGATTCGTCGAAACGGATGGTGCCAGCCCGAGCAATTTGCGCAGAAACGTTCGCACCCTGACCTCAATTCTTTCCTTCAAGTCCGCACGGAAAGAGCGATCCGGCGAAAGAACAGCAAGACTATATAGAGTAGGAATTGCCCCGGACAACTCGACACAGCGTGAGAACGGAAACCTCTCTGACCCCCGCGCCAAGTAGAGTATTTGCACACGCGTTCACTGTCGCTCCCGTCGCGGAGACGTCGTCAATGAGCAAGATCTGTTGACCGGCGAGACGATCCCGGTAGCGGCGGGGAACCATGAAGGCAGACGCGACGTTGGCGCGACGGGCAGCAGCACTTCGGCCTGATTGGGTCGGGTCATTGCGTCGGCGTTGAAGTGCACCGGGGAGTATCGGCGGACCCCGTTTTCCCGACATCGCGCCGTAGGCCAGCAAGGCCGATTGGTTGAAGCGGCGCAAGAACAATCGTCGCCGATGGAGAGGCACCGGCACCACGGCATCGCATTCTTCTACGAGACGAGCACCAGTACGAACCATCCACGATCCGAGTGTCACGGCAAGTTCGGTGCGGTCGCCATGCTTGAAAGCCAGAATGAGTTCACGACTCCCTTCGTCGTAGCGGAGCACGGACCGCGCCCGCGCGAATGCAGGCCGCCGGCGCACGCAGGATCCGCACAGGGTTCCTTCTCCGACGTCAACCTCGAACGGAAAACCACAGATTGCTCAGACCGCCCCTTCGATGAAATTCAAACTTTTCCAGCACGCAGGGCACAGATCGCCTTGAGGGTCGACGAACCGGCGGCACCCCACGCAGCGCGGCGGGAAGACGACATCCAGAACGGCACGCATCAGCGGCCCCGAACCGTTGATCAGGACACGCATTCAAGTCATCGCATCATTTGGGGAAATCATCGCATCAACTGAGACAACAAGAGCGGGGCTCTCACTTCCTTCAAGAATGGCGTACCGCTTTGGCGCGCGGATACGACATGTCATATAGAAGGAATGGGCGAAGAAATTTCGGGACTTCCTTCGGTTTTCGATCGGGTGGCCGTCCGGGCACATCGTGACAGAGCGGCCCTCATGCCAGCGGATCATGAATTTCTCATGCGCATGGCTGCTGACGGGCTGCTCGACCGCCTCGATGATGTCACTCGGAAGTTCCCGTTCGGCCTCGATGTTGGTTGCCGGAATGGCTTGCTCGCAAGCCTCTTGCACGGACGCGGCGGCATCGAAGAACTCGTTCAGACGGACTCTTCATGGGGGATGGTTCGAAGTCTGGCACCTTCATTCATCTCGTCAAATGCCCAGCCTTCCGCATGCATCGTGGCAGACGAAGAAACCGTACCCTTCGCTCCCGCGAGTTTCGATATTGTTCTCAGTAATTTGGTGCTGCACTGGACCAACGATCTTCCCGGAGCGCTGGCACAGCTCAATCGTACGCTGAAACCCGACGGATTGTTTCTGGCCACGCTGTTCGGGGGTGACACCTTGTGGGAACTGCGCGAGTCACTCCTCCAGGCCGAAACGGAGGTCGAAGGCGGCGCGGGTCCGAGGGTCTCGCCCTTTCTCGACGTGCGTGACGCAGGCGACCTGCTCACTCGGGCCCGCTTCTCGCTGTCGGTCGCCGATGCAGACTCGGTGACGGTGTCCTATCCGGATATTTTTCGCCTGATGACCGATCTTCGGGGCATGGGAGAAACCAATGCCACCCAGACCCGGCGGCGGACCTTTACACGCCGGGAAACCCTACTAAGGGCAGGAGAGATCTATCAGCAAAACCATGGTGATTCCGACGGAAGGATCCCGGCGACGTTCCAGATCATCACCTTGACTGGGTGGGCACCACATGTGTCTCAGCCCCAGCCCTTGCGGCCTGGTAGCGCAACGACCCGGCTGGCCGATGTCCTCGGAACGACCGAGCAATCTGCCGGTGACAAAGCGAAGCCGGAATGACGGCGCGGCGTGGCGACGTCAAGCGTCCTGAGCTTTGCGCACCACCAGCCAGAGGGCGTGAATAACGCCCGGGACGAATAAGCAGATTGTGAGAATGAGGTTCAACCAGAATTGCAGGCCTAATCCGACCGTCAGAAATGCGTCGACCGGCGGAAGGAAAATGGCGACGACGATACGGATGATATTCATAACTGAGCTGTACCAATCAAAATGAGGATAGATGTTGGCGGAATCGATATTCTACAGCCTGGCGCCGCCTCCCGCGTTACTCCCGTCGGTGCACCTCACGATCTCGATCACAACAGGTCCCGCAGCATCGCAACGAGCGGGACATCGGCCGGTGGCATGTCATAGTCGCTCATGTCCTGTGGCCGCACCCACTTGAGTTCCTGGCCTTCGCGTGCCGTCACGACGCCTTCCCATATCCGGCAGACGAAGAGCGGCATGAGAAGGTGAAAGTCGTCATATGTGTGCGAGGCGAACGTGAACGGAGCCAGACAGGTCTCCGTTACATCGATCCCAAGTTCTTCCCCCAATTCCCGGATCAGTGCCACCTCCGGGGTTTCGCCCTCCCGCACTTTCCCGCCGGGAAACTCCCAAAGACCCGCCATGGGTTTGCCCGCCGGCCGTTGCGCCAGCAGGACGCGCCCATCGACATCCACCAGCGCAACCGCGGTCACCAGCAGGACGGGCACGTCCATCATCGAGACCCTTTCGAACTCGCCGCTCTCGCAGGTGAACTCGCTCTATGAGCGATAATCGGCATTGATCGATACGTAGGCCCGCGTGAGATCGCAGGTCCAGACGGTGAAACGACCCCGTCCGACGCCGACATCAACCCGAATGTCGATCTCGCTGCCCTTCATGTACCGGGCGACCGGCGATTCATCATAGTCGGCGCGAACCATACCCTCGGCGGTGATCTGCCAGTCGCCGATGTCGATCCTGAGTCGATCACGGTCCGCCTTTTCGCCGGCCTTGCCCACCGCCATGACGATGCGCCCCCAGTTGGGATCGTTTCCGGCAATCGCTGTCTTGACAAGCGGCGAGTTGGCGATGGCAAGCCCGATTGCCCGCGCCGCTCGGGAGGATTCGGCACCACTTACCGAAATCGTCACAAACTTCGATGCCCCTTCACCATCCCTGACAATCTGCTGAGCCAAATTGGTCATGACGGAACGGAGCTTGGCCTTGAAGTCTGCCAGGCGCGGGTCAGAAGCGGACTTTATGCGCGCGTGACGAGGACCTTTTCCGGTAGCGAACGTGAGCACGGTGTCAGAGGTCGACGTGTCTCCGTCAACGGAGATCGCGTTGAACGATACGCGATTCGCGGCGACGGTCAGCTTTTGGAGCACGTCGCCCGGAAGCCGGGCATCAGTGAACAGAAATGCCAGCATTGTCGCCATATCCGGTGCAATCATGCCGGATCCTTTGGCGATGCCCGCAATAACATACGGCTTGCCGTCGATATGTGCGACCGCGGATGACGCCTTGGCGAAGGTATCTGTCGTACGAATGGCTTCCGCAGCGGCGCGCCACGACGTCCCTGACAATCCCCGCTGCAGCCTGCCAAGCGCCTGCGTGATGCGATCGTGGGGCAGCGGTTCACCGATGACACCCGTGGAGGCCATGAACACATCCGTGGCCCGACATCCCACCTGCTTGGCAACAGCCTCGGCCACTGTGGCCACCGCAGACACGCCCTCGGATCCCGTGAATGCGTTCGCATTGCCGGCATTCACAAGAACGGCCCGGGCCTTGCCCGATTTCAATCTGTCTCGACACCACACCACGGGCGCCGCTGCGGTCTTTGAGCGCGTAAAGACCCCGCCGACAGTTGTTCCCGGCGAAAGTTCTGCCAGCATGACGTCCTTTCTGCCCCGGTACCTTACGCCGGCCGCGACCGAAGATAGCCGAACGCCCTGCACCTCGGGAATTCGCGGGAAGCGTCCACGGGCGAGTGGCGAGCGGGTCAGAGTGCCCGTCTGAGAGTGTTTGCCGCCCTTTTTACGCGCCATTGGACATTCCCCCGATCACAAACCCAAACTCGAACGTTGCCGGATGGCCGCCCTTATGTCATGCGCGAGCAGGAGCGGCAAGAAGCCGCTTATGGCGGGAACAGCGCAGAAACCGCCGTTGACAGGATGCCGGTCGGACCTTATGTCTCAAGTCGATACGCCCTAGGGCGTGTGCCTTTCCGATTCCAGGGACATCCAATGTTCGCTGCGCTGGCCCAGAAGTTCTTCGGCACCGCCAACGAGCGCATTTTGCGCGACTTACAGCCGAAGGTCGATGCGATTAACGCTCTCGAGCCCGAGCTCGAGGATCTTGCCGATTACGAACTCCGCGCGCGCACAGACATGCTGCGTGAACGGCTGGAAAAGGGTGAGACCCTCGATGACATACTCGTCGACGCTTTTGCGACGGTACGCGAGGCGGCAAAGCGGACGCTGGGGCAGCGGCACTACGACGTCCAGCTTCTCGGGGGCATGGTCCTGCATCAGGGCAAGATCTCCGAAATGGCCACGGGTGAAGGTAAAACGCTCGTGGCAACGCTTCCGGTCTATCTGAATGCAGTGGGTGGCAAGGGCGTTCACGTGGTAACCGTGAATGACTACCTGGCCCAGCGCGATGCGGAGTGGATGGGCGGCATCTACCAAGCCCTAGGCCTGAAAGTCGGCGTCATTGTACACGGCATCGATGACTCTGAGCGGCGAGAGGCCTACTCGGCCGACGTCACCTACGGGACTAACAACGAATTCGGCTTTGACTACCTCCGCGACAACATGAAGTTCGCGCTCGATGACATGGTCCAACGCGGACACGATTTCGCGATCGTCGACGAGGTGGACAGCATCCTGATCGACGAGGCGCGAACGCCTTTGATCATCTCAGGACCGGCCGAGGACTCCTCGGAGCTCTACCTCGCCGTTGACAAGGTGATCCCCAGTCTCGAGGACGAACATTACGAAACGGATGAAAAGGCGCGCGCCGTATCGCTCACGGACGCCGGTGTGGAACGTGTCGAAGAAATCCTGCGTGAAACCGATCAGCTGGAACACGGCTCGCTCTACGACATTGCCAATATTTCAATCGTCCATCATGTCAATCAGGCGCTGCGCGCTCATAAGCTGTTCGCACGCGATACGGACTACATCGTCAAGGATGACAAGGTCATCATTATCGACGAGTTCACGGGCCGGATGATGGAAGGCCGCCGCTATTCGGAGGGCCTCCACCAGGCGTTGGAGGCCAAGGAGCGCGTTTCCATCCAGCAGGAAAATCAGACACTGGCGTCGATCACGTTTCAGAATTACTTCCGCCTTTACGACAAGCTGGCAGGCATGACGGGCACCGCCCTTACCGAGGCCGAAGAGTTTGCCGACATCTATCGTCTCGACGTGATCACTATCCCCACAAACCTGCCGTGCGTTCGCAAGGATGAAGACGACGAAGTGTATCGCACTGCCAATGAGAAATACGACGCCATCCTCGATCAGATTGAGGAATGCCAGAAGTCCGGGCAACCGGTGCTGGTCGGCACGGTCTCGATCGAAAAGTCCGAGCACCTCGCCAAACTGTTGAAAGAGCGTGGTGTCGAGCACAACGTTCTTAACGCACGCTATCACGAGCAGGAGGCGCATATCATCGCCCAAGCCGGGCGGTTGGGCGGCGTGACCATCGCCACGAACATGGCCGGTCGCGGGACCGATATTCAATTGGGCGGCAACATGGAAATGCGTGTTGCCCAAGAAGCAGACAACATCGAGAGCGACACCAAGCGTGAAGAGAAGATCGCGGAAATCGCGCTCGAGATCGAGAATGACAAGAAGGCCGTCATTCACGTGAACGGACTGTTTATCGTCGGCACGGAACGGCACGAGAGCCGTCGTATCGACAATCAGCTTCGTGGCCGTTCCGGAAGGCAGGGTGATCCCGGCTCATCAAAATTCTTCCTCAGCCTGGAAGACGACCTGATGCGCATTTTCGGGTCCGAACGCATGGACTCGATGCTGCGCAAACTTGGGCTCAAGGAAGGCGAGGCGATCATCCATCCCTGGATTAACAAAGCGCTCGAAAAAGCACAGCAGAAGGTCGAAGCCCGCAACTTCGACATTCGAAAAAACCTGCTGCGCTTTGACGATGTGATGAACGATCAGCGCAAGGTCATCTACGAGCAGCGCATCGAACTAATGCGGGCAGAGGACGTTGCCGAGGATGTCATGGAGATGCGTCGCGAGGTGGTGGAGACGCTATGCGTCCGGCACGTGCCCGAGAAGGCCTACGCTGAGCAATGGGAGACAGAAACCTTGCGGTCGGAAGTCGAACGGATCTTCGATCTCGACCTGCCAATCGCTGCCTGGGCGGCTGAAGAAGGTATCGGCCCCGTCGAGATCTGGGAACGCCTCGAGCAGGAAGTCGACCGCAAGATGGCCGAGAAAGCTGCCAACTACGGCCGCGACCTCTGGCGCATGGTTGAAAAGAATTTGCTACTCCAACTGCTCGACCAGCACTGGAAGGAACATTTGCTGGCTCTCGATCACCTGCGCCAGGGTATCGGGCTGCGTGCCTACGGACAGCGCGACCCGTTGAATGAATACAAGAGCGAGGCCTTTGCGCTATTCGAGGCAATGCTGATCGAGTTGCGGGAGCACGTCACAAACCTTCTGGCCCATGTCGAGCTCCACATGGAGCACCGCGAGGGCGCACCGCCACCACCGGCCCAGCGAGATGCGTCGGATGTTCTGGAGTCTCACATCGATCCCTTTACGGGCGAAGGTGAAATGGAGCTCGCCGCCAGCGGGTCGGGAACCATGCTCAAGGAACGGCCGAAGCTCGATCCCGCAGATCCCAGTACGTGGGGGAAAGTACCGCGCAACGCCCCCTGCCCCTGCGAATCGGGCCGCAAATACAAACATTGTCACGGCAAGGCGAGCTAGTACCGGATCAGTTCCCCATCCGGCCACAATCTATGTGACCCGTAAAGGCAAACAAGCGTTACGCCAATCCGTTCCGCCCCATCTCGATGAATTTCTCTCGGCGGCTGGATTTGAGCTGGGCGCCGTCAAGATTGCCGAGAGTCAAGAACGCCGAGTCGAGCGCCTCCCCGACGGATTCGATGGCGCTCTGCGGGCTTCGGTGCGCACCGCCGATCGGCTCGTCGATAACCGTGTCGATGACGCCGAAGCCCATAAGGTCCTTGGCGGTCAGTTTGAGTGCCTCGGCGGCTTCCTGCGCGTGCTCGGCGCTGCGCCACAGGATTGAGGCGCAACCTTCCGGAGATATCACCGAGTAGATTGCATGCTCGAGCATCATCACCCGGTTTGCGGTGGCCAAAGCCACCGCGCCGCCCGATCCACCTTCACCAATGACCACGGAGAGCAACGGCACGCGCAGCGACAGGCACGCCTCTATCGACCTGGCAATGGCTTCCGATTGGCCGCGTTCTTCCGCGCCGATTCCGGGATGAGCTCCAGGTGTATCGACAAACGTGATAACGGGAATTCCAAACCTGTCGGCGAGTTGCATCAGCCGTGCGGCCTTTCGATAGCCCTCGGGCTGCGCCATGCCGAAGTTGTGATGCACGCGCCCCTCGGTGCCACTACCCTTTTCGTGTCCGATGACCATGACGGGGCGGCCACGAAATCGTCCCAGGCCTCCTCGAATGGCGCGATCATCACCGTAGGCCCGGTCGCCAGCCAGAGGCGTGAATCCCTCGATGAGACGGGATACATAGTCGGCGAAATGGGGCCTGCTGGGATGGCGGGCCACCTGCGTCTTCTGCCATGGCGTTAGAATGGCATAGGTATCGATGAGCAATTCGCTCGCCTTCGCCTCGAGTTTGGCGACCTCTTCGCCGATGTCAGCGTCTCCGGTTTCCGCCAGCTGGCGCAGGTCATTGACCTTGCTCTCGAGCTCGGCGATGGGTTTCTCAAAATCCAGAAAAGCTTCCATTCAGCTTCGCGTCCTAAGCCTTGGCTTTGCGGGCACTGGGCTTTCGCTTTGAGGCAGATCGCCCGCCGCCCTTGCTCCGCGATTTGATCAGACGGGCCTTCCTAACCATGACTTCCGCCTGACGCAAAGAGGCAATATCGATCATGCGACCGTCGAGCGTCACGGCGGCCCGGCCTTCGCGCTCAGCCTCACGCATGGCCACCAGTATACGCCGCGCCCGTGTAATTTCGTCTTTCGAAGGGCTGAAGAGGTCGTTCGCCGCCGGAATCTGGCTGGGATGGATGGCCCATTTGCCCTCGAAGCCGAGCGAAGCAGCACGCAAGGCCAAAGACTGGAAACCTTCCGCATCCGCAATATTCGCATACGGACCGTCAATCGGACGCAGCCCGTTGGCCCGAGCCGCGACAACGATCTGTGACGAGGGATAGTGCCAAGCGTCACCCCAGTGCCGCTCCCGCGCGCCGTGCTCATCGGGATCGGTGAGCGTGTGATAATTTGGATCGGACCCGCCGATAACTGTCGTCCGCGCGCCGGTGGATGCGGCATAGTCGCCCGAACCGAAATGAAGCGATTCGGCTCGTCGGCTGGCGGCAGCAATCTCTCCGATGTTCTGCATGCCCAGCGCCGTCTCTATCTGAATCTCGAGCCCGATCCGTTTGCGCAATCCCTTGGCCTGCTCAATTTGGGTGATGAGCATATCGACCGCGTAGACGTCAGCCGCGGTGCCCACCTTGGGGACCATAATGAGATCGAGATGCGCGCCGGCCTGCTCGACCACGTCTATCACGTCCCGATACATATAGGGCGTATCCAGACCATTGATCCGCAGCGACACGGTACGCCCGCCCCAGTCAAGATCGTTGAGAGCTTCGATGACATTCTTACGAGCGGCCGCCTTGTCGTCTGGCGCGACCGAGTCTTCCAGGTCGAGCATGACAATATCGGCCGGACTGGTTGCAGCGCGCTCCAGAAAGCGCGTCGAGATCGCAGGTACTGACAGCTCCGAGCGATTCAGTCGTGGCGTCGTCTCCTCGACGATAGTGAAACTCATTTCGTCCTCTTGATGGGATCGCCCAGCGCGGACCTGCGTCCTTGGAATCCGGGACCGTCCAACATGTCAACGGTCCGCGGGGCTGTCAACAAGTAGGGCAGCAATCACTCCTGTACGGCCATCTTCCTGCAACCTAGGTGCTCAGCGGATGATGACGCGTGACGATTTCCTTGAGACGCTCCTCCAGCACATGCGTGTAAATCTGCGTGGTCGATATGTCAGCGTGGCCCAACATCTGCTGCACGGCCCGAAGATCAGCCCCGTGGGCAAGTAGATGGCTGGCAAACGCATGGCGCAGTACGTGGGGCGAAACCCGGGAGGGATCCAGCCCTGCATCGTAGGCCAGCGCCTTGATCATCTGGGAAAAGCGCCTTTCGGTCAGATGGCCGCTCGCACCTCGCGAAGGAAAGAGCCACGGGGATTGGTCACCCTCCTTAAGATGCCTCGAACGAACCGCGACGTACGCAGCGATCGCCTGAGCCGCTATCTCGCTGAGTGGAACAATACGTTCCTTATTTCCCTTGCCCCGCACCATCAATATTCGCGTACCCGGCGTTGCAGCCGACAACGGGAGCGCGACCAGCTCGGACACGCGAAGTCCTGTGGCATACAGCGTCTCCATGAGCGCGACCAGACGAGCGCCATCGGGGCCTGATTTCCTCCGCGCCTCATCGAGCAAGAGTTCAACCTCATCCTCGGCAAGCACCTTGGGTAGGGGGCGCGTCCGTCGTGGACCTTCGACCGCGACGCAGGGATCGTCTTCCCGAAGCCCTTCCGCGTAAAGGAATCCGAAAAACTGGCGCAACGCGGAAAGACGTCGAGCGGCCGTGGAGGCCGCGAGACCCGTCGAAGACATAGCGGCCAGATAGTCACGGATCGTTCCGGTATCGGCCGCCGCAATCTGGGTTCCGTTCCTGTCTGCGAAATCGGCAAAATCCTCCAAGTCACGCTGATAATTCTTCAACGTGGTCTGCGCAGCACCCCGCTCCGCCGACATCATTTCCAAGAACAGTTCAATTTTCGTGTCTGTCACGCCTGCCGGATCCTCTCAAGGATGGATCTCCGCACTATCAGAACAATGTCTAGCTAAAGACCCTTCGATAAAGCGGATTCGAGTGCCAGGCTTCGGGCGTCCGCCTCGAGGCCCACGCGTCTGAGCGCGGAAATCACCGCGTGCAGAGTTGTGGGGTTGGCGACTGCCGGTCCGACTTCGCCCAACGCCAATAATGACAGAAGAATGGTCTCTCCAACTCGAAAGTCTTGCGAAGCGGTTTCGAGCGCGCGCCAGAGTTGCACGGAAGGCAGATATGCGGTGACCGTCAGGGAAGCCTCCATTAGCTCTTGCCAAAGGCTCTCCGGAACGTCGTAGCCGACCGCATCCATCAGAGTAAGCACGATGGCCGCACGTTCATACGCGCTGTCTCCGGCACGCGACCGCTCGCCTTCCCACCACCCCAGCAGGGCGTCGGGATTCCAACCGAGAGAGCCTTCGACGTCCATGAGCTGGATAAGCGGCCAGAGATCCAGAACCGCGAGCGCAGCGTCGGGAACTTGCTCCACCGCTTTCTGATGCATCATGTCGAACCATCGTCGAGCGGACGCAGTGTCGCCCGCAGCCAGGAGAGCTCGACCGATTTCAGACGCTGCCCACGCGAGAGAAGGCGTCGGATCGATGGCGCTGCAAATCTCTCGCATCACACGGGAGATGGTGTTGAAACCGCCTGCCACCCGCGCCCGTGACAGCGCCGTTACCACGACACGAGCTCGGTTAACAGCTCCGGATTCTGTCAGAGCAACCTGGTACAGAAGGGCATTGATACGCGGCCCCGCCTCCTCCACAGCAAGCGTCTGCCACGCAAGCAGATCTTCAGGAGGGATTTCGACGCTCTCATAGATCGCTGCCAGTGCATCCGGCGACAGCGCGCCGGCCGCCTCAGCGCGCTCCGCCGCCAATAGCCTCGTCGCCAATGGCGCGTTAGGTGATGTTGCAATTGATCTCAGAATTGCCGGCCGCGCACCTGGAACCGCATCATCCGGCACATCGAGCCTGGCGGCGCGGAGCATCGCCATATGAAGCGGCGACGGGTCGATCAAAGTACCCGGCGCATTCTTCGAATCGCCGACGAGGGAGGCAACCAGTTCGAAGAACGAGTCGTCTCCCGTACCACCCTGTTCCTGCAACAGCGAAACGCCCAGTTGCGCCGCCGCGCTTTCGCCATTCAATGCCTTGCAGAATGTCAGCCCCTTGAGCCAGTACGGATCGTCACTATCGCTGAGCAGCGCCTCGATGTTGGTGCAGGCGCCTGCGTGATTCCCGGACAGGAGCATGCTGTCGACTTCGGCACGGGCCAGCGCGGCGTCCTTGAGACGTGATGGAGCCAGCCGCAACAAGTCACGAACCAAATCTGTCTGACCGCTGGCGCTGAGCCTCTCAACACGCAGCCCCAATAGGCTCGGGGCAGTGGGAGTACCGGCAGGAACGCGCGCCTCCGACAGGAGAAGGCGCCGTGTCAGGTTCTGCATGACGGGTGACAATGTTTGGACGGGGAGGCGGGGTATCAGAGCCTCGACAAAGGCACGATCACTGCCTCTCCACATGTCCGAGCCGAAACCGCCATCTTCCAGAGATAACAGTCCAACGGACGAAGGATCTATCGTTGAGATCTTCCCAACGACGACCCCGCCGCCCTGCACAATCGAACGAATTTTGGAATCGGGATCGGCTGGGACTTCTGCTTGCGGGCTTGCCCGAGGCGGGACGACCTTTACTTCTGCGACAGGCTGTTGCTGCTGATCAGATGATCCCGGAATGAGCTTCACTGGCGGACCGACCTGTGCGTGCGCCGCGACCCCAAGAGAAATGGCGACGCAGCCCAACGCAAGGGTCCGCAGGACGTTCACTCCAAAACCGAAGTCAGCGCGGGAATCGGTCATCTGGCAACACCTTTTCCACACGCTCAGACGGTGGCGGAATGTCCCACGTGGCAAGGAACACCGCACCGCCCACGACGGCCAGCAGCATGATGATGAGTACGATATAGGGCGCCTTAGACATCAAGTAATGCAAACCTTGAGGAGGCGCACCAGTGGATCAGGACAGCCTCCGACCACGTATGCTAAAGTGCAATTGTGGCGAAGTTGGGTCAGTCTATCGGCTCGCGAATCGGGATTCAATGTCCTGAAAGCTCGACCGAAGTGTGGAGTCCTGCGGAACCCGCCGCGCCCTTTTGCTGTTGAACAGATGTCGAAACCCAACTCAACGACAATGGAGTCAAACCCGAGCCGCATGCTCGTGCTGGTCGGACTGATGGGCGCTGGCAAGACCACGATTGGTAGGCGACTGGCAGCCCGGCTGGATGTTCCTTTCGTCGATGCTGACGACGAGGTCGAGCGGGCGGCGGGATGTTCCATTGCTGACATGTTCGAAGTTCACGGAGAGGAAGCATTTCGCGAAGGTGAGAAGAGGGTTATCGCACGGCTTTTGGAAGGTCCACCAGGCGTCATGGCAACCGGCGGGGGCGCTTTTATGAACGCTGAGACGCGGGAAAGGATCAAGGAACGTGGCATTTCCATTTGGCTGCGCGCAGATCTCGAGGTCCTGGTTCGACGCTGCGCACGGCGCGACGACCGACCTCTTCTCAAGGACGGCGACATGAAGGAAACGCTGGAGAATCTGATCGATCAGAGATACCCGATATATGGTGAAGCCGATATCATAGTGGATACCGGCGACAAACCGCATCGCACCGTCGTCGACAAAATCATGGATGAACTGGCGGCAGGAGATTATCTGCTCATGGGCCCTGTTGAGTCCTGAAGGTAACTGACGCACCCATGAAAACCACACCGGACGTCGTCGAGATCTCTCTCGGCGACCGCAGTTACAACATACACGTCGGAGCTGGACTCCTTATCGAAGCCGGTGCGCTCGTTCGGTCGGCAATCCAACAGCCTCGTGTTGTCATCGTGTCCGACGAGAACGTTGCCGCTCTGCATTACGCGCGGCTCGCGGAATCGCTCTCCACCACTGCAATCGAAGCCGAATTGATCACGGTGCCTGCCGGCGAGCACGCCAAAAGCTTCGAACACCTGGAATCCCTCCTCGATCGCCTTCTCGAATTGCGCGTCGAACGCGGCGACGCGATCATTGCTCTGGGCGGTGGTGTAATCGGCGATCTTGCGGGGTTCGCTGCAAGCATCTTGCGCCGAGGCATCGACGTCATTCAGGCACCGACCACCCTACTTGCTCAGGTCGACAGCTCCGTGGGCGGGAAGACTGCTATTAACACCCGTTTTGGCAAGAACCTGGTTGGATCCTTTCACCAACCCAGGATGGTGCTGGCGGATACGGACGTTCTCGCCACACTACCCGAGCGCGAGTTGCGTGCGGGCTATGCCGAAGTGGTGAAGTACGGCCTCATAGATCAGCCTGAATTCTTTGGTTGGCTGGAGAAGAATGGCACCCACGTCTTGTCGGGTGATCCAGATGCGACGCGCCACGCAGTCATAACAAGCTGTCGGTCGAAGGCGGAAATCGTGTCTGCCGACGAACGCGAAACCGGGTCCCGCGCGCTGCTCAATCTTGGCCACACGTTCGCGCACGCGCTGGAAGCAGAAGTCGCCTACGAGGGACGATTGATACACGGCGAGGCCGTCGCCATCGGAATCGTCATGGCGTTCGACCTGTCCACCCGCCTGGGGCTTTGCCCAGCTGACGACGCCGCGCGGGTCCGTCGTCATTTCAACGACGTCGGATTGCCGGTGACAGCTGCATCGATCCCCGGACTTGAAAGTGTTCGCCCTCAGGTCCTGGTCGATCACATGCGTCAGGACAAGAAGGTTCGTGGCGGCCGTCTGACCTTCATTCTCGCCCGGGGAATCGGTCAGGCATTCATCACGGCCGATGTCGACGAACAGACCGTCATCACAGCATTGGAAGAAGACCTGGCGGTGTCGGCATGACCCCCCGAGATCACAATTTCGGTCAGGATCGTATTCGTGCAGTGAATTGGCATTGGCCGACCTGGGGCTCGGACGCCCCGTCAATTACATGGATCCAATGATTTGGAACTGACGCTTCTCTTTTCCCTGGTTGCCATCGCCGCTCTGCTGGTGCTGTCGGCTTTGTTTTCCGGTTCGGAAACCGCCCTCACCGCGTCCAATCGTGCCCGCATCCACCATCTGCAACGCAAAGGAAACCGGCGCGCACAGATCGTGTCGACGCTCATGGAAACGCGGGAGCATCTCATCGGTGCCATCCTGCTCGGCAACAATCTCGTCAACATTCTGGCATCGGCGATCGCGACCAGCATCCTGATCAGCTTTTTCGGAGATCTTGGCGTCGCTATCGCCACGGTTGTCATGACGACCCTGGTGCTGATTTTCTCGGAGATTCTCCCGAAGACTTACGCCCTTACCAACGCCGATCGCGTCGCTCTGGGTGTGGCACCGATCATACGAATCTTCGTGGCCTTGTTCTCACCGATCACGAGAACATTGAACACCGTTGTTGCCGTGACATTGAGGTTGCTCGGTGCGGGACGCGGATCCCCCCGTATTACGACCGCAAGCGAGGAGATTCGAAGCACAATCGATCTCCATGCCCAGGAAGGCGAGGTGATCAAGCACGAACGAGACATGCTCGGCAGCATATTGGACCTGACCGAAGTGGAAGTTGATGAAGTCATGGTTCACCGCCGAAACATGTTTGCTGTCAATGCGGACGATCCACCTTCGAGCCTCGTCAATCAAATCCTCTCCAGTCCCTACACGCGGATTCCCGTGTGGCGAGATGATAGCGACAACATCATCGGGATCGTCCATGTCAAGGATCTGCTGAAGGCGCTGCATTCACATGAGGGGTCTCTGGATGATCTGGACGTCAGCGCGGTGATCGGCGAACCGTGGTTCGTGCCTGAAACGACTTCCCTGCGGCAACAGTTGAATGCCTTTCGCCGCCGGCGGGCACATGTCGCGCTCGTCGTCGACGAGTACGGGACGTTGATGGGCCTCGTCACGCTGGAGGATATTCTCGAAGAGATTGTCGGTGACATCGCGGACGAGCATGACGTTCCGGCTCCGACCGTGCGTGCCCTGGGGGATGGGTCTTACATTGTCGAGGGCGAAACGACGATTCGCGACCTGAATCGTCTGTTCGACTGGAGCATGCCCGACGAAGAAGCGGCGACAGTTGCTGGACTGGTGATCTACAACGCACAGGTCATTCCAGAGGTCGGACAGATTTTCACTTTCTTCGAGTTCAGGTTCGAAGTCCTTCGCCGTCAACGAAATCAAATTGTGTCTCTGCGAATAACACCACCGCCCAAACCACAGACCGAAGCCTCGTGATGTCCGAGTCGTTGGTGTGTCGGGCGGCGGCACATGCTGTCTGCACCCGTCAGTGCGCCCGGACCGAGTGACGCGGCGGACTGCAGAGCTTCATGTCTCAAGAGTTACTGTTGAACCTGATCCCGGTGATCGCGCCTGTCGTGATCACAATCTCGATCGGCTTCACCTGGGCCAAGCTTGGTCGGGACTTCGACGTTCTATTCCTTGCCAACCTTATTCACAACGTCGGCATGCCTTGCCTGATCTTTTCGACATTGACCCGCGTGGATGTCGATCCCCTGGTGTTTGTCGATATGGCGTGGGCCTCGCTGGCGACTCATATCGCTTTTGCTGTGATCGGTGCGCTGGTGCTGCGCGCCGCACGCCTGTCACTTCCCGTCTACCTCAACGGCATGGTCTATCCCAATGCCGGCAACGTCGGCCTGCCGCTGTGCCTGTTTGCGTACGGTGAACTTGGTCTGGCGCTGTCGACCGCATGGTTCACTGTTGATTCGGTGATGGTCGCAACGTTGGGTGTGTGGGTGGCATCGGGAAAATTCTCAGGGCGTGACCTGGTTCGGGCACCGCTCCTCTACGCCGCGCTGGGAGCCGTCCTCTTCCTCGTCAGCGGCAACAAGCCGCCGGTCTGGCTCGCCAATACCACAGGGCTGATCTCTGGCCTCGCCATCCCTCTTCTGCTGTTCATGCTGGGCGTGGCCCTTGCCACGCTTCGGGTCGCCAATATTCGGCGCGCTTTCTGGCTCTCGATCTTGAGGCTGGGGATGGGTTTTGTGATCGGTGTCGTGGCTGCAGACCTGTTCGACTTCGAAGGTGTGGAGCGTGGCGTTCTGATCATCAACTGTGCGCTGTCGGTTGGGGTCGTGAACTACCTCATTTCGCAGTTCTATGACCAGGAACCCGACGAAGTTGCCGCGATGGTCGTGGTTTCAGGCTTCATCTCCATCGTCACGCTCCCCCTTCTCTTGGCATACGTGCTGTGACCTCCGAGATCTTCGCCATCGTTGCTCCTGTCCTCCTCGGCGCCGCCCTGGGGTTCCTCTGGGCTCGTTTCGGGCCTCACTTCAACACCGAGCTGCTGACGTCACTTGTGCTGGTCATCGGCACACCTTGTCTGATCTTTTCGACGTTGACGCGGTTTGCGGTCGACCTTGAAGCCGTGGGCGATATGGCGCTGGCCACATTGGTGTCTCTGGCGGTGATTTGTGCCGTGGGGGGTGGGCTCCTCTTGATCACTCGACAGCCCGTCCGAACCTTTCTTCCTTCCCTCTTGTTCCCCAACGCCGGGAACATGGGTTTGCCGTTGTGCCTTTTTGCATTCGGTGATGAGGGACTGGCGCTCGGAATTGCCTTTTTCACAGTGACTTCCCTTGGGAACTTCACCCTCGGCGTGTGGCTGGCCTCCGGCGACATTTCGCCGCTGCGGTTATTCCGGACTCCACTGATTTGGGCCGCGGCGGCCGGCGTCTTATTTCTTGCCTTGGGCGTGAAACCACCTCTATGGCTAGCCAATACGACCAAGCTGATCGGCGATTTCACGATCCCGGCCATCCTGATCGCACTCGGCGTCGCGCTCGCCCAGATGCGGGTCGAGAACCTCGGACGGGCGATCTGGGTTGGCTTACTCCGACTGGCCCTGGGGTTCGCCATCGGCCTTGCCCTCGCGGAGCTGTTTCAGTTCGAGGGCGTTGCGCGCGGTGTGGTCATTCTGCAGTGCACGATGCCCGTCGCCGTCTACAACTATCTGTTCGCGCAGCGCTACGGTAATCGGCCCTCGGATGTCGCCGGAGCCGTCGTTATCTCAACAACACTCTCCTTCCTGACCCTGCCGTTTCTCATCGCCTTCGTCCTGATCTAAGGGTGTCGTGCCGGATTGGGAAAGATTCTCCGCCCGGCTCCGTCTCAGGCCGCCTCTTCGGGTGTCCGCACCTGAAGTGCGAGCGCGTGAACGCGCTCGGAAAGCTCCTCGGCCAGCACGCGATAAATCATACGTTGGCGTTCGACGCGGGAGACGCCGGCGAAGGCCGCGGAAACAATGTCGACACGAAAATGGGTTTCACCCTCGGGTCTTGCACCAATATGCCCCGCGTGCAGATGTGACTCGTCGATGATGTTCAGGTTAGTCGGCGAGAATGCCTCGCTCAACTTGGACTGGATTGATTCGGCGACACTCATTTTCTCAATTCCACAGACCTATGAGGGTCCCGCACGTTGGTCAGCACGTGATCACCTGTCAAGCCGTTCCCCTTTCACCGTGATCTCGCCGGAGTGGCGCAACCTCAGACAAATCGCACCTCAGCTTGACTGAGACCCGTAAGCTCGACGCTGACTCTCGCGGGGGCATCAAAGAACACCGTTTGCACGACGCTCCCCAGCATGACAAAGGTGCCCGCGCGCAACGGCTTTCTCATTTGGACGCGGTGGTTGGCGAGCCATGCCAGTGCCTCGAGTGGATCGCCGAGTATGTCGGAGCCGAACCCGGAAGCATGTTCGACACCATCGATCATGAGGGTGCCACGTATCGCCGCCAGATCCAGTTCCCGCCAAGCGGTTTGCTCGTCGCCCAGGACAACGCCGGCATTGAAGAAATCATCGCCGATCAGGATGGGAGCCGAGAGGGCCGCGTAGTCCTCGTACCGGTCATCAACAAGCTCGATGGCCCCCATGAGCGCCGACACCGCGTCGCCAACGCTGTCACGCGTATAGGAACTGAGGTTACCGGGCAGATCAGTACCAAGACGTGCCGCAATTTCGCATTCCACACCAATACGGTGAAACTCGGACAGTGGCAGTTCGACACTTTCCTGAAATACCGTGCTGTCGAACACTTCGCCTGAACAGGGATGATCGATCTTGAGAAACGCCTGCATGACGGGTGTCGTGCAACCGATCTTGTGTCCGATCGGCTGTCCATGCCCTGCCCGTTCAAGAATGTCGTGAAGCGCATCCTGGATCGCGTAGCCTTCCGCCTCGGTTTCGGGCGAAAGGTCGGCCGGCGGCGCTTGCGTTGGACCGCCGCCGAGGCGAGCCTGCGAGAGAAACTCCGCTGCACTGACGATTTGTGCTGTGTCGACCGTCACGCCATCAACTCCCGTTGCGATTGAATCGTGGTAGCAAGTATTGACCCTATGTTCAATTCTACAAAAATCCGCGTCGTGCCAACGGTTGTCAGCACAACGGCCTGACTCCATACTTGTTGAATGCCCCCGTCTAAGCTCAAGAATTTCAGTCCCGCACAGTCCGTTCGCGTCTGCGATCATCCGGAGTGCGATTCCGAGGGGGAATTCCGGGCGCCGAAATCTCCGCACGATCTCGATTCATACTTTTGGTTCTGCCTCGATCATGTTCGTGCCTACAACTCGACCTGGAATTACTTTGACGGCATGTCCCAGAACGACATCGAAAGATTCCAAAAAAGTGCTGTCACCTGGCATCGACCCACTTGGCCGTTTGCAACTGACTCTCGAAAAGGCGCTGCGCGCGATTTCTCTCCTGACCGCGATTTTTTTGGCAGTTTTCGGGACGATTACGGGGTTTTATGGGGCGAAGATGACGTTACAGTCGTAGACGAATCAGGCCAAAGGCGGAGAATCACGTCCGAAGAAAGACGCGCCTTGGCCGAACTGAACCTTGACTCAGACGCAGACTTGCAACAAATCAAGGACCGATACAAGGAACTCGTCAAAAAGTTCCATCCAGACGCTAACGGTGGCAGCAAGAAAGCCGAGGAAAGGCTGAAGGCCGTCAATCAAGCGTATGGCTTCTTGCTCTCTTCCGGCTACACATGATCCGTAGCCCTTAACAACACGGACTCACTTCATGGATTCCACGGATACCGCGGTCGAAGGGGCCGAACAGCCGCTCGGCGTTCCCGACATCACCGTGTCGGTCAATCAGGTCTTTGGGCTCGAAACCGATCTACAGGCACCCGCGTTCTCACAGACGCATGAGTTGGTGCCGGATATCGACGAGGCCTATTGCTTCGATCACGAAACCACTCTCGCCATCCTGGCCGGCTTCGCCTACAACCGCCGCGTCATGATCCAAGGCTATCACGGGACTGGCAAATCGACCCACATTGAACAGGTAGCGGCGCGACTCAATTGGCCGTGCGTCCGGGTCAATCTTGACTCCCATATCAGCCGAATTGATCTCATCGGCAAAGACGCCATCGTCATCCGGGATGGCAAGCAGATAACGGAGTTTCGAGAAGGCATGCTGCCGTGGGCGCTGCAATCAGCGACCGCGCTGGTGTTCGACGAGTATGACGCCGGCCGGCCGGACGTGATGTTCGTAATTCAGCGGGCACTTGAGGCTGAGGGCAAACTGACCCTGTTGGATCAAAACAAGGTCATCCGTCCGCATCCCGCGTTCCGGCTTTTCTCCACGACCAACACCATCGGCCTGGGTGACACCACGGGCCTTTATCACGGCACACAGCAGATCAACCAGGGCCAGATGGACCGCTGGAATATTGTTTCGACGCTCAATTATCTGCCTCATGAGAAGGAGCTCGAGATTATTCTTGCCAAGACCCCGGCTTATGACACGGCCGAGGGCCGCAAAGTCGTGGCCAATATGGTCAATCTTGCCGATCTCACACGTGCCGGTTTCATGAACGGAGACATCTCCACCGTGATGTCGCCACGGACCGTCATCACGTGGGCCGAGAACGCATCCATCTTCAATGATGTGGGTTTTGCCTTCCGCCTCACTTTCCTGAATAAGTGCGACGAGGTGGAGCGGACCACGGTGGCGGAGTACTACCAGCGCTGTATCGGCGAAGAACTTCCCGAATCCGCCACCAACATTACGTTGATGTAGTCGCAACCGCGACCCCGACCACCGAGGTATCATGAGCCAGCCCGAGAGCCCGGTTGAACCGTTTAAGCGCGCCGTTACCGCGACGATGCGGGCGATCGCCGAAAACGAAGAGCTGGAGGTCTCTTATGGTTCCGAAGGGGCGGGTCTCAGCGGCGACCGCGCCCGCCTACCCCTGCCTTCGCGGGAGCTTCCGGCGAACGAAGTCGGGCAGATTCGCGGGATGGCCGATTCGCTGGCACTTCGGGTCCGCCACCATGACGAAAAACTGCACGCAGCGCGTGCTCCCAAGGGCCAGGACGCACGTGCACTTTTTAACGCCGTAGAACTCGCGCGCATCGAAGCCATCGGTGCCCGGCGCATGGTCGGCGTTTCGCAGAATCTCGAAGACGCACTGGCGAAGGAGTGCGAGGCTCGCGGTTTCGCCAAGATGGAACACCGGGAGCAGGCGCCACTGGCCGATGCTGTCCGACTGATGCTGCGCGAGCAATTGACCGGCTGCGCAACGCCTGAGGGCGGCAGGCAAATCGTGGATCTCTGGCGCGAAGAGATCGAAAAGAAGGCAGGTAGCGATTTCCACGACCTCGCCGAAACCATCGACGATCAAGCATCATTTTCTGCTGTGGCACGGCGGCTGATCGCTCATCTCGAACTCGCCGAGGAATGGGATGGCGAGGAGGAGGAACTCGACCAATCATCCGATCAGGATGAGACGGATCAAGAGAACCAAGACGAAAACGGTGACGGATCACCACCCGAAGGCATGTCCGCGGAGACCGAAGAGGTCGCTGAAGGCGAGAGTGCCGGCGAAACCGACTTCATTGCCTCCGATGAAATGCAACCCATGGGAGATGGTGAAGAGGATCCTGGCAAGTCTGAACACCCGTGGTGGCCGGATGGGATATACGGCGACAACGCAAACGAGCCACCATACCAATCTTATTCCTCCCAGTTTGACGAGATCGTCGAGGCCACAGAGTTATGTGACGCCGAAGAACTTGTCCGGCTTCGGGCACAGCTCGACCGGCAGGTTCAACATCTGCAGACGGTGATCGGTCGGCTTGCCAATCGTTTGCAGCGACGGCTGTTGGCCAAGCAGCAACGGTCCTGGGAATTCGATCTCGATGAAGGTCTGCTGGATGCCGCCCGATTGGCCCGGATTGTGGTCAACCCCATGCATTCCCTGTCTTACAAGCAGGAGCAGGAAACCAATTTCCGCGATACCATCGTGACGTTGCTCATCGACAATTCGGGTTCGATGCGGGGACGCCCGATCAGCGTTGCCGCGACATGCGCCGACATCCTTGCACGCACCTTGGAACGCTGTGGCGTCAAAGTCGAGATTCTCGGCTTCACTACACGTGCCTGGAAAGGCGGCCAAGCGCGAGAGCTATGGCTGTCACGGGGCAAGCCACCCAACCCCGGGCGTCTCAACGATCTGCGTCATATCATCTACAAGGGCGCGGACGAGCCCTGGCGGAGGGCACGAAAGAGCCTGGGGCTCATGTTGCGCGAGGGTATCCTCAAGGAGAACATCGACGGCGAAGCGTTGCTGTGGGCCCATTACCGACTTTTGGGACGCCACGAACAACGCCGGATCCTGATGGTCATCTCAGATGGCGCCCCGGTGGATGATTCGACCTTGTCGATCAATCCCGGCAACTACCTGGATCGGCACCTGCGTCAGGTCATCCAATGGATCGAGACGAGATCGACGGTCGAACTCGTCGCAATCGGTATCGGCCACGACGTTACACGCTACTACCGGCGGGCGGTAACCATCGTCGATGCGGAACAACTCGGCGGCGCCATGATGGACAAGCTCGCCGAGTTGTTCGACGAGGACCCCCAGCACATGACTCCCGGAGGTTCGGCGCGCGTTCACTGACCGCGCGAAGCCCCCTGGCGGCTCGGGAAATCCGGTCTAAACGTGTTTCTTCAAGAACGCGAGCGTACGTTGCCAAGCCAGCTTGGCGTCCGCTTCGTCGTAGCGGGCCTGGGTTGGATTGGCAAATGCATGATTGGCCTCGTACCAGTGGGTCTCGAAGGTTTTGCCCGCACCTTTCATTCCCGCCTCGAAGCCATCGATCATTTTCTGATTGATCCACTTGTCCTTGGCCGCGAAGTGTCCGAGGACGGGTCCCTTTAGGGACTTCAACTGGTCCGCAGTCTTGGTAACATTGCCGTAGTAGACGATTGTCGCATCAACCGGCACCGCCAGCGACGTGTTCAGGGACCAGCCGCCCCCAAAACACTAACCGATGGTCGCGACGTTCCCGTTGCCACGATCGTGAATGCGCAACCAGTCGACCCAAGAGGAGACGGTATCCGTTGCAACCTCGGGATCAACCTGTTTCATAAAGCTGCGCGCATCGTCAGGAACCGAGACAACTTTTCCGCCATAGAGATCGATGGCGAGCGCCAGATATCCCTCGTTGGCAAATTCCCGGTCTACAGCCTTGATCTGGTCGTTCAATCCCCACCATTCATGTATCAGCATGATCGTAGGGGCCTTGGCCGCGGAAGGTCTTGCGAGGGACGCCGAAACATCCTGGCCGCCTGAAGTGCGCAGGGATACGGTCTCAAGCGTCGCGGCAGCGGCCTGCGCCAGCAGCGGATCCGCCAGCACGGCGGCAAGCGGAAGCCCGGCGACACGCTTGATGATCGAACGTCGTGCGTAAATGTTTCTTAATCCTCCCCATATGAAGAATTCTTGTGTGACCGGCCCTTTGATCGGGACATGCCGTGATTATCAAACACGGAGCGGTCGCAAACCAATCCACATATTTTCGAGATCGCTGAAATGTGACCGCAAGTATGGGAATGTCCCGGGCTCCGAACGCCCCTAGATTCTGTGAATGAAATTCCCCTGTCTTAGCGTCTGAAGGGCCATGGCCACGCAAGTTCAAACGACCATGGGCGGCCTGGAATGGACGCTGCTCGTGACCCTGTCCGATTTCTGGGGTGGATCGTTCTTCTTCATGGAAGTCGCGGTGGCATCATTGCCGCCCTTGACCGTCGTCGTTCTGCGGGTCGGTTTGGCGGCGCTGGCACTGAACATCCTGCTACCCCTTGCGGGTGTGCGGATGCCGCACGGTCTCCACGTGTGGAGAGCATTCCTGGTCATGGGAATCCTCAACAACCTGATGCCGTTCACCCTGATTGTCTGGGGTCAAACCCACATCGACAGCGGCCTTGCCTCCATCCTCAACGCGACGACACCCCTGCTTACGGTTCTCGTAGCTCATGTCCTGACGACAGATGAAAAAGCGACAAGCGCGCGGATGTTGGGTGTGGTGGTCGGTTTCATCGGAGTCGCCCTGATGATCGGACCCGATGTCCTGCGCACATTCGATGGCAGCGTTGCGGGACAGCTTGCTGTCCTTGGAGCGGGAGTCTCGTATGCGTTCGCGGGAATCTATGGACGTCGGTTCGTCCGGATGGAACTCTCTCCGATGACGACCGCGACCGGTCAACTCACCGCGTCAACGGTGATATTCATTCCCTTGACGCTGGTCGTCGATCAACCCTGGGCCCTCGCTCTGCCCGATGGTTGGACAATTGGCGCCGTTATTGCCCTGGCACTGTTCTCCACGGTACTCGCCTACGTTATCTATTTCCGTATCCTCGCCACCGCCGGGGCGACGAATCTTCTGCTGGTCACGTTCCTCGTACCTGTCAGTGCCATCCTGCTCGGAACATTGATTCTCGGCGAGCAATTGGATGTCCGCCACTTCACAGGCATGGCGCTTATCAGTGTCGGGCTGGCCGTCATTGACGGCAGGTTGCGCCGCCTATGCGGCAGTCCGGCGCGTTTCAAGCGCTGAGGGCGAAACAAAGCCCATCATTGCCCTGAATGGAATCAGCAGGGCCAGTGCCATCGCCACCTTGACGCCAAAGTCGCCGAGCCCCCAGGTGACCCAGGGAAGACCAGCGCCGGCAAAGGCGATGGAGAAGAACAAGGCGGTATCAAGGGCTGAGGCGGACAGTGACGATACCAGCGGTGCCCGCCACCACGCCTCCGACCGGCGCAACCGGTCAAAGATCAGAACGTCGAGAAGCTGGGCCGCCAAAAATGCACTCCCCGATGCAATGGCGATCCTTGGTCCTGCCGCCCATATGGAAAGCACCACGGCGATGGCGAACCCGACGTAAACGACCCGGCGTGTCGCGCCAACTCCGAACCTTCGGTTTGTCAGATCAGTCACCAGAAAGGCCACGGGATAGGTGAGAGCACCCCAGGTGATCCAGTCGTTGATCGGATACTGGACAGCGATATTGGATACAACGACCACGACAACCATGGCCGCGATGGGCAGCCACAAGGCCCGCAGCAGTTGTCCTGTAGTATCTGACGGTTCGTTCATGCCGGCCTCGCGTCGAAAGGGGTGAAATTCGCCGCTGTCCCGACTTCCGAAAGCGCTCTGTCGCCCCTCACACTTGAGAGAGCGAAACTAGTTGGCAGCCTGAGCCTTGATGATCTCGCGCCGCACGCGCCTGGCGTTAGCCGAAAGCTTGTCTTCCTTGGCGTCTGAGAGGAACTTGTCCAAACCACCAGCGTGCTCCACGGTGCGGATGGCGCTCGCCGCCACCTTGAGACGAATGGGGCGGCCCAATACCTCGCTGAAGATCGACACGCGCTGAATATTCGGCAAATAGCGCCGTCGCGTCTTGTTGTGCGCGTGGCTTACATTGTTGCCCGACAACACGGACTTTCCTGTCAATTCGCAACGTCGTGCCATATCGGCCACCTATTTCGCCGTCTGCTAGGATGTCTGAGACTGCCCACCGGGCCTGAGGCCCGTTGAGCGTGCGCTTCTTAAGGCATCCCCCGTGGACCGTCAAGCGACAGCGCCTCGCCTATCATTGCCAGTAACCGGAGCCATTCCGTGAATTTTACTGCCCTGCTCGAAAATTTCTGCCATGCCGTCGAAGCCGGTAACGGCCAGGAACTTGCAGCGTTGTTTACGTCTGACGGCATATACGACGACATGTTCTACGGACGTCATCAGGGTCGGGACGCCATTTCCGACATGCTCGGCCTGTTCCATCGCGATGGCGAGAACTTTCTCTGGGAAATGATTGATCCGGTCACTGATGACGTCACCGGATACGCGCGCTGGCTGTTCAGCTACGACTCCCGACGGCCTGAAAACAAGGGTCGGCGCGTGATCATCGAGGGTGTGGGCTGCTTCAAACTGCGAGGCAGCGAGATCGCAGTGTACGAAGACCTGGCGCGCAGTGGTGAATGCCTCGTCAGTCTCGGCCTGCCGCAAGACAAGATCGGCAGAATTCTGGAGAAATGGACTGCCGCGCAACATGCGCGTCCCGATGTCCAGCGGCACCTCTCCTGCTGAAAGACGCCCCGGACGATCTCTAGTCAGAGAGCCGCTAGCGCACTTGATCTGCAGTGCCCCGGAACACATCGAGCAGGGCGCGTGCAGCAGTACCTGGGGTCATGCGTCCGGAAGTGACCGCGTTTTCGAGTTCCGGAATTAGGACCGCGACCGCTGGTTCATCGCGCAACGCCGCGAGCAAGCTCTCGCTGACTTCGCTCCACATCCAGTGGCGGGCTTGCGCCTCGCGCCGTCGACCCAGCTCCCCGCCCTCTCGTAGCGCCTCCTGGTGTTCTTGGACAGCCTGCCAGACATCGCCAATTCCGACCCTCTCCAAAGCAGAACATGTCACGACGTGAGGGGTCCAGAACTTGGTCGCCGGACGTAGCAGGTGCAGTGCGCCGGTGTAGTCTGCAGCGATGACTTTGGCCTGCCCTGCAAGGTCTCCGTCTGCCTTGTTAACGACTACAAGGTCCGCGATCTCGACGATGCCTCTCTTGATCCCCTGCAGTTCATCGCCGCCGCCGGGCGCAATCAACAGCAGGAACGAATCGACCATGTCCGCGACCGCTGTTTCCGATTGGCCGACGCCGATCGTCTCCACGATAACAACGTCGAAGCCCGCCGCCTCGCACACGAGCATCGCTTCTCGCGTACGTCTGGCCACACCGCCAAGGGTCCCACTCGAAGGAGACGGTCGGATAAAGGCTGCCGGATCACGCGACAATGATTCCATGCGCGTCTTGTCGCCCAGGATGGAGCCCCCCGACCTGGTCGAGGACGGATCCACGGCGAGGACGGCCACGCGGTGTCCCGCTGCCGTGAGATCGACACCGACAGCCTCGATAAATGTGGACTTCCCGACGCCGGGTGCACCGGAGATGCCGACACGGATCGAATTGCCGGCATGTTCCAGCAACGAATCGAGCAGCGCCAAAGCTCGGTATTGGTCGGCAGGACGTCTCGACTCAATCAGTGTGATCGCGCGCCCCAGCGCACGCCGGTCCCCCTCGCGAACCCTTGCCGCGAGTTCTTCGATATCGTGGTCCTCGTTCCGTTCCGATTGGGGCTCAGGCGTCCCGGTCATGCATCGTCATCGTATTGCGATTTCCAGTCCGGCCCGAGCACGGCCGTGAAAATACGATCGCGGGTCTCGGGACTGAGTTCATCGAATACCTTCTTCGCCTTGGCGCGGTTGGCAAGGGCTTCCTGAACGAGTTCCTCACGCGTTTGAGGCTTCGAACTGGTTTCCGACTCTGTCACTTCTGCGACTTCGGGATCTTCTGGATCTGGCAATTCTTCCGGAACGTCGATTTTGAGTTCGATCGGTTCGTTGGCATCCCGAACCCGCTCAGTCTTGACCTCGGTCCTCTCATCTTCGTCGTCGACGTCGTCCTCCTCGGAATCGACGTCATCCACGTCGGTTTCTTCGCCCTTTTTTCGGCGGCGGGAGAGGAATTTGGGAACCAGTCGCACGTCTTCACCTCGCAATTCCGAGTGATCGGACCCAAGAGACCAAGCAGTGTAACGCGTTGTCTCTGCCTTCGATATCAGTGCCCTCGCACAATTCGCACACTATCCGGAGCCGTCGCACGCCGCCTTTATGGCGTTTCGTGAAGGGACTGGTCTTGCGCGCCACTGTGCCGCAATACCCTCACCAAACCGATAACGCACTGTTTCATGGCCCAACGGCTGCCAGCACCAATATGTTGGGCTCGCCAGCTAATTTTTTAGCACATCTGGTATGCATTCCGATATTGAAAGCAGGAATGAGTTAGATCATCTAGGTACGCTCGACCCTTGAACTCGACAGAGCGCATTCCCACGTACGTGATGAATTCAGTATTCGGGGAAAGTCAGACCAATGGCCGACGATTTGAAAGAGCACGTCACTTCGCGACCAACATGGATGCGGTTGCTCTACATGATCCTGTTCATCGTGGCGTTCAACGTTGCCGAACTCATCATTGCCGTCATCGTGCTTGTCCAGTTTCTGTTCAAGCTTTTCACCGGAAATCCCCTCGATCAGCTCGTCGCCTTCGGCGATGCCCTCAGCACGTACATCGCAGACATCGTTCGTTTTCTGACGTTCCGTACGGAAGACATGCCGTACCCGTTTGCAAAATGGCCCAAGGGCGCCGCAGGGAACAAAACCGCGACATGTAAGACTCCGCGCAAGAGGAGTGCGGGAAGCGCGACGCGATCGCGCGGCTCCTCCGCAAGCGGTGGCGAAGCGGCACCTGAAGGAAGTGGCGCTTAACTCGAGAGACGACGGACGACCTGCCGGCCCATGCTATGCAGCCTGAGCACGACCTTGAATCAGGCCGATCACCTCTGACGCCGCCTCGGTGATATTGGTTCCAGGCCCGAACACTGCGGATACACCCACGGCTTTGAGCTCGTCATAGTCCTTAGGCGGCACAACGCCGCCGACCACCACTACGATATCGCCCGCGCCCTGCTGCTTCAGCTCGTCAATGAGTTGTGGCACCAGCGTTTTGTGGGCAGCCGCTTGAGAAGAGACACCGATGACGTGCACATCATTCTCGATGGCCTGTAGGGCCGCTTCCTCCGGGGTCTGGAACAGCGGACCGATATCGACATCGAATCCGATGTCAGCGAAGGCGGAAGCGATCACCTTTGCTCCACGGTCGTGCCCATCCTGGCCGAGCTTGGCAATCAGAATGCGCGGGCGCCGTCCTTCAGAACGCGCAAATGCTTCGGTTTCACGTTGGATGCGGGCGAACCCGTCATCTTCGGCGTAGGCACCACCATATACGCCCGTCACGCTACGAGCCTCCGCACGATGCCGTCCAAATACACGTTCCAAGGCATCCGACACCTCTCCCACCGTTGCCCGTGCGCGTACAGCCTTGATGCTGAGGGCAAGCAAGTTTCCGTCACCACGCGCTCCGTCCTCGAGCGCCTGAAGCGCAGCCTGTGTAGCATTGTTGTCGCGGGTGGCTCTTATCTGTTGCAGACGCTCGATCTGTTGTTCACGGACCTTGGCGTTGTCGATTTCCAGCAGTTCCACATCGGCCGAGCTTTCTTCGGGCAGGTATTTGTTAACCCCGACAATCACCTCTTCCCCACGGTCGATACGCGCCTGCTTGCGGGCGGCGCTTTCCTCGATACGCATCTTGGGCATGCCCTCAGACACCGCCTTGGTCATACCCCCCAATGCCTCAATTTCGTCGATGATTTTACGCGCTTCGACAACCATCGCGTCGGTCAGCGATTCAACGTAGTAGCTGCCGCCAAGAGGATCGACCACGCGGGTTATGCCGGTCTCCTCCTGGAGGATAAGTTGGGTATTTCGGGCCACCCGGGCTGACGCGTCTGTCGGCAATGCCAGAGCCTCGTCGAAGGCATTCGTATGCAAGCTTTGGGTGCCGCCCAAAGCTGCGGCGAGCGCTTCGTAGGCCGTACGAACGATATTGTTGTATGGATCCTGCTCGGTCAGAGAAACACCGCTGGTCTGGCAATGCGTTCGCAACATGGAAGACCGCGCATCCTGGGGCTCGAACGGCGCCATCAATTCGGACCACAGCTTACGTGCGGCCCGCAGTTTGGCGATCTCCATGAAGAAGTTCATGCCAATGCAGAAAAAGAAGGAAAGACGTGGCGCGAATTTATCGACGTCCAGGCCTTTGGACAATGCGGCGCGTACATACTCGACGCCATCAGCGAGTGTGAAGGCCAATTCCTGTACCGACGTGGCTCCGGCTTCCTGCATGTGATAGCCGGAAATGGAGATAGAGTTGAACCGAGGCATGTTCGAAGCCGTATGGGCGATGATATCGGCAACGATCCGCATCGAAGGCTCTGGCGGATAGATGTAGGTGTTTCGAACCATGAACTCCTTGAGGATATCGTTCTGGATGGTCCCTGTGAGTTCAGCCTGGCTTACGCCCTGTTCCTCCGCCGCCACGATATAACCGGCCAGTACCGGGAGAACGGCACCGTTCATGGTCATCGAAACACTCATCTCTCCAAGGGGAATCTCCTCGAACAAGCGCTTCATATCCTCGACCGAGTCGATGGCGACGCCGGCCTTGCCCACATCTCCCTCGACGCGCGGGTGGTCCGAATCGTATCCACGATGTGTCGCAAGATCGAAGGCGACCGACAGACCCTTTTGACCGGCCGCCAGGTTTCGCCGGTAGAACGCATTCGACTCCTCGGCCGTGGAAAAGCCCGCATACTGGCGGAGTGTCCAGGGACGGCCGGCATACATCGTGGCACGAGGCCCGCGGGTGAAAGGCGCGATGCCGGGCAGGGAGTTGGTCTCGATGTCCTCGAGATCGGCTGCCGTATAAAGTGGTTTGACGGGGATTCCTTCCGGCGTCTCCCAAAGGAGACCGTCCGGATTCCGGCCCTTGAGTTCCTTCTCGGCCAGCCCACGCCAGTCTTCAGTCAGCTTGTCTTCAGATTCGCTCATCGTCCCGCCAATCGCCGACGTGAAGATACATGGGTGCAAGTATGGGAAACCCCGATCTCAAGTCAAATGGCGCTTTTGAATTGCCACTGGCCCGAGTCCGACCCTGCACTCGCGTCTTCGGTCCGCCGCCCCGCACGGGCGGAAGCATATCAATAGATTCCGATGTTATTTACCATCGCAGTTGTTGCATCGCGAGCCGTGAGAGCCGATGTTAGAGGTGATGAGTCCTGTTGGTGTCACTGGCGCGCCAGGGCGGATCACAGCCGTCCTTGGTCCTACGAATACAGGTAAGACGCACTTCGCGGTGGAGCGCATGCTCGGTCACCGCAATGGAATCATTGGATTGCCCCTGAGGCTGTTGGCCCGCGAGATCTATGATCGGGTTCAACAGAGTGTGGGTCGGTCCCGCGTGGCCCTGGTCACCGGCGAGGAAAAGATCATTCCCGCCAACCCCGACTACTTCGTTTGTACGGTTGAAGCGATGCCTATGGAACGGCGTTTCGCTTTCGTTGCGATCGATGAAGTCCAGCTCGCGGCTGATTCCGAACGTGGCCATGTATTCACCGATCGCCTCCTCAGAGCCAGGGGAAGCGAAGAAACGGTATTTTTGGGCGCCGATACCATTCGGCCCATCGTCAAGCGTCTCGTCCCGAACTGCCAGTTCGTTTCCAGACCACGCTTCTCCACGCTGACGTTCAGCGGACAGAAAAAGCTCTCGCGGCTACCGAAACGCAGCGCGATCGTCTCATTTTCGGCACCTGACGTTTACGCCACGGCGGAACTCATTCGTCGGCATCGAGGGGGGGCGGCCGTCGTGCTGGGAGCCTTGAGTCCGCGGACCCGCAACGCGCAGGTCGCCATGTTCGAAGCGGCCGAAGTCGACTATCTGGTGGCGACCGATGCCGTCGGAATGGGCCTCAATCTCAATGTCGACCATGTTGCGTTCGCGAGCCTCAGGAAATTCGACGGCGTCGCGCGCCGCGAACTGACTCCAGCCGAGATTGGTCAAATTGCCGGGCGAGCCGGCCGCCACATGAGCGATGGAACCTTCGGTACGACTTCCGATGCCGGCTCATTGCCCACCGAGACGATCGAGCGGGTCGAAGGTCATCAGTTCGGCCGAGTCAGATCGATTCAATGGCGCAACGTTTCGCTCGACGTGACATCGCCCAGTGGTTTGCTGGCCACTCTCGACGCACCCCCACCCGAGTCTCACCAGGACATCCTCACTCGAACTCGGGAAGCGGATGACTATCTGGCCTTGAAGACTCTGGTTGCCGAGCCGGAGATTTCGTCACTCGCCAAGGGCCGTGCCGCTGTCAACATGCTTTGGGAAGTATGCCAGATCCCTGATTTCCGGAAGACCATGGCCGAGGCACATGCCCGCCTTCTGGGTCGGATCTACACACACATCATGTCGCCCGCAGGCGTTCTTCCAACGGATTGGGTGGCTGATCACATTGCGAGACTGGATCGGATGGACGGCGACATCGACACGCTGGCCACTCGGATCGCACACGTTCGGACCTGGACATACATCTCCCACCGGGGAGACTGGCTGGCCGATGCGCGCCATTGGCAGGAGCGCGCACGCGCTGTCGAGGACGGATTGTCAGACGCTCTGCACGATCGGTTGACGCAACGCTTTGTCGACCAACGTACCGCGGCCCTCATGCGCAGGCTACATGACAACCAGCAGGTCTACGGTCATGTCGGCAGCGATGGTAGCGTTCAAGTGGATGGCCATTCACTCGGGCAGATCGACGGTCTGCGGTTCATCCCTGATCCCTCGGGTTCACCTTCCGGAAATCGTGCGTTGCGGGCAGCCGCCACACGCGTGGTAGCGAGAGAGATCAATGCTCGCGGAAACCAGCTTGCGGATGCGCGGGATGAAGCGATCACCTTGAATTCGGAGTTCACGCTGGAGTGGAACGGCACAGCGGTCGCACGACTCACTGTCGGAAAGGAGCCACTGGAACCCGGATTCTCTTTGCTTCCCATGGAACTGGACGGGGAGATCGTGCAGCGCGTGGAGCGGCGACTGGATCGCTGGCTGAAAGCCCACATAGAACAGGTATTGAAACCTCTCGCTGCACTGACCGTCGCGGATGTCAGTCCCGCCTGTCGTGGCATTCTGTTTCAGTTGCGGGAAGCGATGGGACTGCTGCCCCGGGAATCCATCGAGTCGCAGCTCAAGCGTCTGTCAAAATCCGAGCGGGCCGAGTTGCGCGAGCTGGGTATCCGGCTCGGCGCCCTTTGCGTATTCCTACCTGCCATGCTTCAACCGGAAAGGAGCGAGCTCGCCAGCGGTCTCTGGCAATTGGCTCAAAACGAGAATGGCGGAAGGGTCCCGACACCTGCGCCACAACCATCGGCGGCAGCGAGCCGGGATATACCCTCCGCCCTTTATGCCGCCGCCGGATACGTGAGGCTGGGACGCCGCGCCATCCGAGCGGACGTCGCCGAGCGCCTGACCGGTGCCGTCCATAAGCAAACCCGAAAGTCGACACTCACCGAAGGCGAGGACCTCATGGCAATGGCAGGATGCGCGGGCGAGGAGTTTGCCCGGGTGATGAAGGACCTCGGATACCGACGCAAGCCCAAGAGTCCCGGTGTCTTCATTCGTTCGTATCAAACCAGAGCCAGGAGCAAGTCTCCGTCGAAGAACAAGCCGTCGGCAGCGATTAACCCTGATTCTCCATTCGCCGCCTTGCAAACCCTGGCTGTCACGACCGATCGTCGGGGTAAATGAGTACGTCCCTGCGGATCGACCGCTGGCTGTGGTTTGCAAGGTTTTTCAAGAGCCGCTCCCTGGCGGCGAAAACATGCGTCGATCGAAAGGTGCGTGTTAACGGTTCTGTCGTCGCCAAATCCAATCATCAGGTGCGGACCGGCGACGTGCTGACATTCCCCCAGGGCCGGGAAATCCGCATCGTTCGGGTGGTGGAGCTGGGTACGCGACGAGGCCCGGCGGCGGAGGCCCGGGCACTATTTGAGGACTTGACGGAACAGACCGATGATAAGGGCGCGGCATCGAACTATGATTCCGGTCAGGCTCGGCGCGATGATGGCGCGGGGCGACCGACGAAGGCAGACCGTCGGGAAATAATGCGTTTCCTGGGCAAGGAATGACTGCGACAAACCGGATCGCCAATGCTGGCTTGAATATCTGCCGGGCCGTGTGTTAGGCCGGTGTCGTGATCAATCGAATCAAGAAGCTTTTCAGCCGGATCGACTCCGGAGACGTTGTGGAACAAGACAGTGCGGAGGCGCACGCCATGGCGGCAGCGGTTCTCATGGTCGAGGCCGCGCGTCTGGATGGCGACTTCGATGCATCGGAGCGCCAGTCGATTCGCTCACTTGTAACCCGACATTTCGGCCTTGAGGATGAAGAGGCAGATGACCTGATCGCAGAGGCCGAAGCCATTCACGACGACACCAACCACCTGGTCAGGCTCACGAGGACGATCAAGGACTCCTACCCGCCGGAAGAGCGAATTGCCATTATCGAGATGCTCTGGGAGGTGGTCTATGCCGACGGTGTGTTGCATGACTATGAAGCAAACCTGTTGCGCCGCATCGGTGGCCTCATATATGTATCCGACCGTGACCGAGGTGCGGCGCGTAAGCGGGTGACGGACCGCCTCGGGATCGAAAGGACGGGGACCTCCAATTGATGGAGAACCTGTTCGCCAATAATTGCGAGTGGAGCCAAGTATGACCTACGTCGTTACCGAGTCCTGTATCCGGTGTAAGTACATGGACTGCGTCGAAGTATGCCCTGTCGATTGTTTCTATGAGGGGGAAAACATGCTGGTGATCCACCCCGACGAATGTATCGACTGCGGCGTGTGCGAACCGGAGTGCCCCGTGGAGGCGATCATTCCGGACACCGAAGACAATGTCGAAAAATGGGTGGAGCTCAACCGCGAGCATTCCGAGAAATGGCCAAATATCACCCGCAAGGGCGACTCGCCTGAGGACGCCGATGATTTTGCCGATGAAGAAGGCAAGATGGACAAGTATTTCAGCGCGAATCCGGGAACTGGCAGCTAAATCCGGGACTTCCGGCCATTTTTTGCGGCCGGGATACGGGGCCACCCTGTAAAGTGTCCTCGAATCGTGCTATATGGAGCGTTGTGAGCGTTAAAGCGCTAGGCAAGCGCACAATGCGACGTGCGCGGCAACACGCCCTATGAGGCCAACTGGGCAGATTCTGGATATTCCAACCTTAGAATCGCCGTCGATAGAAATACGTGGCGGCACCCTTCGGTTTAGGGAAGGTGGGCTTCTTTGTGGGGCGTCAACCAATCCCACCGCTTAAACATCTGAATGGCGAGAGATAGGAGACCATGGCAAAAGCGACGGCCAAATCAACGAC
>DEBC01000130.1:0-12623 GCA_002348365.1 Alphaproteobacteria bacterium UBA2966 | reverse complement strand
GACGAAACCCAAGGCCAAATCCACCCGGTCTAAGGCTGCGGCGGCGGCGCCCAAAGTGAAAGCCAAGCCGAAATCCAAGACGGTTGCGAAGACGACAGCGAAGTCAGCAGCCAAAACGGCACCAAAACCTGCGAAGAAGGCAGCACCAAAGGCGACGACAAAGACGGCGCCCAAAACTGCACAGAAGACGGCCTCCAAGCCAAAGGCGCCGAAATTGCCGTTCGCCGTAAACGACTACGTCGTCTATCCCACACACGGTGTCGGCAAGATCACCGGTGTCGAAAAGCAAGAGATCTCGGGGATGGATCTTGAACTGTTCGTTGTCGAATTCGACAAGGACAAGATGGTATTGCGGGTGCCTCTGGCGAAGGCCGAAGGCTCGGGCATGCGTAAACTGTCTACCCCGCAGAAAATGACCAACGCACTTTCGACACTCAAGGGCAGGGCCCGCATCAAGCGAACCATGTGGAGCCGGCGGGCACAGGAATACGAGGCGAAAATAAATTCGGGAGATCCCGTTTCCATCGCTGAAGTCATTCGCGACCTCCATCGTTCGGCGAATCAACCAGAACAGTCCTATAGTGAACGACAGATTTATGAAGCGGCACTCGAGCGACTCGCCCGCGAGCTGGCGGCAGTCGAACGAATTGATGAGGATGCCGCGACGGAGCGCCTGGAGGGAATGCTGCGGGCTGCCTGAGCCACCACAATCGTGATCACCAAACCCGGGTCGAATCGGTATATCCGTACGACCCGGGTTTTATTTTGGTTTGTCAGGCAGCAATCTGATCTAGTCTCACCTTAAGGAGACAGTATGGTAATCCTCCGGCCACTGAAACCGAGAAGCAGACTCGATCTCGGAACCATGGAAATTGTCCCTGCATGATCCCTTCTGAACCCCAGGTTTACGCAAGTCTTTCGGGAGCAAATCGGGTCTGGGCGGTCGGAGCCATACGTGGTGAAGCCGAACGGCTTGCGGCTCTACATGATGAGTTGCGTGGCCGCGTCGAGACGGGCGACCGCCTGGTCTACCTCGGCAACTACCTTGGCGTTGGCGCTGACGTTCCAAGAACCGTCCAGGAAATGCTGGCGTTTCGCCGGGAGTTGCTCTCGCGACCCGGCTTTTGCGCCGCCGCCATCGTCTATCTGCGTGGCGCCCAAGAGGAGATGTGGCGGCGTTTTCTGGAACTGCAGTTTGCGTCAAATCCCGGTGAGGTACTGGATTGGATGCTGGGTCAAGGCGTCGCGGCAACGCTTCTGGGATACGGCGGCGATCCCGAAGCAGCGCGTCGGGTCTGCCGCGAGGGAGCTGTCGGAATTACCAGATTCACCAGCGCAATTCGGTCAGCGATGCACACCCATCCAGGTCATGACGAACTCATGGCTGCCCTGCGTCGGGCTGCCTACACGCCACAAGCGGAGCTCCTGTTCGTGGCGGCCGGCGTAGACCCAACCAGACCGCTCTCTGAACAGGGCGATACTCTGTGGTGGGGATCAGGATATTTCGCCAGTATCAACGAGCCCTTTGGTGGTTTCAGTCGAGTGGTCCGTGGAGATGATCGCCGACGCCAGGGACCCGAAATGGGCTCACACACAGCCACTCTGGACGGTGGATGCGGCTACGGCGGCGCACTACACGCCGCGTGCTTTACGCTGGATGGACGACCCGTCGACTGGATCCAGGTTTGATCTGAGACGCCGGCGCGCAGATCCCGGGACCACAATACCCACAAAACTGTGATCGGATGTGACTCGCGCACATCGCCAGCATTCGCCACATGTGGAGACGCGGAATAAATCGGCGTCTTATGCGTTTACAGATGTGAATTGAAATCATTCCAAGAAATGCCCACATATCAGCGATGCGGGAAGTGGTGACTGATCCAAACGCAGATACGGGCCGTAACTTGAGTCAGTTGACATACCACTGAGATTGGTTAGCAAACGATGGGATACATCGATACACCGGAGACGCAGCGGGCCAATCGCCAGTTCGTGAAATCGGCCATGAAAATCCCGCTGCTCGACGAAAAGACCGAGCTGGAGTTGGCGCGCCAGTGGCGGGACAAGAGCGATGAATCTGCGTTATGGCGTCTGGTCACTCCCTACATGCGGCTTGTGATCAGCACGGCATCTCGTTTCCGGTCGTACGGGCTGCCCATGGGTGACCTGATCCAGGAAGGCAACATCGGCCTGATGCAGGCAGCGGCCCGATTTGATCCCGACCACAAGGTCAGGTTCTCGACCTACGCAAGCTGGTGGATTCGCTCCTCGATGCAGGAATTCGTTCTCAGGAACTGGTCAATCGTACGAACCGGAACGACCGCGGCCCAGAAATCGCTGTTCTTCAATCTACGCCGCCTCAAAGCCCGTATCGACAAAACGGGCGTTTCCTACCTGGATGAACAAGGAAAGGAAGAAATCGCCCGAACTCTGCGCGTCAGTGTTCGCGACGTGGCGATGATGGAAAGTCGCCTCTCCGGCAGCGACAAGTCGTTGAACACGCCGGTCGGTGAAAACGGTGAAAGTGAATGGCAGGATCTGCTCGCGGAAGACCGCCCGGGTCCTGAGGAAATCGTATCTGAGATTTCTGAAAGCACGGCACGGTCCCGATGGATCGCGACCGCGGTCGCCGAACTGAACCCACGCGAGCAGACAATCATCCGTGAACGGCGCCTGAGCGAAGAAGGTCAGACCTTGGAATCTCTTGGACGCCGGCTTGGCATCAGCAAGGAACGTGTCCGGCAAATCGAGCAAGAAGCCCTGAAGAAGCTCCGGTCATCCATTCTCAAGCAGATCAATGATCCCGTGAGCGCCGGACTGGTTGCGCCCTAACTCGATCCTACGCCTCGACGTCGTCTCCCTGGTCAGCCGCTGACGAAGAAGACTCGAACATTCGAGCCATTATCCTGTCACTCCCAGCAAGCGAGCGGTCGAGGAACGCTTTAGTCCTGGATTGGCCGTCCGACTCGTCGCGAAGCCAAATAAAAACGACCGCCGTGAACAGGGCGGTCAGTCCAATCTCTTCGAGTTGTCGACGACGGCCCGAGGCATCAAGACCCGCAGCCTCGCGAATCCACTGTACCGTACGGGACAGAGCGGTCACCAGAGCAATATTATGGTGAGGATGTCCGGGATACATCTTGGCTGCCAACATGTCGCGCACGGTACGACGATGCGATGCTTGCACATCCAGCCAACGGACGATGACCGCCGATATCCGATCTCTGGGCGGCAGCAATTCGAAGCCTTTTTGGTCTCGCGTCACAAGCATGGCCAAGTCGGCGCGCTTGAACCAGGCATCCACGACGCCATCCAGGTCGCGGTAGTGTCGACGCACGTCAGACAGGCTCACGCCGAGGTCATCCGCGACGTCGTGAAGGCGGACGCGAGCCCAACCAACTTTGTCCGCCCGGTCGATGGCCCGGTCGACGATTTTGTCCGGGAGAGTTTTTCGGGCCGCCATGGAGCTACTCGGTCACGATCTTTACGCGCTGCCCTGGCGACAGCACCGTCCCCTGCGGCAGTCCGTTGAGGGTTTGAAAACGGGCGACCTGATAATCGGTGAAAGGCAAACTCCGAGCCAAGTGCTCAATCGTATCACCCGGCTCGACCGCAATGACGTCAAGTCGGAACGGCCGGTAGTCGTCTATTTCACCCGCAGACAATCGACGGAAACTGTAGGTGGTTCGTTGCAGTTCCTGACGCAGATTCGGTTCTCTTTTCAGCGGCGTCACCATCATGAACCGATAAATCTCGTCGTGGGAAAACCTTATGGCAACAAGCCGAAGATCCGCCGGCTGACCCTTAGACCGAACTGAGGCGCGCCCCGTCGCCGCCTCCATACCGTTGATCGTGATACGCTCCACATCGGACAGGCCGACACCCCGGCCCCACGTCTGAGCCAGGTAAGACACCATGTCGGCGGACGTCTGCTTCTTTGCCGCATCGAACCGGATGATCGCCTCTTCGGGACCTTTCGCAATCACCGCACGCTGAGTGTTGAACAGCCGATAACCCGGTGGCACCTCAAAGGCAAATCCCAGGTCCGGATACACAAAGGTCCTCCCGCGCACCAAGCCCTGTTCAGGGTCATCCCCATAGAGCATTCCGGTGACCTTCTCGAGATATCGATCGCGTCGGAGCGGGGCACCGGCCGCCGCACCGCTCACACGGGCGGCCAAGATGGCCTTGTCCACGCGGTCCTCGGTACGTGGATGGGTCGCAAAGAAGTCTTCGAGAGGATCCCGGCCATCGCGACCTGCCAACTCATTTTCAAGGGCGTTGTGACCGGAGAGAGTACGCAAGAATGTCGCCTGTGCTTCCGGGTTGTACCCTGTCCGTGACATGTATCGTACGCCGAGGGTGTCGGCTTGGAATTCCTGTTCGCGAGAGAACCCCTTGAGAAATAGCTCGCCGCCAATTTGCGCCAGTTGGTCGATGCCAGGATTCTGCACGACGGCACCGAGGATGGCCGTGCCCAGACTTGTTGCGATTGCACGGTTGTACCGTTGTGCAGCATGGCGTGCGGTGACGTGACCAATCTCATGCGCAAGGACGCCAGCAAGTTCTGCTTCGGAATTCGCAAGAGCCATCAACCCCCGCGTCACATAGACATACCCGCCTGGCAGCGCAAAGGCATTGACTTGCGGCGAGTTCAGTACCGTAAACCTGAATTCCAGATTGGGTAGTTCCGAGTTCTTGACCAACCGCCCCCCAATTTCGGCAACGTATGCCCCGACTTCGATGTCGTCATATACGCCGCCGAAACGCGCCAACATCTTCGGATGTTCCTGGGCACCGATTCGCCGCTCCTCCGCCGGCGACATGAATGGCGTAAGTTCCTGTTGTCCGGTGGCAGGATTGGTCGTCACACAACCCGTGAGGGCCGGCATGAACCCGACCAGCGCAATCGCGCCCGTTGCCAGGGAGATGCATCTGCGGTCCGTCTTCATTCGTTCAGCAATTCGATCTGCTCAGGATGTGTGACATCGATCATCGGACCGTTGCGCCTGTGGATCCATCCTCGCACGCGCACATGTCGCCCCTGTAGCGACAGGAGATCGGGAGTGACGTCCCGAAATCGGCGTCGATCCTTAGGAGATATGGTGATGGTGAAATCATTCCGCCTGTCGTCGCCGAAATTCAGATAAATCCAGCCACGGACATCAGCCGCATCCAGTACTCGGCCCTCAACCAGTTGAAACGAGTCCGGGTGCTTCTCCGCCTCCGTGACGGTGCGGATACGATAGAACGGATGGCCCCAGATACCGCGACGGGCGATCCGCGCCTCCCGTTCCAGAGTGAGCATGTCCTTAACCAGGGTCCGGTTGTCGCGAAAGCTGTACACCCGTGCCAACCCCTGCAACAGGAGATCGCCCTGAATCCAGCGGCCGGACTCGTCGTGCAGATGTGCAAGTTGCCGGTCGTAGCGGTCGACCCGCCGGCCGCCATACGACAGCCGCAACGTTCGACCCAAGGCAAGCGATTCGAGGGCAGTCTTCGCCTCCGCCGCGAAGGGCTGCTCCTTGACGTGCGAACGACCCAGGGGCAATTTTGGTGCCTGAATGCCGACAAGGCGGACTTGGCGACCGTCCTCCAGCACCAATGTGTCGCCGTCGACAATCTCTGCGACCCGTGCCGTGCTACCCGAGACCAATGCGTCCGCGGCAAACGCGGACGCATTGACGACAAGTAATAACAACGTCGCAATCGTGCTCAACCACATAGCAACAACATATCATGGAGCGAACTTTGGCCTGATCCCGGATCTAGAGAAATCGATAAACCTGGAAGCGGTTGACGCTTTGTTTGCCTAAAAACTCCAGTTCTATGGGAACGGAAACGTCCATACACATGACAAATAACAAAAAATCCCTGATGGCGGCGTTCGCTGCGTTCTTGGTCCTGGCCTTCGCAAGCGCATCGAATGCACAAGCCGATGATCCGGACTTCCTGTCTGTGAGCCTCGGCGCGTTCGACACCTTCGACAACAAAACGGCTGTCGAAGGCCGCGTGGAGTACCGTTCAGACTGGAAATTTTGGATTTTCAAGCCATTCTCAGGGTTCATGGCGACGAGCGACAAGGCCCTGTACGGATATCTGGGCGTCTTGATCGATCTTTACTTCGGGCGCCGATTCGTTGTCACGCCGAGCTTCGCACCAGGCGCATGGTCACGGGGAGACGGCAAGGATCTCGGTCACTGGATCGAGTTCCGCTCGCAACTCGAGTTTGCGTATCGCCTGGACGATCGCTCTAGAATTGCGCTCAGTATCAGCCATATGTCCAATGCGGGCCTCGACAGTACCAATCCTGGCGAGGAGTCGGTCATGCTGACCTACGCGCTCCCGTTCTCTAAGCTGCTCGGCCAATAGCCGGAAAGGAAGCGTCGTGGCGCAAGCTTTACACACACGTACTGGTGGACGAATTCTCGTTGACGCACTGAAAGCGCACAGCGTCGACACGGCGTTCGGCGTACCCGGCGAGAGCTACCTCGAAGTCCTCGATGGAATTTACGACGCGCAGAGCATTCGTTTCATGACGTGCCGCCATGAGGCTGGCGCAGCCAATATGGCTGAAGCTTACGGCAAAATGACGGGAAACCCCGGAGTTTGCTTCGTGACACGTGGACCGGGTGCTTGTCATGCCAGTGTCGGCGTCCACATTGCGCATCAGGACTCCACGCCGATGGTTATGTTCGTCGGGCAAGTCCCACGCCCCTTTGTTGGCAGGGAAGCCTTCCAAGAGGTCGACATCGAACGGATGTTCGGCTGGACCACAAAATGGGCGGCGCAGATCGACGACCCGGCCCGTATCCCGGAATTCGTCTCACGCGCTTTCCATACGGCGCGCTCAGGTCGACCCGGTCCCGTCGTTCTTGCAATTCCGGAAGACATGCAGCGCGAAACCGCGGTCGTCGCCGACGTCGAGCCAGCCATGCTTGCGCCCAGCTATCCCGGGCACATGGAAATGCGACGGCTGCACAAATTGCTCTCGCGCGCCGAGAGACCATTGATGATTCTCGGGGGCGGTGGTTGGACGTCAGAGGCTTGCGACGACCTGGCGGCATTCGCCAAAGCAAACCACATACCGACATTGGTGGACTTCCGCCGCCAGGACCTGCTCAATAACCGCCATCCTTCCTACGCGGGGGATCTGGCCTACGCAAAAGACCCCAAGGTTTCGGAACGCCTGCGTCAGGCGGATTTCGTGCTTGCCGTCGGTACACGGCTGGGCGATGTCACGACGGAAGGTTACACACTCCTGCAACCGCCCCGTCCGCAGGCGACGCTGGTTCACGTCTATCCCGATACCAATGAGATGGGCCGGGTCTATCAACCCGATCTCGCAATCGTTGCTTCCATGGCGGAGTTCGCGGCTGCGGTAAAGACATTGGAGCCGCTTGACTGGATGGCATGGGGCGACTGGGTCAAGGCCGCTCGTTATGACTACCTCGAAACGCTTGAGGCAGCCGAATCTCCCGGGAATATCGATCTCTACAAGGTTATGGACACGGTCCGCACGAGATTGCCGCAGGATGCCATCATCACCCTCGACGCCGGAAACTTCTCGGGCTGGCCACAACGGTTTTACCAGTTTACCCAGTTCCGCACTCTCTTGGGGCCGGCGAACGGTGCCATGGGATACGGCGTGCCGGCCGGAATCGCCGCTAAGCTCGTTGCTCCGGAGAAACCCGTTGTCTCGTTCGTTGGAGATGGCGGCTTCATGATGACTGGAAACGAGCTCGCCACCGCAATCCATCACGGGATTGCTCCGGTTATTCTGGTGTTCAACAACGGAATGTACGGGACAATTCGCCTGCATCAGGAGAAGAGATTTCCGACGCGGGTCAGTGGAACCGACTTGACCAACCCTGACTTCGCCAAGTTTGCGGACAGTTTCGGCGCGTTCGGTGCGGCCATTGAGAAAACAGAAGATTTTGCGCCGGCCTTCGAAGAGGCTTTGACGTGCGGCCGGGCGGCGGTACTCGACATTCGCATGGACCCAGAGGCGATCACCACGCGATCGACGCTGACGCAAGCACGCGAGACAGCCCTTCGCGCCCAGCACGGAGGAACGCTGCCGGCGGGCGCCCACACATCCAAACCAGCGTCCGCGCCAGTTGCGACTACCAGCGAGGAAGCACCCGCCGGCGCTTTTGCCCTGCCATGGCAGTCAAACGCGCCAACTCCATCGACTTCCACGCCCCGGCAAGCACCTGCAATGGCACAGACGCCTGAACCTGCGACAACGTAGGAACCCGTTGCGGCACCCCAACGTGCCAACGGACCGCCCACGCCACCGTCACCGCCCGTCAGGTCCAGCGCAGACCGGTCCAGCGCCAAGCGAGGCGCAAGCCTCCGGCCCGCCGGCCGGCACCTCAAATCCAGCCAACCGGGGCAGGGACGGGTACACCTGCAAACAAGCCGCCGAAGAACGACGGCTAGGAGCGACACCGGCTGAGGCATCGCATCAGCAGCTCTGTCAGTTGCACGATTTCATCGGAATCTGTCCGGCATAGCCCGCCTGCATTGACGGGCGACATTCGCTTGCCGGGCAACTGCCCTACGCCCCGTTTCCACCTTCAATCAGTTCGAGGACGGCGTCGGGGCGCAGCGGCAGCCGATTCACGTTACCACCGAACGCCACCAGTGCGTCGCCTACCGCGCAAGCAATGGCGGGCAGTGCGCCGATTACACCGCCCTCGCCGGCTCCTTTGAACCCGCCGATGTTGTCGGTTGCGGGTGACTCGATGTGCTCCATTTCCAGTGTCGGCACATCCAGTGCCGTCGGAACCAGGTAATCCATGAGGGTCGCGGACAACAGCTGGCCGTCAGAGTCATAGAGAACCTCTTCGAACAGGGCCTGTCCAAGACCTTGGGCGACGCCCCCTTGGACTTGGCCCTTAACCAGGAGCGGATTGACCACTCGCCCACAGTCGTGAACGACGATATAGCGCTCCACCTCGACAAGCCCGGTGGCCGCATCTACGGCCACGCACGCAACGTGACAGGCATTGGAAATGGAGGAAGCGGGCGGATCGTACGTCGCAATGGCCTCCAACCCGAATTCCTCCCCCTCCGGAAGTTGCATCGAATCGGTGAGACCATAGGCGGCCCGCGCCACTTCGTAGAGGCTGACGCGCATCTCACGAACACCTTGGACATGCGCATGCCCGTCCTCGAGAACGATGTCATCCGCGCTGGCTTCCAAAAGGTGAGCTGCAAACTTCTTGACCTTCTCACGTAGATCACCTGAGGCCCGCATCACGGCGCCACCTGCCACCACGGCCCCGCGGCTGGCAAAGGTACCGGTACCGAACGGCGAGTTCTCGGTATCGCCACCGCGAATCGTGATGTCGCCGATTGAGACCCCGAGCTCATCTGCAATGATCTGGGCGAAAGTGGTCTCGTGTCCCTGACCCTGACTCGCAAAGCTCGTGGTGGCGAGAATCCGACCGTTGGGTTCGAGTTCCACGTGCGCGGTATCGAATCCCGGCAGGTCCGGCAGGCTGCGTGCCTTATAGCGTGCCGCGCCCTGTCCTCCGAGTTCGGTGACCACCGCGATACCGATTCCACGATACTTGCCATCGACCAGCCTCTCCGGAGGCTGGTTGGCCAGGTAATTCTCGTAATCAACGATCTCCAGCGCACGATCCATGCATTCGACGTAGCTTCCCGAGACATAGAGCTGATTGACCACGTTTACGTAAGGAAACTCGTCGGGGCGCACGATATTTCGGCGCCGGACGTCGACACGGTCAATCCCGAGATGTCGGGCAATGCGGTCCATCATCCCTTCCATGGCAAAGGTGACGCAGGGCGCCGACACCCCACGGAATGCGCCGGTGGAGCAGGTGTTGGTGGCGACCCCCTTGGTGGTATAGGCGAACTGACGAAATCGATAGGGACCTGGCATGTTCAAGGGTCCCTGAAACGGCTCCAGATTTACCCCCATGGGATAGTTCGAGTAGGCGCCGGAATTCACCAGAACGTCGACCTCGACCGCCTGGACAGTGCCGTCGTTGTTGTAGGCGACAGCCACGTCGTAAACGTGATCGCGTGCGTGGAAGGTCGTCAGAAAATCTTCGAGCCGATCCTCGATCCATTTGACGGGAGAGCGGTATTGACGGGCCATCGCCACCGTCAACAGCTCTTCGGGATAGAGATACATTTTTGGCCCAAAGCCACCGCCCACATCCGGAGCGACGACCCGAAGTTGGCTCTCCGACCAGCCGAGATAGCGGGCGATTCCCACACGCAACAGGTGGGGGACCTGAGTTCCCGTCCACAAGGTGACCGAGTCATCCGCCTTCTCGTAAACGGCGAGACAACCTCGCGGCTCCATGGCTGTGCCCGCCACTCGATTAACCCGAAATCGCTCCCGCAGGATGTTGTCGGCGGCTTCGAACACTTCATCAAAGCCATCGGTCTTGTTCCCGCCTTCGATGAGTATGTTGTCGTCCAGATCCGCATGTATTCGCGGCGCGTCGGGCTTTAAAGCATCTTCAACATCCGCGACGGAGGGCAACGGTTCATAGTCCGCGAAAATCAGTCCCAGGGCGTCTTCCGCGATGTACGCGTTCTCCGCCAGGACCAGTGCCACGCCATCGCCGACGAACCGCACCGTATCCGGGGCCAACGCAGACCGATGGGAGACCTTGAAACCCGGCTTTTCATAGTCCGCCGCAAAGGGCGGGATCAGCTCGGCAATATCGGCGCCGGTCACGACGGCTACGACCCCGTCCAGCGCCTCGGCTTCAGAGGTGTCGATAGACAGGATACGGGCATGCGCGTAGGGGCTGCGCAACATGGCGAGATGCAGTGTGCCGCGAGGCTCCGGAACATCGTCGATATAGGTGCCAAAACCGCGCAGAAGGCGCTGATCCTCTTTGCGAGGGACTGTCCGACCCACCCAGGTCCCGGCATCGGTAGCGGTATCGCTGGTGCTCATTGCGTGCCTTCCCTTCACATCTCCTGGACAGCAGCCTGTACCGCGCGCACGATATTGGCGTAACCCGTACAGCGGCACAGGTTGCCGGAAAGGCGTTCCCGGATTTCCGCCTCGCTGGGATCCGGGGTTTCGCGCAGAAATTCCGTCAGAGACATAAGAAATCCCGGCGTGCAATAACCACATTGAAGTGCATGGTTTTCATGAAATGCCCGTTGCAGGGCGTTCAACGACTCTCCATCAGCCAACCCCTCAACGGTCGTGATCTCGCTGTTGTCAGCCTGCACGGCGAATGTAAGGCAGCTGCGGACAGAGGCACCGTCCAGCACGACGGTGCAGGCGCCACAAACGCCATGGGCGCACCCGACATGGGTACCGGTCAAGCCGCACTCGTGGCGCAGGAAATCAACCAGCAGCAGCCTCGGTTCGACCGAAACTGCATACGTACGGCCGTTGACCGTGATCCGGACATCCCGCCTTGCCGCCGACATCAACCGACCCCCTGCGACGCGATCTCACGCAACGCCTGTGCCGTCATGGCCACCACCGCGCGTCGCCGCCAATGTGCAGACGCATGTAGGTCCTCCAAAGGTTCCACGTCGGCGGCGGCGGCCTCGGCGGCGTCAGGAATGATTCGCTCATCCAATACCTGGCCCGTCAGCAGCGCCTCGGCCGACGTCAGCCGCATGGGCCTTTCGCCAGCCCCGGTCGCAGCGAGCGCGACTTTGTTGCAATGGCCCGATGCCGAAATTTCTACCTGACCGGCGACTCCGACGATGGCAAGACCACCGAAATGGCTGCCAACCTCGGCGAATGAGGCTCGGCTGTTCTCTGTTGCCTTAGGAAAACGAATCTCACAAAGCATTTCCTCGGGTTCGAGCGCCGTCGTCAGTTCGGCAAGGTAGAATTCCGTGGCAGGGATGGCGCGCCGCCCGTTGGGCCCGCCCGCAATCAATTCCGCATCCATGGCGACTGCGACGCCCGGGAGTTCGGCCGAGGGATCGGCATGACTGAGGCTTCCACCCGCCGTTCCACGATTGCGGATCGTCGCGTGGCCCATGTGCGGCATGGCTTTGGCGATCAGGGGACAATGTCTTCGCACAATGGGAGACAGCTCCAACTCACGCTGTCGGGTCATCGGACCACTCACCAGTGCGTCCCCATCCTCCCGCAGATAAGCGAACTCCGCGCATCGGTTGAGATCGATCAGCACACCTGGTTGCGCCATGCGCATATTGATCAGCGGCACCAGACTCTGGCCGCCGGCCAAAGGCCGTGCTTCCAAGCCGTGTTCGGCCATCAAGGCGAGTGCCTCGTCCGCCGCTTCCGGCACAAAGTATTCGAAGGGCGCGGGTTTCAATGAATTACTGCCCGAGCCCGCTGGCGATATTTGGAATTTGGTCGATAACGTACATAACTCGGCTCCCTGTGGAACCGAAGTCTATCCTTTTTCGGCCAGAGGCAGTACTTCATTGGCGAGAAGCTCGAGCTGCTCTTCCTCCCAGTTGAGAGGGTTCAGCACCGCCCATTCGCATCCCCCCAGCGTGCTGACCCGCGCTGCGATTTTTTCCGCGACCTCTTCCGCCTCACCGAGAAGGTAGTGTTCACGCCAGTAGGGCAGATCCATCCCTGAATAGACCGAAAAGTGCTCGATGGCGGCCTCCGGAGGTTC
>DEBC01000125.1 GCA_002348365.1 Alphaproteobacteria bacterium UBA2966 | reverse complement strand
AGCGAATGGTTTCAACCTTACGGCGGCACCCTCCAACATTATCAAATTGCCTGACACGAAAGGCGAACCGGATCATGAAATTCATCCACGTCACTGATACGCACCTCGTCCCACCTGGCGACATGCTGTGCGCGATGCACCCAAGCGAGCGGCTCTCCCATGTTATCGAAATGGTGAACCGGATCGACGGCGATGCCGAGTTCATGGTCTTGACGGGAGATCTCTCCTATCACGGGCTTGAGCCAGCCTATCTATCGATGAGGGATATCCTCGCCGACCTTGAAATGCCGTGCCATCTGCTGATCGGCAATCACGACGATCGCGAGAGTTTTAAGAAAATCTTTCCCGAGACGCCCTCCGACGACGCGGGCTTCGTCCAATACACCGTGACGCATGAAGCGGGGGTCTTCGTAATGCTCGACACGGTCGAGCACGAACAGTCCCACGGTAGGCTATGCGCCCAGCGGTTGGCATGGCTAGAAGAACAATTGTCCCGCCATGCGGATCGACCCGTCTACTTGTTCCTGCACCACCCGCCGTTCAAGGTCGGAATCGGATCTCTCGACGAATGCATGCTGCTCGACCCCGAACCCCTCGGGCGCCTTCTGCTGGCTCACGGCAATGTGCGCCACATCTTCTACGGCCATGTGCACCGGCCCATCGCTGGCTCCTGGCTCGGCATTCCGGCAACAACGCTTCCGGGCACAAACCATCAGGTCGGCTTGTATCTCGGACCGGAGCCAGACATGGTCGGCAGCCATGAGCCCCCCGCCTACGGTGTTTGCCTGATCGAAGACGACTCAATAGTCGTGCATATGCGCAACTTCCTAGACGATAGCCCACGGTTTCAACTCGCCGATCCAACATCGAAATCTGCAACCAAACCGAGCGACCTGGCACACCTGCCGGATGCACTGCGCGGCCAGGTCTAGTCCGTTTCTCGTCTCCGGCTTAACTTTCTCAAAGACACATATGGGAGAGCGCGGCAGTGACGCCGGAAGGCTGTATCGACGGAACGCTCGTGATCGAACTCGCGGATGGTTGGAGTGCGGGCTCGGTGACCGGACGTCTATTGTCCGAACTCGGCGCCCGCGTTGTAAAACTCGAACCTTCCGATGGCGACCGGCTGCGTCACATCGGACCGCAGACGACCGAAGATTCGAGCGCCACATTCAACATTCTCAATTGCAATAAGGAAAGCCTGGCACTCGACCTGCGTTCCGAGAGGGGCCGCCGGACGCTGGCAGACCTCACCAGCCAAGCAGATATCCTGATAACCGACCGAACGACCACAGAAGACCGCGCAGCCGACCTGGATCTCGATGTCTTCGGGACTTCCAACTCCCGATTGATACATTGTCATTTTTCACCCTTCGGGCGGAGCGGCCCGCTCGCCGAGCACAGCGGCGGGGATTTTATTGCTCAGGCGATGGGCGGCGTGATCGCAACCACCGGTCATCCCGGAGAACTACCGCACAAAGCGGGCCCCCCACTGGCCGTGCACAATGCCGCGTTGATGGGAGGCGCCTCGATTCTTGCGGCACTGTTCGAACGTGTGGAGAGCGGCGAAGGGACAACGATCGACATGGCGCTCTACGACAGCATCGTCTCCCTTCTGTACACCTTCATTCCGGGGTATTTTCTGTCCGGCAAGGCGCCAGGCCCTCAAGGGAACCAGCATCCCATGGCGGCACCCTGGGACAACTATCCGACGCAGGACGGCTGGATCATCATCTGTATGGCGGATGACCGCCAATGGCGAAACTTCCTCGATCTCATCGGCCGGAACGATCTCGCGGAAGATCCGCGGTACATGACAAATGACGAGCGCGTAACAGATGACATCCGCCCCGAAGTAAACCAGCTCGTGATTGATTTCCTAGCCGACAAATCAACAGAGGAAGCGCTGGAAGTCCTGACCCAGGGCCAAGTTCCCGCCGGTCCGATTTACAGTCTGGCGGAGTTATTGGAAGACCCGCAATTCCTGGCGCGCGACATGGTCCGGATGTTCGAGGACGACAAGGGTCACCCTTTCCGAACGCCTGGCAGCATCTTCAAGATGAGTGAGACCCCGGGCCGCGTATACCGCCGCGCACCGACGCTCGACGAACATGTGGAGATCGATCTATGAGTGCGCCGCTCGCGGGTGTGCGTGTACTCGAGCTCGGTGCCTATACAACAGGACCGCTCGCCGCCCGCTATCTGTCGAACCTCGGCGCAGAAATCGTGAAGGTCGAACCACTGAAAGGCGAATCCGTTCGCCATTTCGCATACAAGGTCGACGGCGTCAGCTACATCTTCCATGTTCACAACGTCAACAAACGCGGCGTCGCCATCGACTCCTCGGGAGATCGCGGACGCAATCTGATATACGAACTTGTCCGGAAATCTGACGTGCTGATCGAGAACTTTGCCTATGGCCGCATGCAAAGTTGGGGACTCGGCTACGATGACCTGAAGCTCCTCAATCCAGGTCTGATCTACTGCTCGCTCTCGGGCTTCGGGCACAACGGCCCATATCGCGAGATGCGGGCTTTCGACACGGTCATTCAGGGCATGGCGGGCGTCATGAGCCTTACAGGTACAGCAGACTTTCCCCCGACAAAAATCGGCGTCTCTTCGGCTGACAATGTGGGTGCTGCGACAGGGGCCATGGCAATCACGGCCGCCCTCAACTACAAGCGACGGACCGGCAAGGGGCAGCACATCAACATCTCCATGCACGACGTGCAGGGATGGCTCAGCAGCGCGGCCTGGCCCTGGCTCGACACACCCGAGGGTGCAGGGCGCGACGGCAATCATCATCCCGCGGTCGCCCCGCAGAACCTTTACGAGACACGAGACGGTCTGCTCGCGGTCGAGGTTGAGACACAAACGCATCTCGATGCCGTAACCGACCTTTTGGGTTTAGCTCGCTGTGAGCTTGCACAATCGAAGTCCCGGGAATCTGAATTCGATACAGCTTTCACTGCCTGGGCGGCAGAACGGACGACCGGCGATGCGGAAAATGACTGCCGCGCCAACGGCATCCCTGCCGGGCGGGTCCAAGGGATGGGGGAAATCGCAGAGAATGCGCACACCTGGGCTCGGGATATGCTGCTTGAGTTGGAGCATCCGACAAGCGGTCCCCTCAAACTCCTCGGGTCTCCTTTCAAATCGACGAGGTCGCCAGGCGTCGTGAAGAGTACCGCCCCGGACATCGGCCAGCACACACGAGACGTATTGTCGGAATTACTCGGCTATGACAAAGAAATGCTGGACGCACTATCGAAAAGCGGCGTAATCGGCGGGCCTTAACTTCAATCGAGAGGGAATCGCGATGACTGCCTCAGATGCGGAAGAGACCTCTACTCCACCGTCTCACACGACCCATGATGCGGAAGACGATGTACGCAATCGGGATATAAGGATCTATGTGGACGGCGATATTGTACATCGCGACGAGGCGAAAGTTTCCGTTTACGATTCCGGCTTCCTGCTCGGCGACGGTATGTGGGAAGGGATGCGGCTTTACAACGGCAAGTGGGCCTTTTTCGACGCGCATATGGACCGGCTATTCGCCGGTCTTAAGGCGGCTGGTATCGAACTCGGTATGGACCGCCAAGGAGTTCTCGAAGCGCTGAACCGGACTGCGTCAGCGAACGGTATGATCGGCGACGCCCATTGCAGGCTGATGGTGACGCGCGGTGTCAAATCGAAACCGTTTCAGCACCCGTCCTTATCGCGGTCGGGGCCGACGGTCGTGATAATCGTCGAACACTCTAAACCCGCAACCACTCTACAAACCCAAGGCATTCGATTGGTGACAGTTCCGCAAGTGCGTGGCCTGCCCATGAGCCAGGACGCCAAGTACAATTCCCACTCGAAACTGAACTGTGTCCTCGCCTGCTTGCAGGCCGAGCAAGTGGGCGCCGACGAGGGTTTGATGTTGGACCCCCACGGTTTCGTCAATACGACAAACGCCTGCAACTTCTTCAT
>DEBC01000152.1 GCA_002348365.1 Alphaproteobacteria bacterium UBA2966 | reverse complement strand
CATTCCTGCCACGGGCTCTGATGTCTGGTGCGGTCGAGAAGACTCGAACTTCCACGGGCTCTCACCCACAGCGACCTCAACGCTGCGCGTCTACCAGTTCCGCCACGACCGCTTAGTCGATGGCCGGAGATACCAAATCGCAACCACTCACGCAAGAACCGCCCTGTTGACTCGGCCCGCTTTCTTGTCCGCGCCGTTACACGCGGTATATGAGGAGACTGATACCCCGATCAATCTTCAGATGATGTCACGTTCTCCGTGATGGATATGCCGAGATTTTCCTCGACAACCATGACCTCGCCAAGTGCGATCAGCTTGTTGTTGGCGTAAACCCACGCGTCATCTTCCGTGGTCGCGTCGAGCTCGATGACGGCACCGCGACCCATTTTCAGAAGTTGGTGAATCGGCAACTGAGATCGCCCCAGGACAACGGATAGTTCAACATCAACGTCTTGCACTGCCCGGTCCTGATACATCTGCAAAATCGGGTTTACGGCACCTTCTGCAGAAGCTTCGGCGACCTCGCCACCGCTTTCGCCCGGGATCTCGTCAATTGACGGCCCATCCTCGTCAGCAGCTCCGTCGCCGAACATCGCGTCAATGGAGTCCTGACTGGCCTCTTCAGCCCCAGCTTCCGCAGACGCGTCCCCGTCTGCCTGGGCCATGATGTCGTCAATATCTGAATCGCTGTCTGACATGGTTTACCCCGAAACACAGTCGTGCTGTTCAACACAGATCCTAGAGTCGCCCGAACATGCTTAGCAAATGGTTAATATCGGCAAATATTGGCACTTATCGACGCCTCACTGAGGTTCAACGCAGGCGCACGATATCAAGGTTATGCGCGGGCGGTTCGGCATCGAAGGATCGGTCCGCGAGCGACACATTTGCTGTGTGCCGGTAGATCACAACTCAATTGGGAGAGACCCACCCACAACGATGACTGCGGATTCACCAAAGTTGTGAACAGGAACAGTGCAACGCGCACAGTGAAAATCACGAACTCGGGCGCTTACTTTGCAACGAATTTCTGCATGCCGCCGATGCTCGAAGGTGGAACCCCGTCGCGCTCAATGGCGTCGATGGGGTCCTGTGCTGTTTAGCACCTATCCCAACAAAGTCGGGCTGATATTCCCGGTACGGCAAAGCTACCGCACCGGTAAGAATGATTCACATTTTTTGCGGTTTGGAAGAGCGTCGGCTCTCCTCTTACCGTGCCCCCTCTTGCGAGGGGGCCCACTGATTGTCCGGTGGACTCATGCAGATACCTGCCCTCTCTCGCTAGACACACAATGTGTCGAATTCGACATAAAAACATTGCGCCGATTCATACCCGACGTCCACAACAAATTCACCCCAGCACACGAAGTGTGATCGGGCACTGATCTATGGCCTCCCGTCACCGTTCTGACCTGTGCTACGACTCCCACCATGACCCCCATCGAATGGCAGATCAGTGACCTGCCCGTGGCATATGACCATGCGGTCTCAACAATGGAGGCGCGGGTCGCGGACATCCAAAGCCACAACGCAGCTGAACTCGTCTGGTTGTTGGAGCATCCGCCGCTCTACACAGCTGGCACGGGTGCGCGTCCCGAGGATCTGCTCGACGAAGCGCTCCTGCCCGTCTTTGAGACTGGCCGCGGCGGCAAATACACGTACCACGGCCCGGGTCAGCGCGTGGCCTACGTGATGCTCGACCTCCGAGCGCGCGGACGTGATGTCCGCGGTTACGTGAATCGACTCGAGGAATGGCTCATTCGAACCCTCGCCCGATTCAATGTGACCGGGGAGCGCCGGGAAGGACGAATCGGCATCTGGATTGATCAAGGAGGTGGTCGCGAAGCCAAGATCGCGGCGGCGGGTGTTCGCATCCGCCACTGGATCACCTACCACGGCGTGTCGCTGAATGTGGAACCCGATCTCGGCCACTACCGGGGAATTGTGCCGTGCGGCATCGGCGAGCACGGCGTCACATCGCTGGTGGATTTGGGCATCCCTGCCACGACCGCGGAGGTCGACGCAGCCCTGCAGGAGACCTTTGCCGAGATTTTTGCTCCGACAGGTCCGCCGGAAGCAGGAGGGCGCAGATTGTTGCGATGGCGCCTCCCACACCCAGGACGATAAACGCCCACCCCCAGCCTGCGCCGGGTTCAAACTGGTCGAGTACACCTCCGAATGCGAACGGCGCCAAAGCACCAACACCGATCCCCAAGATAGAGCGAACGGCCAGAGCCCTGCCCAGTACATCCTGCGGCACGGATTCCGTCATGGCCGTCGAGAGCACCGCGGAATCGCCGATTGCGCCGAAGCCGTACAGCGCCGCAAACAAAAGCAGGATTGTCGCCGGCAACGCGCCACTCCAACCGAAACCGAACGAGCACGCTGTCCCGAGCGCTGACATGACAAGCAGCACAATGCGGCGGCCGAAAAGGTCCGACGCCCTGCCCATGGTGAATGAGGAGAAAAACCCCGATAGATGCAGCACGATCGCGATACCCAGACCGACCGCGCCAAGCGCGAACCCATCCCCGAGGCTGACGATTAAGAACGCTGGTGCCCAGGCCCAGACCCCAAACAGTTCCCAGGAGTGACCGATGTATCCCATGGTCAGCAGCATGGATCGCCGATCGCGGAATAAGATCGACCAGGGACGGGCACCTTCCACGGCGTTCGAAACTATGTTCGCGGACCTCTTGGCGGCCAAGGTGCCAAACAGGGCTGCCAGCACCGATCCTGCCGCGCAAACCATGAAAGCCACCTCGTAACCATGGGTCGCCGTAAAGCCCGTGGAAAGACTGATCGATCCAACGTAGCCGGCAGACATCGAGGCCAGCACCCACCCCACACCTGCACCACGCCGCTCGCTCGGCAGTTTTTGCGATACCAGCATGATTGCGGGGATATACGTGCCGCCCTGGGAAAACCCCACGATCGCGAAGAGCCACAACGCTTCGCTGTATGAACGGGCATAGAGAGCAAAACCCAGCGCTGCCGCGGCAGATAGCCAGCAGAACGTTAAAAATATTCGCTTGGACCCGATGTGATCGGAAAACCACGATGTGAAGAACATCGAGACAGAAAATCCCGTGAAGAAGCAGGTCTGCACGAAACCCGCCTTGCTCGCACTCATACCCCACTCACGCGTCAATGTGGGCAGCGCCGCCGCATATGTCATGTATAAAGAGATTGAAACAGAATCGACTCAGGCAGAGCGTGACGAGCCACGACCGCTCACCTCGGTGGCCAAATGCGGCAGCAGCCTGACTCATTGGAGAGCAATCCGCTGTTGAAAACGGGTCGTCCGCGATCGGCCCGGACGAGAATCTACGACAAGCGGAACGCGGTTTCACTGGGAATCGCCGATGATGACAACTACCTAAGGGAGAAGCTTAAGCATCAAGGACCCGAACATGACTGCCCGGTTGCCAATATTCAGTCTACTTGCAGCGTTGACTTTCAGCCCCGTACTCGCCGATGAGATCGGCTCTGTCGACACCGCCTTCAAGCTCATCGGCGCGAATCACAAAATCGTCGTCGAGGCCTTCGATGACCCCAAAGTCAAGGGCGTCACCTGCTTCCTCAGCATGGCGCGCAAAGGCGGGATCTCCGGCACCCTCGGTTTGGCAGAGGAAACATCGGACGCTTCGATCGCCTGCCGCCAGGTAGGACCCATCGAGTTTGTTGAGGCCATCGATGGCGACGATGAGGGCGAGCAGGTATTCAAGGCAAGGCGGTCGGTCCTTTTTAAGAGACTCCAGGTCGTCCGCTTTCTTGATCGAAAGCGCAACTCGCTGGTCTACCTCGCCTACAGCGACAAACTGATCGATGGCTCACCCAAGAACTCGCTTTCAGCGGTGGCCATGATGCCGTGGGGTGACCAACTGCCCGGCAAACCTCTGGTCGAGTGACACTGAATACGCGTGGCTGCGCCCTACCTCCCTGAATAGAATGGGATGCAATATTGTGAAGCGGGGAGCCAAGGAATGCCGGGCAAACCAAAAGCAACAACCGTCACGATAATTCCGACACTGCGTTATGCCGATGCGCCGGCTGCGATCGACTGGTTGTGTGGCGCCTTCGGATTCGAACAGCACCTCGTTGTGCCCGAGGAAAACGGCTCGATTGCGCATGCCCAACTGACGTTTGGAAACGGAATGATCATGCTGGGATCCGAGCGCGACGAACAGGGCAATCCAATCGGACAATCGCCGAATATGGATGAATCCTTAGCCCATGCTCCGTACATCGTCGTGGAGGACGTGGACGACCATTGCGCCGGCGCGTCGGCCGCAGGCGCCGAGATCATCATGGAGCCGGAGGATCAACCCTATGGCGGACGCCTTTATGCCTGTCGGGATCCCGAGGGCAAACCCTGGTATTTCAGCTCCTATGATCCCTGGCAGGACGGCTAGATTCGGGCCGCTCATTGATTCATCCGTATGAATGACCGGCCTGTCACTAAGACAATCGCCTCTCTGACCGATCGACTGATGTCGGAGGCGCGGTTGATCGACGACACCGCTGAGCTGGATCAGGCGATGGTCGATTGCCTTCTGGAAGCGGGCTTGCCCATCACGCGTTTTACGACCGGCGTACCCAGTCTCCATCCCCAAGTCGATGGTTTATCGACGCTCTGGGAGCGTGATTAGGGTCTCACATTCCGCCAATTCCGACTTGATGAAGATGGCGCGCAGATCGCGCGAACGAGTCCGATATTCGCGGCGTATGAGCAGGGCCGAATAACGCGATGTCGCCTCGAAGGCCCGGCAGATTCCAACGAGCACGAGATACTCGACGAGCTGCGGCAGCAAGGATTTACGGACTACCTCGTGATTCCGCTGCCGTTCAGGGACGCAACGAACAAGGCGGTGACGTTCGCCACCGACAAACCAGGCGGTTTTTCGGACAACGAAATAGCGATCCTCAAAGGTATCCAACACGCGCTTTCTGCCACCATAGAAGCCCGCTACCTCCGACACTTGGCACGCATGCTGATGGATACGTATGTGGGTCCCGTCGCCGGCCGACGGGTGTTACAAGGACAGATCAAACGGGGGTCGGGCGAAACCATCCGGGCCGCAATCTGGTTCAGCGACCTGAAATCTTTCACCGCGTTGTCCGAGCGTCTGCCGGGACAGATGTTGATCGACACCTTGAACGCCTATTTCGACGCCATCACACCCGCCATCAAGACGGAGGGCGGCGAAGTATTGAAGTTCATTGGCGATGCTGTTTTAGCCATCTTCCAGCCAAAAGATGAAGACGAGGAAGATGCCGTTGATCGTGCGCTCGCCGCGTCGCAGTCCGCGATGGAACGCCTCAAGATCGAGAATGCCGCGCGACGGCAATCCGAGTCACCCGAGATCGCCTGTGGCATTGCGCTCCATTTCGGCGACATGATCTACGGCAACGTCGGCGGTGAGAACCGGCTCGACTTCACGGTTATCGGTCCGGCGGTCAATCTCGCGAGCCGCATCGAGGCGCTGACCCGGGAGGACGACCGCCCAGTCCTGGTTTCTGCCGAATTCGCCGCATTGCACGGCGGTGCGTTCGAGGACCTCGGAATCGTTGATCTCAAGGGCATCGGCCAACGCAAGGTCTTCGCGCCGAAACAGTGATGATTCAGAGCGGCTTCTGGCGCAAAGGCTTGCGAGGAAGCCGACAACCCTTCGTCATTCGCGAGTACGTGGACGTTGTTGGGTCGATCACGAGGCGCACACCGGTGATCGACTACAAACGTCAACCGATCAATCGATCTCCACGATCATCTCAACTTCGACAGGAATCTGAAACGGCAACAAACCCATGCCAACGGCGGACCGTCCGCCACGGCCGGAATCGCCGAAGACCTCGACCATGAGATCGGAAAATCCGTTGATCACTTTGGGGTGTTGCCGAAAATCGGGCGCGGCATTGACCATGCCCAGAACTTTTACCACCCGTCGCACCCGATTCAGGTCGCCGACTTCCCTCTTGAGGGTCGCCAGCATGTTGAGGCCAACGTTACGGGCAGGCTGCTGCCCCTCCTCTACTGTTAGGGAATCCCCAAGCTTGCCCTCCAAGGGCCCATCAGTCTCTCGCGGCCCATGCCCGGAGAGAAAAACAAGGTTCCCGACGGTCACGGCACCGATGTAATTTCCGACCGGCGCGATCGGATCGCCGAGTTCGATCCCAAGTTCCTTAAGCCTGTCCTCCGCGTTCAT
>DEBC01000047.1 GCA_002348365.1 Alphaproteobacteria bacterium UBA2966 | reverse complement strand
CGAGCGAATGGCTGACACGGCATGTTCCGGTTGCGGTTATTTTCTCGAGGCGAAGGATCGCTCGTAGATCGATTTCCAGTAAACAAAAATGAATGACGGCTAAATTCATTTTATCGCATAACATACATTATCGGAAGTAAACTAGTATTAGATTACGGGAATTTAGAGGGTTCTACCGTTTTCGTAGGATTTCACCTCGCGTGCCGGAATACGGTCGGTAACCGGTGAAAGTTCAGTCTCATCGCATATTGGAAAGCTCGACAATCATGCCGTCGTATGCCGGAACAACGCCCTCGGGTAACTCGGACAAAAGTGTCGCATAATCGAGTTCGCCGGCCATATGTGTGATGATGGCTCTCCTGGGCCTCACTCTTTCGATCCAAGACAGCGTCAGATCAAGATGGGCATGGGTCGGGTGCGGATCTCGCACGAGCGCGTCGACGATCCACAGTTTCACTCCGTTCAGCGCCGAAAAGGCCGATTCCGAAAGCTCCATGCAGTCGGTGGAATACGCGAGATCTCCAAAGCGAAAACCTAGCGTGGTGCCGGAACCGTGCAGGTGCTCAAACGTCAGTACATCAATATCGCCAATGCGCGTCGGATTCTCCAGCTCATGCGGGATCAGGAACGGCTGATGGTGCGGACCTTTGGTCGAGAATGCATAGGCAAAGCGCGATTTCAATGATTTGAGAGTTTTGCGGTCGCCAAAAATGTCCATCGGACGGCCTCGCATCCGCACGATCTGGCGCAGGTCATCTATTCCATGGCTGTGATCAGCGTGATCGTGGGTGTACAGCACGGCATCGAAGTCGTTCATGCCTGTATCCAGGGCTTGATCCCGAAGATCCGGAGATGTGTCAATCAACAGGCGTGTTGATGCCGTCTCAACGGCAATTGGGGCACGCCGGCGCCTGTTTTTTGGGTTTGTGGGGTCACACTGGCCCTAATCGTCGCCTATGCGCGGAACACAATTCGAGGTGCCGCACCCCAGTATCGTCACTTTCATTTTAGCGGCTTTGAATGGACGCAATTATGCCGATTTCGTTCATTTTTGTGGTTTTTCGGCCTTGCGGAACAATTCAAAGAAATTCTCTGTGGTGGCCTCCCACAATGCTTCCTGTGGCATGCCTTTGAGCTCAGCAACGGCTGCGGCCGTGTGCGTCACAAAGGATGGCTCGTTGATTTTGCCGCGATGCGGAATGGGAGCGAGGTACGGGGCGTCAGTCTCCACCAGAATTCGGTCCAGGGGAACGATGCGAACGGCTTCACGCACCTCGTCGGCATTCTTGAAGGTGACAATTCCCGAAAACGAAATTCTGAGATCTATTTCTAGTGCGTTTTCAGCGAGTTGTCGCGTGGCGCTAAAGCAATGTAGCAATCCGGGATAGGGCCCCATCATGTATTCATCCACGAGGATTCTTGTCGTATCGACTTCGGCATTTCGCGAATGAACGATGACAGGAAGCCCGGTTTCACGTGCCGCCGTAATATGCGCACGAAATGACTGCTGCTGCAGATCCCGCGGGCTGTGCTCGTAGTAATAGTCGAGGCCGGTCTCGCCAATTCCAATGACTTTGGGGTGCTTGCTCAAGTCGATCAGCCGTTTGGCGGTCAATTCAGGTTCCCTGCTCGCTTCGTGCGGATGAACACCGACGGAGCACCAGATGTCGTCAAAGCGCTCGGCGATTTCGAGAACACCGGGAAACCTGTCCAACTGGGTTGAGATCGTCAGCATGGTGCCGATGCCGGCCGCACGCGCTCGATCGACGACGGCGTCGAGTTCAGCGCTCAGTGGGGCATAGTCGAGATGACAGTGGCTATCGACGAGCATGATGAAGGGCCGGTATCGGGAGAACCGTTGTGTTACTCGGCTGCTGCCGGCGACTCATCTTCGACATATCGGGGAAATACGGCCGCTGGCTTGGGCAGCGCCAGTCCAGGTGTCAGTGCACCGCCCTCCCCGAGTTTGCTGAAATCCCGTACATCATCGGATTGGCCCAGCTGGTCCAGCAGTTTGGCCGCCGAACCCGGCATAAAGGGTTGGACAAGGATGCCCAGGTGCCGGAGCACCTCCGCGGAAACATAGAGCACCGTGTTCATCCGATCGGGATCTGATTTCCGCAGCTCCCAGGGCGCTTGCGCATCGACGTACCGATTGGCATCACCGATGACCGCCCAGATCGCTTCTAGGGCGCGGTGGATCCCTTGGATTTCCATCTCGGCACGGACACTGTTGATCACACTGCGTGCGCTTTCCAGAAAAACACGATCAGAATCGGTCAAAGGACCAGGTTCGGGCACAGCCGCTCCACAATTCCGATTGATCATCGAAAGAATCCGTTGAGACAGGTTTCCCAGATCGTTGGCGAGATCGCCGTTGATTCGATTGACCATGGCCCGATGCGAAAAATCTCCGTCGTTTCCGAACGGCACTTCACGCATCAGGAAATAGCGCACCGGATCGAGCCCGTAGCGTTCAACCAACTGCAGTGGATCAATCACGTTGCCGAGCGACTTCGATATCTTTTCGCCCTCGTTGGTCCACCAGCCGTGAGCGAAGACGCGTTTCGGCGGCGCGACGCCGGCCGACATCAGGAATGCGGGCCAGTAGACGGCGTGGAAGCGGACGATGTCCTTTCCGACCATATGGATGGCAGGCCAGTACTTCTCGAACTTCTCGGTTCCCGTGTCGGGATAACCAACTGCCGTAATGTAGTTCGTTAAGGCATCGAGCCAGACGTACATGATATGTGCGTCATCGCCGGGTACCGGGATGCCCCATTTGAAGCTCGTTCGGGAGATCGAGAGGTCCCGCAGACCACTCTTCACGAAACTGACGACCTCGTTGCGTCGGGTTTCCGGAAGGATGAAATCGGGATTCTCTTCGTAGAATTTGAGCAGGCGGTCTCCCCATTCGGACAACTTGAAGAAGTAGCTCGGCTCTTCCACCCACTCGACCTCTGCGCCGCTCGGTGCAAGCCGTTTGCCGTCGTCGCCCTCGGTCAGCTCTTCTTCGCCGTAAAACGCCTCGTCCCTGACCGAATACCATCCGGAATAGGATCCCAGGTAGATATCGCCATTACGCTCGATCGCCTGCCAGATGGCTTGGCTTGATCTTGCGTGCTTGGCTTCAGTCGTACGGATGAAGTCGTCGTTCGAGAATCCCATGACGTCAGCCAGGTCGCGGAAGTTCTGGGATACCTTGTCGACAAAATCCTGAGGTTCGAGTCCGGCTGCCTGCGCCGATTTCTCGACCTTCTGACCGTGTTCATCGGTTCCCGTCAGGAGCATGACGTCGAAACCATCCAGGCGCTTGAACCGCGACAGTACATCGCACGCAAGCGTGGTGTAGGCGTGGCCGATGTGCGGCACGTCATTGACGTAATAGATCGGTGTCGTCAGGTAATAACAGTTGTCGCGCGACATCGAGATTCGATCCGTTTGCACTGCCCGTCGCCCGGCCTTGGCTCGGCAGCCTATGCCCGGGATGTGGTTTGCAGGGTGGAAAAGACGTTTAGCAATATCTGCTTCCGGTCGAGATTCACGGCATTCGTCGCGGAAAACAGGTCACGCACCTTTTCCCACACCTCGCACCAGCGTTCAAGGCTGGCGGTCTGCGCAAGGCGCGTCATCACCTCCGTTTCGCCCGAAACAATCGGTGGCGGAAAGGAACCAACGGTCGAGCCCTGGATCATTCGTTCGAGCCAGTGAGGCAGGACATAGGCGATCAAATTGAAGGTGTCGCCCTCTTCCTTCCGATTGAGCCGATCCCCCAGTCGGTGCACGGCCAGCATGTCAACAGTGGGCAATCCTGCGATCAGATTGAACAGCTCTTCGTACAGCGCCAGTCCGTTGGAGTCGGCGAGCGCCAATGCGCGGCCCGGACTCCCTTCCGCCAGCCTCGCAAGTGACTCGCGCTGATCCTCCGTAATGTCGGGTCGCTGGCCAGCGATGATTTGTCCCACGAGGTCCGGTGCGAGAGGCTGCAGCGTCAACCGCCGGCAACGAGAGCGCAATGTGGCGGGGACACGGCCTGGTACATGAGCTACGAGGATGACCAGGCCGTGCGCAGGCGGTTCCTCGAGTGTTTTGAGCAATGCGTTTGCAGCATTCCGGTTCATCTCATCGGCAGCATCAACGATCGCGACCCGCCAGTCCCCCTCGGCTGCTGTCATGGAAAAGAACGTGACAAGCTCGCGAACGTCCCCGACAACAATCTCCTCGCGCCGTCTTTCCCGCTTTGGATCGAAACTACGTTCCACAATCTTCAAGTCCGCGTGGGAATTTGAGGCAACTCGACGAAATACGGGATCGTCATCCGGAACCGCCAACGAATCGGGAGTTCCGAACAGGTTTCCAGCCCCGTCACCGCTCAAAACGAAACGCGCAATACGGTAGGCAAGTGTAGCCTTGCCAACCCCGCGCGGACCGGAGATCAGGAGAGAGTGAGCAAATCGGCCCTGGGACCATGCCGACAGCAATTCGGCCTCAGCAGCCTCGTGCCCCAACAGAACAGATGTCTCGCGGGGATCAGTGATATCTGATGTGTTGTCGGATGCCATCAGTTATAAGCCCAGCCGCTTCTCGACGAGCTCTACGATTTCTCGGTGAACGTCCTCCGTGGTTTGGCGGGAATCGACGACGGCGCAGCGCTGCGGATCTTGAGCTGCAATCTCCAGGAAGCCAGCGCGTAACCTGGTATGAAATTCGCCATCCATTCGTTCATAGCGGTCGTCACTGGTCGCCCGACCGCTGATGCGATCGAACCCTTCCGCAACCGGAACATCGAGAATGATCGTCAGGTCCGGCCAAATATCGTTCGTTGCGGTGCGATGCAAATTCTTAATGAACGTAATATCGAGACCTTGACCGTGGCCTTGATAGGCAAAGGTCGAATCTGTGTAGCGATCGCAGATAACCCAGGTTCCATCTTGCAATGCGGGTTCGATGACAGTCGTCACATGATCTCGGCGTGCCGCGAAATGGAGCAAGGCTTCGCACATCGAATCCCAGCGTCCGACGTCTCCCTGAACGAGCAGTTGCCGGATTTCTTCTGCTCCCCGCGAGCCTCCCGGTTCACGGGTACTGAGACACCCAATTCCGCGTGATGTCAGGGCCTCTGCCAGGAGCGCCACCTGCGTGCTTTTGCCCGCGCCCTCCCCGCCCTCGAACGAGATAAAGCGTCCCCGGCTCACCGCGGCAGCATGAGGCGAAGTTGCTGGGAGGTGGAAAGGCGGCAAGATTTCATGAGTGCCCTACTCCGCCGCGCCCCATGCCAGGTACTTGAAGGCCGCACTCAGGCGGCCAAACATACCCAACCGCGGAACGTCTTTCCCGGCAACAAGGGGAATCTGTAGGGTCTCTTGATCTGGTGCGGAGATGGTCAAGATGGCCAGTTCTTCGCCGGCGCGGACCGGAGCCGCAACCGGTCCATTGTAGGCCACCTTCACCTCCATCTTTCGCCGTGCCTTTCTCGGCAGGGTGAGTTTCACGTCATCCCGGATGATCAATGGCACCTGGCCTTCTTGTCCCAACCAGACATCTGCATTCTCAACGGCCTCCCCGGCCGTGAACAATGCGTAATTGTCGAATTCCCGGAAAGCCCAATCAAAGAGTCGCTCGGTTTCCTGAGCGCGTTGCTTCTGGCTTTGAAGACCGTTGACCACCAGAATGAGCCGTCGGTCCCGCTTGTTGACAGACGCCGCAAGACCGTATCCCGAGGCTTCCGTGTGACCGGTCTTGAGGCCGTCGGCGCCGTCGTACCGATACAGCAACGGGTTTCGGTTACCCTGTTTGATGTCGTTGTATGTATATGTTTTCTCCGCGAACAGCGGGTAGTACTCGGGAAACTCGCGAATGATGCTTGCGGATATTGTCGCGATATCCTTCACGGACATGAGGTGATCCGGATCGGGCCAGCCAGTCGAATTCACGAATGTGCTGTTCGCAAGACCGAGTTCCCGCGCCCGCTCGGTCATTTCCTCCGCGAATGCCGCTTCGTGCTGGGCCAGTCCTTCCGCGATCACGATGCAGGCATCGTTTCCTGATTGTACGACGATCCCGCGAAGCAGATCCTCGAGTTTCACGCGCGTATTGACGCCGACGAACATCTTCGAGCCTCCCATTCGCCAGGCTTTTTCGCTCACGGGAAACGTGTCTTCGAGCCTCAGGCTACCTGACTTCAGACGCTCGAATATCATGTAGAGCGTCATCAGCTTGCTCATCGATGCCGGTGCCGTGGGTTCTTCGGCGTTCTTTTCGAGAAGAACGGCGCCGGTGTCGAAATCCATCATGAAGGCGTATTTCGCAGCGGTTTCCGTGGCTGAGACGGCTCTCGGCGATTGGACGAGCGCGACCAGAACGATCAACGGGAACATGATCGGTGCGATGAGGTTACGAGTCAGGTTGAGCATATTGGAGATCTGAAACGGATTCCGCTGCTCCCGGCGCGCGGAAACATGGGTGTGAATGGTGATCGGAGTATGGCGGCGGATTAGCGCGGCATCAATCGGTCAGACATCAATCGACGATAATTCTGGCGTCGATATGACCATTGTCGATAAGTCTCTCGAGCGTTTCGTCGGCCTGTTCCAGACTAGCAATGGGTCCAACACGTACGCGAAACAACTCGCGCCCGTCGACTTTGGCCGGGGTGACCGATGCTTCGGCCAGCTCGGCCAAACGTGCCCTTAGACGTTCGGCATTTTCAGCAAACGAGAATGCCCCCGCCTGAACGTAAAGGTGAGTTGGCTTGAGTTTCTTGGAGGCAGAGCCGTTGATGGGGGATTTCGGCGGTTCGCGGCGCGGTGCCTGGCTGACGCCCTTCGGGGGCGGTAATTCGGCGGTCTGCACGGCAACGACGGGGGCTGCCTTGACGGCGAAGCGGTCACTGTCGGGCGTTACGGGTTTGGCGGCAATTTCGACTTCATCCGGTGACGGCACGGCCTCGACCCGGACGCGCGCGACGCCGTTCTTCTCAAACCCGAGCAATTGGGCACCTCTGCGGGAAAGATCGATTATGCGACCGTGAACAAAAGGCCCGCGATCGTTCACCCGAACCGTTAGTGCTCGACCGTTTTCCAGGTTTGTCACCCGGACATAGGTCGGCATAGGCAGCGTTTTGTGCGCGGCCGTCAGCTCATTCATGTCGTAAGTCTCACCGTTCGCCGTCGTGCGGCCATGGAACGGGTTTCCGTACCACGAGGCGATACCGGTTTCTCGGTAGTCTGGATCCTCTTTGGGGTAATACCAGATGCCGTCGATTTCATAGGGGTCGCCAACCTTGTAGCGGCCCCGTTGAGATGGGATTGCCGCGGTACTTTTCGGTCGCTGCGCTGCTTCCTGTTCGACCTTTTTCTGCTCGGTGTAGCGTGCCGCTTCCTTCGCGGCGTGGATTACAAGACGCGTGGGCGCGCAGGCCGTCACTGCCATGGCGAGAACAATGGCAATTCCGATACCAAGCCTGGTAGACATGGAATGCTTTATCGGATGCATCACTATCTAGTATACGATTGAGTTATTACCCCATTATCTAGTGTATTCTATCTTCGTGCGATGCGATCTGCAAGTCTTCCGACCGCTACCGCAAAGAAATCAGATCTGTTCCACTTGAGAATCGCTTCAAAATTATCATAGATCAGGAACGCGGGCCGGCGTTTCCCTTTATCGGGAAGTATGATCGAAGAATTCAATTGGCGTTTGGGTAGATCGCCACCGCCAGGCATGCGAACGCCCAGTTCCTGCCATTTTCCGATTGGTTTCTTGGTCTTTCGTCCGGTGAGTCCAAGGTCAAAATTGTCGGGCACGCGTACCGCCCGGCCCCACGTAATATCGTCGCGCCAGCCTGATGCTGCGAGATAGTTTGCGGTCGATGCAAAAACATCTGGTTTGCTGGTCCAGATGTCGCGTTTTCCATCACCATCGTAATCGATGGCATGTCGTGAAAAACTCGACGGCATGAATTGGTTCTGACCCATGGCGCCCGCCCAGGAACCCTTCATCCGGTCGGGACTGATGTGCCCTTCGTTAAGAATTTTAAGTGAAATTAGTAACTCTTTGCGAAAAAAGGAACTTCTTCGTCCATCGAAGGCCAATGTTGCAAGCGAGGCAATAACCGGAAATCCACCGGTATGACGCCCATACCCGGTTTCTATGCCCCAGAGGGCAACGATGAACCTCGGTTGCACGCCGAACTTGCGGCTGATCTCTTCAAGAAGGTCACGATTTTGCGCAAATTTAGCCCGCCCCTCTTGGACGCGTTTATCATTGACGACTCGCGACAGGTATTGATCGAACGTCATCGTGAATTCTGGCTGGCTCCGGTCGAGTTCGATCACGCGCGGAATTGGTTCGACACCTTCGAACGCCGCATCGAATATCTCCGCGCGAATTCCCTGATCCAGAGCCTCCACACGCAGTTCTTGTCGCCATTCGTCGAAGTTGTGCTTGTCAGCCCGGGCCAACGACACCGAACAGAGTGCGGCGGCAATAACGGCAACCGACAGAATTGGGGTGAGCCTCTTCGAGGTCTTCAAAGTGATTTGTCCTTCGACCTATGCGGGGTTCAAGTTCCTGCACCTTGTGCCATAGGTCCCGGACGCCTGCAACGAAGCTATGATCACGGTTGCGGGAAGATGGCGGTGGATGCCCCCATCACCCGATATACAATCAACCCGATCCATTCGTGCTGGGCTGCTCTCAGCCGGTTGAGACCCGTCCTCAAATTGAACCCGAGTTCGGCTTTGGTGTTTCCGGCCGTCAGGTAGTCAACCGGATAGGGAATTATCCCTTGCCACCCAGCGCCACGGAACGCCCCGACCGCCCGCGGCATGTGCCGCGCTGAAGTCACCAGCAGCCACACCTCATTTGCCGAGGGTCCGGCCAGGGACCATGCCGCCTGCGCGTTGTCGATGGTGTTGCGGGCGCTGTCGTCGACGGTCAGCCGCTCTTCCTCAATGCCCAGGTCAGCGAGCAGCGCCGTCGCTACGGAGGCCTCTGTAATGCTTGGCTTGCTCCGGGCTCGAAACCCGCCCGTGTAAATGAGACGTGCATCCGGATATCTTCGGGCAAGGGCCGCAAAGGTCGTCAAACGCTCGGCGTTCGCGTTCAACGCAGGCTGTTTGCGGGAGGCAGAAGTCGTGATCGACGTAGCACCTCCCAGAACCACGATGCCATGCACGCGTTCCGGCAATGGCTCAGGTGAAGGAAACCGGTCCTCGAGCGGCGCAATCAGCCAGGCACCAAGCGGCATCATGGCGATGCCAGCGAAGGCAAGTGTCGCAAATGCTATCAACATGCGTCCTGTACGGACCCACCGAGTCCATAGCAGCACAGCACCGGCAATCAGGACCGCCAACAAGACCTTTGCCGGGTCCATGACCGAGGAGAACAGGATCGAGGCCGTTTCGTACACGGCGCCTTGATAACTGTCCTTAAAGTCTCAGACAACAAGGATTCTGGGCGGGAAATCGGACAGCCAGGCATCAAGGTCGGAAATGCCGCCGATCAAGCGCCTGACTTCAGCGTCTGGCATCACTGGCTCCGGCAAATCCTCCATGTCATTTTCTGACCAGGATTGGAGTACCTGGAGAGACGGGCCATGGATGACGAACAAGCGGTCCTGCAGGCCAACGAGGCGTTCTATGCCGCTTTTGCAGACGCTGATATCTCGGCGATGGTCGCGGTCTGGGCGCACGACGACGACGTAGCCTGTACACATCCCGGTTGGAACGTTCTGACTGGATATCACGATGTTATCGAGAGTTGGTGGTCAATCCTGGAAGGCTCCGCACCGCCACAGATCTCCTGTCGTGATGCCCGCGCATTCGTTTTCGGCGATACAGCGTTCGTCACTTGCAACGAAGTCGTGAACGGAGGATTCCTTGCCGCGACGAACGTCTTCGTTCGCACCTCGGACACCTGGGCCATGGTGCATCACCATGCTGGTCCGTGTGCAGCCCCGGAAACGCCCGCGGGTTTCGCAACTCCTTCAGCCATCCATTAGGCGGTTATGCCTGATCTGAGCGTGCTGAGAAATAACCCGGAAGAAAATTAATGAGGGGTCCCAGGGGATTTCGTTACGGATTGAGCTGCCGGTAGATCAGGTTGGCAACGTCGAGCAATGAGTCCTTTTCCATTCGACCGGCGAGTGCGTACCCCACATCCCCGTCGACCCAATAAAAGACGCCGATTCCCTCCTCATGCGAGTATCGGAATGCGGTTTCTCCGGAATCGCTCTTGGCGGCCCGGACGTACAGTGTGAGTCGTTCGCCGCTGGCTTCCTGGTACATGAAGTGGGCCGCTGGTCCTGAAACGCCCGGCAGTAATCTACCGCCAACCAGTTCGTAGCCTGCTGTTGAAAGCACCGGAGCCCGAACTGTGACACCCAAACGTTTGGTGAGCCATTTCACCAGATGGGTCTGTTGATCCGCCGTAACTTCGACAGGATGTCGGACCTCAGGTGTGTATACCGCATGCGCCGAGACGGCACGTTCCGGCAAATCCGCAATTGAGTTGGGCGCGGTCCCGGCAATGTCGTTCAGCCACCAGCCCGCCAGTCCACCGACAAATAGGTATGCCGCCGCTGCTGTGACCTTTATCAGGATCGAAGAAGCGGGTCGCGGTTCCGCAGGAATCAAGGCTTGCGGTATCGGCTCCTGCAGAACCGGATCGAGATTGAGTTTTCCGGTGTCCCGGCTGCCATCATTTTGTCGGCGTACTCCGCAGACAGAATGGACGCGAAGTCCATCCCGAGATTGGTGATGAACGGTGCTTCCGGCTAATTGAGGGTGAATCGGACGGTGTAATCGTCGACCTTCTCAATGCTCTTGAGCAGCTCCGGCATGCCCATGCCATTGAAGTATTCGTAGTTGCCGCCCGAAACCTTGTGGAATGGATGGTCCTTCTTGAACTGCCGGTTGAAGCTGAAAATCACATCGTCAGTATTGAAATCCCGGGACGCCGTGAATGTGAGTGTACTGTGCCATTTGACGCCACGCCGCAGCTTGAAGGTGTAGGTTGTTCCGTCTGCCGAGACCTTCCAGGATTCAGCGAGGGCTGGCGCAACCGCTGTCGACCCGAGTTTGAACTCCACCAATCGGTTGTAAATCTGGCGCGAACTTGCGTCGGCCGTGGTCTGTGAAGCGTAAAGTTGCAGATTAAAGCCTTCCGGACTGCCTTCGGAGCAATAGATCAGTGTCTTGGCGCTTGCAGGCAGCGCAAACAGCATCGAAGCTGTCATGCACGTCACCGCCAGAGTTCTTCTGGTCAACATGGGAACCCCCCTTCCCTCGAGGTTGTGCGCAATCGCCGACGCGATGCAGATTTACGAATTCAATTGATTCCCCAGCGCTTGGTGAAAACGTTAGGCCCATCAATATGGCAGGTCATTGCGCGCGAGCCGGCAAGTCAATGTACGACAAACCACTGTCGGATCATGCGCGAAAGTATGAGGAGTTCGCTGCATCCCGAATTATTGTTAAAAGGCGATTGACGAAATCTTCGGGACAAATTGGGACTTCTTCTATGACGAATGTATCGCTGGCTCAGGCGTCGGAAATTGTTGACCGGGCGATAGCGCATGGCCGGGAACAAGGCTATCGCCCGCTCACCGTAGCGGTTCTGGACTCTGGTGGGCATTTGGTCGCATTTAAACGCGAGGACCAAAGCAGTTTGCTGCGATACGAAATCGCCACCGGAAAAGCCTGGGGTGCTTTGGGGATGGGAACGGCGTCGCGGAATCTTGCTGGCGTGGCAGATCAGCGACCGGCATTCATGAACGCGATCATCTCAGCGTCCGGTGGAAGATTGGTGCCTGTTCCGGGCGGCGTTCTGATTCGCGATTCAGATGGAAGCCTGGTGGGCGCCGTGGGCGTAAGCGGAGACGCCTCCGATCAAGACGAGGCCTGTGCCGTCGCGGGGATAGAGTCGGCCGGTCTGACCGCCGATACAGGCTAAACTGGACAAGTTGGGGCGGCCGTTAGAGTTCAGAAACATAGGCTTTGGCCCGCTTTTCTATCTCAGCCTTGCGTTCGCGGTATGGCAAAGATTCGGTTTCGGTGATGATTTTGCCCATGGCGCGGCCGATCTTTGCCTGCAGTTCCCGATCCTCGGACAGGCTGCCCACATTAACGATGACATCTCCGCACTGCGTGGGCACGTGACCCGAGTTGGTTGGAGGGATGGTTGGTGGATCATTGCCTTCCTGAACGGCCCGGATCCCTTCGCGCAGGGTGCGGCGTAGCAGTGCCACGCCGGTGTCCGTGTACCCCAGATTGCCCAGCGCATGAATGTTGATCGGCCCCTGCCCTACCTGCGCCTCGTAATCTCCCGGAATCCTTTGCCCGTCTTCATATGACCGCGCTCCGGTCTGTCCGAGGAAGTCGACCTTATTGAGACCAATGTCGGACCGATCGCTCTTGCCATCCAGATCGAGTTCATCGTTGAAGTGGCGCCAGGCGATGATCATCGTATTGGTATCGTCAACCGGCACGGCCCACTTGCTCAAGCCAGCCCGTACGAAGAACTTCTCGCGATCCGGGTTCTGGTAAATATCGGGTGTTTGGGCAAAGTTGGGGGCAACCCATTCATTGATTCGCGTCCAAAGGTAGTCTTTCCAACGCCGGGTGTTGGTCAGATGTACGCCCTTGCCCCCCTCCTTCACGTGCCATTCCACAACTGGTAACGCACCCCAGGACACATTGAAATGTGCCTCTGTTACGCGGCTGTGCAGGAATACGCTGTGATAGGGATCGACCGGGTTCTCATTAACCTGCAGCCAGTTGCAGGGGTAGTGTATGGCGTACGGAATCATCTCGTTGTCGGGCAATTCCAGGGTATCGAAAACCGGAAACTCGGGCATCGTCCCGGGCGGGCCCATGTAGACGAAAACCAATCCTTTGAATTCGCGCGTCGGATAGGCGCCGTGCACAAAACTGTCCTTGAGACGCGAGTCCGGGGGCTCTCCAGGTGTCTCGAGGATGGTGCCGTCAACGTCGAAGAGCCAGCCGTGATAGCAGCAACGGATACCGCGGTCCGACACGATGCCGTACTCGAGTGAAGTTCCACGATGAGAACAGTGTCGGTTCAAAACGCCGATCTGGCCGGCTTTGTCCCGAAACGCAACGAGATCCTCACCCATGATTGTGAGAGCCAATGGCAGGTCGGTCAGCTGCTCTGTCAGGCAGACAGGTTGCCAAAATCGGCGCAGATATTCACCACACGGTGTGTTTGGTCCGATGTGGGTGAGCTCGGCGTCCTCTCTCACATCATGAGGTTGGTGGTATCCGGCATACGGCTCGCGCGGCATCGCGACCTGATCCGTCATGGCGTCCTCCTTGCGTGTGCTACCGTCTTCTCGCGGTCAGTCTTCCGGCAGTCGTTCAAGCTGCCTTGGGCTTGTTCAGAATCGCTGAAGCTTCCTTCTCGATTGCGGTCCCTTCAAAAAACTGGGGATTCATTTTGCCGTGCAGATGGACCGTGTTCGTGAAGGTAAAATCGCGGAAATCATCAACCCCGAGGACTCCTCGTTCGACGAGCTCGTAGGACTCGGACAGGACTTCAGAAGCATCCTGAACGTCCCAGTGACCAATGTCAGAGCTGAACATGGCGTTAAGGCGGGCTCCCAACGCGTTGACTTTAGTGTCGAATGCCCAGGATATTCCACGGTCGTCCGCTTCACAGCCGAAGTAGAAGCACGGCACGAAGAGATCGTGGACATCCTGTTTGGTCTTGATCGCGCAGGCGGCCCATTCGTCCAGGTCTTTGGGATCCTCGGGTTGGATGAAGTATTCGGGTCCGTCCAATGTGCCGGTCTCTCGAATCTTGTCCGCGATGAGATCGTTTCCATACTGCTCCGCATAGGCGACGAGAGCCTGCTGATCGATTTTGGCCGGATCCAGATTGGCGGTGAGCGAAGCGATATTCCGCTTCTCCCAGTGCTCCATCAGGCTGTGGTAAAGGCTTACGGCCCATCCGACGCCGCACTCCAGGAAGCCGACATTGAGCTCGGGGAAGCGTCGTGTCACGCCCCCCAGGAACAGCGCCTTCGCCGTCGCCTCCGAAGCGTCTGCGAAGTGTCCAATGTGGTTGTAGTTGTAACTGGAGATTGAGGTGCGATGGGACAAACCGATGGCATGGCTGTGCATGGTCGGGGCGATGCCGAACTCGACACATTTGGCCCAGAAAGGGTCGTAGTCGTATTCACTGTCGAGCCCGAGTGGATCGACCCATGTACCGTTCTCTTCGGCGGACATGCTGCGGAGATCGCCCTGGGACCCGCCCACCGGCCGTCGGACCATTCCATTCACCATTGCGAGCTTCATGCCGAGTTCGTTGACGATGAAGTCGAGTTCCTCGATGGCTTCCTCAGGGGTGTTTGTGGGGATCGTTGCCGCCGGAATGATTCGATCCTCGTGACCCTTGTAGAGGGCAGCCGTCATCATGTTGGCAGCGCGGATGAAACCGCGACGCATTTCGTCGTCCGCAATTCCCATGAGCATCAAGCAGATGGTCGGATACGCGAGGGTCAGATCGATTCCGAACTCGTCCATTCGCGCACGCCAAAAGCCTGGAATCATGGCGGCAGCACGGTCGGCTGAGTTCGTCGTGGGAAGTGCCCAGAACGGCGGGCGCGTTACGCGCCTGTGGCGACGCTCTTCTGGTGAAAGCTGGTACCAGCCCCAGAAACGTCCATCGCCGACCATGTCCCGGTATCTTTGAGCAAGGCCCGCACCACCGACCTTTTCGATGTAGTCAATGAGAATGGGCTCGATCTCGATGAAGTGACCGTCCGTGTCGATGACGGGATGATCAAGTTTCGCCCGGACGTGGGCGCCTTCAAAATCAGCTATCGCGGATTGAGCAGTGTCATTCATATCGACGGCTCTCCATTTGGGTGGCCTTGACTACGGTTTGGGGCGCTATTCGTGTCAGGCAGGAGTGATCTCGATCAGGTTTCCGTTCTCGTCGAGGTCCAGGCCTGTTTTGCGGGCGCGTTCGAGGACCTTTTCCGACCAGGTGACCCGACCGGCGTCGGTCTTGCCCAGGATTGCCATGAGATACGAATACTCGGAGCCGGTGTTGCGAAAGCCGCGCATGACGTCAGGCGGTACGGAAATTACGTCACCTTGATCGAGTTCGATTTCGTGCTCTCCCTCGCCTCCCCAAAACACGGCCCAGGTGCCGGTGATCGGAATGAAAACTTCGACTCCGGCCGAGTGTGAATGAAGGTTGGCGCCTTTTCCGGGTTCCGCCCCTATGTAGGTGAGGTTGAAATCCTCGGCATCCATAATTGCCGGCTGTGAGTCCGGGTCCTCGGTCACCCCACCGCCAATCACATCGAATATCTCGCGCTGGTTCTCTGGCAGTCGGGTGTCGACAAAAGCTTTACTCGTGGACTTGAGGTCTTTCATGCGCGCGACGCGCTTCATCATCTCGTCCATGGAAACCTGTTTAATGCCCATGATTTTGTCCCTGTTTCAAAGACTTAGGTCGAAAGGTCCAGGTGTCGCCTGCGTCGCGACCTCCGTTATCGCCGGGCAGGCCAGTTGCCCGCTGGATGGAATGGTCGCTATTTTAGTCCGTCGGCGTGGCTAAAGCACCATGCCGCCGTCGATAACGAACTCGGTTCCCGTCATGAACTCCGCGTCATCTGACGCGAGGTATACGCACGCCTGGGCGATCTCCTCTGCGTTCCCCAGGCGGCCCATCGGTTGACGGTCCACATAGGATTCCCGCACCTTGGCCTCGTCCCCTCCGGCAGCACGGATGCGGTCTCCCAGGGACGGCGTATCGACTGTTCCGGGGCACACCGCATTACAGCGAATTCCCTGGTTGATGTAGTCGGCGGCAATGGACTTCGTGAATCCGATGACGGCTGCCTTGCTGGCACTGTACGCGCAGCGATCGTTTACCCCTTTGATGGATGAAGCGACGGAAGCGACATTGACAATAGCGCCACCGCCGGCATCGAGCATCGCGGGAAGCATTTCCCGTGTGACCATGAACATGCCCTTCACGTTGATATCAAATGACCTGTCCCAGTCCTCATCGCTGCAGTTGAGGATATTCCCCATGTGGACGTATCCGGCGCAGTTCACCAGAAGGTCGACGGCGCCGACCTCGTTGACGACGGACACGACTTCATCCGGATCGGTCACATCCAGTGTCCGGATGCTGATGGATGGCTCGCCCTCCAGTTCCTGAAGCTTCATTCCGTTGATATCTGTGGCCCAGACAGAGGCCCCCTCCGCTGAAAACGCAAGTGCTGTGGCACGGCCGATGCCCTGCGCCGCCGCGGTGATGAGCGCTGACTTACCAGCGAGCCGTCTGCCAGTGCTGTTCATTTCCGGATTCGCACCGATTTCATCGAGAAGACCACCTATTATCCGAGATGTTCTCGCTTGACGTAGAGCAGACAACCTTCAGGCGACGTTGGATTGTGTTCACTGCCGACAGGATGGCGGAACCAGGTTCCCGATTCGTGACGGCCAAACTCATCCTCGACGCAGCCCTCGATGACGAATACCTCTTCGCCGCCCGGGTGAGGATCCGGCCCCAGATCGCATCCTGCTGGAACCCGGGTCAAACGTGTGATCCCTTTGGCCGGCTCGGGATCACTGTAAAGCGGCAGGAACTCCATACCTTCCATTCTGCCAGGCTGCCATTCGGCGTTGTTGGTATCGATCACGACATGTGGCCGGTCCTTGCCCGAATACTGCTGCAACTTCACAAAAAGCGTGCACCCATTCTCTGACCAAGGGGCATGAGTCGTTCCTTCTGGATTGAGGACGTAGCTTCCCGCCGGATAATCGCCCGTTTCATCGGAGAACACGCCGTCGAGTACGAGAATTTCCTCTCCATCCGGGTGCGGGTGATCGGGGAACTTGGCGCCAGGATCAAAGCGCACGAGCGATGTCACATGTCCCGACTCGACCTCGCCCAAGAGTTCCAATCGTTTGCGCCAAATGCCTGGCGTCGGGCTTTGCTGCCACTCCATGTCATTCGTCTGAACAACGACAAACTGGGAGAAGTCGGCATTGATCTGGTCGCTCATCATTTCTTCCTGGCGGGAATCGGGTCTGTCGAGACTTGGTGAGTTTGAGATGGGTTTGGCATGATGATCAAATCAAGTCCTCACGATTGCTCGAGAATACACATAAGGAGATGCCCGTGCTGTTCTTTGTCCACACGATTTATCGATCCAATTACGGCGAGTTGCGAGATCAGGTGCTCGAGCCCCACCGTCAACACTTTGACGGAAACCTGGACAAAGTCCTGGCCGGCGGAAATCTCTCGACTGATGACGGTGCGCAACGGATCGGTGGGGTCGCCCTGCTCGATATGCCGGACCGTCAAGCCGTAGAATCGTTTATGGCTCAGGACCCGTTCACTGAGGCGGGATTGATCGACACGACGAATATCGTTCGCTGGAACAAAGTCTATTTCGACTACGCCAAAGTTGTTTGAGTTGCGCTGCTCTATCCCTCCCCGCCGTCACGGATGAAGGGAAAGATGCGTGTGAAATCCTCGCCCGGCATCTCTTTGCCCATATCCTCCCAGATCTTGTTGACGACCGATCCGACGGCATTGGGGAGATTCCCGTTCGAGACTTCGTCGACATAAACACGGACGTCTTTGACCAGAATTTCAACCGTCGCCCCGACATCATAGGTTTCGGGTTCAATGCAGGTCGGGAAGACGTAGGATGTTGCGACGTTCGCGCCACTCGACACATTGATCACGTCGAGGATCGATTTCATATCGAGGTTCTGGCTGAGGCCATAATTCATCGCCTCGCTCGTCGCCGTCATGACGGTGCCGATGAGGAAATTGTTGATCAGCTTGACGGCTTGTGCCTGTCCGGGCTCCTCACCGACGTGAAACAGTTTGCTGCCCATCTTTTCCAGTGCCGGACGCACCTGTTCGACGGCCTCAGTCTTGCCCGCGACGATGAAGGTCAGGGCCGCCGCCTTTGCGGCGGCGGGTCCGATCCCTTGGCCACCCGATGCGCCGGCCACCGCCGAATCGATGTAGGTGACGTCGGCGGCCCCGAGGCGTTCTTCCGCTTCCCGGGCGGTTTTTGATCCAATGGTCGACGTATCCACGACGATCGAGACGGATCGATTGTTCGCCATCTCGATCTCTTCAGTGATGTCAGTCACTGCTTGTTGGCTCGCCACGCTCAATATCGCGAAATCAGCACTGCCTGCGATTTGGGTGATGGATCCGGCGATCTCGGCGCCCTGTGGCGCGCGTTCCTCGGTTCCGGCAATGTCATAGCAGATCAAGGGGTAACCGGCTTCCGCCAGGTTGGCAGCCATATGCTGACCCATATTGCCCAATCCGATGAAGCCGATGCGTTCCCTCGCCATGCCATCCTCCATTGCTTTGCGCTTGAGTGTTCCTGTTTAGCGGTTTGGATCGGCGTACGGCAAGGCGGCAGAAGTGGCTTATCGTGAGATATGCCGTGCGGTAGGTTGACGGTGTGGGAACTTTAGAGGGAACTTCGAAATGACCAATGACCTGGCTCCGGAAATCATTGATCGGTTCATGGCCCTCGCTGGGCCGGACGTTGCGGACGGTCTGGAGCGCAACGGCCTCGAAGGGGCGACCGAAGGCGTCTTTCCGCTCTGGCCGGACTGTCGCAAGATCGTTGGACCGGCGCAGACGTTGAAACTGGCGCCACCGGGGCAAGGTCCGGAATCGGCGGCCTACGACACACTTCGGGCGGTTGTGGCCGGCGGCGAAGGTTGCGTCCTTGTCATCGATAACGGCAACCGTCCCACGGTGAACAGCTTTGGCGGCATCGTCGGCACGACGTCAAAGCACTATGGATTGGCAGGATGTGTCAGCGACGGGGCCATGCGCGACATCAACGCTTACAAATCTCTCGATTTCCCATGCTATGCAGCGGGGCCTGCGCTGACGTCAATCCGCACCCGTTCCTCCAGTGCGGGCTTTGGCATCGAAATCGAATTTGCCGGACTCAAGGTGCAGCCAGGTGATCTGGTCTTCGGAGATGAGAATGGTGTGTTGATCGTTCCGCAAGTACACATCGGGATCGTCCTTGAGACCGCAGAGATGGTCAAACGAACCGAAGAGCGCATCATCGCCGCCGTTCGGTCGGGCCAGGATCCCGTCGAGGCCCACGAAGATGTGCGCTACGATCAGATGCTCTCCTACTGACCTGGGGTCCTGAGGTCGGATTTCAGGTCCGACCCCCATGACTTCCTTATGACATCTGGATGTCACGAACGGGTTTGTAGTGGTCCCATTCGCGTTCTTGCGGTGGGTACTTATCAAATACCTTTTTGTTGAGTTCGATACCGAGGCCGGGCTTGGTCGGCAGATCGAACTGCCCGTTCTTCAGCACCAGTGGCTCGACAAGCACATCCTCTCGTTCGGGAAGGTCGATGTACTCCGTAAACATGAAATTCGGAATGCTGGCCGCCACATGAATCGTCGCCGCGGTTGCCACGGGTCCGCAGGGATTGTGCGGTATCATCGGGATATAGAAGGCTTCCGCCAGCGCAGCAATCTTCTTCATTTCCGTGATGCCGCCGGTATGGATGATATCCGGCTGGATATAGTCCACCGCGAAACTGTTCAACAATGGCAGGAACTCGTGCTTGGTGATGAGCCGCTCACCGGTAGCCAGCGGTACGCGGGTTGAATTCTTGAGGTCCACCATCGCAGGAATGTTTTCCGGGGGAAGCGGCTCCTCTATGAAAAACGGCTCGTAGGGTTCGAGCTTGCGGGCGATCCGCCGCATGGTGGGCAGATTGAAGCGACCGTGGGCGTCGAGCAACAGATCCGCTCGGTCACCCACGGCCTCGCGCACGCGCTTAACGCATTCGACAATTACTCGCTCCTGTTCAATGGTAGCTGTGTAGGCGCAAGATCCGAACGGACTCCACTTGAGGGCGTCCCACCCCTCATCCACCGCCCGTGCGGCGGCTTTGGCGTAGTCGTCAACAGTTCGCGCATAGTCGTCCTTTGTGGCTCCAAGGAACCAGTAGTTGCCGTAGGCGCGAACTGTTTCTCGGACGGGCCCTCCCAGCAGTTGGTAGATGGGAACACCGAGATCCTTTCCCTTGATGTCCCAGAGCGCGATGTCGATGCCCGACAACACCGTGGTGCTGAGGGTGTCCGTGCGCCAGAACTTGTTGCGGGTCATGTGATCGTAAAGGCGCTCAGTCTCGAGCGGATTCTCGCCGATCAGAATTCGTTTGTAGTCCTCGACAGCCGCCGCGACTCCGGTGTCGAACATTTCGAGCGTGATCTCTCCCAGACCCGTGATGTCGGCATCTGTTTCAACTTCGATAAACGTCCAGTTCCGTCGGACGGCCTCGACGGAATAGACCTTGATGTCCGTGATTTTCACGCTCACCTCTCCCCTGTCCGTTGTCGATACGAAAGTATCGCTCGCCGCTCAAGGACGGCGCAACGGCACGAGAGGATTCTTACGGAGAATGAGGTCGAGTGAGATCAGGAAACGCGGTTGCGACGAGAACTAGCGGCCTTTGGTATCGGCGGCCAGTTGAGTCGTTTTTTCGATTTGGGCGCGGGGCCTCTTCTCAAGCAGCTGGTCGCGGTACTCCCTCTCCCTTTCCAGGGCGAGGGCCGGGGTGAAGGTTCGAAAAAATGATTCTCCTGAGTTTGAGAAACCCTGGCGTGGCGCGGCGGGAATGCGAGAATGCCCAGTCCCGGTATCCGGCACTGCCGCCTATCCACTGCGATCTACGGGGTTGCGTCGGTGTGCTGCCACACCGCCCTAATACGCTGCACCACCCAAACATTTCTTTCCCCGTCTTCACCACCTTCGAAGACAATGAACCTTCCCACCACCGTCGAACCTATCTCATCATTTGGTGGCGGGCAATGGGGTAACTTCAGTGCACGCGGTGACCAATTTGTTGATTACAAGGAAATCTCGGAAAATCTCATTTTTATCTTTAATAAAATTACTTAATTAATGGAAATAAAATAAATAATTAATTATGCGACCAATGGCGATTATGAGGTGCCAACAATGTGCGAAGTGTGCGAATTCAATTCGAATTGAGAAGGCACTTGGTCAGTGAAATGGGATGCAGGAGACGCACGCATCCCGTCTGGGTGCCCGTTCACGAAGTACACCCTCAAACATCGTACGAACTGTGCGAATTGAATCGACTTATTCGAATGATTTCAGAGGGTTAACCCCTATTTAGGTATCGAGCACCGAGGCATCGAACATGCTTTCGACCGGGATTGGCGATTCAATAAGGCCCTGGTCGGCGACATAGCCGATAAATTGCTCCAGATTGGCGCGATTGGCCTTGAGACCGTTGGGAAAGAGATCGGCACCCATATTGTCGCGCTGCCACTCGTATTCGTTGCGCGCGAAAACGAGCATGGAGAAGCCCGGATCTTCGTAGAACTCGTCAGCCTTGTGCTTGGCGTCCTCCCAGATATCGATCATGGCCCTGGGCAGCCAGGGTTCGCGCTCGACCAGTTCGCGGGCGAACACCAGCAGATGCATGATGGGGCAGTATCCAAAGGTCTCGAAATGCCGAATGGATTCGGCTCGTGAATCCGGAAACAGACGCTTCACGCGGTCGGGATTGCGCATGACGGCAGAAGGCGGCTGCGGATGAAACATCGCGTCGACCTCGCCCGAGACCAGCATCTCGCCTGCGTCCTTGCCATCGGGGATGTTCTGGATCGACACCCCCTCGCCTTCCCATGGAATCTCTTCATGGTGCTGGATTTGCCAGTTCACCTGCTCCCACGGCACGCCGTACTGGCTTTTGAGGTCGCCCTTGGCCAGCACGCACAGCGTCGTCTGGAACGACCAGACGGCGACGTTGCGGCCGATCAGGTCCGTGGGTTTCTCTATACCCGAGTCGACGTTGACGAACATGCAGAGCTGGCTGAACAGGCGTCTCGGGAACACCGGGGTCGCGATGAACTCGTCGCTTCGGGCACGCGACATGATAAAAGAGGCGAGCGACTGCTCGCAGATATCGAATTCGCGATCGCGGAACATGCGGCCGTGACGGTCGATTCCGTCCCGGCGGCCGGGCTCGAATCCGACGCCGACCTCGAGTGCGTTGAACGAAACGCCGTCCGGTCGGTCGACCGTACCCATGAAAAACGGGGCGTGCCGGTCGAGTCTCTCCAGCGCAATCGTGAATGTCTTGTCGGTCATGGTGCCTCCCCGGGCCAGTTTGGCCAGCATGGTAACGGGTCAACCTCGGTAGTTGAACGTCAGATTCCCCTTTCCCAGGAACACGTGGCTGATGGAAGGCCGATGCGTCAGTTCGCGAAGCAATGTCGCGAGCGGCGTGCCCGCGACGGAGCGGCTGGGATGCAGGCGGCAGGCGGTTTTCCAGCGTTCGCGCATCGCGGGTGATATCTGCAGTGCCGCGAAACGATCCTCATCCGTAGCGAAGGGACCTTCCTCCGCATCGAGTGTGGCCAGGACGGGTGCCACCAGGTCTCCTGGTCTTCCCTTTATCGGCTCGCGACCTTCGCTCAAGCGGTCGAGGATATTGGGTTCAATCGTACCGGGCACTTCGCCGAACCAGCCCAGCACATAGTTGGCGAGGTCGGCCTGGACGGTTCGGTAGCGTTCGCCTTCGATGACATTGAACAAGGCCTGCACGCCCACGAACTGGGAGATTGGGGTCACCATGACGGGCCAGCCCAGTTCCTCGCGGATGTGCGAGATCTCGTCGAGAACCGCAGGCAGCCGATCTCGCATCCCGAGACCCGAGAGCTGGTTTTCGAGATTGCTGCGCATGCCACCGGGAACCTGATGGCGTGCCAGAGACGGTTCAGGGGTGACGGGCTGGCCCAACGGCTTACCGTGGATAGCGGCCTGCTCTCGGAAATGAGTTGCGATTCGCTCAAGGGCATCGAAATCGACTCGTACGTCGGACCCCACCTCTGCCGCCTCTCTCGCGATCAGTTCGGTCGGCGGATTGGAGGTTCCGTGGGCCAGCGGAGAGATGGCCGTCTGCGCGACATCGATGCCCAACGAGATCGCTTCCAGGGTGTTCAAGGGGCCGAGACCGGATGCGCAATGGGTCTGGAAATGGAACCGGGCCTGATCGCCGATCTGCACCCGCAATCTCGAAATCAGCGTCCGCAGCCGAGCTGTCGTCATCAGGGATGCCGCATCCTCGAGGATGATGCTGTCGCAACCCAACTTGAGAAGTTCTTCCGTTTTCTTGACGTAGTACTGGTCCGTGTGAAGGGGGCTTTCCGTGAAGATCAGTGTCCCTGCGGTATGTAGACCGATCTCCTTCGCGGATCGCAGTGCCGCGGCCATGTTGGCCGTATCGTTCAGGCCATCGAACACGTTGACCAAAGTGACCCCATTCCTCGCCAGCACCCTCATGGCGAACGGGAAGACCTCGTCCGGCAGGGTCGACCATCCGAAAACGCTCAAGCTGCGCACGATTGCCGCCACGTGAGTTTTCTCTGCCGTCTCAGCAATCAGCCGGACCCGCTCCCAAGGATCCTCGGCGTTGTAGTGATAGGAAGCCTCATAGACGGCGCCGCTCATCACTTCCAGGCACCAGTAGCCCGACCGCGTCGTGGTCTCGGCAATCGGCGCAATCATGGGCGTGGTCATGCGCGTCGCCCACAGGCTCTGCTGCCCGTCTCGAAGCGCCGTTTCCCAGATTTCCAGGGATCGCGGCATGAGCGACTAACCGTCGCCCGCGGAATGACGTTTTGTCATTCGGCTCTGGGGGTGATCAAAGTTCATGCAGACAAGGTATAGTGGTGTCACGGAGTGCGGTCCAAACTCTGCAGCCAATCACAACATGAAGGGTTCGCTGATGTCTGTCGCTACCGATGCAATGTTTGATCCCACGTCATACGACGGAGTTCGGCTCCC
>DEBC01000063.1 GCA_002348365.1 Alphaproteobacteria bacterium UBA2966 | reverse complement strand
ATCGTGGGTCCGAACGGTTGCGGTAAATCCACTTTGGTCAAAATCATGCAGGGCCTTTACCAGGCAACGGAGAGCCGGGTCCTTCCGGATGGCGCCAATATCAAACAGTTCACGCGCGCCGAAATGGCGGGCTGGATGGGATATGTTCCGCAATAGGTGTTTCTGTTCGAAGGAACCGTCCGCGACAACAGCGCAAAGGGTCTTCCCAATGCAACGGACGAAGAGATCATCAACGCGGCCCAGCTGGCCGGACTGCACGACCTGATCATCGATTTTCCCGATGGTTACGCCACTGATATTGGTGAAGCCGGGTCACATTTGTCAGGCGGTATGCGCCAGAGATTGTCCGTGGCGCGCGCGCTGCTTGGAGACCCGCCCGCATTGCTGCTGGACGAGCCCTCCTCGAATCTCGACCGGGAAGGCGAGCAGGAACTGCAGGCCAGGCTTGACGGTCTCGTCATTCAGCAAGCCCGATTGGAAGCCGAAGCCACGGGTTCAGATCCCGTCTTTCCTGAAGAAGCAGGCTCTCGCCAACCTGCACTTGTACAGGCGCAGCGCGCAACGCTTGAGGCCCGTCGCGGCGAACTGAAGAGCACGATCGCAGTTCAGGAACGTCACGTCCAACAGAAGCAACTCGAGATCAAGGAGTTCGAATCAAAGGAAACTTCCCTTGAGAACGATATCGAACTCGCCAGAGAGAAACTCGCGATCTTTGAAGGTCTTCTCAAAGACGCTTTGATCTCGCGTGTTGAGTACGTCGAGCAACAACGGACCGTCGAACAGCTCCAGGGCGAGGTCGACGCCATCAGCCACTCCATTCCGCGTGCGCAGGCCGCTCTGGGGGAGTCACGCGAACGTGCCAACGAACTCTTGCTGGGCTTCCGGCGCGAGGCGCAAAATGAGCTGGGGCAAATCGGACTGAATATCGCGCGAGCGCGTGAGCTCTTGGCTGAAGCGAGCGAGCATCAACAGCGTGCCGAGATCAAGAGCCCTATCGAGGGCATCGTCAAAAACGTAGCGGTAAATACGATCGGCGGGATCGTCCAGCCGGGCGCACCGATCATGGAAGTTGTCCCGACGGATGAGAACCTCGTGGTGGAAGCCAAGCTCAACCCGGTCGATCGTGGCTATGTTCAGGAAGGCCAGAGCACCATGGTCAAGATCTCAAGTTATGATTTCGTGCGCTATGGCGGATTGCGGGGCAAAGTCACCCACGTGGCGGCCGACGCAGATGCCGACGAACAGACTCAGGAGCCGTATTACCGAGTTGTGGTCGAGACCACGAAGGCGTATCTGGGATCGCGAGAGGGCGATCTGCCGATCATGCCGGGCATGCAGACCGTTGTCGATATCCAGACGGGAAGCAAGTCGGTTCTAGAATACCTTGTACGGCCCGTGCTCAAGATTCGTTACGAGGCCTTCCGCGAACGCTAGGGTGGGCCGGGTCTATTTATCCGGCGCCGTTACTCCCCAATCCTCGGGCTGCAAAGCGAACACCCTCCGATCACCGTGTGGTCCGAGAGCTCTCCGACTATTCGGCTTTGAGCCCCCGGTCCGTCGGCGCACACCCGGATGACGATAAAGCACTTATTCCCGTCCTTACTTCGACGTAGCGACGAACACGCCATCCCAATTGGCCGGCGGTGGTGCTTCCAGATATAGATCGATCCGTTCGTCATACAGGTCATAGAGAACACTGAGATCGATCCCGTTCTGCAGTTCGCGGCACTCGGCCAGGAGGCTCTTGACTTCCTGCCACTTTTGGCCGCGGTAAGATGAGATCATCTGCTCGTGCTTCTCTTCAAGGGCCTTGAACTCGGCACTTTCCTTGACAGCCTCGTCGCCCAAGAGCGCAAAGATCTGGACGGCCTCGACCTTACCTTTCACCGCGATCAGGTCGAGTTCCAGAGAAGCAAAGCCCTCTGCAGCAGTTTGCGTCTCTTCGCCGATGACGATTCCCACGCCATAGTTTTTGGATTGCCCTTCCAGGCGTGCCGCAAGGTTCACGGCATCCCCCAGCACCGAGTAATCGAAGCGCTGGACTGATCCCATGTTTCCGACGCAGCATTCTCCAGAATTCAATCCGATTCCGATGTTCAAGGGGAAGAACATCTCGCCCGCTTCTTCGCGCTCTGCCTTGATTTCAGCGTTTAGATCTTCCAGTTCGGTGAACATCGCAAGTGCGGACTGGCAGGCATGCCGGGCGTGATTGGGATCATCAAGCGGGGCATTCCAGAATGCCATGATGCAATCGCCCATGTACTTGTCGATGGTTCCCTGGCGCGCCAGGATCATATCCGTCATGGGTGTCAGGAATCGGTTGATCAGCCGGGTCAGTCCCTCCGGATCAGACTTGAACTGTTCGGAGATCGTCGTGAACCCGCGTATATCGGCGAACAGAAGGGTCATGTCCTTCATTTCACCGCCTAAGGACAGGCGATCGGGATCATCCGCCAACTGCTCCACGAGGGCGGGCGAAAGATATTGACTGAAAGCGCCGCGCACCTGTTTCCGTTCCGCAGCCGTCTTCGCGTAATTCGTATACGTCAGGAGCGTGTAAAGGATGAACGCCGAACCCGCAGGATAGGTCGCATCGATCAATGTCAGATTCTCAGAGAACATGTACCACGACACGCCGAACGCACCGGCGATCATGATAACGGCCAGAGCCGCCGTCCATGCAGCACCCAACATTGGCACGAGCACGATCATGATCAGGCCCGCCAACAGCGCTGTTACGAGTTCCATGCCCAGCGCATCACTGGGACGCTGCAAAAGCTGCTGCTGAAGAATGTTCTCCAGCATGTTGGCGTGCACTTCCACTCCGGGGATGTTGTCGTCCACAGGAGAGTTTCGAATATCGAATAATCCTGCGGCGCTGGTTCCTACCAGAACGAGCCGGCCCTGTATCAATTTCGGGTCGACCGTTCCGAACAAGACGTCCTTTGCCGAGATATACATCCCGTCCGCCTTGTTGAGATGATGCTTCCGGAAATAGACGTAAAGCTGTCCATTCTTGTCCGTGGGGATCTTGATGCGTTGCACCACGACGTTCTGGATGCCGTCCCGGTTCATGCGAATAGCGTAAGTCGTCTGACCTGTCGCGACTCTCAACATCTCGAAGGTGAGCGTCGGATAGATCTTGTCGTTAACGCGAAGGATGGCAGGAACACGGCGAACCACGCTGTCGGGGTCAGGATTGATAGTCACCATGCCGCGGCCCGGGGCCGAATCAGCGAGAAGCTTGGTGTTGCCCACGGCGGCCTTGTAGAGCCAGAGATGAGGTTTCGGATCCCCACCGATGAAGGCCAGCGGAGTGGTTTTCGGGAGTTCTTCAGCGCCTGTGATTTCCTCCTGGTACGCGGTTTGCCCCAACACGACGCGGCTTTGCTTCAATACCTGTGCAAACACTTCGTCGTTGCTAGGCATGCTTTCGAGCCTTTGCTTCAGCTCATCGTCCAAGCCGCCCACGGACTGGGCGAAGGCACCAGGTGACATGCGGTCTGGCTCGACGAAGAATACGTCGAAGCCCACAACAGCGGCGCCCATCGCCATAAGATTTTGCACCATTTGCGCCAGATAGGTACGTGGCCATGGCCATTGTCCAACGGCTGCAAGACTTTCTTCGTCGACATCGAGAACCACGACCTGGCGTGGCAAATTGGCAGGTGTTTCACGCGGTACGACGCGCTGGTACATGTCGAAGGTCTTGAGACGAAGAGCCTCGACGGGAAGCGGATCAAGCGGCCGAACCACGCAAAGCGCGAGAAGTACGATGAAACCAACGCCCCGGGCACCACCGAACCACGAATTGAGACGGCTTTTCCAGGTGCGTTTGCGCCCGCCGCCGCCCGAAACCTTGTTCAGCAGGCGGCGAATAAGTCCCTGCTGGCCTTCTTCATCCAAAGAATCGCGGTAGGTCGCCTGCGCTTCAGCCATGCCCCTCTCCAGCAAACCGATGGTGTTTCAGCGTCGCCAAAACATGAAACACGTGGTTTTCAGCACCTCGACCGATCCAAATCGACAAGTTATTGCAAGCGATTGAAACCGGCCGCGCCCGTGGCCGTTTACCTTTGTTAACCTAACACAGCAATGGTTCTTTAGGAACGCTGGAAGCGGGTTCAAGGCATGGACGCTAACCGTCCGAAAGCGGGAAACTTATTTAAAGACAACGGCATAGGGATCGTTATACTCTTCGACCCGCAAGATTGGTTAAAATTTCTGTCTCCCGACGGGACCAAAATCCGTGAGTGGGGAACGGTTTGGTGTGCCTGGAAAGTGGGATGGCTGTCGTCATATTTTGAACGGCATTCGGCCCCCCGGCGATGGATGTGTGTAGCGTGAAGGTGAGCTGGCGGACATACATTTCGGTAATGCTCTTGGGCGTGATCGCGCTTGGGGGTGCCGGCACGCCTGCGTCTGCAATTTCGCTCGAAGAAGCACTGCGGCACCTCCTGGACAATCACCCGCAGATCAAGGTGGGCAAGGACAACGTCAAGTCTGCCGGCGCGGGGGGCAAATCCTCGGAAGCCGCTTTCCTGCCGACTGTCAATCTCGCCAGCGACTACGGCTACAAGGAAATCGACAACCCCAGCCTACGTGCGGCAGGAGATGAATGGGGCCGCCCATTTGATCCTCATACAGTGACCGTCACTCAGAACATTTGGGACGGACGCGCGAAGAACTTTGTTAAGCAGACCGCAGAGATCCCTAAGGATGTAGCCAGGACGGACTTGCGCTCTACGATCCAGAATCTCCAGCAGGAAGCCTCGCTCGCCTATATCGACTTGATTCGCCAGGCCCGCCTAGTCGAGGTCGCACGCGACGACGAAGCCGCCATTGCGCTCCAACTCAATCTGGAGGATGAACGAGTTCAAAAAGGCGGGGGCACAGCCGTTGATGTGTTGTTCGCCAAGACGCGCCTCCAACTCTCCAAGGAACGACGGATCGTGTTCGAAGGCGCATTGCGCGACGCCAGTACCCGGTATGCTCAGGTATTCGGCTACCCGACGCTGCCCAGTGAACTGACGGACCCCGAAACACCGATCTTCATGGTACCTGACACCATGGGAATTGCCATCCGCGAGGCTCTTTAAAACAACCCCCTGATGGAGAGTTCCAATCGACAGGTCGACCTGGCGCGGGTCGGAACGCGCACGGCACGGTCGCATTTTCTTCCTCGCGTCGACCTCGTCGGTTCCGCCAACTACGAAGACGACCGCGAGGGAACGTCCGGGAATCGACGCGACTGGTCCGTCGCCGTGCAGGCAACATGGAACCTTTTCTCCAGCTTCGCGACCCGCGCCGGTGTCGCCCAAGCCTCTCACTCCTACTCGGCGAGCCTCTACAACCATCTGTTCGTCAATCGTCAGGTCGAACAGGAAATGCGGCTCGCCTGGCAAGGCGTGATAACGGCTTGCGAGCGGAGGCTCCTGCTTCAGAATGCGGTGACGATCGCTCAGGAAGTGTATGACTCGCGTGTAAGATTGCGGGAGGCGGGTCAGGAGACCGCGATCAACGTGCTCGATGCGGAAAGCGAAGTGTTTAATTCGACGATCAACCTCATCGGTGCCATCTACGACGAAAAGCTCGTGATCTATCGCATGTGGCTCGGGATGGGAAATCTCATCATCGGCGCCGAGAGCCCTAATACGACCAGCGAAGAGCGGGCTGCAGCACAAGAGCGGCATGACGCGCAGTGCCTCGAACGCATGCAGACGGTCGAGGCAGCTCAACGCGCAACACCGGCATCGTTGTCTCCCGACGACACTCCCAACCCCTTCGATCAACCGCCCGCGGACGATAACGATGGAGCGGCCAACCCCTTCGATCAGCCAACCGTGCCGGAGGGAACCAATCCCTTTGATCAACCCGCCGATGATGCTGCCGAGGACACAAATCCATTCAATCAACCGGCAGAAGACGAAGGGGCTGAGGAGGTAACCGATGAGCCTCTCGATCAGCCGGTCGACGAAGAACAGACAAAATTCGATCGTTCTCCGGTAAGTAACCAGCAGGTTGCTGCAAGCGCACCGCCCAAGACCGTGGACAAAGACGCAGCCCTGTCGCAGCTACTCGATGAAGCAGATGACGACGAGGACTTCAGCCAAACCGTGAGCAACAGGGCCCGGCCGCGAATCGAATTCCAATCCGACGACGGCCTCTCTGGAACCTCAGAACGCCTGTCGCGATAGCCGACTATCTGCGCATGCTAACTCTCATTTCATATATCGCTGATCGAACTCTCAAGGCATCCGTCACCGCTGTAATCATCTGTATCGGCCTCTCCTTGACCTCTCATCAGGCGTCAGCTGCTGAGATGAATGCCGGAGACGTCCTGCAGGACTGCGATGTCTGCCCCGAAATGGTCGTCGTCCCCGCAGGCAAATACACGATGGGGGCCGTCAAGGGAAAGAAGCAGGAAAAACCGGCACACGAAGTCGCCATCGCCAAGTCATTCGCCATCTCCAAGTACGAAGTCACTTGGGACGAATGGGAAGCATGTATGGCAGCAGGTGGATGCAAGCGCGAGCCCGATGATCACAAGTGGGGCCGCGGCAATATGCCAATCATCAACATCAGCTGGGAACATGCGAACAACTACGTGAAGTGGCTGAGCGAAAAGACCGGGCATACTTATCGGCTCGCCACCGAAGCCGAGTGGGAGTATGCCGCTCGTGCCGGTACGACAACCAACTATTGGTGGGGCGACAAGCTGAAGAAAAAGTACGCCAACTGCCGCAAGTGCGGGACCAAATGGAGCGGTAAGCAATCAGCTCCTGTTGGTTCGTTTCCCCCCAATCCCTGGGGCATCCATGACATGCACGGCAATATCTGGGAATGGACAGCCGACTGCTGGAACCCCAACCATGAAGGGGCACCCAGTGATGCATCGGTCCGCTCGGAAGGAGATTGCACCAAACGCGTCGTCCGGAGTGGTTCCTGGTATTACTACCCCAAGCTTTCCCACTCGCAGTCCCGGGATAAATTCGCGGCTGATCTGTTCAGCTATAACATCGGAATCCGACCCGTCCGCGAACTCCCCTGACGGCATCAGGATATTCAGTTTCTAGCTTTCAGATGAAAGCGGAAGATTTCTTCGTGGGCCTTAGGCTTACTCTGCGGCCATTTGACGGGGCGGAGATGAAAAGTCCGCCCACAATTCACGGCCGCCACGATTCTCGACATAGTGGATGAGGGCCGAAAACGGACGACGATCGAATACTGATCCCGTTTGCCGCATCAACATGCTGCATGCTCGGTCAAAAGGTATTGGCGCGCGGTATGGCCGCGCACTGGTCATGCCCACGAATGCGTTCGCCAAGGCAATCACCCGGGCCGTCATGAGAATATCGTCTTCCTTGAGTCCGTTTGGGGCGCCCTTCCCATCCAGCCTCTCCTGCATCTGACGGATGGAGTCGACGACGGGACCGTCGAAATCGACCTGATCAAGAAAGTCCGCGCTGCTCCTGATCTGTGCCCGGATAAACTCCAGCTCTTCGGCAGTCAGGTCGGCTGACTTTGTCAGGAGTTCCACAGGCATCGAGGTTGCAATCCAGGAACTGCCCACAGGCCGCGACCTTAATGAATACCTGATGGAAGAAACTCGTTAGACCGAATCGAGAGACGCCTGCCTTACTGGCAGGCGCCTCACGCGTTGGTACCCCCAATACCTGGTCATTAATCTCCAGCTACATGATCTTGATGTCTTCGGCATCGACAGCACCGCCTTCTACATCGGCGGCTAGCGTATAACCCTGGCTGCTTCCGCCCTGGTCGTAATTGAGCGCGCCAGAACTGCTGTCGAAGACGAAGGCAGCCTCGGCGGTGTCGGTCGATGTATCCTCGGCGTCGCCTTCCGCAGCCTCTCCTTCGCCTTCGCCCTCTTCTTCTGCTTCACCTTCTTCGGTAGGCGCGTCCGACTGATCACCGTCATCCGCTCGGCCGTCGTCACGGGTGTCGCTGTCGTCGTCGCTGGTGTCGTGATCTATCTGGGGAAGAATATTGACGGCATTCCCGTAAAGGTTGTTGATCGCGCTTTGTGGTAGGACGACCGGTTCGGTCGGAGGCTCAAAGAATCTGTTGACGGTCGTCGTCTGGAAGGCGACGTTGAGGATCTGGCTACCGGCCTGGTTGGTGACCACGATCTCACCCGTGATGCCACCTTCCTCCTTGAGCAGCGTGATCGAGCTCTCTTCACCCTCCTGCGCCGCCGTACCCACGACCATCGTGCCGCGAACACCAATCGTCGCCACCGGCGTGCGAACCGTCATCGCATCCGAGCCCGACTTCACGATCGCGCCACTCACAAACGAGAACGCACCCTGCACAACCGAAAACGCCGACGTCCCCTCATCCGTCTCCGGATCGTATATCAACTCGTCGAGGACCATCCGGCCCTCTTCACCCAGCGAGAACGTCGTCCCATCCGCAAACGTCATGCCGATGCCGCCGTCCCCAGCCGTCTCAATCACATCACCCTGATAAATCTGGTCCCCCTGCTGCAGCGTCACACGAGAGCGTCTGCATGGATCGCCGTCACCGACCCCTGAAGCGTCTCAATCGTTCCAATCGGCTGCGCCTGCTGTAACGCGCCATCCGACGCAAACTGCTGCGGCGGCGCCGTCCCCGCCATCCAGCTAACCAGATCCGACGTCAGCTGCGCACCTCCCTCCGTCTGTAGCGCCGGCGGGTTCTCCATCGTGAAGTAATCACGGACGATCACCTCTTCGCCGTTCGGACCCTCCACGATCAGGTCAGGACCTTCTCGGCCAAAATCCGCAACAAGCAGCATCGAGCCGCCCGGGATCGTCAGCGTCGCAGCGCCCGCCGCGTCAATGACAACCGCGTCCGTCGCACCTCCCAACTCTATGAGCTGGTCCGTCGAAAGCTGGCCTTGTAACTGGTCTATCGCCACAACGTATCTCCTTCAGATGTCCTTCGCGTCACTTCCACAGAAACCGAGGGTGTTGCCCAGGCGGGCAGCGGCCAGTCAGGTGATGTTTTGGAAGAAACGCGATGAACCAAAATCTTTCCCCGACCACCAAACCAACCCTCATATGGGCGTACGGGAACGGGGCATCAATACCCGGGATGTGCCGAATGTCGCATTTTATTGTTGTTTATCTGATAGTTAGTAATTAACACATGAGTTATATGTACATAAGAACGATAAACCCGAAAAATCTTGGGTTTTCGAACCTTGGACGATGCGACAAGGTTCCGAACGGTCATGCTATTCACGAAAATTTCCGCGACTCTTTTTCGAGATTTACCCAACACGGCGCATGAAATCACTACCGATTCGTGTCGGCCAGCCGCAATTCAGATGCACGTATGAGATCCGGCTGCCAATGCAAATCAGCAGCCGTGGACGTATATGAAAATGCTCTCAGTTGCCCTTGGTGGCTTCCGCGAGTTGCGTCACCTTTCTAATTTGAGACCTCGGCATTTTGTCGAGCAGTTCGTCCTTGAACTCGACGATCCTGGCTTTGAGTTTCTCGGATTTGGCTATTTTGCCGGCGAGGATGGTCCAACGCAGAGCTTCGACATAGTTGCGTTTGGTGCCAAGACCCTGCTCATACCGTTGAGCAAGGTGGAAACGAGCCGTCGGATGGCCATGCTCGGCCGCTTTCAGGTACCAGAAGCTGGCTTTTTGCTCATCTCGAATTTTCCCTTTGAGGATCGAATAAAGGTAACCGAGATTGTACTGCGCCGTAGAGACCCCTTGGGATGCTGCTTTGACCAACCACTGGAGCGCCAGATCTTCGTTCTTTTCTACGCCTTGGCCGCGCAGGAACAAAAGCGCAAGATTGGATTGAGCCTTGGCATGCCCCGCTTCCGCGAGAAGATTCCACCAGTAGTAAGCCCGAGAGAAATCCTTGTTTCTGTACGCCTCATTGGCGTTCGTGAATCGCTCTCTGATTATTTCGGATTCCTGTGCTGTCACAGGCGCCCATACCGCCAGTCCAACTGACATCGCGCAGCAGATCAGCACAAGTCTCGAAATTGAAATAGCTGTTTCATCCTGTCAGCACCCAGTCATGATCAGCGGCACCGTGGTTCTTGGTAGCGAATTCTGTTGGGTGTGCCGACGCCGCAGCCCTACGGGTATCTGTGCTAAATGCAGGAAGCCTGCCAGCCGCCATTGACGTCGGGACACCGCCCATGGTGCCTGTTCCCCTATACCGACCGAAGCCGCCCATTTTGCATACCTGGCAGCCCAGCCGTCCGAATGGCGAAGCCATTATAGCGCAACTCAGTCTGAAATACCGCCCGCGCCTTCAGCTCGCCTCATCAACTTTACGTTTTAGGTGGTTGAATCTTTCCAAGATGTGAAGAACGTCTGCATATCTGACCAGTGCTTGCGCGCGCGCCCACGAATTCTTCGTGTCCCACACAATTCGCACACCCTGATCGAATAAACGTCGAGCCGGCAAGGATTGTCCGGTTTCCGCGTACAAGGCCGCAGCATTCGCCAGAACCCAGGCCCGATCGAGCGCACTCGCAATACTGTTGGTTTCCCGAACTGCTACGGGCTCCCGCTGTCCGGCCCTTGAACCATTGGCCAAGGACCTTGCTTCGATGGTCCAAAAAGTACTCGACCGCACGCGATCATCCGGAATATCTCCCGCTAAGGCCGCAGCCTTTGCAAATTCTCCCAAACTGGTCCAAATCGAGGCGATGCGGGACAGAGCGTCTGATCTCGCATAATTCAAGCCGGTTCCGATGAGCTTACTGGCAGCCATTGCTTCGGGAAGTGTCGATGCAGCAGCATGCAGTTGCCTCCGGTCGCGCTGGGCCTCCGCAATCCGAACCAATGCCGACAACCGATAGCGAGCAGTTTGGATCGAATCCGCGAACGCCCGCGCACCGATCAGATCTCCTGTCATTGCCCGTGCGTATGCGGCTTGGATCAAGGCCGACTCGCGAGCGGCTGCATCGGCCGTTTGGGCAAGAAGTTGCTGCGCGCGTACCGTTCGACCCACCCGCGCATAACCTGCAGCGATAGCGGCGATATCTGCCGGCTCGACCTGTTCGCGGAGTCCCGGCGGATCAGCAATCAGCATGGCGCGCTCCAAGACACGCGTCGCGCCGGTTATGGACCCCCCGCCGCTCAATGCGTTTGCAAGCCTTACCAACAAGCCCACTCGGGCACGGCCTTTGTCCGCAGCAAGGATATCGTCAGACAGTTCGGTCGCGAGCATTCGCGCTTGTGCGACCCGTCCGTCTCGAAGGTCACCTTTCACAATCGAAATTCGTGCCTCGATTTGGATCCACGTGTCAGGGATCATTTCCGCGGTCGTCCGTGCCGCATCAAGGTCGCCCGCGACGGCGGCGGCTTCGACCATTCGCTTCAGGCCGACGATGACCAGGCGTGGATCATCGATCAAACCAGCTGTTGTCAGCGCCCCTTTCAGGGAGCCCACGCGTGCCTGGACGGTCAATACCTCCCCCAAGACCCAATCGCGGAAGTGGACCCGATGGACAGACTTCGCTGCCTCGATTGCCTCGAGAAGAAGGCATTGAACAGTTGGTGCAGCAAGGCAAGAACGGGAATCTCGTGTCGGATCCGCCACACCAAGCCGCCTCACGCCCGAAACGAGGCGGCGGGTCTCGGAAGAAGAAGCCAGCGCCTGTCGAGCCCGTTTCTTTTGTTCCTGACGTAAGTTGTCCAGCCGATTGACCAACCGGTTGGCCTGACTCGCGAACTCCAACCTCGAGATAAGGGTTTCATCGATTCGGCCATCCGGCTCCATGCCGGAACGCCGCTGGAACTGGCGCACCGCCAAATCGATGTCGTCGTTCAGGCGTCCTTCAGTGGAACCGAAGTAAAATCCAAGCTCCTGGAGGAGCTGTTGGGCACGTTGAACGAGAGGGCTGGCGGGAGCAGGAAGTGCAGACGTCGAATGCTCTATGCGTCCGGGCGCGAGTGCGACTTCAACGACGGGATCATGAATCTCAAGAATCCTGGCTGGTGCAGTCGGAATCGTCGCTGCAAAGGACAGTTCAGAAAGAATGCACGGCGGGATGAACAGCAGCATCCACGTGTAGGCTTTGAACACGCCTAACCAGGCGTTGCTGACCGCGGTTTGCGCCCCAACAATTGGCGGGTGAGGACACCAATATGCTTGTGCGCCAGCCTCGGCGATTCGCATACTCCTTGTATGGATTCGATCAGTCGGTATGAAGTCGTTCAACGATTGGGAGGCGGGAGTCACTGTGATGTACTCTTATGCCGGGACGACGATGCCGAGTCCGTGGTCAAGTTATTTCATATCCGGGGCCGCAGACTGAAGCGGAGGATTGCGAAGGGCGACGATGAGCTTGCCGCACGTGTTCTTCAAAACTTCCATAACGAAGCCAATCTGACCGCGAGCCTGAATCATCCGAACATCATCAACGTGATCGAATGCGCGACCTTGCCGAATGCCACACCCTATTTTGTGATGCCGTACCTGCCTGACACTTTGGCGACGCGCATTTGGCCCCTACATCTACAGCCGTTTCTCAAGACACCCTACCTCGACCGGCGAATCGAGCCAATCTGCGCAGCGGAAACGGTAGCCATTCTTCAAGGCCTCCTCTCCGCATTGGACGCTGTGCACAAGGTCGGAGTTGTTCACCGCGACATCAAACCGAACAATATCCTGATCAGCAATGGTGGTCGTCCCGTCCTGTGTGATTTCGGCTGTGCCAGAATGGCCTCAGGTGAATCGATTACATGGCGTTCCCGATTCGGCGTTCTCCCTTTTGTGAGCCCGGAACAACGGTCCGCGCCCAGTTCGGTCGACTTTCGTGCTGACGTCTATTCGATTGGCGTCATCGCCTACCTGATGCTTGCGGGACAAGCGCCTCAGCCTCTAGGAGAGTCATCCTCCCTCATCGCGGACTGGGTCGACAAGGAACTAGCGAATTGGGTCATGACACTTATCGACCCCGATCCAAACAACCGGCCGACCGATGCTCGCGAGACTCTGATAGCCCTTCAAGCCGCTGTCGGCACGCACGTATTATTGACTTGACTCCCCGCCACCAATGATGTTGTCACCCGGTCCACAAGGGTGTTCGCATTTGCATGCCAATGCGCTATGTTTCCGCCCCACCCTGGGACGACGTTCCGAATCCCTATCGACATTCACCGACAATTTAGATGCATGCGCGATCAATCGGCTATGCGTTCAGATCATCGAAGCGGGTTATAGATGGACCACATATTCCGTGATCTGCTTATTCTCCTGGTGGTCATCTGGGCAGTCGCCGTCGTATTCCGGCGCATCGGACTCCCGACGATCATGGGCGAACTCACGATGGGGGTCCTGCTCGGTCCCGCGATTCTGGGCTGGGTCGAACCGAACGAAATCATCGAAGTGCTCGCGAACCTGGGCATCTTCTTCCTGTTGCTCCATACCGGCGTCGAGACATCCCCGCGTGAATTCTTTGCGGCACTGAAGAAATCGTTGGGAGTTGCGATTGTCGGCGCCATCGTTCCGTTTTTTGTCAGCTTTGGCGTGGCGCTCGCATTCGGATTGGAAATCATACCAGCTGTCTTCGTGGGCCTGACGATGACGGCGACCGCCGTCGTCATCACATTGAAGATCCTTTACGACCTCGGCCTTCGCGACACACGGGTGGCGCGGGTCGTCGTCGCCTCATGTGTTATCGACGATCTCATGGCGTTGGTGGCATTCAGTTTCGCTCTCGGAATCATTCAGCATGGCGACGTTGACGCGATGGCGTTGGGCTGGATCGCCTTCAAGGTGGCGCTGTTCTTCGGTGGTGGTTTGGCGGTGGGTTACTGGTTCTTCCCAATGCTGAAACACCCGTTCCGCAACCGAGACGGGCACGGCTTTACCTTTGTCTTGGTGTTGGGCCTGGCGTATGGGCTCGTCGCCGAAGCCATCGGTCTCCACATCATCCTCGGCGCCTATATGGCCGGCCTTTTCTTTGAAGAGAAAGTTGCCAGCGCCGAGCTTGTGCAGAAGGTCACCGATCGCCTCGAGGGCATTGCCTATTCCTTCCTGGGACCGATCTTTTTCATATCGCTCGGATTTCACATCACATTCGATGTTCTCAAAGGCGAAAGCCTCGCTTTCGTGCTCGTATTGACCATCGTTCTGCTGGTCGGTCAGATCGTGAGCGCAGGGGGGCATGGCAAGGTTGCTAAAGTTCAGCTGGACCGAGTCGTTTTCCGTGGGCGTGGGCATGTGCGGACGTGCAGAAATGGCATACGTGATTGCCGCGCTCGGGTTTCAACTCGGGGCATTCGATGCACGAGTGTTGTCGGTGATGATATTCGTCACGTTCCTGGTCAACATCTTCACATCGGTTGGGCTTAAACTTTGCGCGCCAGAACT
>DEBC01000081.1:5153-51381 GCA_002348365.1 Alphaproteobacteria bacterium UBA2966 | reverse complement strand
GGGTATGTGGTCAGTTTCAAAACCTTAGGGTCGAAAGGGCAAAACGCAGCTCTCGCATCGAGGGAAGGGATTGCGTAGCGATGCCGGCCCACCTTGCCCGTGTTCGCGGGCTCCTGTACTGACGAGGCCATGACAGCCGACAGCGGCGGTGAACTGACGCCAGACGCATCCGCCTTCCACGCCCCGACACACCCTTACCGCTGGGCCATGCTCGCCGGAGTCTGGCTGATCTATTTCTCGTTCGGCATTTTCGTCGCGTCGATGGCACCCCTCGTCGCACCGATCACAGCGGAGCTCGGCATCTCGCACGGCGCCATGGGTACCGTGCTGGGCGCCTGGCCGCTGGTCTACATCGGCGCGTCACTACCCGCTGGCGCCCTGATCGACCGTATGGGACCGCGCCGCTCGATCATGCTTTGCACACTGTTGATCACCCTCTCGGGCATCCTGCGGGGCGTCGCTGACGATTACCTGTCGATGTTCCTGGCCGTCGCCGTGTTCGGGCTCGGCGGCCCGTTGATCTCCATCGGCGCGCCCAAGGTGATGAGCCTGTGGTTCGAGGGCAAGGAACGTGGCATTGCCATGGGCCTTTACATCTCGGGCCCGGCAATCGGCAACATCATGTCGCTGTCGCTTACCAACAGCGTAATGATGCCGTTGTACGGTGGGGACTGGCGCGCAGTGCTTTTCACCTACGCCGGGGTCGCCGTGCTTTGCGGTGTCCTGTGGGTCCTTATCTCGGCCCATCCCGCCAGCCGCACCATGGAGCAGCAGATCGCGGCCGAGCCCAAGCGCTCTCAGATCCAGGTATTCGGGGAACTTTTGGCAGAGCCCGTCGTCCGTCTCATCCTGGTGATGAGCGTCGGTATGTTCATCTTCAACCACGGCCTCAACAACTGGCTGCCCGAGATCCTGCGCACCGGGGGAATGGATGCCGCCACGGCCGGGTTCTGGGCCTCGGTGCCCACGGCCGTGGGCATCTTCGCGGCATTGACCATCCCTCGCTTCGCCACCGAGGACCGGCGCCTGCTGGTGCTGGGCTTGCTGATCCTCTCGGCCGGCGTGGCGACGATGCTGCTCCATCTGTCCGCGGGCCCGCTGCTCGCTATCGGGCTCATGTGCCAAGGCGTGGCACGGGGTGCCATGATGGCCGTCTCTATCCTCGTGCTGGTGGAGTCGCGCGGGGTCGACTCACGCAACGCCGGTGCCGCCGGGGGCTTGTTCTTCTCGGCGGCTGAGGTGGGCGGCGTTCTCGGTCCCGTGTTGGTTGGTGCCATCCACGATCTGACAGGCGGATTTGCGGCGTCCCTTTACATGATGACCGCTATCTGCGCGGTACTCCTGATGTTCCTTTCCTGGCTCAAGCGCTTGATGTAGCTAGGCCGTAGCACCACCACCATTGCGTTAGAAATTCTTAACGGCTTTCCCGTAATATGTGCGGTGACAGCAGCTGCCTTATCAGCGATCTGAGAGGATCCGGGGCAGCCGCGGGGGAAGGAGACCGTCATGATGAATGTGCTTGTCATCGACGACGATGTCACCGTCCGGACAGGGATCCGGCGGGTTCTGGAGAGCACGGGTTACGATGTGGTCGAGGCCGAGACCGGCGAGGACGGTCTCGACTGCTTCTGTGACCGCCGCATCGACATCACCATCGTCGATATCGTGTTACCAGGTGCCAGCGGGGTTGAGACCATCGCGGCGTTGTGCCGCCACGATCCGGGCGCCCGCATCATTGCCATTTCCGGCTTCACCGAAGGCGACGTGGAGAGCCTCTCCGAGGCCAAGCGTCAGAAGGCCAACATCGCGCTGTTCAAGCCGTTTACTGGCAAGATCCTGGTCGACGCCGTCCAACGCTGCCTTCGAGCCGGCGACGCCGCAGCCTGACTATTCGCTTGGTGTGGGCCACGGCCTGACTGTTTACAAGCCCGCGCATTGCGCCTATTGAGGCGTCCACCGCACGGTAGATTCCCGTGCTCCCTGACCGATTCGACTGGGACGGAAGCGCTCCGTCCTAATGCGCACAATGACCGAACCCGCGAACTCGCCGACCGCCAGAGTTACTCGAAGCCTGGCTCTCATTGTCTTCGCGGGCTGTGTGATTGGCGGGCTGTCTTACGGAATTAGATCCTCGTTCGCGGTCTTTCTCCAACCTATCTCTACCGATCTAGAATGGAGCCGCGAGGTCTTCGCCCTCGCGATCGCGATCCAGCAACTCCTGTGGGGGGCCGCTCAACCCTTTGCCGGAATGATTGCCGACCGCTTCGGCTCAGGACGCGTGATACTGCTGGGAACCTTGCTGTACGCCGCCGGAACGGCGCTTATGGCATGGTCGACCACGCCACTGGCCACCCATCTGACCATCGGCATCCTCATGGGCTTCGGCATGGCGGGATGCGGGATGTGGGTGGCGTTCGCAGCCGTGGGCCGGGCTGTGTCTCCCCGGCGCCGCGCATTCGCTATCGGTATCGTGGGTGCCGCAACGTCCTTTGGACAGTTCATCATGGTGCCCATCGGACAGGCGTTTCTCGACGCCTATGGCTGGCAGACGGCCTTCCTGCTGTTGGGGGCCATCGCGCTCATCATGGTTCTCATGGCGCCAATGCTACGCGGCCGTCCCGAAACCGCCACGACAATGACGCAGAGCTTCCGGGAAGCGATGCATGAGGCGGCAAGACACAGAGGCTTCCTGCTGCTGAACACAGGTTTCTTCGTGTGCGGATTTCATGTTCTGTTCATCGGCACACACCTGCCCGCCTCCATCGTGGATCGTGGTCTCTCGGCAGATGTTGGCGCCTGGGCCTTGGCGACCGTGGGCCTGTTCAACGTCATCGGATCCTTTGTCGCAGGCATCTTGGGGGACCGTTTCAGTAAGAAGCGGATTCTGTGTCTGCTTTACCTGGGCCGTGCTATCTCCATTACCGGGTTCGTAATGCTTCCGGCGACGCCGGAAAATGCCATCCTTTTCGGTGCGACGATGGGCCTGCTGTGGCTCAGTACTGTGCCCGTGACGTCAGCACTGGTGGCACAGATCTTCGGGCCGCAATACATGGCAACTTTGTTCGGGGTCGTCTTCTTCAGTCACCAGATCGGTGCGTTTCTCGGTTCCTGGGCGGGCGGCAGACTATTCGACCTCACCGGTTCTTACGACACTGCCTGGTGGATCTCCGTGGTACTCGGCGTCTTCGCCGCCATCATCCACTACCCGATCGACGAGCGACCCCTGGAGCGCCCCGCGCCTGCCTGACACAACAATAAATTCTCCCCATTGCAGGGGCGTTGTTGTGATTTTCAGCACCTAAGTTGCCGCAAACAACGTCCACCCCCATCCCGGCCTTCCCCCTGCTAAGGGGGAAGGAGAATCTCTTAACTCGATATCTAGGCTTGAAGCCTCCCCACAGTGGATATCTCGTCCGACTCAGGCGCATGAATCTGATCTGCAGAAATACTCTAGGGTGAGACAGTGTCCACTTAAGTCCTCCCCCCTTGCAGGGGGAGGGAAATTTTTGTGCTCACCAAACTTCGCCAAAGGGTCGTAGTTCCACGCTGAATGACCAGGCGGACCGGTCCTGATGGGCGACGTGATACATCTCCTCGGCGATCGCCGCGGGACTCATGAAGAACTCATCCGGCTTGTCGGGATACGCCACTGGACGCGTGTTGGGCGTATCGATCGCCGCGTCGATGATGAAGTAGGCCACGTGGATGCCTTTCGGGCCGTATTCGCGAGCCATGGATTCCGCCAGGATCCTTTGCGCCGCTTTGGTCGAAGCAACGAATCCCATATTGGTCTTGCCACGAGTCGATGCGGTATTGCCCGTGACCAGGATGCTCCCTTTTCCCGCCTCCAGCATGGCCGGCAGGGTCTCGCGAACCAGGTAGAGCAGCGCTGTGGTATTGACCCGAAAGTTCTTCTCCAGATCCTTGGGATCGAGTTCCAGGAGGCTACCGCGAACGGCGCGGCGCGCGTTGTGGACCATCACCGACGGGGAACCGAGATCCTTTCCGACCGCGCCCACGGTCTCAACAAGGGCATCCAGGTCGGCCATGTCGCAGGGGAAGGCTTTGGACCCCTCGATTTTGCCTTCGAGATCTACCAGACGGTCCCTGTCGCGGGCGATCATGGCAACCCGATACCCGCCGTTCGCGAAGCGGCGGGCAATTTGCGCGCCGGTTCCCATTTCAGGTCCAACACCCGCTACAAGGCAGACTGGAGCATCCATATCAAGCCTCCGAATGCTTAAGGCGTTTCAACGCCAGAAGAACGCGCCGATCGCTGGTTTGCTCAGGCCAGCCTGACTAAAAATGTGTGCTCACCAACGGTAGTCGAGATCTCGATATCACCATCCACCTCGCGCCAGTCATCGCTTTTCTCGCCGTCCGCGATGACCGTGCAGGCCTGCGGATTGACGTTGGTGACGCGGAAGGTCGTGGGCTTGCCCCGCGCGGCCGGCACGCCGGCGTCGGTCGCGACGACCAGTGTGCGGCGCACCTCGTCGTAGATCGCCTGGCTCAGGCACACGGTCGGGAAGTCCACGCCGCAAACGGTAGGATCGATGAACTTGCGTAGGTTGGGTTCGTTGAACAGCCGCCACCAGGCCCCCTCGCTGATCGACTCCACCATCGCAGCCGATGCATTGAACTGGCCGCGCGGATGCGCCTCGTTCAGGCCGAAGCCCCAGGTGAACTCCAGGGTCTCGGGGTCGAGTGTCGGCTCGTGCTGGGCCTCGGCAACCGGTTTGAGCTTGGCGAAGATCGCGTCGTCGCCGAACTCGCAGGCGAAGGCCAGGCCGTAGAGCGTGGCGCGTGGATTGCCGGGCGGCTCCACCGCGGGCTCGAGCGATCGCCAGCCAAAACACTCGACGGCCGAATTGAAGAACTGGTGCGCCACGTCCTTTCGTTGCGGTGCCAGGCCGAGAACCATGAGGAACTTGTCGTAGTTCCCCCAGAAGAATGACCCGGATCCGTCGGGCCGCATACTGACCTTGTGGTTGTATTCGATGATCGGGTCGTAATAGTTGGTGTACCAGTCACCGACCTCACCATCCCGCATCGGAATGTAGTGCTGCAGTGCGTACTCCCACCAGTTGTCGAAAACGAGATGGAGGTCGCTGCGGAAGTTGACGTCATGGAGCCTCAGACCGAGGCCCGCGGGCGCCAGTCATATCGGCCACACTTTTGTGTTCTCGCAGTGGCATCCCTCGGGCCGGGAGGACCACTGTTTGGCGAGGTGCTCGGCGACACCCGTATAGGTCCAGGTGTAGGTGTTTTCGCCGTCACGGATGGTCTCGAACGGCTCGTTCCACTTGTCGTCGTTGCTGACGTACTTGTGCAGACCCAGGACGATGAGGAAGTTGCCCTTCAGCCATAACGCACCATCCGCCCTGATGGGATCGGGTTGGAGTCCCCACGGCTCGACTCCGTCGGCCGTCCAACCCGGCGTGTCGTAGCGTCCTCGCAGGAACTCCGGGATCCATGCCTCGAGCCATTCGTCTGGATACTGATCGCGGCAGGGGTCTTCGCCGATCTGGGTCAGCCAGTCTTCGGCGGCCCACCAGCCGGTATAGCGAAAGGCAAGCTCATCGAGGACGGTGCTGTAGACCTCGCGCCACGCAGGTGTCGAGTCGCACATGAGGCCCATGGCGTAACTCGATTCGAACAGGTCGAAGCGGTACCAGGAACGCCGCGGCTCGCCGCTGATGTTGTCCCAGTGCGGGTGGGGACGGCTGTCCTTATCCCAGTTGTCCGGGGTGGTCGCCTTGCGGTGGAGATATCGCAGCCAGCCGCGGCTGCGCTCGTTGATCTCTGGATAGCCTGGCACCGTTGCCGCCATGATGCGTCTCCCCTGCCCACACGTTTCTTCGCTGCTGCTCTTGCGGAAAGTGTAGCGATCAAGGCGCAGAAGACAATTCCACCGGCTCCCTCAGACCGCTGACCGGCAACTGGCGCCATGCTGGCGACCTGATTAAAGTCGGCGCAAACACCACCCACCTGATTCAGTAGGTAGTCACATGAAACTCCACGACTTCAACCCCGCCCCAAACGGGCAACGTGTACGCATTTTCATGGCCGAGAAGGGAATAGATGTGCCCATCGTGGAGGTCGATTTACGCAACTGGGCCCAGTTCGAGGAACCCTTTCTTTCCATGAACCCCTTCTCGGTCGTGCCCGTGCTCGAACTTGATGACGGAACATTCATCGGCGAATCGGTCGCGATCTGCCGGTATCTCGAAGATCTTCATCCCGATCCCTCCCTGATGGGACGGGATTCCAAGGAGCGCGCTGTCATCCAGATGTGGGACCGCCGCATGGAACTGGACGGCTACCTGCCGGTGATGCATGCCTTGCGAAACGCGATCCCCAATTTCGAGGGCCGCGTACTCCCAGGCACACGCAATGACCTGCCGCAGCACCCGGAAATCACCCAGCGCGGAAAGGACGCGCTGTTGATCCTGCTGGCGCGGATGGATGACCAACTCGCCAACAACCGGTTTATCGCCGGCGAAAATTTCTCCATCGCCGATATCACGGCACACCAGATGATCCGGCTGGCTGAACGCATCGAAGTCTCTATCCCTGAGAATCTCACCAATGTGGCGCGCTGGTTTGCCGAGGTAGACGCACGGCCAAGCCTCCTGGACTGAGCGGACACCCGTGCCCGGCCTGATGGTGGAGCCGGGCGCTTTCGTGGCGAGGCTTCTCTTCGTAGACTAGCTTGCCGTCGGGGACAGCCCCAGTCAGGTGAGCGCCCCAGTCAGGAGACTGCCATGTCCCTTTCACTCGTCTGCATGTCGCACAGCCCGCTCATGATGGGCGCGCTGTCTCCTTCCGATAAATCGCAGGAAGAGGCCTTCTTCAACATTGTGGCCGAAGCCGGGAAGTGGCTCGAGGACCAGGAACCCGAGCTCATCGTCGTGCTCGGTCCGGATCATTTCGGGGGCCTCTTCTATGACCTCATGCCGGGCTTCGTAATCGCTGCGGCCGCGCATGGCAGCCATGACTGGGGAATCGAACCCGGACCCTTGGATGTGCCTCAAGACATTGCCATGGCCTGCTTTCGGCACTTGACGGACGAAGGCTTCGACCCGGCGTTCTCCTATGACATGCGCGTCGACCATGGAACCACAATCCCGCTGCTGAAGCTGGTGGGCGGCCTCGCCACCTACCCGGTCCTGCCCATCGTCGTGAACTGTGCGGCGATCACGCGGCCGAGCTTCCGGCGCGTGCGCGAGCTGGGCGCTGCTGTGGGCCACTTCCTGGCTGGCCTCGACAAACGCGTGGTCGTTGTCGGCTCCGGCGGGCTGTCCCACGACCCGCCGACACCGGTCATCGACCTCAATGATGAGAAGATCGTCAACCGTGTGGTCAAACGCAACGTGGCGACACCGGAGGAATTCGCCCGCCGCGAGGCCCGCGTCGTCGAAATGGCGAAAGCGATGTGTCAGGGAGAAGGACCGGTCCTGCCCCCCAGCGAGGAATTTGACCGGCGGTTTCTGAAACACCTGATGGCCGGCGAATTGGAAATATTCGATGGCTGGACAGACGAGATGATGGATGAACAAGCGGGATTTGGCGGCCACGAGGTACGCTGCTGGGTTGCCGCCGCGGCTGCGCTCGCGGCAGCCTCAGCGGAGACGCCCGAGTACACCCTCGATTACTACGACATCATACCCGAATGGATAACCGGCATGGGAGTTCTGCGCGGCACCGCTTAATTGATCCGGCTCCACAGGAACAAACCACTCCCACCCAGCCCTCCCCCTGCTAGAGGGAGGAATCTAGTTAGCGACATCTCTAAATCTTGCCTCCCCCCTTGCAGGGGGGAGTGTAGAGGGGGTGTGTATTCGAACTATTTTACCGATCGGCGTTAGTCGGAAACGCGCGCCTCCGCGAGCAGTTTGGTCTGCAGCACCGACGCCGATGTGGGGACGTATTAACTCGTCGGCGGTTCGCACGCCTCTGTTCCCATATCCGCCGGCACGGACATCTCCAAAAGCTCGAACGCGTCCGACGTTGCGACTTCGTTGTGCGGTGTCCCGCCGGGAATATATACGGAGTCTCCTTCCTCGACCCGGATGACGTGGTCGGCTCCGAATGCCAGTTCGACCCAGCCGCTCAGCACGTAGACGAACTGACCCTCGCAAAGATGGGCGTGCCAGCCGGTCGGATCCGAAAGACCCTGCGAGGACGACGTCACTTGAGCGCGAATTCGCCCCCCACTGGCCGCCGTGACGCCCAACTCCCGGTATTTCATCCATTCGCGTCGCCCAGGGACATACGTAGCTTCATCCTTCTTCGAGAGGACGTACGTCTCGGCAGGTAGCATCTCATCTTGTGATACAGCGCTCTGGCTCATGGTGATCTGCCCTATCTGTCCTCAAATTCCCGGTCTGGAGGACATCGTAGGTAGGCCCTGACGGGGAGGCAAGCTTTCGGATTTCTGTCGAACGGCTCTGGCTTCCGGCACTTATTGTGACCAACTTTTGCGAAACACGGTGCCTGACTGGATGGATTGATTCCGCTGCGGCGGATCGGCCCTCACGTGCTTAACGCAACTTGCGTCATGGCAATCGGCTGATGTTTTTGAATTCCACTCGCGATGCCCGCATCTACTGTGACAGGGAGGCATGCAATAGCTACGTCTCGTCAAGAAATTAGGTTACGCACTCCCGGTCAGCCGTTCAGCACCTGCGCCAGGTCTTCGGCCTGCCCGGTGAGTTCGTTCGCCACTGCCGTCACTTCCTGAGTGATCTGATTCACTTGCCCAATATTGTCGCTGACACCGACGATACTGGACGTGACTTCGGTCACACCGGAGGACGCCTCCTGTACGTTGTGGGCTATCTCCTGCGTCGCCGCGCCTTGCTCCTCGATTGCCGCGGCGATCGCGCCCGCGCTTTCATTGAACGCAGCGACCTTTTTACAGATGTCGACAATCGAATGAACCGCGGTGCCCGTCGCCGACTGGATCTGTGCCACCTGGGATTTGATCTCGTCCGTAGCGTTCGCGGTCTTTCCAGCCAGACTTTTCACTTCTGATGCAACCACAGCAAAGCCCTTGCCGGCGTCTCCGGCACGCGCCGTCTCGATCGTCGCGTTCAACGCCAGAAGATTGGTCTGGTCGGCAATATCGTTGATCAGGCTGACCATACCTTCGATTTCCTGCGAAACCTTGGACAACCCATTGACGAGCTCGTTCGCTTTCTCCGCTTCGGCAACAGCGTCAGCCGCCATTAAGGTCGATTGTGCGACCTGGCGGTTGATCTCCTGAATTGAGGCGTTTAGTTCCTCTGCCGCTGAAGCGACGGTCTGGGTATTGGAACCAGCTTCCTCGGCCGCTGCCGAAACGGTGGTCGCCTTTTCTTTGGTCAGGTTTGCCGTGTCGCCCAGTGATAAGGCACTTGCATTCAGTTTCGCCGCCGCAGAGTTTATGGTCTCAACCATCTCTGCGAACTTCTTCATCTTTATCTCGATTCCGTCCGCCGCCGCATTGATCGCGCGTGATGCTTCCCCGTAGGCACCCAGCATTCCGTGCTCGGCGATACGTCGGAAGTATTGATTTTCCGTAATGAAGCCTAGGCAAGCTGTCGATTCCCGGACATATGCGTCCGCGCGGTCGATCATCTCGTTGATCTTAAGGCAGAGCTGCCGCTCCGCCCCCTCCTCAACAGGCTCATTCATGATTCGTGCTTCGAAGTCACCCTGGCAGACCATGTCTACGACACTCAGAATTTCGTCGATGCGCTCGGGACGCACCACGCTGAGCACAACCGTCGGCTTGCTACTTTTTCTGAACATTTCAGTCGTTCCTCATCAACCCGGACATGAATTCATCGTAGCTGACCCCTTTTTCCGCCAGGATCGCGAGCAACGTGTTCACCGATTCTTCGAGGCCGTCCTTCATACTCGGATTGTTCTGTTCGATGGCATTCAGATTGTCGTAAAGCGGTATGATGATGTCCTTGATGGTTTCCGGATTGGGCACACGGCGCGTGGAATGATAGTCGACGATTTCGCCGTTCTGCATACTCGGTGTGACGTGCGCAATGACCCAGTAGTAATCACCCGATTTGGCGGAATTGACCACGTAGGCGAATATCTCTTTTCCTTCGGAAACCGTATCCCATAACAGTTTGAACACCGCCCTCGGCATGTTGGGATTGCGAATGAGGTTGTGCTGCTGGCCGAGGCACTCCGCTTCGTCGTACCCCGCGACCTCCAGGAACGTATGGTTTGCATAGGTGATACGACCTGTGAGGTCCGTCTTACTGACGATCAGGTCATCACGGTCAAAAAAAACTTCGTCCCCTGTCAGATTCACCACTCTACCTCCACCACTAAATTTGACACCAAAGGAAGCCAACCAACGGTTGGCAATCAGTAAGCCAACGTGGAACAGATTGCTCGTTCGGCACCTTGATGTAGATCATTGTTCCATCTTTTCGGCATTCCGAGTTGCGTCCGAATTCGGCACTTGAATCTTCTTAGGAACGTCAGGAATGAGCGACATGACGATGGGAAGGACTTGACGACGACTACGACGACGGCGGTGCGCTACCACGAAACAGGTGGGCCCGAAGTTTTGCGCGTGGAGGAAGTGGACGTGCCCGAGCCGGGACCGGGGCAAGCACTGGTGCGCCACGCTGCGATCGGAGTCAACTATCGTGACATCTACTACCGCGTCGGTAATCTTTCCGCGGAACTACCGGCCGTGATCGGCGTCGAATGTCTGCAGCACCTGGGAAGTCTGGCATTTTATGGCTCTGCATCAGGCATGCCGGCACCACTCGATCTCAACCGGTTGTCGGCCAATGGAATCTGGGTGACGCGGGCCGGGCTCCCCATTCACGTCGCCACACGCGAGGCGCTCGAGGCCCGGGCCAGAGAATTTTTCGGGCTTGTCGCCGACGGCACGATCAAAATAGAGATCGGCCAGAGCTACCCACTCATTGAGGCCGCGCAGGCCCACCGTGATCTTGAGGGACGCCTCACCACCGGCTCGAGCATCCTGGTGCCCTGACGCGGTTATTACCCCGTGCTTATCGCCTTTCGTAGGCGAATGTGTGACGATCCACGGCCAACATGTGAATGAGGGCACTATCGTCGTCACAGAAGATTACCTAATCATGTCGATTCGAACCGGTGCGTCAGGTCATGGCTTATGATCAGCCTGTAGAGCCAATCAAGTTGCGCGCGTCAGAGGGGATTGATATCAGAGTCCATAACGAAATCCCGCGCATTGCGAAATGATCGGCACCTTTGCAACTCGTGGCGGGAAAATGAGGAGCATTAAGGAGGCATCGATGAACGAGATGACCGGTTACGGCAGGATCGCACAGCGCCCTCAGGAAAACGCTGAATTGACGCACGTCGAGTTCGGCACGCCGATGGGCGAGCTCATGCGACGCTACTGGCAGCCGTTCTGCCTCTCCGATGAATTAAATGACCTGCCGAAGGCCATCCGCATCCTCGGAGAGGACCTGGTGGCTTTCAGGGATGGCCAAGGTCGCACGGGGCTCGTCGATCGGCATTGCGCCCATCGTGGCACTTCTTTGGAGTACGGCAAGATCGAAGAGAACGGTATTCGTTGCTGTTTTCACGGCTGGCTCTTCGACCCGGAAGGCCGGTGCCTGGAGCAACCGGCGGAGCCGGAGGACAGCACCAGCAAGGATCGGGTCCGCCAGCCCTGGTATCCGACACATGAATTCGGCGGGCTGGTCTTCGCCTACATGGGTCCACCCGAACGACAACCGGAATTTCCCGAATTCGACATTCTCACCGGCGACGGCGTCGTCCTGACCGCCTATCGAAACATCAGCCGCGGTGCCATTGCGGAGTGTAACTGGCTGCAAATCCAGGAAAACGCGATGGACCCTGTCCACACTGCCTTCCTGCACCAGAGCATCAACGTGTCGCATTTCACCGAGTTGTTCGGCGACCACGGCGAATGGCAGCTCGACTTCGAAGAGACCCCGTTCGGGATGAAATACGTGCGGACATCGAAGTTTGAAGACGGCCGCCAATACACACGCGTCGCCGAGAACTTCGTGCCCAACGCGCGCTCGATCCCGGACCCATTTTTCGCTGAGGACGAAACCATGCACGAGAAATCGCGCCTCATCGGTTGGTGGGTCCCCGTGGACAGCACCCACACAATTGGCTTTCACATCGAATCGCTACGCGTGGTCGACGGTAAGACGGTCCCATCACTCCTGGCGGAGGGAGAGGAAGGTCGGGTCAGCGCGACCCAGGCGCCACGCCGCAGCTATGAGGAGACTCAGCGGGACCCGGACGACCGCGAGGCGCAGGTGAGCCAGGGCCCCATCGCGATCCATGCCCTGGAACATCTCGCCACGTCGGACAAAGGGGTGGTCCTGTTCCGTCGACGCCTCAAGGAAGCGCTCGAGGCCATCGAACGAGGTGAAGATCCAGTGGGGATCAGTCGCGATCCTGCCAATCGCACCATTGAAGTTTGTGCCAGCAACTCAATGGTGAACGACTAGCCGGCCGCCTTCGCTTCCGCCAGAAGCTTGGTCTGCAATACAGCCGCCGTGAGTGACTTTTCCCATTGACATGGAGAGTCCGGCTCCGCGCCCGTGATTAGCGCGAAATTGCCAATTCCCTCCATCACGTCGGCGATCTCGAACCGCGTCATCTCCAGCTCGAGCTGTCCGGCCTCGATCTTCGAGAAATCGAGTACGTCCCCGATCAATTCGAGCAGGTTTTGACCGGATGACTGGATATTGCTGACGAACTGCCGTTGGCGGTTGGACAGCTTGGTTTTGAGCATGAGCTCGCTGAGCCCAATTACGGCGTTCAGGGGTGTGCGGATCTCGTGGCTCATGTTGGCCAGAAACTCGCTCTTGGCGCGTCTCGCGGCATCGGCGACTTCGTTCGCCTCGCGCAAACTTTCCTCGACCTGTTTGCGTTCCGATATGTCGAGAACAAGGGCGAAGGCGCCCTCCAGCACCCCCCGATCATCCACGTGTGGAATGTATTCGCCTGTGACATCGCGCGAGCCACCGTCCGGGTAGTTGATGGTCTCCTCAAACGTGACCCTCTCGCCTGCCAGTGCACGTTCGATATTAGGAGACAGCTTCTCGTACGCGGGGACCTCGAGGACTTCTTGAACCGGATGGTTCACCACCGACTCCCTCGGCTTTCCATACCCGGTGAGCGCTCCGTCGTTTACGAATCGAAAGACACGTTCAGTATCGAAGAAAGTGATATTTGCGGGAACCGAATCCGCGATCAACCGCATCTGGGATTCGCTCTGCTGAAGCGCCAGCGTTCGTTCTTGAACCCGCAGCGCAATGTCGCTTGCACGCGTCCTGACATTGAAGACGAAAAGGGCGAGAACACCCGTCAGAAAAATGAGGAAAGCGGCCGCACCTAGAGGAGCAAGGACTTCGAAGAGGCCGATCAGATTGTCGTGGGGCCGCAGCACAACGGCCCAGGTGCGGTCCGCCATGCGGAAGCTCGAAGAGACGTGATGGTCACTACTGAGGTGGTCGTCAAGCGTCGAAGCTGTTTGATGAGCAGCGTGATTGAGTGCTTCGAAATGCAGTAGGCTCTTGTCTGGCTCAGCACCCAGATCGAACAGAGAGACATCAAACCTGTTGTCCCCTTCAATCGGGTCCAGCACAAGTTTGAGCACCTCTCCGATCCTGAGTACACCGAGGACGTATCCGCGCAACGAGTTGCGTCGGCTTTCTAACGTCGTGGGAACGACTCCCCCCTCATACACAGGTAGAACCGCCAGTACACCGGCCTGAGATCCGGTCTCCTGGACCAGCGTAATCCTTTGAGTAAGGGTCATCGCGCCCTGATCACGCGCGGTGTCCAGCGCACTTCTACGCGCAGAATTGGATGCAAGATCGAAGCCGATCGCTGCTTCATTTCCGGCCAAAGGCTCGACGTAATACACCGGGAAATAGGCCTCTCGCTCGCCGGCTCGCACCAGCGAACCGTCCTTGGCGCGCTCGGAAATTTCGAAGCGTGCGAACCCATCTGCCAGTGCACGCGCGAGAAATTCCTCGCGTTCGCTTCCTGGAACCCTTGGAACCCACTCGAGAGCCTGGAGACCGGGGAACTGCGAAATTACGGAGCGTGTAAACGTGGAGAATTCGTTGCGGTCGACAAATTCCGAGGCATCGTAGAACGCACCGAGCGATTCCACTTCGCCCAGATAACGGGAAAACGCATCGCCGATAAGGCGGACCTGGTCGGTCGCAGGAATCGCAAAGCGATTTTGCGCCTCGGTCGTCACAAACTGTGCTACCAACAGGTAGGCCGCCTAATGAGAGAGCGCCGCCGACCCCCGCGATCGCGACAACGGGGGGATGACCTCGAATGATGGTCAAAAACTTACCAAACATCACAAACCCTTCGCTCTAACGAGCAGATACAACACAGATACGCCGCAACGACATATGCGATCTCATATCGATTCTGCAAGGACATTCACCTCAGGCCGTTTCACATGTCTGTGCGTCCAATGCGATTTGGGCAAGGACTCAAGCCTATCACTTTGGTTGACGAAGACCTTTCAATCTGCTGGATAGGCCGGCTCAGGGTATCCCATTGACCACAACCGCAACCGCACCACTCGCCCAGGACGTCAAGGTCATAAGCCTGGTCGGCAGCGCCCACGTCGTCAGCCACTTCTTTCAGCTTGCGCTGCCGCCGCTCTTCCCGATTCTCAAGGACGACCTCGGCGTCTCCTACACTGCACTAGGCCTGCTGAGCACGGTTTTCTTCGTTACATCGGGCATCGCCCAGCCTGCGATGGGGTTTCTCGTTGATCGCATCGGCGCACGGCGAGTGCTGATCACCGGCATCTCTCTCCTCGGTCTTTCATTTCTGCTGATGGGACTGTTGCCTACCTATCCGGCATTCATCGTCCTGTCCGCAATCGCTGGGATCGGAAACTCCGTTTTCCACCCCGCCGACTATTCGATTCTCACGAGCTCGGTGAGCGAGAGCCGTCTGGGCCGCGCCTACAGTGTCCATACCGTCGGTGGCAACGTGGGATGGACTCTGGCGCCAATCGTCATGATCGCGATGGCGACCACCATCGGATGGCAATATGCCATGGTAACGATCGGCGCTGCGGGCCTCGCACTTGCCGGCTTCCTTACATGGCAGGGATCTCTGCTCCGGGACGAGAGTGACGCGCACCGAGGGCATGACGCGACAAGCGAGGATGGGCAGCCGACCTCGAGGTTCTCGTTCCTGTTCAATGTCGCAATTCTGGCGTCGTTCGTCTTCTTCGTGTTCCTGGCGATGGGCCAGTTCGGCATCCAGTCGTTCTCGGTTACCGCCTTGAATACGATCTACGGCGTGGATTTAGCGCTCGCGGGATCCGCATTGACACTCTACCTCGCGGTCAGCGCCCTTGGCACGATAGCCGGCGGTTTCACGGCGGATCGCGTACAGGATCCTGGAAAGATTGTTGCCGTCACCTTCATTTTCACGGCGGCGGTCTTCATCGCCATGGGCGGCCTGGAACTACCCTTCTGGGTGATGTTTGGCGGATTTGGCCTGACCGGATTTGCCATGGGTACCGCCATGCCGTCGCGCGACCTGATTGTCAGACGGGCGACTCCACCCGGCGCAACCGGGCGTGTCTTCGGGTTTGTATACTCCGGTCTCGACGTCGGTGGAACCGTCGCGCCGGTCGTGATCGGCGCCTTCATGGACGCAGGTCAGCCCAGCTGGCTCTTCTATGCGGTGGCGATGATGATCATCGCCTCTGCCGCCAGCGTCCTCGTTGTCAGGCAGCGCACGGGCGGCGCGGGACGCTAGAACACTTTACTGGCTACCAGCCCTTGAAGTCCGGCGGGGCATCCACCTGGTTTTGCGCCAACGCTTTCTCGAAGGCGGGCATTTCCACGCATCGATCGTAGATCGCGGTCACCGTGGGAAATGGCGCCAGGTCGCACCCATAGCGGTGAGAGACCCGGATAATCGAAGCGAGGCAGATATCGGCCATTCCCAGGGTGTCACCGTGGCAATACATTCCTGTCGCCGGATCGCCCAAGAGAGAGGCTTCCAGGGTCGCCAAACCCCGACACACCCAGTCGTGACACCAGCGTCGCACACCCGCTTCATCCTGCTGAAGCTCGTTCGCCAGCACGTTCCGGATCCGGCTCGGAAGCAGGGGAAAAGTGTCGCCAACGATCCCCATTGAAATGCTCCGAACCCGGGCGCGGCCCACCGAGTCGTCGGGCAACAGCGGTGGATCGGGGAACTTCTCGTCCAGGTACTCGATGATGGCGAGGGATTGCGTGACGACCACCTCTCCGTCCTGCAGCGCCGGGATCTTGGCCTGCGGGTTCAGGGCCTGGTATTCGGCGGTTTTGGTGTCGCCGTTCAGCACGTTGACGATCACGTCCTCGTACGGCAGGCCTTTCAGGTTCAATGCAACACGCGCGCGATAGACGTTGGAGGACTGGTAGAAACCGTAAAGTTTCATGGGGCAGCGTTCTCCCGGGTTTGAACAGGTCGAGTCAATGGCCCTGACCGACGGTATGAGTGCACCCTAGTTCCCGGCCAAATGCAAATCCGTGTCGCGGCGAGCCGGCCCTCCCTGTATCCCGCAGGAACCGCTAGTATCTGAATTCATGGCTCAAGTCAGCGAATCGCTCACTTCGGACTCCTCGCAGGAAGTCGGCCTCGATCCCGTCAGCCTGGGGATTCTCTGGGATCGCTTGGTGAGTATTGTCGACGAGGGCCTGTCCGCCATGGTGCGGGCCTCGTTCTCCATGGTGGTTCGGGAATCCTACGACCTCTCCGTCGTGCTGCTCGACAGCGACGGCCATCTCATCGCCCAGAGCACGCAGTCGATCCCGTCATTCACGGGTTCCACGCCGGACACCCTCGCCCACATGTTGCGGCGCTATCCGCCCTCGACACTCAGGCCGGGTGATGTCCTCGCCACCAATGACCCCTGGATGGGCACCGGGCACGTTTACGATATCAGCGTGATGCGGCCGGTGTTTCGCGAAGACCGCATTGTCGCCTACGCCATGAGCATCAGCCATTTGCCGGACATCGGCGGCTTAGGATTCGGTTCGGGGGCGTCAGAGATATACCAGGAGGGCTTGAGGCTTCCCGTCATCCGTATCGCTGAGAAGAGCTGTTTTCTGCCTTTCATTGAGGATCTGGTTCGAAGCAATGTTCGCGCACCCGAACAGGTGCTGGGCGATATCAAGGCCAACGTTGCCTGCAACGAAGTCGTCGGACGCCAGGTTCTCGATTTCATGGATGAATATCGAATGGATGATCTGCGTCTTTTGTCGCAGGCCATCCTTGCCCGCACCGAAGCCACGACGCGTTCTCGCATCTCCGAAATTCCCGATGGCACTTACGAAAGCAGTATCGCTGTGGAAGGTGTCGATGACGATGTCACGCTGGCATGCAGGATCGACGTTGCCGGCGACACATTGATGGCTGATTTCAACGGCACCAATCCCTGTGTTCCACAGGGCATCAACGTGCCGTTCGTGTTCACACGCTCCTACTCCCTGTTCGCCCTGAAGTGCCTCACGGTCTCGGAGCTTCCCAACAATTCAGGGTTCGCCGCTCCCATCGAGATCAAGGCACCTGAGGGTTCAATCCTGAACGCCCGGCCTCCGTTCCCCACGGCCGCCCGTCACACCATCGGCTATTTCACGGTCCCGCTCATCTTCGGCACGCTGGCGCAAGCCCTGCCCGGGAGGGTTCAGGCGGATTCAGCCATGATCAATGTACTGACCGTGCGGGGTACAGATCCTTCCGGTCACCCGTTCATCACGCTCTATCAGTCTTCCGGCGGACTGGGCGCGGCCGAGGGACATGACGGGACCGCAACAACCTCTACCCCGGCCAGCATTGCCGTCATCCCGACCGAAGCCTGGGAACGGCTGACAGGTGTGACCGTGATCAGGCGTGGATTGATACCCGACTCCGGCGGTGTCGGCGCGGCGCGAGGCGGTCTGGGTCAGTACACCGACCTGCGCAACGACACGACCTCGCCGATTCATCTCGATGTGCTCGGCTTTCGGACGGCCCATCCGGCGCGCGGCTTCCTCGGAGGACATCCGGGAACGCCTCGCGAGAATCGCATCAACGGCAAGTTGCTGCCGCACAAGGGTCACTTCGTGCTACAGCCGGGTGACTGCCTGACACGACTGGAGGCCGGCGGCGGCGGGTTCGGCAACCCCGCCGAGAGAGCAGCCGACCGGGTCTTGGAGGACGTTCGGTCTGGATTTGTCACCGCGGAATCAGCGCGTCGGGACTACGGCGTGGAAATGTAGCAAGTCTCTGACTTTAGGTTTTTGGCGCGTCACTTGCCTTTGTTCAGGAAGGCGTTCATTTGTGCCTCGCGCTCGGGCAGATCGAAAACCACCGCTGCGAGATCCTGTTGCAATGCGAAGGCGGACACGTTGTCGGCGGCGTCCTCGCCGCGCACCATCGCCTCTTTGGCCATCGACAGCACTTGAGGGGGCTTCTCGAGCAACTGCGCGACCACCTCGGTCACCGCTTCGTCGAGCTTTCCCTCGTCTGCGATCCGCGTCACGAGCCCGAGGTCTTTGGCCTCCTGGGCATCGATCCGTTCTGCGAGTAGCACCATTTCAAAAGCGCGCGCCCGACGGTTGAGGTGTCGGGGAAGCAATGCCGCACCACCGACGATGCCGACATTGATCTCGGGCTGGGCGAACCGGGCGTGCGGCGCGGCGATGACCATGTCTCCCGCCATCACCAGCGCACAGCCTCCGCCGAATCCAAGACCGTTGGCGGCGATGACGACCACCTGGGGCAGTGCTCGCAGACGCCGATAAATCTCCACGACCTGGCCCGAGAACTTTCGGAATCCCCTGCCATCCAGATCGGAGACGTCGTCGATGTCCGCCCCCGCGCAAAAGGCTTTGTCTCCCGAACCCGTCAGCACGAGCACTGTCACGCTGCGATCGTCCGCCAATGCATCCGTGACATCGATTAACTCCTCGAAAAGCCGCCAACCCAGCGCGTTCAGCTTCTCAGGCCGATTCAATGTCACCTGAACGACACGCCCCTCGTGCGTGCGTTCGAACAAAATCTGTTGATACTCCACGGTCATCCCCTCCTTTGTGCGCCACACAAGGTAGCGCATCCAATCCATCCGACCCACAGCCACGGTGGCCTTTACGGCGGCGGCCCGACACATCACACTTGCGCGCTCTTTTCATCGCGAAACTGTCTGACCTAGGAATTTCCGACCCCATGATCCGACTGGCCTTCGACATCGGCGGAACCTTCACCGACATCGTCCTTCACGATTCGGATTCGGGCGCTCTTCACGTTGCAAAAACACTGACCACTCCCAGCGACTTGGCGCAAGCGGTCCTCCACGGCCTAGATGACGTACTCACGCAGACCGGCACGGAGGCTGACGAAGTCGGGGCGCTGCTCCATGCGACAACCGTGGCGACGAACGCCATCCTCGAACGGCGCGGGGCCAAGACCGCCCTGCTGACGACCGAGGGCTTCCGGGACGTTCTCATCATCGCGCGCCAGAAGCGCTATGAGACCTACAATCTCTACTTCCACAAGCCGGAACCTCTGACCCGCAGGCGCCACATCTACGAAGTGACCGAACGCATCGATGCGGACGGTGATGTCGTCACGCCGATCGATCTTCAAAGCCTCGATAGCGCCATCGACCGTGTCATGGCTGAAGGCATCGAGTCCGCTGCGATCGTGTTCCTGCATTCCTATGCCAATGCGGATCACGAACGCGTGGCGGTCCGCCATCTTGCGGAGCGCGCGCCGTCCCTCGCCGTCTCCGCGTCCTGCGATGTATCGCCCCGCATCCGAGAATACGAGCGTACCAGCACCACACTGGCGAATGCCTTCGTCAAACCCATTGTGGCCCGCTACCTCGATACGCTGCAGGACGCCCTGGCGCAAAAGGGATTTTCCGCTCCGCTGCATGTGATGCAGTCGAATGGTGGCCTGGTGACACCGGAGATTGCTCGTGACTATCCCGTGCGAATCGTCGAATCCGGCCCGGCCGCCGGCGTGCTCCTCGCGCGGCACGTCGGTCAGCTTGAGTCGACCGATCACGTGCTCACGTTCGACATGGGAGGTACCACGGCCAAGCTGGGTGTGGTCGACGATGGAGAGCCGGCCATTACGTCGACATTCGAAGTCGATACGGTGGACTCGCGTCGCTACAGCGGGCTGCCCCTGTCGACGCCCGCCATAGAATTGCTGGAGATCGGGTCCGGCGGCGGCAGCATTGCGAGTACCGATGGCCACACGATCCAGGTTGGACCCAAGAGCGCCGGTGCCGACCCCGGCCCCATCTGCTACGGTAGCGGAGGTGATCTGCCCACGGTCACGGACGCCAATCTCCTGCTCGGCTATCTCGATCCCGATTACTTCAATGGCGGCGCCATGACGCTGGATATCGAGGCCGCAACCGCCGGACTGCAGCGTCATATTGCCGATCCTCTCGGACTATCCCTCGAAGAGGCTGCCTGGGGGATTCATGCCGTCGCCAACACCGACATGGAGCGCGCCATGCGTGTCATGTCGGTCGAGAAGGGTCGCGATCCCCGCAAGTACACGTTGGTGGCCTTTGGCGGCGCCGGCCCGATCCACGCGGCGCGAATTGCCCGATCGCTGGCCATTCCGCGCGTCATCGTTCCGGCGGCGGCGGGCGTCGGCTCGGCCGTCGGTTTGTTGACGGCGGAGGCCCGCATCGATGTGACGATCACGCGCACGATGGTTCTCGACGATTCCGCTGCGGACGGGGTCGCGGCGGCCTATACCGAACTCGAGGCGCTGGTGGCAAAGGATGCGCCACGCCTTGGCACCGAAGAGCCGATATTGTCTCGGTACGCTTACCTTCGCCAGGCTGGTCAGGGCTTCGAGATCAACGTCAATCTGCCCGACGGCAGGATCGACGGCGGCTACGTGGATCAGGTTGTCGAGGCGTTTCACACGGCCTACGAGCGTGACTATGGTTATCGGGACGAGGCATCCGGCGTGGAAGCCGTCGACTGGTGTCTGGCGGCCACATTCCCCAGCGCGACCACCGGCAAGCTCGAAACGAAGGCGGTGACGCAACAGGCGAGCAGTCGCATCGAAGGCACTCGGGACATCTACCTTCCCGAAAGCGGCGCACGAGCACCCTGCCAGATACTTGATCGCGCGATCTTGGCTGCGAACGGGCCGCTCACCGGGCCCGCCATCATCGAAGATCCCGAATCGACGATACTTGCGCTCCCCGGTGATCGCCTTAGCATGTCGGAACGTGGCGACGTAATCATCGATATCAATGTGGAAGGAAGCGCGTGAACGACGCCAACTCACAATCGATGGGCGGCATTGCGCCCTCTGCCGAAGACGGGCGAAACGTTCGGATCGATCCCATCACGCTTTCCATCGTCTGGAGCAAACTGTTGTCGATCGTCGAGGAGATGGGTGGGACCCTCCGTCGAACGGCGTATTCGCCGGCAGTACGGGAAGGTGACGACTTCTCGACGGGCCTGTTCGACCGCAAGGGACGGCTGATTGCCCAGGGCCAGTTTTCACCCGCCCACATCGGTGCGATGCCCAACGTCATCCGCAACATCTCCAAATACATAACCATCGAGTCGCTGGTTCCCGGCGATGTTGTACTGTTCAACGACTCCACGCTGGGTTCGGGCCATTACCCGGATTTCTTCCTCATCATGCCCGTCTTCATCGATGGCCAGCTGGTGGGCTATTCGGGCGCCACGGCCCATCACATCGATACGGGCGGGGCCACTCCGGGTTCGCAGGAGATCGCGGGGGTCAGCGAAGCCTATCAGGAAGGCCTGCGACTGCTCCCCGTGCTTCTGTTCCGGGCCGGTGAGCTCGACGAAGACATCCTTCGCGTCATTCTGGGGAATGTCCGTGTACCCGACCTGGTGCAGGGCGACTTGTTCGCACAACGAAATTCCGCCCACGTCGGCATGACCCGCCTGCTCGCAATCTTCGATGAGTATGGCGAGGAACTCGTCGAGAACACCTTTGACGAGATTCTCATCGCTTCGGAATCCCGCATGCGCGAATACATCCGCGCCCTGCCCGATGGTTCGTGGGAATTCGAGGACTTCCTCGATGATTCCGGCCCCGGCTCCGATCCCGTTCGCTTCCACGTGCGCGTCACGGTGGACGATGGGGACATCGAGCTCGACTTCTCAGGCGGCAATGATCAGGTCTCGTCGGGGATCAATTCCTATTACAACTTCACCCGCGCCTGGGGGAATTTCACCGCGATGGCCCTGGCCAAGGCCATCATGCCCCAGAACGAGGGGACGATCCGGCCAATTAAGATCACGGCACGCGAAGGTTCGTTTTTCAACGCGGTGCATCCGGCGCCATCGGGCGGTCGCGCCACCAACCAGGTGCGCCTGTTCGAAGTCGTCAACGGTGCCCTCGCCCAAGCCTTGCCGCATCGGGCCATGGGTGCCTTCACGCACTGGAGCAATCCCAACATTGGCGGGTTCGACGACCGCAAGGGAAAACCCTTTGTCCAGTACGACCTGCTATTCGGCGGCTATGGCGGGCAGCATGACAAGGACGGCGAAGAGGGCATGGCGCCGCTCATGAACTGCACCAATATTCCCGTCGAAGTGTACGAGCATGCAGGTCCACTTCTGGTGCAGCGGCTGGAACTCCAGGCGGATTCGGGTGGTGCCGGAAAATTCCGGGGTGGCCTCGGTCTGCGCAAGGACATCATTCTGCGCTGCAAGGAGGCTCTCGCGACCTTGCTGACTGACCGGCGGAAGTTTGCGCCGTTCGGCGTCTTTGGCGGCAAATCCGGCGAAAAGACCCGGATCGTGCTGACGCGGAACGGAGAGCAGATCGATCTCGAGACCAAGGAAACGCGCACTCTGCAGCTTGACGACGTGTTGAGTCTCCGGCTGTCGGGCGCGGGTGGATATGGCAATCCGGCCGAACGCGATGCCTGGCGCATCGAGGACGATATTGCGGACGGCTATATCACTGAGGAAGGCGCCCGCCGGGACTATGGTGTCGAGATCCAGGACGGTAAGGTTGTCGCCCCTCAGGGCTGAACGGACCAAGTGGAGAGAAACGAATGGATGAAGTCGGCAGGCTTGAGCTGATCCGCGAAGCGCTCATCGCGGTGACCCAGGAAATGCGGGCGAACGTGATCCATTCGTCCTATTCCTCGATCATCTATGAGGGTCACGACTTTTCGACCGCACTGGTCGGCCCCGACGGCCGCTATGTTGCCCAGTGCGATGGCGACCACCCGCTTCATGTCTTCTCCGTACCTTACTCGACGCGCGAGATCCTCAAGCAGTTCGGTGACGACATTCACGAAGGCGATATCTTTCTCCATAACGACCCCTACACGGGCGGCACCCACCTCAACGATATCCTGCAGCTTCATCCCGTCGTGCATGAGGGCGACATCGTGATGTTCGCGGCCATCCGCTATCACTTCGGCGACGTCGGCGGCATGACCCCCGGCAGCCTGTCCGGGGAAGCCCGCGAGATCTTCCAGGAAGGGCTGCGCATCACTCCGACCAAGATCTGTGAGAAGGGCGTGATGAACGACGCCTATCTCAGCCTGCTTTTCAACAACATGCGACAGCCGCTGGAACGACGCGGTGACTTTAACGCCATGTATGGCACTGGCCGCAAGGCGGTTGAACACGTGCAACGCCTCTGCCGCCGTTTCGGCAAGACGGACCTGCTGCAGGCGATCGACGAAATCATCGCGCGCTCGGAGAAGGTCATGCGCTCCCGCATCAGCGCGCTGCCTGACGGAGATTACTTCGCCGAAGGTTTCATGGAGAGCACGGGAACCAGTGCCGATCCCCTGGTCATCCGGCTGAAACTCACCATCAAGGGCGACCGCCTCATCGCCGATTACACGGGCACCTCGCCGCAGACGGCGGGGCCGACGAATGTCGGCCCGGCGATGACCATGACGTCGCTTTGCACCATCGTGAAGTCGTTCCTCGACCCGGACACGCCGGTCAATCACGGCTCCTTCGAACCCATCGAGATCATCTCGCCGCCCGGCACCTTCATCAACGCCGTCTACCCGGCTCCTTGCGGTGGCATGACGGAGGTGAAGACGCTCTTGGACTCTGCGGGATCGACGGCCATGGGCCAGGCCGTACCCGACATGAAGGTCGGCGACCTCAAGGGCGGCGCCAATCACACCTATATCTCGGGGCCGGACCCCCATCGCGACGACATCTACCTGCTCTATGAGTGGCCGGCCGGCGGGACCGGGGCGTCCGAGGGTCACGACGGTAACAACGGCGTTCGCAACTACACCGAAGGCGACTTCAATTCAGTTCACGCGGTTGAGGTCGTGGAAAGTCAGTACCCCATTGCCATCGACCGCTTCGAAATCCGCACCGGTTCCTGCGGTGACGGAAAATGGCGGGGCGGCTTCGGCATTCGCCGGGATGTACGCGTCAAAAGCGAAACCGGCGCTCTCTCGGTGCTCACCGACAAATGCGTCATTCCGCCCTACGGCGTCCACGGCGCCAAGAATGCGGCCGGTAATCATTTCATCGTCATTCGCGACGGCGAAAATATTGAACCCTCGGCCGTTCCGGGTAAGGTCTCCGGATTCGTCCTGCAGGCCGACGACGTGGTGCGTGAGGAATCGGCGGGCGGCGGTGGGTTCGGCGATCCTTTGGATCGGGAAATTGAACTCGTCGAAGAGGATGTCCGCCTGGGCTATATCACGGCCCATCAGGCCGATGTTCGCTATGGCGTGATCCTGGATGCCGACGGATCAGCGGATTCGGCGGCGACGGAACGCCGGCGCCTGGAGCTCCGGGACGAGCGGATTCACGTCGCGGTTCAGGCATCGAACGAAGAGATGTTCTCCGACGCCAAACGTGAAGTCGTCCTGCCCGCAGATATCGCCCAACAGCTCGGCATTGGCGAGGGCGACCTCGTTGAACTCGTGGCCGGAACCGGCCCCCTGGTACGCGGCTGGGCCCGCATCGGTGAGACGGGCAGCGATGCGCCCGTCATGATCGGCGCATCCGCTTTTGATCTTCTCAAGGCCACGCCCGGCGGTTCCGCCGAGATCCGCCGGGTCGACTCCACGCCTGCGGAATAGCTCCGTTTAAGAGATTGATTCCTCTCCCGGGATCGGGGGAGATTGGGTGAGGCGACAAGCTGAATCCCCCCCGCCGGATTCAAGGCAGAGAGTCAGGATGGGCGGGTCGTGAGATCCGCGAGAATTAATCCGTAGATATTGATTCTGCTCGTAATGCGGGAAAATACCTTGTCCGAACGCTAAGGTTGATACTAACGTAACAAGAAGCGTCGGAATTTCGGCAGGAAGGTACTAAGGCGCACACGAACTGATAATGGCATGACTTGAGTGAGTCCGTGCTGTGTCAGGCGAAGAGCTTCGCGGGCTGACCGGCCAGCAGAAGGCCGGCATCCTGATGATGGCGATCGGGGAATATCGCGCGGCCAACCTTTTTGGCATAATGTGATGAGGAAGAGCTCAAGGAGCTCTCCCATGCCATGGCCAATCTGGGAACCATAAATTCGAAGACGATAGAGGCGTTGTTCGTCAAATTTGCGTTGCTGGTTTCCGGTACGGGCTCATTGGTCGGTACCTATGCCAGCACGGAGAGGTTGCTCAACAGGGCGCTGGGCTCGGACAAAGTGGCGGAGATCATGGAGTATATTCGTGGTCCCGCCGGCCGCACGATTTGGGACAAGCATAACAATGTGGGCGAGTCCGTCCTCGCCACCTACTTCAAGAACGAATATCCCTAGACCGTTGCGGTCATTCTCTCGAAACTTCATTCGGATCATTCCGCGCGGATGCTTGCTGCACAGCCGGAGGACTTTGCAGGCGAAGTCATGACTCGCATGCTGACCATGGGCAATGTCCAGAAAGATGTCTTGAACGCCATCGAACACACGTTGCGCGAAGAATTCATGGCGACACTGGCAAACACCCGTCAGCGCGATCACCATGAAGCGATGGCCGAAATTTTCAACAGTTTCGAACGTGGGACCGAGCAACGCTTCATGGGGATGCTCGAGGAACGGAATCGTGATTCGGCGGACAAGGTCAAGGCGCTGATGTTCACGTTCGAAGATCTCCAGAAGCTTGACCCCACGGGCGTTCAGACACTGCTTCGCCACGTTGAAAAGACCCAGCTGGCAATCGGTTTCAAGGGTGCATCTGAAACCATCCGAGATCTCTTCTTCAGCAACATGTCAGAGCGGCAGGGCAAGATCCTCAAAGAGGACATGGAGAACATGGGGCCGGTTAGGCTGACGGAGGTCGACGGGGCTCAGACCGAAATCGTTGCCAAGTGCAAGGAGCTCTCGAACTCAGGTGAAATCATCATCGCGGATGGCGGTGATGAAGGCGAATTGGTCTACTAGATGTATCGCCTCCGAAAGATAATTTCCCACTCAGAACCACGAAGTGCGCCCGCCTCGTTCACTCTGTATAATGAACGGGTGCCAATGACTCGCTCGAACGGGAGAACTGGCTGATGTCAATCGCGACGCTACTCGGATTTCTTGCCGGCGTCGGGCTTTTCATCGGGGCCATCATGTCGGCCACTGACAACTACCCGAGCTTTGTGAGCGGCCCCGCGGTCGTCATGGTGTTGGGTGGCACGCTGGCAGCAACATTCATCGGATACCAGGCTCGATATGTCTTGCTGGCTTTGCGTGAAGTCGGAGGCTTGTTCTTCAAAGGCAAGGTCGACCGTCGCATGCTGACGGTAGAAACCGGCAAGATCCGCGGCACTTCTTGTCGTTGATCGCGAGTTGTGGCCGCTGGTTGATCTCCGTGTTGACTTTGATTCAAACCCCATTCCAAAGCTACGCACCGCCTGGAAGGCCTTCGAACCTCACGCCATGGACTATGTCCAGCGGGCTGTAGACCCCGAATCGGTAGGGGTGTCCTGAAGGGAATTGTACGGGTAGCGGAAAGATTAGGCCTCAATCCAGGGTCCGTAAGAGACCCAGCAAGAAGTCCGATCGCTCGGCCAGGCGGTCGACGACGATGTGCTCATGCTCCGCATGCGCCCCGGCACCGACCACGCCCAGGCCGTCGAGCGTCGGCACTCCCAACGCGGCGGCAAAGTTGCCGTCCGACACCCCGCCCGCCCAGGTCTCTTTCAGATCCACACCGGCGTCTGCAGCGACGGCCTTGGCCCGCTCGAACAGGGCCATGCCGGCCTCGCTGCGCTCGAACGGCGGACGGTTGATGCCGCCGAACACCTCGATCTCGATGTCCTCGCCCTCAGGCTCGAGCCCCAGCACCGCCTGCTCCAGGGAATCGGCCTCATCCGGGTTGGCAAATCTCAGGTCGACGTCGGCTTCGGCCTCTTCCGGCACCACATTGGGCCGCGTCCCGCCCTGCACCGTGCCGACATTGAACGTGACGCCCCGTTCGTAATCGGTCATTCCCTCGATCTTGACGATCAGTCGGGCCAGCTCCGCGATGGCGCTGCGGCCGAGCTGGTGATCGGACCCGGCGTGCGCCGCGCGCCCCCGCACCCGGATGCGGAACCGTCCCCAGCCGCTGCGCGTGGTTACCGCCGCGCCGTGCGGCGGCCGTGCGGGTTCATTCACGATGACGTACTTCGAACGCTTGGCTTCGGCTTCAATGACCTCGCGGGAAGTCGGACTGCCCACCTCTTCGTCGGAGACGAACAGGACCGTGATGGGCAGTGGCGGCCTTTCCTCCGTCTCCATGATCGTCCGGATGGCCTCGCAGATCAGATAAGCCCCGCCTTTCATGTCGTAGATGCCCGGGCCATATGCCTTCCCGTCCTCAACCCGGAAGGGCCGCGCCGCCAGGGTGCCCAGTGACCACACGGTATCGAGATGGCCGAGGACCATGATCCCCGGTTCGTTGGTCTGCCACGGGGTCCGCGCCAGGAGATGGTCGCCGAATCCGTCGCGACCCGGTACGCGTTCTGTTTCGAGCCCGATGCCATCGAGTTCTCCCTGCACCAGATCCGCCATTCGGTTGACCGCCTCCGCGTCGGTCGATGGGGATTCGATCTCCACCCAAGATCTGATGCCAGCCAGCAGTCGCTCGTTCTCCTCGTGTCGATCGGCCATGGCCCTTCGCTCAGATCTTGATGAATGGGTTGATCTCTTCGCGCACGGCCTCACCCTCGCGCTGATCGAGATAGGCTTGGGCGACCTGCTCGCAGGTGGCGAACCAAACGCCGTCGAACTCCTTCATGAAGGCGATAAATTCCCGTAGCAGGGCGACGCGCGATGGGCGTCCAATGCCCTGGGGGTGCATGACAAGATCGAGATAGGCCCCCCATCTGTAGAGTTCACGGAACTCCTCCTTCCAGATTGAGAGGATGTGCTCGTTGGTCGCCATGGGCCGCGGCACGCTGATGGTGAAAAACAGGTAAGGCGCGTCGTCGGTCGACCAGTGCCAGGGCAGCTCTACGGGCCCGGGACGGCCATCTTCCAGGACATGTTGATAGGGCAGCACATCGTCGAGCAACGAACTGTCGTAAAGGAAACCACGGTCGGTCAGCAGTTTCAGCAGTTCCATCGTAGTCTCGCCGGCCGGCGACCGGTACCCCACCGGGCGCACCCCAACGCATTTCTCCAAGGCTTCCAGCCCTCGGTCCATTTCCTCCAGCACTTCGTCCGGCTTGTCGGGATTGGGCCATTTGTGAAGATAGCCGTGATGCGCGACCTCGTGGCCGCCTTCGAGGATCATTTCCACGCGCTGGGTCCGGTTCTCGGCGACCCAGCCGGGAACGAAGAACGTCGCCGGCAGTTCCTCGTCCTTGAGCAATTCCAATAGCCGGGGCACGCCCACCTTGGCACCGTAAGTCCCATAGGACAGTGTGCCTGGCCGTTGCAGGTTTGCCGGATCACGGCTGATCCAGTTGGTCTCGGAATCGAAATCGAAGGACAGCGAGACCGCCATCTTGGCCCCGTTTGGCCATGTCACCGTGTTCATCTTGAAAGGCCCTCCCCGCTCTGACGCCGATGCTTTGATAGCATCCGTGTGAGCGTGACTCTAGAGACCGCATCCAGCACGAACAACACGCGCCTGAAGGTCCTGGGCGTACGTCACCCGTGCAGGGCCGACTTCGCCAGCATCATGTGCACACCCTTGTGCTGATTAACGATCTGGCTGACGTGGAGATCGCCGGCGATGCTGCACAACGTATAGGCGTCTTCCTTCGAAAGATTCGTTTTCTCCTGAATCAAAACGAGTATGTCCCGCAATGCCTGCTTGGCGGCCTCATCGAGGATCGGATCGAAGGCCATGGTGATGTAGTGGCTCGGCGTCTCGGCCCGCGGCGAATTCGGCGACATGTCCTTGCGAATGTGTAGCTCGAAGGTTGCCGATAGGCAGGTCTCGATCGCCGTGACGCAAACCTCGCCGTCGCCCTGGGCGTCGTGCCCGTCGCCCGCCGAGAATTGCGCACCCTCGTTGAACACCGGCAGATATAGCGTCGTACCCGGCACCAGTTCCTTGATGTCCATGTTGCCGCCGTGGTGCGCCTTCTCACCCGTGGCCGGTTTACTATGACCATGAGATGTATGCTTGTGCCCGTGGGAGTCAGTCAGTGCGACGCTGGCGGGTGTCGCCTGGATCATCGATATCAGAAATACGGCGGCGATCGCCTTGGCGGTCAGCTTTTTTCATCATTTTTGACTCAAATTGTTGGGCGCAATCACTGGCTAAGCTCATCAGAGACAGATTTGTATCATTGCATCGTTACATGTCGTCAAAGAGCGCGGTCCTGCGCACATTGACGCACATCATTGATGGGATGGCGGGGGGTTGACTGGGTCACTGAACGCGTATTCACACAAACCGCCTCAATCTCTGACCTCGCAAACTCCAGGAGCGGCCTATGAGCGATGGCATCATCACCACCGATATTTTACGTCGGGACGAACGTGGAGCCGTCGCGGCGGTGACGGTCGATCGCACCGCCACGCTGAATGTCGTCAACGGGGCAATGTGCCGGGACCTGGCAGTCGCATTCGACGGACTGGCATCGGACGACGATCTCCGCGTGGTTGTGCTGCGCGGCGCCGGCGACCGCGCACTGATTGGCGGTGTGGACGTCGCCGAAATGGCCGCTTGCGATCCGGCAGCCGCGCGCGCCTTCATCACCGACCTGCATCTCGCCTGTGATGCCGTCCGCAGGTTTCCGGTCCCGGTAATTGCCCGCATGCGCGGCTATTGCCTGGGGGGCGGACTCGAGATCGCGGCCGCGTGCGACTTCCGGATCGCGGCATCGGACGCCTGTATGGGCATGCCCGAGGTGCAGGTCGGGGTCCCTTCGGTGATCGAGGCCGCGCTCTTGCCGGAGTTGATCGGATGGGGCCGGACCCGGCGGCTGGTGTTTACCGGTGAGCTGATTGACGCCGCCAAGGCCCTCGCGTGGGGATTGGTCGAGGAAGTGGTTGAGCCCGACGCTCTCGATCAGGCTATGGACGATGCCTGCGATGCCATCGTGGCAGCGGGCCCGGCCGCGATTCGGGCCCAGAAGGCCCTCGTCGCGAAATGGCGGGAGCTGCCGCTGGATGCTGCCATCGAGGCCGGCATTGATATGTTCGAAGCAGCCTTCGAGACGGGAGAGCCGCAACGTTACATGCGCCGGTTCCTGGATCGCGCCCGGTACGGTTAGGCCTGCCTCCCGAATGGCAGGCTCAGGTACCAGCCCGCATCCGGTGCCTTTGTCCGCTTCTCAGGACGCGTCGCTCAGCTTCCTGCCGCGGGCAATCCGCGAGACCACCAGCATTTCCTCCTTGGACCAGCCGCGCTCCATGGCTTCCCGGTACACCGCCGCCGACTCTTCCAGCATCGGTGCCGGCAGGTCGACTCCGTGCGCGAGATCCATGGCGAGACCGGCATCCTTCGCCGCCGGCGGCAGGAACGGGGCCTGCACTTTTTCGCCGCTCACGAGCACCTCGGCGAATCGCTCGAAGTAGACTGAATGCCCGAGGCCGCGGACGTTCTTCACGAGCTCGATGAACATGTCCGTGTCGAGTCCCAGGCGCTCGCAGGTCACCAGAACCTCGGAAATCAGCACCGCGTGCGCCATGCCGAGGCCGTTCTGCAGGATCTTCGTGATTCCGGCGGTGCCGCTCTCGCCGACATACTGATGTCCGCGGCCCATGGCGTCGAGGAACGGCGCCAGGGTCTTCACGTGCCGCTCGTCACCCGAGACGGGAAAGAAAACCTCGCCGTCTCGCGCCTGCAGGGGCAGGCCGAAGATCGGCGCATCCATGTGGTGGATGCCCGACGCCTCCATCGCCTCGGCGATCGAGCGGCTGAGTTCGGGCGGCATGGTCGAGCAATCGCAGGTGATCAGTCCCGCCGAACCGCCTTCGGCGATGCCTTTATCGCCGGTATAGACGGCCTCGACCGACTCGGGGGTGGGCAGACAGGTAAACAGGACGGGAACCTGCGCGGCGACATCGGCGGAAGACGCGGCAACCTCAATACCGGAGATTGCGGATGCCCCGTCTCGGGTCTCCGGCTTCGCGTCGTAAACGGTCACGGCATACCCGGCCTTGGCGATGTTCTTCACCATGAACATCCCCATATGGCCGAGACCGATGAATCCCACGTCGTTTGGCATGTAAATCTCCTTGCGCTACGTCCGTTGCCTAGCGGTTCTCTCCCCAGGCATCCCAGTGGGTGCGCTCTCGCGCGGGTTCGCGGGGTGCGCGCTTGAAATCGTCGCCGGTGAAATGGGCCACCGGCAGCAGGGCTCCCTGGGTCATCTCATCGGGAATTCCCAGCAGCGCCGCCGCTTCCGCCTCGTAGGCGAGGTGCATGGTCGTCCATGCCGAACCCAGACCCCGGGCGCGCAGCGCCATCATGAGCGACCAGGCGGCCGGCAGCACGGATCCATACAGGGTGGCCTGCAGGTAAGCGCTGTCTTTCTCGGCCCGGCCTTCGATACACGGGATCACGTGGACTGGGACGTCGTGCAGGCACTCGATGAGGTATTTGGCAGAGGAGTACACACCCGGGCTGTAGACGCCGCGCATCCTTTCCACATGCGGCGTGCAGGCCCGGCTGTAGATCTCGGCCAGCCCCGCGCGTTTCTCTGGGTCGGTCACGACGACGAAGTGGGGCTGGCGGCGATTGCCGCCGTTCGGAGCCTGCAGCGCGATCTCGATACATTCCTGAATGACCTCCGGCTCGACAGGTCGCGTCAGATCGAGGCGTTTGCGGACCGAGCGCGTCGTGGTCAGCAGATGATCGGTTGAAGCCAGATCCATGGATTTCGCACTCCCTGTCGGTTACTGAAAATCTTGCAGAACTTCCTGAACGACGGCTCGGAGCCGCAGCAGGGAACGATGAGTGCGGATTTTCTACGCGGCAGCTTGTCGCCACAAGCCGCTGTCGTGATCAGCGCCTCACGAACATGAAGTCACCGCCGTCGTGGCCGGCTCGGCGAACATCCGAATATTGCGGCGTCTGATCCGACTCCAGAGCCACGGGTCTAATTCTAACCTGCTGTGACCACATTGTGCGAGCTTGCGCAGTGAGTCTCCAGGGCCGGTAAGGGACTCTCGACTTGTGCGTCGCTTCAAACCTGCAGAGGTCTATGGCGCCTGTGTCCGCGGCAGGCAGTTGGCGCGCGGGTATCTCTGACAGCCCTTGAACCGTCAGCGATCGACAGTTTTTCGATCAATCCTTATTGTCGACGACGCTGGTGCGGGCGTAGGTCGCGATCACGGTGGCGCCCTCCTCCGAGTCCGTCCAGTGCACGGAACCGGGCTTGAAGATGGCGTAGTCGCCGGCCCGCAACACCGCACCGTCGCTGTCCGTGAAGCTGCCTTCGATCACGTAGAGCTCATCCCAGTCATCATGCTTGTGGAGCGGGCCCTTGCATCCGGGCTCCAGCCTGATGAGGTAGCGGCCGCCGCCGCCGGGAGCCGTGCTGTCGTGACTGAGCGGGGCCCATTTCATGTCCGGGTTTGTCTTGCCGTCCTTGATCCAGGGCAGCCATTCGATGTCGGGGATATGAAAGACCTGACGCTCACCTTCCTTGAGTGGATTCGGGGGTCGAGACATATCGATCTCCTCGTGCTGTTCCGATTCACCCTAGGAGAGCACGCGAAGGGCACAGCGCGCACTGAAAATTTCGCGGACCTGTTCGACGGGACACTTCCGGGTCGGTGAGCAAACTCCGCCCACATCGAGCGTCGGTGTTGTAAATCCTACCCGCCATTCTCAATGTTCATTATGATGACGACATTCGTGCGAACATGACTGGTCCCTGCACCGTCCCCGACAGCTACGAGCGGCACGAGGAGAGGGAGCCAGGAAAATGCTACTCACAATGCGTCGAAGATTCGCACAGGTGACCCGCAGGGAAGGACTGCGTCTGGTCGTGGGCGGTATAGCCGCTCTATCGCTTACCTCCTTCATTGCTTCGAGCCTTTGGGCCGCGCCATGGATCGGTCTCGTTGAAGGTTTCCGGCTCTATGCCTATGGCACGCCGGAGGGGAGCAAGCGGGATCGCCTCCACCCGCAGACGGCCGTGTATCAGCAGGAGCTGGTCGAAACCGCCAAAGGAGGCGGCCTGCACCTCAGGTTCGAGGACGACACCCAGTTCCGCCTGGGTGAACAGAGCGAGGCGGTTCTCGACAAGTTTGTCTACAACCCGGACGCCGGTTCAGGGGCGATGGTCGTGAATCTGAGCAAGGGGGCGTTCCGGTTTATCAAGGGCAAATTGGACAAAACCGGTTTCCGGGTTGTCACACCGACGGCCGTCATTGGAGTCCGTGGTACCGATTTCGTGGTCGCCGTCGGGGTGGACGGCACCACGTCCGTCTCGGTCAACGAGGGCGAGGTGGAGGTCACATCTCTGGGCGGGGGAGATTCCGCGGTCGTCAGCATGGGCCTGGTGGCAACCGTATCGGCGACCGGCGCCAGTGTGGGCGTCAGTGAGGGCGGCAGCGTCTCCGGCGACTCGGCCTTGACGGAAACGGGTATGGACTCGTCGGGATCAGACGCCAGTGCTGGTGGCGGTGGAGACGGCGGCGGTGGTGGTGGATGCTTCACCGCCGATACAGGGATATGGATGGCTGATGGTTCCCACAAGCGCATCGCTGACATCGTGTTGGGTGACGTTGTCCTGAGTTACGACTTCCTGAAGAACGAACGTGTCGCCAGCCGGGTGGAAAGGCTCTTCTCGTTCAAGGCCGAGGGCTACCTGTCGATGGAAGGTCTCGAGGTCACAGAGACGCACCCTTTTGCCGTCAGGACTGAAGAATGGGTTGGGGCCGGGGACCTGCGGGCCGGTGACAAGCTGATCGGTGAAGCGGGAATACTGACCATCGATGGAATGGAACGATGGGAGCAGCCCACCAACGTCTTCAACATGACCGTCGGCGGGACACACAACTATTACGTAGCCGGTGCAGACGGCGCGCGGATATTGGTGCACAACAAGGATTGAGGCGGACGCCACAATCCGGCTGCCGAAACGTTGTTCAGGGAGCCGCTCGCCTAGGGCGCCCCCGTCGGCTTAAAATACCGGCCATCCGAACCCATTCGATACGGCAGGTTAAGAATAATGCTTGTTGCCGTTTTTCGCACACGTGTCCGCCCTGAAGTCGCCGACGAATACCAGGCAGAGCACAAACGAATCTGGAATATCGCCAAAGAGCAGCCGGGCTTCATCTCGAGCAAGGCCTACTACGGTGAGGATGGCGACAAGGTCGCCATTCAGGAATGGGAATCGCCGGATCATCTGCGGGCATGGCGGGATCATCCCGAACACATGGCGGTCCGGAAGCGCGGCCGGGAAGAATTCTACCAGGACTACACCATCTAAGTTTGCGACGAACCGCAGAAGTACGAGTTTTCCCGTTAGAGAACTGCGGCGGTCGATGGACCTGCAAGGGGTGACGCGGGTCAGAACGCCCGCAATGAGCGCTTAATACCCCTTGATGCCCCGGTGCGCCTCCTTGCCCCAGAGCGCCTTGATTCGCAAATCGCGGCCGCAGCCGTACCGGTACATCGTGTAGCGCATCGGGTTAATCCGATAGTAATCCTGATGGTAGTCCTCCGCCGGATAGAATGTGCCAGCATCCTCGATCGGGGTCACGATCGGCCGGCCCAGGACACCGGAACCCTCCAGCGCGCGCTTTGATTCTTCGGCCTGGCGCCGCTGCTCCGGTGAATTGGCAAAGATGGCCGTCGTGTAGCTCTCACCCCGGTCACAGAACTGGCCGCCGCCGTCCGTGGGATCCACGTTGCGCCAGAATATATCGAGCAGCATCTCGTAGCTGACCTTCTTGGGATCAAAAGTGATCTGCACGGCCTCGCGATGACCGGTGCCGCCGGACGTGATCTGCCCGTACTTGGGATTCTTGAGATCACCGCCCGTGTAGCCGGAGACGGTGCCCACCACCCCGGGGACTTTGTCGAAGTCCGATTCCATGCACCAGAAGCATCCGCCCGCGAACGTCGCAACCTCATGGTCGCCTTCGGCGGCGATCGAAACCGAAGCTGTTGAGAGCGGCAGCACGGCAAAGGAGAACAGGACTCCGAGCAGCACGAATCGGGAGAGAACTTGCGGCATTGGTAGAGACTCCGAGCGAAAGTGAACGGCCATGCACCGGGGGGATCAGCCGGACGGACCGGAGCCGGCACATCCCGGATGCTTTATCGCCCAATTTGGCGGAATGTACGCCAATGTCCATGCCAGCTCTCGAAGAGTTGAAGTCCGGTTCATCTCCGAATCTGCGGACGTCCACATTCGTTTGGCTGACACCCTTGCCCGCCGGCCTTGCCGTCTCGATGAACGGCGGTCTAACTTCGACGGACCAGTCATATGGGGTACGAAGGCATGATCGAGAACGGCCTGATCGCCGTGGTGAAGCGCGATTGTCCGACCTGCGTTTTGGTCTCACCGGTACTCGCCGAACTGGAGCGGCGCACCGACCTCCAGGTCTACAGCCAGGATGATCCCGCCTTTCCCGAAGACATGACCGCGGTCGTCGATGACACCGGGCTGGACGTGTCTTACGCGCTCGACATCGAAATTGTCCCGACCCTGATTCGCGTCCGCGACGGCGAAGAAGTGGCGCGGTCGTTCGGTTGGGACCGCACGGCATGGCAGGAGATCTCCGGCCTCACGGGTCTGGGCCCCGGATTGCCCGACCTACGGCCCGGCTGCGGCGCCCTCAATCAGAAGCCGGGACGCCTTCGCGCGCTCAAGGTGCGCCACGGCGACGCCGGCATCGCGTCGCGGCAGATTGAACCCGGCGAGGAAGAGGACCTGATCGAGACCTGCTACGAACGGGGCTGGACCGACGGCCTGCCCGTGGTGCCGCCGACAGCGGAACGTCTCGTGGCGATGCTGGAGGGCACGGCCCGGGCACCGGACGAGCTTTTGGGTAAGATGCCCCCGGGCCTCGGTGCCTGTACGGTCGAGAAGGTCGCTATCAACGCCGTCATGGCCGGCTGCCTGCCCGAGTACATGCCCGTCGTGCTCACCGCGATCGAGGCCGTGCTCGATGAGGATTTCGCGCTGCACGGGGTGCTTGCGACGACCCGCTTCGTCAGTCCGGTGCTCATCGTCAACGGCCCCATCACCCGTCGCATCGGCATGAACGCTCGCGGCAACGCCCTCGGTCAGGGAAACCGGGCCAATGCCACCATCGGCCGCGCCGTGCAGCTGGCCATCCGCAACATCGGTGGCGGCCACCCGGGCGGTGTCGACCGGGCAACCCTCGGGAACCCCGGCAAGTACACCTACTGTTTCCCGGAAGATGAGGACGGCTCGGCATGGACGCCGCTGACCGTCGACCGGGGCCTCGCGGCCGGTGCCGACGCGGTGACGGTCTTCCCGGGATACGGCCTTCAGGGGATCATCGACGAACGCGCGCGTACCGCCGACGAGCTCGCCGAAACGTTTGCCACCTGTCTCCGGGCGCTCGACAACATCAACAAGTTCCCGGCCCCTGACGCCGTCGTGGTCGTCGGCCCGGAACACGAACGCACCTTTACCGCGGACGGCTGGGACAAGGCGCGGCTGCACGCGGAACTGCTTGAACGGCTGACTGTACCGGCCGACACCGTCATGCCCGGCTGCAACGGTATTCGCGAGGGCGCCCCCGCGGCCCTGGCGGGTGGGTCCATCTGCAAGTTCCGTCCCGAAGGCCTCATGATCGTGCGTGCCGGTGGCGAAGCCGGCAAGTTCTCGGGCATTATCGGCGGGTTCGCCCCCGGCGGTGCGCCCCACGCCATCGCCGTGACCAAGGAGGTAAGACCATGAACCATGAGCGTTTGCTTCTCGACCCCACGGCCGAACAGGCGGCAGCGGCACGGCCCCGGTTGCCCCGGCCCGACTCGCTCTCCGGGTTGACGGTCGGGGTGCTCGATATCTCGAAGGCGCGCGGCGACATCTTCCTCGATCGCCTCGCCGACCGATTTGACGAGCGCGGCATCAGCATCCGCCGGTATCGCAAACCGACGGTGGTGCGGCCGGCGCCGCTCGACATTCAGCAGGCGATCGCAGCCGAGTGCGACATCGTTGTCGAAGGCCTCGCTGATTGAGGCTCCTGCACGTCGTGCTGTACGCATGACCTCAAGAACATCGAAGGCCGCGGCGTCCCTGCTCTCGGTGTCGCCACGGAAGCCTTCCGCCAGGCGGCGGCCGCGCAGGCTGACATGCTGGCCTACGACCCGGCCTATATCTGGGTGCCGCACCCCATCCAGGACCGCACCGACGAGGAGCTCCGCGCCCTGGCCGACACCCATTTCGAGGAGATCGTCGCGGCGATGATTGGATAGAGGTCTGGCGCGGCCGAAGGCAGACCGACGAGATCTCGGCCGTCGCATTCCTCTTGAAGTTTTCGCCCAAGTAACCTAATTCCCGACAATGCCTCGCGTTTTGTCCATCCCTGTCGTCATGATCGCGCTGGTTACACTGATGGTCGCGGCAGTTTTCGATCTCGGGGTATCAGATCACGATCATGAAGCGGCCCTGACGGAACACTCCATTTGTCTGGAGTGGGACTGCACTCCCGACAAAACGGCTGAGTGTGGCACGTCCTTTGGCCATTGCAGCGTGTTTCTGTACAAGCCTTCTCATCGTCAGAGCTTGATCAGGGATTGCTGGGCGCAGGACGTTCTTCCTGAGAGGGACGTTCTGCTGGTCGGAATGGTCCCGGAGACCTCCAGGCCTCCGCCTCGCGTTTGAAACGGGTCCCATGCTTTTGCCGTCATTTCTCGGCCCAACCGGGAAATCGTTCGGCCAGCTGTTAACAAGTATCAGACATACGAGGTCAACTTATGAAAAGCCGGATATTTGCGTTTGCTCTCGCATTTGCGGGCAGTGTTTTCCTGTCATCCATGGCTGGGTTTTCCCTGCGGGCCGCCGAAGGCGGACATGGACATGGTCACAGCAACGTTGGAAAGCCTGGAGAAGCCACCGACGTCACGCGCACGATCGAGATCGTGATGCGGGATAACTCCTATGAACCCAATGAGGTTTCGATCAAGGAAGGCGAAACTGTGCACTTTATCGTGAAGAACGTCGGTGAGTTCGTTCACGAATTCAATATCGGAACGAAGGAGATGCATCTGGCCCATCAACCCGAAATGATGCAGATGATGGAACAGGGTGTGCTTGAAGTGGACCGGATTAACTGGGACGCAGCAAAAGGCATGCACGGGTCCAAGGGAATGCACCACGGTGCGGGTCATGGAATGGGAATGCATGACGAACCCAACAGCGTCCTGCTGGAGCCCGGCAAGTCAGGAGAGATTATCTGGACCTTTCCAGACCATGCCGATCTTGAATTCGCATGTAACGTTCCGGGCCACTATGACGCTGGAATGCATGGGCCGATAAAACTCACGCACTAGGGTTCGGTCATGGGCGGAAAAACTCTGATTTTCGGAGCCGCGGCGATTCTGATCGCACTCATTGCTTCGGGCCTCGCACCACATGGAATTGCAGACGTAACCCAGCCCGAAGTTGCTCAACCCAAATTGTCGGCAAAGGGCATTTTCGGAAAACTTGCCTACGACAAGTTCTGTGCGGAATGTCACGGCCAGAACGGCACCGGAACCGACAAGGGACCGCCTTTTCTCCACCGATACTACTTACCCGGTCATCATGGCGATGGTGCATTCCATGTCGCGGTGATGCGGGGTGTAAGAGCCCATCATTGGCGCTTTGGGGATATGAAGCCCGTACCGGGTGTCACGGAAATGCAGGTTGACATGATTGTGGAGTACGTCCGCGCTTTACAGAAGGCGAACGGACTCCATTAGGTGTTTGAGCTTCGGGTGGTCGCCCTGAAAAGCGGCTACCCAGGACGGCGTTGGGTCTCAAGACAACACCCATCGTGCGTTACGACTCTGTCGGCGGCCATCTGTTCAAGAATCGGAGGCTGCCGCATTGATCCGGTCGTGTCGGCGTCGAACGTCATCCGGCCATTTGCTCTTGATGAATGACAAGACCTGAATGATCTCTCGATCGCTCAGGTCTTGTCATTCATCTTGTTACCCATTGCGTCGGCACCGTCGCCATTCGGGCGCGCCAACTGAGCAGCAACCTCCTCCAAAAAATTTTCGTCCATCTTTCTCACCGTGATACCGAACTGCGATCCAGCTATTTTAGTGGAAATTTCTGGTTGCAGGAGTGGTGTCGGTAGAAGTGAAGAGCGCCCGAAGAGAGTCAGTTGCCGCCATCGACCCCGGGACTGATTGTCTTCCACTTTCAGGGACCACCCCGGCAGGCTTCCCGTAAATTTGTCCGGACGCCGCAATGCACCATACTCTCCCACTGGCCCGAACGAGGAACGGACCGCTCAGGGACCCCGGCGCTCTGAAGAAAGCGGTGGAATGCGGCTAAGCGATGGAAGTTGATTACATCATTATCGGTGCCGGTTCGGCAGGCTGTGTATTGGCCAACGCACTCAGCGCAAACCCTGATTGCCATGTCCTGTTGCTGGAGGCCGGTCCCACGGACCGCAATCTCTATGTCCACATGCCGATCGGCGTTTATCGGGCCTTCCGCGATCCCCGCCTGAACTGGAACTACTATTCCGCCTCTGAGCCTGAGCTTGCCGACAGGTCGATCTTTGCGCCTCGCGGCCGGCTCATCGGCGGCTCAACGTCGATCAACTCCATGGTCTATATGCGGGGGCACCCCCTCGACTACGACCGCTGGGCCGATGAATGTGGGCTTCCCGACTGGCGCTTCGCCCATTGCCTGCCTTACTTCAAGGCGTGCGAAACCTACGAGGGTGGCGCTGACGACTGGCGCGGTGACAGCGGGCCGCAACATGTTTCCCGGGGAAACCACGAAAACCCTCTGTTCGATGCCTTTCTCGAAGCGGGCGAGCAGGCCGGCCAGGGAAGATCGAACGACCTCAACGGGTTTCAGCCGGAAGGCGTCGCCCGATATGACGCGACAAAGAAGAACGGCCGGCGGTGCAGCGCGGCCGACGCGCACTTGAAACCGGCCCTCGTCCGCGAAAATCTGCAAATCCGGACCGGTGCCGAGGTTCGTGCACTCGTTATCGAAGCGAAACGGGTTGTCGGCGCGAGTTTCACGAGAGGCGGATCGCAGGTCACGGCGCGCGCGCGTGCCGAGGTCATTCTGTGCGGCGGGGCCATAAACACGCCCAAACTGCTCATGCTGTCCGGGATCGGACCGCCGGCACATCTGCGGGAGCGCGGTATCGAACCGCGCGTCCAGCTGCCGGGAGTCGGCCAGAACCTTCAGGACCACGCAAAGATACGGCTGCAATTTGCTTCCAAGAGATTGTTTGAGTTCCACAAGGTAGAGAACCTTCTCCGCAAGCTCGGCGCCGGGATGAGGTGGGTGCTGTTCCGGGACGGCATCGCGGCATCGAATATCTGGGAAGCCGGCGGCCTGGTGAGAGGAAACGATCGTGTGGAGTACCCCAACCTTCAATATCACTTCGGACCTGTGGGATTCTCTGTCGAGAACGGAAACATTCGTGTCGAGCAGGCGTTTTCGTTGAATGTCGATCAGATGCGTCCGGGGAGCCGAGGGCAGATCCTCTTGAACCCGGACGACGTGAATGCCAAGCCAACGATAATGTTCAACTATCTCAGCGACCCGCAGGACATGCAGGAACTGGTCGAGGGCATGAGGCTGGCGAGGAATCTGGTCGCCCAGCCCGCTTTCGATGAGTTCCGAGGCATGGAGCTGCGGCCTGGCCCCGACGCCCAGAGCGACTCCGACATCAGGCAGGTGTTACGACGTTCGGTGGAGACGGCGTATCACCCCAGCGGCACCTGTTCCATGGGCGATTCAGACCACACAGTCGTAGATCCTGAATTCAGGGTGCACGGTATCGAGGGATTGCGGGTGGTGGATGCCTCGGTCATGCCCCGGATCGTCAGCGGAAATCTGAACGCACCGATACAGATGATGGCGCTCCGCGCGGCCGACTATATTCTGGGCAGACCGCAGTTGGAGCCGATAGAGGCACGGTTTCATTTTCAGTGACTCACAATCCCTTACCGGGCGGGCGCTGTCCAATTCGGAAACTCAGAGAGCCAGACAGTCAATTGGATCCCATCGATCAGACCATCATCAGTCAGGCGCTTGTCGCCACCGCCCGGGAAATGGGCGTCAAGCTCGTCCGTTCGGCCTATTCCACGATCCTGCGCGAGGCGGCCGACGGCTCCGCCGCCATTCTGGATGAGAAGGGAAACGTTGTTGCCCAGGCCGAGCTGATTCCTCTCCAGCTCGGCACGATCGGTGAGACGTTCAGGCCGTGCGCCCTCACCTTCCCACCGGAAGAACTGGAAGAGGGCGATTTCTATATCAACAACAGCCCGTTCGAAGGTGGCCAGCACCTGCCGGACGTGTACATCTTTTCGCCGATTTTTTTCGAGGGATCTCTGGTTGGCTTCAGTGCCAGCGTTGCGCACCACCTCGATTTCGGGGGCGGTGCGCCGGGCATGAATCCGAATGCGACGGATATCTACCAGGAGGGGATCATCATCCCGCCGTCACGCTACAACCTGGAGCGGGACTGGAACGGTGGCGGACTTCAACGCTTTATCACTGCCAACATCCGGATACCAGAGCTGACCATCGGCGATTTCAACGCACAGTTCTCCGCCAACGCGATCGGGGGTCAGCGCGTCAGGCAGCTTTGCCGGAAGTACGGGATGGATACCGTCCGGGCGGCAATGCAGACGCATCTCGATTATTCGGAACGCCGCATGCGCAAGGCCATTACTGAGATACCGGACGGTGTCTATGCGGGCGAGGACGCGCTCGATGACGATGGCATTCATGATGAACCGCTCCCCATCAAGACCTCGGTGACGGTATCCGGGGACCGGATATCGGTCGATTTCGCAGGCAGCGCGCCCCAGGTTCAACTCAATCTGAACTGCCCATTCACCTCGACGATCTCAGCCGTCCTCACAGCGATCAAGTCCGTGGTCAGTTCGCCGGATGCGAGTTTCAATGACGGTCTGACACGCCCCATAACGGTCAGGGCTCCCCACGGCAGCATCGTCAATCCGAAGCCACCCGCGCCCGTCAGGGCCCGTTCGGTAGCCGCCTCCCGGATCTTTGATGCCGTTATCAAGGCCTTCGCGGAAGCGGTCCCGGACCGTGTCATCGCCACCGGTTTCGGCGACCCCTATTCCCTTTGTTTCAGCAGCTTCAGCGAGGGAAGCTACAGCATCTATATCGAGATCTTCGGTGGGGGTTACGGCGCCGGCCCCCAGTCAAACGGCTGTGACGGGGTTTCCGGACTGATGTCGAACTGCAGCAATATTCCCGTCGAGGCGCTCGACCAGAAGTACGATTTCTTCCGGGTCGTCGAATACTCTCTGCGCGTGGGCTCGGGGGGCGAAGGCGCCTTCCGGGGCGGTGATGGGCTTTGCCGAACTTACGAAATCCTGGCCGAAGACATTACCCTCGCCCATTATTCGGACCGATACCGGCGCACTTCTGACGGCATATTCGGCGGTGAACCCGGTGCCAGTGCCCGGGGCAGGGTACTCAGGGCCGCCGGTGGGACCACGATCATGGGCTCCAAGGCAGGCCTCAAACTCCATAGGGGCGACGTTCTGGTTTGCGAAACCGGTGGAGGAGGCGGCTACGGAAAACCTTCTGGGAAACTTGAAACATAGATCCGCCACGGGGCTGGATATTTCTGCGGGCCGATTGAAACCGCCTGACGTATTACCTCATGAATTCTGGCATGGGTTTTGGATCTCATTGCCGAAATCCTCTCCCCAAGACCGCCCCTTTATCTTCTCGAACCCCTATCGCATAGTATTCCCGCCACGCGCGGTCGAATTCGCAGGCCTCTGCGAGCACCAGTAACGTGACGGCATGCAGAGCAAAGGATCAACGCTGATGGTTCGGTTTACCGATCTTCCCGATTATGAACAGGATCATATGGTCTTTCTGGCCAAGGACTGCGTGACTCTGGAGCCCGCGCCGTGGGTTGACGGACCGCCGCTGGCCGAGCGCCGGGTCGCTATTGTCACCACCGCCGGATTGCAGCGCCGCGGCGACCGTCCGTTCTCCAAAGGGGCCGGGGATTTCCGCATCATCCCGGGCGACTATGACGCCGCCGACTTGGTGATGAGCCATATCTCGGTCAATTTCGACCGCGTCGGTTTTCAGCAAGACTGGAACATCGTCTTTCCGATCGACCGTCTGCGTGAACTGGCGGCGGACGGCGTCATCGGGTCTGTGGCCGACTACCACTACTCGTTCCTCGGTTCGACAAAACCGGACGAGTTGGAGACGTCCGCGCGCCATCTCGCCGGCATCCTCAAGGAAGATGCCGTCGATGCCGTCCTCCTGGTGCCGATCTGACCGGCCTGCACGCGCGCCGTTGGCGGGCTCGGACTTTACCTCGAAGACGAAGGCATCCCGACGACTCAGATCAGTCTCGTCAGACTGCACACGGAAAAGACTCGTCCGCCGCGGGCCCTGTGGGTGCCGTTCGAACTGGGCCGTCCGTTCGGATCGCCGGGCGATCCGGCTTTCCAGACCCGCGTCCTCCGCGCCGCCCTCGAATTGCTGGAGGCCGACGCCGGGCCGATCATCGCCGATTTTCCCGACGACGCCCCGGTGGCGGCGACAGACGAGGAATTGGAAGGATGGGCCTGTCCGGTCAGTTTCGGCGCGCCGGCGGACGAGGACGATGATGGTATCGGGGCTGTACTACAGCGCGAGATCGGACACCTGGCACCATGGTATGATCTGGCCGTCGAACGGCGGGGTCGGACGACGGTCGGCGTCAGCGGTTTCGAGATGGAGGAGGCCGCCGACTACGTCTTGTCCTTCCTCGATGAGCCACCGGAATCGAGCCCGCGCGAAGGCCTGACACCCGGAGACGTGCTCAAACTGGCCTGCGACGACTTGAAGGCCTTCTATTTCGAGGCGATCACGGCACAACCGGGCGCCGCCGGCCGTCAGGAACTGGAAGATTGGTTCTGGAACGAGACGTCCCTGGCCAAGGTCTTCATGGAGCTGCACCCCATCTGCCTGGCCAGCGACGATCACAGCATGCGCGGCATGGGGCTGCACACCTTGGTTCCGCGGATCCAGACCGAATCGTTCGTCGATCCCGATATGTGAGGCCGATGGGCTGAGAAGGCTGTGATCGGACGGCGATTTGCGCCACCCTTTGCGGCCCGTGAGAACAAAAAAGTGGAGGGCATGCCTTGGCATGCCCTCCTTGCTTCACGAGAACCGTTACGGCAGGTCAGTTGCCGAGGACGGCCTTGTCTTCGGCGTCGATCGCGGCTTCGGCCCGTTGCACGGCCGCCTGGATCATCTTGTAGTAGCTATCGCCGTACTGGGAGACGAACCAGTCGGCAACGGCCTTCTGACCGGGCAGGAAGGTCTTCTTCTCCTCGGCGGAAGGAATGTGGATCTTGCCGCCGAGCTCCTCCCACTTCTTCCACTTCGGCAGCATCGCGGCATCGATGTAGCCGTCGCACGTGACCTTCATCGCCCTGAATCCGTCCAGAACGACCTTCTGCATGTCGGCCGGCAAGCTCTTGATCCAGTTATCGTTCGTATACCAGAAGAAGAACGTGAACGTGTGCTTGTCCAGCACGGCAAACTTGATGTAGTCGGTGAAGCTCATGTCGAGGACGTCGCTGACCGAGTTCTTGGTGCCGTTGACAATGCCGGTACCCAGAGAGGTGTAAAGCTCCTGCCAGGGGATCGGGGTCGGATTGGCGCCGAGCGCCCGCGCTAGTTCCATCGAAATCGGCGACTCGATCGTCCGTACCTTCAGGCCTTCGAGATCTGAAGCGACCTTTACATCGCGGTTGGTGATGAAGCTGCGCCAGCCATGGTCACCCGTGATGCCCATGAGACGTACGGTCTTCGTTGCTTCCAGCAGGTCCTTGCGCAGGGTGCCGTTGATGATGGGGTCATCCATGATCTTGTCGACCACCCGATCGCTGCGGAACAGATACGGGATGTCGAAGGCCTGGATCGGGCCGAAGAGGTTGGAGATGCCGCCGCCCGTCGTGAACGTCAATTCAAGGCTGCCGACCTGAACCTGCTCGACGCTCTGGCGGAAGTGCCCGAGCTGCGCGGCCGGATAGTGCTGGACCTCCACGCGCCCGCGCGAAAGGCGCTCGATATATGACTTCATGACCTCGACGCAGGTGTAGACCGGTTGCGCCGTCGAAGCGACGTGTGACACCTTCATGGTGAAGTCGGCGGCTTGCGCCGCGCCAGCCAACATTGCCCCCGCAAACCCAGCCGCCAGCAGGCTGCTGAGCCCGTTCTTGAGTTGGAGTTTCATGCCCCCCCCCTTTTCTGTGTGATTGAGATTACTTTCCATGAACCAAGACGAAGCTATTTCACGCAAGCGTTTACATGCTGTCAACCGGGGCTCAAAATGGGGCCACTTGAGTTGCAGATTGAGACTTGGTTTCCAAGGGGGAGCCTGACAGACTGCGATGGATGGCGTGAGAGGCGTGTGGAACAAGCCGGTTCCATCGATCTGCGGTAATGACATGTACAGAGGGGTGTTGCTCGATCTTGGGGGCGTTGTTTACGTAGGGGACGGTGCGTTGCCCGGCGCCATCGACAGTATCGCCCGCCTTAGGTCCGCAGGCCTCGGCGTGCGGTTCATCACGAACGTCACGCGTCAATCCCGCCGCAGCTTGCTGGCCAAACTCGGTAGTCTTGGAATCGACATAGACCCCGTCGAGTTGTTC
>DEBC01000081.1:0-4739 GCA_002348365.1 Alphaproteobacteria bacterium UBA2966 | reverse complement strand
ATGCACAGTTTTCCCCGCGCCCCGATGCCGGCAATTTCGAGGAGAACGAGCGATGGCGGATGCACCCGTGTCCAAATGGCAAGATGGCCCCGCTTCATCGCTGTTCACACCCATCGAAATTGACGGCAATATCGATCTTGATGCGCTGACCGTAGACCAGGCGTCACCCGGGATGCTGGCCGTGACGGAGCACGCCCACCGCGGTGATAGCGTCGCCTGGGGAATCCCCTTCCGGGTTCGCAAGGCCCTGCTCGTCCGGGACGAAGCCGTGGCCGTCGACATCACGCCGACCCGGGCGTCCTGGTTCGTGTTTCTGCACACGTCCGATACCCGGCCCGATGAATTCAACGCGCACGGGTTCATCTCGCCGATGCGCGGGGCCGGCAAGTTGGGTGAACACGCGGCCGATTATGTTCTGCACTATGAGGACGGAACGTCGGCGCGCGCCGCCATCCGCCGCCGCCACGAGGTCGGCGTGTTCGAGTTTCGCTGGGGCGAGAACTGCACGCAGGCCGTCCCGGCCATGAAGCCACGTCCCATTCGGCCCCCAGCCCAGGAGCCGATGGCAGTCAGGTGGGGGCGAGGCCAGAAGAGGGCCATGACTGGACGCAGCAACCCGGGTTGGAGTGCCTGGACGAACTACCTTTGGGCATTTGAAAATCCCCATCCTGAGAAGACCGTCACCAGTCTCGGCTTTGAGCCCCGCCAAGGCACCGTATTGGTTTCCGCCGTATCCGCGGGTCACGCGCGATCCATGCCGCTGCGCTGGCAAACACGTCAGAAGGCCGTCATCGGGCTGTCCGAGAGTATTCTCCAGGACTATGCCTTCGACGAGCATGATCTCCTGGACCACGTCCAGCTGGATCTCGGGCAGGTCATCTCGGTCTCACCCCGCCTCCACTATCCGAACGATACCTGGACGGAAACGCGCCAGAACCTGCAGCCCGTGCGTTCAACCGACGAGGCGATCGTCGAGTTCGCGGCCCATGCGGACGCGCAATTCCATCTCTCCACCGGGGAGCACATCCCCGTCGCTCGGCTCGCGGATAGCGGTGTGAAGGATCCAGGGATTCGAGCAGTCCGGCCGGTAACGCAGCGGGTGGCGTTGCGGGTGGTTGAAGCGGGATCTTCCCTGCCGGTCCCGGTGAAACTCCATGTCCACGGGGCCGCCGGCGAATACCTTCCACCGCTTGATCGGCACCGCCTGCCCAATCCGGCCTGGTTCGAGGACTACAGCACCGACTTGATCCACGGCGACCACGTTTGCGTCTACATCCCGGGTGAAATCTCCATCGATCTGCCGCTCGGAGAGGTCTTCCTGGAAGTGACCAAGGGCTTCGAAATCGCACCGGTGCGCAAAACCGTCGAGGTGACCGGCGACACCGACGAGATCAACATCGAGCTGGAGAGGGTCCTGCACTGGCGTGAACGGGGCTGGGTCACGGCCGATACCCATGTCCATTTCCTGTCACCGGGCACGGCGATGCTCGAGGGCGCGGCGGAAGACGTCAACGTGATCAACCTCCTGGCCAGCCAGTGGGGAGAGCTGATGACCAACGTCGGGGACTTCGACGGGAAGTCCACCTTCGGGACCCGGGAAGCCGGCGGCGACGGCGAACACCTGGTGCGCGTGGGGACGGAGAACCGCCAGCACGTGCTCGGGCACATTTCATTGATCGGCTACCGCGGCAACATGATTTCACCGCTCTGCACCGGTGGGCCGGATGAATCGGCGCTCGGGGATCCCGTGGCCGTCCTGTTGAGCGAATGGGCCCAGCAGTGCCGGGATCAGGGCGGTCTCGTCGTCTTGCCGCATTTTCCCGATCCGAGGCTGGAGAACGCCGCCGCCCTCGTTCTCGATCGCGTGGACGCGGTGGAGATGTGCTCGCAGGACGACTTCTACCGGGGTATCGACCCCTATTCGCTGTCGGACTGGTATCGCTACCTCAACAACGGGTATCTCGTGCCAGCGGTCGGCGGCACCGACAAGATGGGCGCGACCTGGGCCGTCGGCACCATTCGCACCTACGCCCGGCTGGCGCACGACACGCCGTTTACCTATGACGCCTGGATGGAGGCCGTCCGCGAAGCCCGCACGTTCGTGACCTATGGGCCTTTGCTGGAGTTCGAGGTCGCCGGACAGCCCATGGGTCGGCGCGTCGCTCTATCCGCCAGTGGCGGCACCGTGGACGTCACGTGGTCCGTGGCGAGCGCGCCCCTCCCCATGACCCATGTCGAATTGATCGTCAACGGCGAGGTTCGCGAGGCGAAGGCTGTGAAGCCCGATGAGGACAGCGGGCACTGGTCGGTGTCGCTCGACCGCAGTGCCTGGATCGCGCTTCTGGTCCGGGGGAAATACGACGACAAGCCGGAGATGATCGCCGCCCACTCCACCCCAGTGATGGTTGAGGTCGATGGATCGGAGTTCTTCGCCGCGGCGGACGCACTCACCATCCTCGAACAGATCGAGGGCGCCATGGCGTACATCGATACCATCGGCACCCGCGCCGAGACGAAACGGGCATCGGAAATGCGCTTGCTGCTGCAGAGCGCCTATCGGCGCCTTCACAACCGGATGCACGACATGGGATTCGATCATCCCCACGCGCATTCGACGGACCACCCGGAGCACCACTGACAGAGGTCTCCGCGGCCTTGATCAAGCGCCACCAATCGAAGGAATTGGTTATGTGAGCGGGAAAACCGGGCGGGCGGCCCCGCAATCCCCTATAACATGCGCCACCACCGCTTTCGCGCCGCTGCGGGTGCATCACAGGAGACACGTCCGTGTATCTGGATAGCCGATTATGGGCCTTTACCGATGGCGTGCGATTGCGCATCGCCTGGTCCGTCTTCGTCGGACTGCTGGCGGTGGCGGTTGGCATCGCGCGGCTGGGCCTGCTGGGCTGGCTTCTCGGCAAGGTGTTCGGCGGCGCGCCGATCGAAACCCTGATCCTGCCGATCGCACTGGTCACAGGAACCATGCTGCTGCGCGGCTGGCTCGATTACTACCGGAACATGGTCGCGCACCGGACGGCGGCGATCGTTCAGGCGCATCTGCGGCAGGTGATCTACAATCACGTGGCTGATCTCGGCCCGGCGCATTTCACCGAGTCTCGGACCGGCGATGTCCTTCTCTCCATGGTCGAAGGGGTCGAACAGCTCGAAACCTATTTCGGTCAGTACCTGCCGCAGCTCTTCATCGCGGGCCTGACTCCGGTATTGATCTTCGCCTTCGTGGCCTTCGTAGATACGCCGATCGCCCTGGTGCTGCTGATTGCCGCGCTCTTCATCCTGTTCGCGCCCGCCGTCTGGCACAAACTGGACAGCAGGAACAGCGCCGTCCGGCAGCGTGCCTACGGCGCGTTCGCCGCCGAGTTCCTGGATTCGATCCAGGGCCTCGCCACCATCAAGGCCTTCGGCCAGACGCGCGAACGCGCATCCACCCTCCAGGCTAAGGCCCACGCCCTGTTCAAGAGCACGATGTGGGTGATGGCAACGAGCACGCTGTCGCGCGGCATTACCGACACCGGGATCGGCATCGGTGCCGCCGTCGCACTGGGCTGGGGCGCCTACCGGGTGCAGGCCGGCGACATGGACATCACCGCCCTGCTCATCATTCTGATGTTGGGCGTTGAGGTGTTCCGCCCGCTGCGTGAACTGCGCATCATCCTGCACCGGGGCATGGTCGGCCTCGCGGCGGCGAAGGGCATCTTCGATCTGCTCGAAACTGAGCCGTCGATTCGCGACGGCGGTTCAGACGGTGTCGCGGACGCAGCCCTCGAGCCGACCGTCACCTTCAAGGACGTCACCTTCTCCTACCCGGGCGCCCGGCGCCCGGCCCACGCGGGCCTGGCGTTCACCATCAAGGCCGGCGAGCGCATGGGCATCGTCGGGCCCAGCGGCTCGGGCAAGACGTCGGTCGCCCGTCTGCTGTTGCGGTTCTACGACCCGCAGTCCGGACGTGTGCTGATCGGCGGCCGCGACCTGCGCGATCTCACCTTCGATCAGATTCGCAGTCAGATCGCCGTGGTGAACCAGGATACCTATCTGTTCCACGGCACGGTCGAGGACAACCTGCGCATGGGCAGGCCCGAGGCGACCGGGGCCGAGTTGGAAGCCGTGGCCCGGGCGGCCAATGCCCACGAATTCATCAGCCGGTTGCCGCAGGGCTATGACACCGTCATTGGCGAGCGCGGAATCCGGCTCTCCGGCGGGCAGCGGCAGCGCATCGCCATCGCCCGCGCCCTGCTCCGCGATGCACCCATCCTCATCCTCGATGAGGCTCTGTCTGCGGTCGATGCCGAGAACGAGGCTATCATCCAGGAAGCCCTCGAACGTCTCATGGAAGGCCGAACGACGTTGATCTTCGCCCACCGCCTATCCAGCGTCATCGGCTCCGACCGAATCCTCGCGCTGGAGGACGGCCGGGTGGCCGAGAGCGGCACCCACGCAGAGCTGATGGCACGGCATGGGGTTTACCACCGCCTGATGGCCGCCCAAGCCCTCGACAGCGCCGAGGGGATCGACTTCGACGACCGCATCATCGACCGCGAAAGGGACGAAGCACTGGCGGTGGACGAGATCGGCGCGGCGGTCGCCCACACCGAGCCGACCGATGCCATCATTCGGGCCGAGGGTCTCGGGTGGCCGACGTTGATCCGGATCCTGCTCGGCATGATCCGTGACTATCGGGCGCAGCTCATCGCGACGTTCACGCTGGGCATGACGCGTGTCGC
>DEBC01000051.1 GCA_002348365.1 Alphaproteobacteria bacterium UBA2966 | reverse complement strand
ATCGCTAGATACTTTTCCTCTTATGGCCATCCCCCTGTTCATCTTAGCGGGGAACCTGATGAACACATCGAAAATCACTCATCAGCTCATTAAGCTGAGCAACAGTCTGGTGGGTTGGATCAGGGGAGGTCTCGCGCAAGTCAATATTGTGGTGAGTATGCTTTTTGCTGGCCTGAACGGATCTGCAGTTGCCGATACTGTATCCGTTGGGTCCGTTCTCATCCCAGTGATGAAGGATGAAGGCTACGATGCAGATTTTTCTGCGGCGGTGACGGCCAGTTCATCGATGATAGGAGCGATTATACCTCCCAGCGTTGGCATGGTGATATATGGATCCACGCTCGGGGTTTCCATAGGAGCCCTTTTCGCAGCAGGGATCATCCCCGGTATATTGATAGGGCTGTCGCTGATGATTGTTGCCTTCGTCATCAGTGTCCGGAGAAAATATCCAGTTAACTCCAAAAAGTTCCACCCTCTCGAATTTCTCAAGCAGCTTTCACACTCCATACTGCCTCTCATGTTGCCGGTGATAATCATCGGTGGGATCGTGTTTGGCGTTTTTACGGCAACGGAAGCAGCCGGAATAGCGGTTGGATACACGGCCTTTTTAGCGTTGGTCGTTTATCGGAATGTTACCTTTTCTGAGCTTATTGATTGCGTGTTCCGAAGCGGCGTGACTACGGGTGTCATTCTTTTGCTTGTTGGGGCCTCGGCGCCTTTTGCGTGGCTCCTGACTATTCTGGAAGTGCCTAAAATCATTGCCGAGGGTCTGACCGAGGTTACGACAAACAAAATTCTGGTTCTTATCCTCATCAATATTTTTCTTCTTGTGATGGGGATGCTCTTGGATGCGACGGCGAACATACTCATCCTGGGACCGATCCTAATGCCGGTGGCCATCGCGTTTGGAATAGACCCCATCCATTTTTCCCTCATTATGATAATCAATTTGATTATCGGGCTGGGTACACCACCAGTGGGGACCGTGCTTTTCGCGACAGTTCCTATAGCAAGAGTCAGTGTCGAAAAAATCTCGGTCGCGATACTGCCATTCTGTTTGGCTCAATTGTTTATTCTGGGTTTGGTGACCTATGTGCCGGCACTGACTATGTGGATACCGTCCATGCTGGGTTACGTCTATTAGCCGCAGGTTCGATGGACTGGTCATCGGGAGTTTGAACCCCGGAACCGCCAGGTACGGAGTGCCACGCGGGAGAACGATATGCGACCATGGTGGAGAGGATTGGGGTGGAGAGGATTGGAATGCCCTCCTCAACTGCATGGGATTGGCCGACATTGACTTTCTTGCAAAGCGGCGAATTTGAGAAACGAAGTTGTGAAACGTAGGATTTGAAATGGCGTTAGAACGTATCGGATTTATCGGCCTTGGGAATATGGGCAATCCCATGGCCGGCAATTTGGTCAAAGCAGGATATTCCGTCATCTGCTACGACATTGCGGGAACGGAGGAGCGGGCCCCGGAGGGCGCGGAGATTGCCAGTTCCGCAACGCAGATCGCTGGCAATGCCGACATTGTGTTCACCAGTGTCGACAAGCAGAAATCGGTAGAAAGCATCGCCGAGGAGATCGCGGCGGCGAACGACCGGACGGTCTCAGTTTTCATAGATACGTCCACCATCGGTTCAAATACGGCCCGTGCCGCGGAAGCACGCCTGAAAGAGGTCGACGTCACGTATATCGACTCACCTGTCGCCGGCGGTTCCGGAAGTACCGGCGTGGGCCACGAAGCCGCAAAAGCCGCCTCTCTGACCTTCATCGTCGCGGGGCCAAGCGCTGCGGTCGAGCGGGTGCGCCCGGCCATGGAGGTGATGGGCCGCAAGGTGTTCCATGTAGGGGAAGAACCGGGCCAGGCCCAGGCCATCAAGCTGATCAACAATTTCGTGTTCACGGCGTCACTGATATCAGTGAGCGAGGCGATGGTTTACGGCCTCAACCAGAACCTTGATATGAAATCGATCCTCGAGGTGCTGAATGTCTCGAGCGGCCAGAATGTTGCGACCTCGTATATCTTCCCGACATTGGTTGAGACTGAAACTTATGACGTTGGGGCGACAATCGAGATTCTCGCCAAGGACGTGTCGGTCTATGCCGACGAAGTCAGGAGCGGAAACTCCCCCAACGCGGTCGGCACCCTGGTCAGTAAGATTTGTGCGCACATGGAGCGGGAGATGCCGGGCGCGGATTGGAGCAGAATGTATCCCTTTGTCCGGGATGGTGGAGAGGGTTAGCGAGCCTTTTTAGTTCATTCCGAGCATGGCGGGTCCTTCCCCCTGGGTCGTTTTGTAGGGACCTTCGGCCCCTCCCGCTTTCACCGGCGCTCGAAGTGATATTCGCTCACTTGCCGCCTGGCCTTACGAAGAAGAGCCGCGATACGGCGTTGGCCGTATCGGCCATAGCTCACGATCAGCTCACTTCTACCTCGACAGGCAGCTGCCAGTGACGATGTCTTCGCCACCTTCGGTGATGTTAATTCGTAGCGCGAGTTCCGAACCCATTAACCGCCAGATCTCCTCGTGTGCCGGCGGGCACAGCTGCTGGAGGATCTTGAACTGATGAACGCGATTGCGGCCGCGCAGGTCCCGGGCCATCCGTACACTCGTTATGACGACATTCATGTCGATGGTCTTTGACTGACCCTCGAGCCTGATCGGGTTGATCCGGAATTCGGATGTCTCTGAAATTCTTGAGGCATAATCGTTAAGCCATCTGACGGCGACTTCGGCGTTCACCTGTTCGTCTTCGGCACAACCCATCAGTCCCAAGACGGCGACGGTCATCAGCGCCAGACGGATATGTCTCATGAAGCCGCCCCGTGTTTCTTCGCCGTAGGATGACGGTATCGACTGGCTTACCGCGGCTCAACTGGATGCGGCCATGTCGCTCTTGGCTCTCGACCCACTTGAATCCATCGGAGGCGTCACGTAACACCCGGATCAAGCATTGAAACGGGAATGGTGGAAAGAATGGCCAGACTGCAGGGGAAGGTAGCGTTGATCACGGGTGCCGCCGGGGTCATCGGCGGCGCGATCGCACGCCGTTTCGTCGAGGAGGGCTGCCAGGTCGTCATGGCCGACATCAACGATGAACGTGGCGAAGCATTGGCCACGGAACTCGGTGAGACATGCACGTACGTCCACAACGATCATCTGGACGAGGACAGTAACGTGGCAGCCGTGGACCTGGCGGTCGACTCATTCGGCGGGCTCGACGTTCTCGTCAACAATGCGGGGGCGCCCTATGCCGGGCTCATCGAAGACACCGAGGCTGCGGCCGTACAGCACAATTTCGATGTGAATCTCGTGGGTCCCCTGCGCATGACCAAAGCCGCCATTCCGGCGCTGCGGGCGCGATCGAGGGAGACAGGAAAGACCGCTGCAATCCCTCTATACCTCCTCGAGCCAGGGGATCAACGCCAGGCCGCTCATGGCGGCCTACACGGCGGCGAAGCATGGTGTACACGGTATGACCCGCAGCGTGGCTCTCGAACTCGCCGCGGACAACATCCGCGTGAACTGCGTGTGCCCGGGCGGGACGGACTCGCCGTTGTTCCACGCAATGGTCGATGGCGGGGGGTTCGGTTCCCTGGACAGCGCCATCGCCGGGGTCAAACAGAATATCCCGCTGGGCCGCATGGCCGAGCCGGAAGACACGGCAAACGCGTTTCTCTTTCTGGCATCCGACGAGGCATCGATGGTCACGGGCATCGCGCTGCCCGTCGATGGCGGAATATCAGCCCGATAGCGCGATCTATTCAGCCTGGCGATCCGGAGCTGCACTTCAGCGAATGAATGGAACGTGATCAGGCGACGAGGGTCGTGATGCCGAGCGCCAGGACCAGGACCAGAACGATGCGCCTGAAGATCGGCACGGGAGTGGACCGGAACACACGCGCCCCGCACCACAAGGTGATCCCGAAAGGGATCATCAGCAGAAGTGACCGGGCGATCGAGGTCGAATTGACCACGCCGGAGATGGTCAGGACGATGGTGCTGACGGCCGCGACCAGCGCGCTGAATACGACGACGCCGGCACGCTGAACCGCGGCTGGATCCTGGGACGACATGACGTAAAGACTGACGGCGAGGCCGCCGAGACCAACAGCGCCGTGGGTCACGCCGCCCACGATGCCCGCCACAGCGGCGGTGAACAGGTTCCGGCGGCCCCTGTAGGCCACCCCGAACAGCATTGCGGCGGCGAAAAAGAGAATGACCGCACCGATGGCGCGGCGCATGAGTTCGGGATCGACGGTGAGCAGGATCATACTGCCGATGGGAATCGTGGCCATGGCGAGAACGCTCATGGGTCCGATCTGCCGCCAGGCGGCGTATCGGGCGGTTCTGAAGGCCAGGCCGACGCTGCCCAGTGTCACCATCATCATGACCATCGCGACCGCCTCGCGGGCGTCATAGATCAGGGAGAGCAGGGGTATGAGCACGTACGCGGCCCCGAACCCGGCAAAGCCGTACACGATTCCTGCGGCCACCGCCGAAAACGCCGCGAGAACCAGTGAGAGATCGATGAACTCCACGAGCCTTTTTGCCTCTGCTCAAGCTTTCGACGCGCAAACGGGCCCCTGAACGGCCTATTTCTTGCCGAGCACCGCCAGGTGGATGGGCTGCCCGATACCGACATGCGCGGCTTCCAGGAACTGTTCGGACAGGGTCGGATGCGGATGTATGGACAGTGCCAGGTCTTCGAGCGTCGCGCCCATCTCGATGGCCAGCACGCCCTCGCCGATCAGGTCTGAGGCATGCGGCCCGACGATGTGCACGCCGAGCACGATATCGCCATCGGCGGCGGAGACGATCTGCAGGAAGCCGTTCGCTGTGTTGAGCGTCCTGGCCCGGCCGGAGGCGCTCAACGGGAAGTTGGTTGTTTTGACCTCGATCCCTTCGGCATTGGCGTCCGCCGCCGTGAGACCGGCGCTGGCGACTTCGGGGTCGGAGAACACCACGGCAGGGATCGCCGCCGGCTGGAACGCGACCTTGCGGCCACACAAGGCTTCCGCCGCAACCGTGGCTTCGGCCGAGGCTTTGTGGGCGAGCGCCGGGCCGGACGTGATGTCGCCGATTGCGGCAATGTGGTCGCTGATGCGGCGGTCGGCGCCGACAGGAAGCAGTCCATGGTTATCGGGCGAAACCCTGGCGAGATCGAGACCGAGATCATCACTGTTGGGCTTGCGCCCGACGGCGACGATCACCTTGTCCGCGGCGATCTGCTCGGCGCCGTAGGCTGTCTCGACGGTGAGTTCGCCGTTCTCGAATGCCGTTGCCTTGGATCCGGCGTGCAGCACGACGCCAAGCTCGCCGAGCCGCTTCTCGACCGGTTTGGCGATACGCCGGTCCATGGCGGGCAGGACGCCCTCGAGCGCTTCGACAATCGTGACCGCGCTGCCCAGCTTGGCCAGCGCGATGCCGATCTCCAGCCCTATGTAGCCGCCGCCGATAATCGCGACGGCCCCGGGCAATGTCTCGAGGTTGAGCGCACCGGTCGAATCGAGGATGTCATCGCCATTGATCTCGAAGCCAGGCAGTTCGATGGGACGCGATCCCGTTGCCAGAACGAGATCACGAAACTTCAAGAAGTTCGCCTGGCCGTCAGGTGTCGAGACGACCGCCTCGTCGGGCTTCGACAGGCTCAGGTTCCCCTCAACGACACGCACGCCGGCCTTGTCGAGCAAACCACGCACGCCGTCGGTGAGGCCAATGACGAGCTCGGCCTTCCAGGCCTGGAAGGCGGACATGTCGACCCCGCCATACTTGGTCTTGAGACCATAGGCCGGACCGTCCGTGGCACTGCGATGTGCAAGGTCTGCGGCCTCGATCAGGCCCTTGCTGGGGATACAGCCGACCCGCAGGCAGACACCGCCGACACCATCCAGGCCGTCTCGATCGACCAGGGTGACAGTGCGGCCCAACTGCGCCGCGCGCAGCGCCGCGACGTAGCCGCCGGGTCCGCCCCCGGCAACGAGAAAATCGGTTGATGTCGCGATCTGGCCGATTACCATCAGGGCCGGCCTTTCCCTAGACGTAGCCCAGGATTCGGGTGGGTTCCTCCAGCAGGTTCGTTACCGTCCGAACGAAGGTCCAGAGGTGTTCGCCGTCGTTGAGACGGTGGTCGGTGGCGGCGCAGAGCGGGAGAACCGGCCGCACGGCCGGCACTCCGTCCACCGGAATGACCTCGTCCCGGATGGCGCCGAACCCGCCAATCGCGACTTCAGGCGGGCGGATGATGGGGGTGCCCATGCGTGACCCGTAACTGCCGAAATTCGTGATCGTGAAGGTGCCGTTGGCCAGCCGGTCAGGCGGCACCTTGCGTGAGCGTGACAGTTCGGCGAGCTCATTGATCTCGGTCGCCAGGTCGAAGATCGATTTCAGGTCCGCGTCGTGCACGACCGGGACGATCAGTCCGGCCTCCGTGGCCGTGGCAATGCCGATATTGAAGCGCTTGCGGTAGACGATCTCGCCCTTGTCCATATCCAGGACTGCGTTCATTGACGGCACCCTCTCCAGGGCCACGACGCAGGCCTTGATGAAGAACGGCAGGTAGGTGAGTTTGACGCCCTGGGCGGCGAACTCCTCCTTCAGACTGTCGCGGGCGGCGATCAGTTCCGTGGCCTCGCACTGGTGCCAGTCGATGATCGTGGGCACCTGGAGGCTCGCCGTCATGTTCTCGGCAATAGTCTTGCGCAAGCCTCGCAAGGCCACGACCTCGTCGACGCGATCGGGCGGTGCGACGCGTGCAGTGGCCGACTGGGGTTGGGGGGAAGGCGCGCCCGTGTCCGCATCTGGTGCCGGAGGCCTACCACTGCCAGCGGCGGCCTGTTCCACATCTTCGCGGGTGATGCGGCCCTGGGGGCCGCTGCCCTGAACGGCGGTGAGATCCACCCCGAGTTCGACGGCAAGCTTGCGGGTGGCCGGGGCGGCGAGCACACGACCAGAACGTGGCGCAACCGTCGTCGGTGCTGGTGATGGCGGCGTTACGGCTGGTTCGGCGGTCGGCTCAGGCGAGGCTACGGGCGTGGCCTCACCGTCGGTCTCGATGACCGCGAGCAGGGTGCCCACCGCAATCACATCTCCGACAGCGCCTCCGACGGTTTTCAACGTGCCGGTCACCGGTGCCGGGATCTCGACCAGCGCCTTGTCGGTTTCAACCTCGACCATGGCCTGGTCAGCCTTGACGGCGCCGCCGGGCTCGATCAGCCAGCGCACGATCTCGCCTTCGCCGAGACCCTCGCCGATGTCGGGTAGATTGAACTGATAGTCGCTCATGTTCCGTTCAGCGTTCGCTCGACGGTGGCCACGACCTGGTCGACGCTGGGGATGTAGTGCTCCTCGAGCGCGTGCAGCGGATAAGGCACGTCGGGTGCTGACACCCGCGCGATTGGGGCCTCGAGGGAATAGAACGCCATCTCCTGGATCAGCGCCACGACCTCGGCACCGAAGCTCGCGCTTTCTGGCGCCTCCTGCACGATGACGATGCGCCCGGTCTTCTCCGCCGCTTCGATCAAACCGTCAATATCGAGTGGCACGAGGGTCCGCAGATCGATGACATGCGCACTGATGCCGCGCTCGGCAAGGACATCGGCCGCCTCCTCGGCGAGACTGACTGAAACGCTCCATGCAATGAGCGTAACATCGGTGCCTTCGCGGGCGATCCGCAGCTTGCCGAAGGGGACGGTGTAGTCGCCGTCGGGCACCTCACCGGTGATCAGGCGGTAGCCCTTCAGCGGCTCAAGGAACATCACCGGGTCCGGATCGCGAATTGCCTCCAGCAGCAGGCCTTTGGCGTCGTAGGGATTGGAGGGCAGCGCGATCTTGAGACCGGGAGACTGAACGAACTGCGCTTCGATCGCATCGGAGTGAAGTTCGGGTGTTTTGACGCCGCCTCCGAAGGGCGCCCGAATCGTGATCTGTGCCGGATGCGAGCCAGCCGACCGGAACCGAGTGCGCGCGATCTGCTGGGAGATCTGATGAAATGCTTGATGCGAGAAGGGCAGGAACTGCATTTCGGCGACCGGCACCAGACCGGAGAAGGCAAGCCCTAGCGCTGACCCGGCGATCACGGCCTCGGCCAGAGGTGTGTCGACGACGCGCTTCGAACCGAACTGCTGCTGCAGCCCGTCGGTGGCACGGAAGACGCCGCCGAAGTGCCCGACATCCTCGCCGAGCACGATGACGCGCTCGTCACGATGCATCTCGAGCTTGAGCGCCTCTCGGATGGCTTCGACCATGTTCATTTCGGGCATGGCAGAAATCCTCTAGCGCATTACCAGATGGCGCTGGCGCTGGCGTTCGAGCTGCGGCGTGCGCTCGGCAAACACATTCTCGTAGAGATCGGCGGCCTCGGGTTCTGGGTGGGCGAGCGCGGTCTCGAAGGCTTCTTCCACTTCGGCCTGGCACTCCGCGCGCAGTTTTTCGGTGGCTTCGTCGCTCCACTTGTCCATCGCCGCGAGATATTTCTGGACGCGCTCGATGGGGTCCCGGGCCTTCCACTTCTCCTGTACTGCCGCGTCGACATAGCGCGTCGGGTCATCGGCAGTGGTGTGGGCGCCCATGCGGTAGGTTCGCGATTCGATCAGGGTCGGGCCTTCGCCGGCGCGCCCGCGGGCCACGGCTTCGGATGCGACGGCATAGAGCGCGAACAGGTCGTTGCCGTCCACGGCGACGCCGTGAATGCCGTAGCCAAGCGCACGGGCGGCAAAATCCCGTGCTTCGGACTGGATAGCGCGCGGTGTCGAGATCGCCCAGCCGTTGTCCTGCAGGACGAACAGCACCGGGGCATCGGTCACCCCGGCGAGATTGCAGGATTCATGGAAATCGCCTTCCGACGAGGCGCCGTCACCGAAATATATGGCGACGACACCGTCCTTGCCCTGCAGCTTGAGGCCCCAGGC
>DEBC01000061.1 GCA_002348365.1 Alphaproteobacteria bacterium UBA2966 | reverse complement strand
AAGAGAAACAGTTCAGGTTTCGCGGTCGCTGCTGTCCAAGTCGCTACCGTGATTGTCGCGGCCGCTATTAGAACGGTGTGGCCGATCATGCTAGCGGCCAAGAACGTATAACTTCCAGTCGCCACCGCAAAACTTGTAGCCCACATCAGCCCCAGGGCCTGCAATACATAATGGCGGATGGCAACATCAGGAATGTGTCGTAGCGGGCTAACTTCATGGTCGAAAACAAAATTCCAACCATAAAAAACAGACTTTTTAACGAGATCAAACATCGTTGGTATCCTCCGAAAATCTTTCGTTCTTTATACGTCCGGATCGGCTGTGCGGATCAGGTCATACATCGATCAAAATTTATTGATCACCTCGATCGCTACCTCGTTGCGCCGGAATCAGGGAAGCGTCCAGGGTGGGTCATAGAAAAACGCGCGTTCTGATGATCTCTTGGGGTTGAGGTCAAGGGCGCCGAGCGCTTCGTGGATTTGCTCTAGTCTGGCTGATAAGACCTGCTGACTTCGAGATCCGGAGAAGTTCATAATGGCGAAGCGTTGCTCTGGCAGCACTACGAGGCGCACTCGATCGTCTACTGGGTCGGGAGCAGACTCAAGCGTGAACCGGCGCGGCAAAAAGAACCTCACGGTCGTGGCACCGGTCTCACCGACCTCACTCTCGACCGGTGTCGTCATTTCGAACTGCTGGGAAACGCGAGGAGTTTCAACCGGCACCGTCATTGCTATTTCCGCTTTCGCCTGATTGGCCCCAGACATGTAGTCGAACAAGAGGCGGAAAGCGCATACCGGGCCTCAAGGGCTATGTGATTAACCTCGCCCAAGTAGGAGAGGACGGCGAGGAACCCGGGATCATGGAAACTGATGATCTCTACTTCGAGTCACGCGAGGCTGCCGAGGCCGCGTATTCATCAACTGAATGGGAGGAAGCCCGCGCCGATACATTGAAAGCCGGCCATAAGGCCATTCGTTGATGGGTGGAGGAAGTGCGGATTATCGATACGGAAACAATTGGTTGATCAGTCAACGCCGGCTGTGACTCACTCCTCGACCCGTTTCGCTTACACGTCCATTGGCACCGCACCGACGGGAGCGGATGGTCGCTGCTGGCTTTTTGCTGCCCAATTGGCACGCGATGAAGCGCGGCAGATTGTTGGGGGTAGCGGACAATCCAAGCCGTTTCGTCAGCTTTGCCCCTAAGAGCGGAAGGGATCGCACTTCATCCAAAACAACGCCTTCTGACCCATTTCTGCCATACCAGATTGCAGCAATTGATCGCTCCATTTGGATTCTACTCTCGGTTCATCTGCTCAAGCAAAAGGAAGCGCACGCACCTCCCTCACAGTTTTACAAAGGGCTTTATGAGCTGGCCTACTAGACCGGGCAGGCGAAGTGACCCTGTTGTTACGGCAAGATTGATGCAAGGTTCACCTGGATCGGCGATGGGTCTATGCGTGACGCTAGGATCGGCCATGGCGACGTCGCCGCGCACGTAGTGGCCGTCCGCATCCGAAAACCCTCCGGTTAGTACCAGTGTTGCCTCTTCACCTTCATGGGTGTGGCGGGGAACTGTGACATCAGGTGCCAGCCTGAAAAGTCGGGTATCAAATCCGGCGAAATCGTTCAGTAAACGGGCCTGCTCGATCCCTTCGGCACGACGTACCCAGTCGAGATTGTCCAGGGACTTCGGAATATACGAATGGAGCGGCGAGGGCACGCGTGGATCAACCCACACCGGGGAAACCTGCTCGGGAAAGGGTTCCACTTCGTATCCGTCCTTGCCGATGCGGGCGAGAAGCCCGTTCAGCGCACCCTCGGCCATGGCCTCGGGCTTTAACGAATCAATAAGCTCCCCGCCCACGGCTTCAAGCTCGCAAATTTGTTCGGCGCAGCGCGAACACAGGCTCGCGTGTGACGCCACCAACAGGGCCATCGGCTCCGGCATACTGCCAGAGGCATAATCGAGCAGCATTTCGGGTGCGACGTGATGCACAGGCGTCATATCTTGTCTCCAAGTCCAGCGCGCAACCGACTCAGCGCAAGACGAATGCGGGATTTCACGGTGCCGAGCGGCAAGCCGAGGCGTTCGGCGATGGTTGAGTGTGACAGGTCCTCAAAGTAGGCGAGGCGGACGATTTCGGCCTGCTCGTCAGGCAATGCACCGATGGCGTCGCTCAAGCGTTTCTGTTCGCGGCCTGTGCTGACGAGTGCCTCAGGGGATTCAGGTTGTTCCTGAGCCATGCTGGGGTCATTTGGATCAGGATCCGGTCGCCGTTCTCTTCTGATCAGGTCGATACGCTTATTCCGCGCGATAGTGAAGATCCATGCGCTGACGGTTGAACGACCCGGCTGAAACGTCTTAGCGCGTCGCCAGACGGTGAGCATGACTTCCTGAACGAGATCGTCCGAGACGGCTGCCGAGGCACCCTGCCGCAGGAAGAACGCCTTCAGACGTGGAGCGTAGTGGCCAAAAAACTGGGCGAACGCCGTTCGATCTTCATTTTCGGCAACGGAAATCAGGAGACGCGACAGGTCATCCTGCTCAAGAGCTTCGTTGCCATCCCCTGCCGTCGCCGTCCGAACCATTGCCTTATGTACTTCAGCCGTTGTCCGCATTACAAGCGGAGCGCCGGCGCCACGGCGCAACGTCGGGTTTGCGGTCACCAATCCTCTCATACCTCAACCTACGTTGTGCACACCCTGCTGGATCACCACTGCGCGTGAATTTTTGTGACACGTAGGATGATCCAATCCGTTCCGCACTACGTAAGGCGAACCAGTAGGGGAAGCGTTTGCGTTTCCGCCGTTTTCGAAGGGCTAGACAATGCGGGTAGCAGTTGTTGGTGGAGGTATTGCCGGTCTCGGGGCGGCTTGGTCTCTCTCCAGGCTTCACGATGTGACGATTTTTGAGGCTGGGCACTATGCCGGAGGCCACGCCAATACCGTGGTCGTGGATCAGCCGGGCGGCCCCATCGGCGTCGATACCGGGTTCATCGTCTACAACGAAGAAAATTACCCGAACCTTACGCGCCTTTTCGCGGAGCTGGGCGTGGAAACCCAACCGAGCGATATGTCCTTCGGCGTATCAATTAACGGCGGCGCGCTGGAGTACGAGGGCAGCTTGCGCGGGCTAATTGCGCAACCCTCTAACTTGCTCAAGCCAGGCTTCCACCGCATGTGCCGTGACATCCGCCGGTTCTGGAATAAGGCGCCCCGTGTCCTTCACCGATCGGCCGACAAGCATCTAAGCCTCGGCGACTATCTTCGCCGCGAGCAGTACTCGGACGAGTTCGTTCGAAACCATCTTTTGCCGATGGGGGCCGCCATATGGTCGTGTTCATTTGAGGAGATGGCCTCGTTTCCTATCGAGTCCTTTGTCCGCTTCTTTTGCAATCATGGTCTGTTGAGTCTGAACAATCGCCCCGCGTGGCGCACTGTGTCAGGCGGCAGCCGGGAGTACGTGAGACGGCTCACGGCGTCGTTCAAGGATCGGATTTATCTCAACACTGCTGTCCTTGGTCTTCAGCGTCGCTCTGAAGGCGTCTACCTGCAGACGTGGGTGGGTTGGGAGGGTCCCTTCGATTCACTTGTCATGGCGACGCACGCGGATCAGGCGCTTACCATCCTGGGATCCGAAGCAACGGAACTCGAATGTGCGGTGTTGGGGCGAATTCGTTATTCCTCGAACCGGGCAGTGCTCCATCAGGATGATCGGCTCATGCCGAAGCGCCGTGCAGCCTGGGCCAGCTGGAACTATTTGACCGATGGGACCCACAATGACACGCAGCGCGTATCAGTCACCTACTGGATGAATCGCCTCCAGAACATTGATGCGGGCATACCCTTGTTCGTCTCGCTCAATCCCCTGAGAGAACCGGATCCCGAAACTGTGCTCGGCGAATACACTTACGAACATCCGATTCTCGATCAGAGTGCGACTTCGGCGCAGGGCGCCCTTCATAAAGTCCAGGGACAACATCGGACCTGGTTCTGTGGCAGCTACGCTGGATTCGGTTTTCATGAAGATGCTTTGCAGTCGGGCTTGAGCGTCGCGGCAGCACTAGGTTCTACCGTTCCATGGATGGATGAAGTTTCCCCAGCGAGCCCGGCGGCGTTCACCGTACCGATTGGCGATTACGCCGAGGCGGCTGAGTAGTTCACCATGTCTGAAACTTCCGACATGTCGCCCTGCATCTACTTGAGCCGTGTGATGCACAAGCGCCTAGCGCCTGTGTCGCACAGATTCGTCTACCGCGTTTTCTCGTTCTATTTGGATCTGGATCGAATAGACGATTTAGACCGTCGGCTGCGGCTGTTTTCCCGCAACCGCTGGAACCTATTCAGCTTCTGGGATCGCGATCACGGCCCCAGGGATGGCAGCCCACTGCGGCCTTGGATCGACAACTTGCTCTCGCGAGCCGGCATCAAACCGGATTCGCTCAAGGTGAGCTTGCTCTGCTTTCCGCGCCTTCTCGGCTACGCCTTCAACCCGCTCTCGATCTGGTTTTGCCGCAGCGCCCCAGGCGAACTTCGTGCGGTGATCTATGAGGTTCGGAACACATTCGGTGAGCACCACCACTATGTGTTCCGAGTCCAATCTGCGAATAGCGACGAACCGCTGGAGCATAGCTGCGCAAAGCAAATGTACGTGTCGCCCTTCATCGATGAAGAGGCAACGTACCATTTCCGTCTTCACCCGCCAGGCGAGAAGCTCGTGATCCAGATCCGCGAGTACGAAGGCACCGACGAGGTGTTGATAGCAACCCAGATCGGCGAGCGTGCACCACTCTCAGATGGGTGGCTGGCCCGCCTCCTCATCATACACCCGTTCATGACGTCAAAGGTTATCGCCGGCATCCACTGGCAGGCATTTCGACTCTGGCGGCGCGGCGTCGAATTTCACAGCCATACGCCGGCTGAAGCGGCGTCCGTGTCACTTCCCGGTAAGGAAATTGAACAATACGAAGAGGCTTCTTCCGCATGACCCTCATCAACACCGCCAACCCTCCAGCGTATCTGTTCGATAAGGCGCGCGCCCGGACATTGGATTGGCTAGGTGGCAACCTAACTCGTGGCAGCCTCACGGTCCGCCTGCTCGAAGGTCAGGAGAGGACTTATCGGGCCGAGGGGCAGGGCCCTGAGGCATCGGTTCAGTTTCAGGACCTGCGCTGTCTCCGCCGACTGATCACGAAGGGGGCGTTGGGCCTCGGTGAGTCCTACATGGCTGGTGAATGGGATAGCCACGACCTGGTGAGCCTCATCGAGCTCGGTGCTTGGAACGAGCGCGATTGGGCGGAGGTTATCAATGGACGGATGATCTTCCGCATTTTCGACCACATTTTACAACTAGCCCGCTTCAATTCCCGCATGGGCAGTAAGCGGAACATCGCGCACCACTACGATCTCGGCAACGACTTCTATGCCGCTTGGCTGGATCGCAGCATGACGTATTCCTCGGCTCTCTACTCTTCGCAGGAACAGACGCTGGAAGACGCGCAGGCGGCAAAGTACGCCCGCATTTGTGATCACTTGAACATTGGACAACAGCACCACGTCCTGGAGGTCGGCTGCGGCTGGGGCGGGTTCGCCGAGTACGCTGCTCGACGCACCGGCTGTCACGTCACGGGGATCACCCTCTCCCGGGAGCAACTTGCCTATGGAGGCGAACGGATCAAGGCGGCCGGCCTCCAGGATCATGTGGAGTTGCGCCTGCAGGACTACCGGGATGTCAGTGGCCAATTCGACCGAATCGTCTCGATTGAGATGTTCGAGGCCGTCGGTGAACGGTACTGGCCCGTTTATTTTGATCGCCTGCGACGCTGTCTCGTGCCGAACGGAAAAGCTGCGCTGCAAGTCATAACCATCGCGGAGGATCGGTTCGAGCGCTACCGGAGCAACACGGACTTCATCCAGAAGTACATCTTCCCCGGCGGCTTGCTCCCGTCAGCTGAACGCGTCACGGCGGCGGCTCGTGCCGAAAGGCTATGTGTTTCGGAGAGCGTATTCTTCGGAGATTCGTACGCCCGAACCCTTGCGGAGTGGAGCGCCCGCTTTTACGCGGGTTGGCCGCAAATCGCGGAACTTGGGTTCGACGATCGATTCCGTCGCATGTGGGAGTTCTATCTGGCCTACTGTGAGGCGGGCTTCCGCGCGGGAACGGTGGACGTCGGTCACTTTCTCCTGGAGCCTTATTGAGTGCGGTCCTAGGAGACAATCCCGGCTGGCGGGTTCGTCTCTGGTACGCCCTGCCAGCGCTCGCGCTAGCCGTTCCTACTGTTCCGGTATTCGTTTATCTGCCCAAGTTCTATGCCCAGGACATAGGCCTCGGTCTCGCCGCGACGGGTACTGTTCTGCTGGCGGCGCGGATCGTGGACGTTGTCTCGGACCCTGTCATCGGTTTGTTGAGCGACCGTATGCCAGTCAGGCTACGTGGTGCTTCACTGGGGCGGCGCAAGCCCTGGATCGCAATTGGCGGTGTGCTCTCCTTCATCGCCCTATTACGTCTGTTCCATCCGGGTTCAGAGCCCAATGTCTTCGAATTCCTCGGTTGGGTAACGCTCTTGTACGTGGGCTGGACCATGGTGTCAGTTCCTTACACGGCATGGGGTGCGGAGCTATCGACCGACTATCACGGTCGTGCCAGGATCACTGCTGCGCGGGAGACAGCAACGCTTGCTGGCATACTGATCTCAGGCGGGGTACCGGCATTAGGGACAGCGGTCGGCCTGGAAGAGGGAGAAGCGCTCGCATTGCTCTCGTGGCTGACGGCTATCATCGGCGCAGTCACGATCATGAGCTTGCTGTGGTGCGTCCCGGAAACTGGGGTTCCGAAAACTACATCCCGCATACGCCTGCTCGGCCGTGAACTCGTCCCAAATCTTATCCGCAACCGCCCCTTTCTCCGCCTGGTCTCTGCCTGGTTCCTGAATGGGCTGGCCAACGGCCTTCCGGCGGTATTATTCCTGCTCTACATGGAGCATGCGCTCGGAGCGGACTCTGAACAGCGTGCCGGACTGATTCTCACCTACTTTGTCGCTGCCATCGCCGGCATCCCGCTATGGATGCAGCTCTCTCGTCGTTGGAGTAAGCATCGAACCTGGAGCGCTGCGATGGTCATTGCCTGTGTCGCATTCATCTTTGTGCCGTTCATCTCGGAAGGCCAAATGCTTGTATTCGGAGCGGTCTGCGTGGTGACGGGTCTTGCCCTCGGCGCGGATCTCTACTTGCCGCCCGCCATCCAGGCGGATGTGGTTGATCTCGACGAGCTTCGGTCCGGAGAACGCAACGCGGGGATTTATTTCGCTTTGTGGAGCATGGCCACGAAATTAGCCCTCGCCTGCGCCGTTGGTTTCGCTTTTCCCGCCCTCGACGCACTTGGTTTCGATCCCTCGGGCCAAAGCTCGGACGGAATCCTCGCGCTGGTACTGATCTATTCGGCCATTCCCGTCGTATTGAAGAGTGCTGCGATTTCGATGGTTTGGAACCACCCCATCAGCGAGCGGCGGCATCGAATCATTCGCCGGCGGCTCGGGTCTCGAAAGGTGGCGACAGCCACCTGAAAGACGGACGAGTGGAGGTCGAATGCTTCTCAACACCATTAGACGAGCGGCCGTTATGGGCGTCGTGCTCGTCACAGTCACAGGATGTACGACGATGAAAGCTGAAGACTTTGCAACCCAAGGGCCCCAGCTCCAGCTCGAAGAGTATTTCCGCGGCAAAACCAAGGCTTGGGGTTTTTTCGAAGACCGGTTCGGAAACGTGCGGCGGCAGTTCACGGTGGACATAGACGGCACTTGGGATGGGGATGAGTTGGTTCTTGATGAACGGTTCCTCTTCAACGATGGTGAGACTGATCGTCGCGTGTGGCGCATCACCAAGGAGAGTGAGCACAGCTATACAGGACGCGCCGACGACGTGCTGGGTAGTGCGGCGGGAACGGCTTACGGCAACGCTCTGCACTGGCGCTACGACATATACCTGAACATTGGCGAACGGGACTGGCGCGTCGCCTTCGACGACTGGATGTTCCTGCAAGACGGCGGGGTGATGTTCAACCGTGCCAGCGTATCGAAATGGGGCATCGAGATCGGGTCTGTCACGCTGTTTTTCATGAAACCTGAGGCGCCGAAGAGTAGCGCCGAGATCAGAGATTTCTGCTGGGTCGCTGCGAATTAAAGTGTGATGCGCTTCATGATTCGGAAATAAGCGGCGTAAGGCAGAACGCGAAGCATCTTCAGCAGCCAGGTTAAGCGTCGCGGAAACGTGGTTTCGAAGCGCCCCGAAGCAAGGCCTTTTACAAGTCGCCGCGCAGCATCATTCGGCTCCATCAGGAAAGGCATGGGAAACGGATTGCGATCTGTCAATGGCGTGCGCACGAACCCGGGATTGATCAGCGATATCCTAACGCCCTCGCGCGCGAACTCCGGATACAGCGCTTCGCACACGTTAATGAGCGCGGCCTTTGTCGCGCCGTAGGCGGCCGATGTGGGCAGTCCTCTGTAGCCAGCTACAGACGCAACGACGGCAATGTGCCCGGTGCGGTGATCGCGAAAGCCTGGCAGCACTGCAGCAAGGCAATTGATAGTGCCGAAAAAATTCACGTCCATGAGGCGGCGGAAAACATCTGTCTCGAAAGAGTCTGCCGTCACGGGGGTGTGCGTACCGGCATTGAGCACCACCAGTTCCAACGCTCCATGCTCGTTCTTGATCATGGCTACTGTCGAAGCCACGTCGCTCTCGCTGGTCACGTCGAGCGGGTAAGCGTGGATCTCGCCGGACAGTGCTTGTGACTCAACTTCGAGTTCGCGCAACTCGCTGTCGGTTCGTGCACTGGCTGCGACGGTCCAACCTTGGGCCGCGAGCTCCAGAGCTACCGCCCTGCCGATCCCTTTTCCCGCACCCGTGATCCACGCGTTTGACATCTTCAATCTGCGCTTGCAATCCGCATGGCGGACCAGCCATCGCATCTGTACTCCATAACTGAGCCATCAGATCCGTTGAATTGCATGCGAACCCAGCGTCCGTCGGCGTCATACCAGACGTCTGTTTGAAGGTCGCCCACGTAGGCGTGGCGTCGACCCCGTACGAGCTCACCCGCTACCAACACGTCTTCCCATCCAAGATCAAGAATGGCGACTTCGTTGATTTTTCCCGTCAGCGTGTTGAGAACCTGGGAAGCGTTGACCACGGGATGGTGCCAGTGGTCGGTGGGAATGATGTTGCTTGAGACCTGCTGGGTGCCGTTCGGTCCTGATACCCGGGCACCGTCTGCGCTCGCTTCAAACTCGACGATGCCCTGGTCGCCGTTATCGTCAGTTGTCGCGGCGAGCTGCAACAGGCGGCCCCCAAGCCAGGCTGAGTCGGAGCGATAGTGAAATTTGTAGACGGGCAGGCCCAGGAACCGAACGGTGATCTTTGATTCTGCCGAGACGTGGAACCCCGGTTCTTCGTTTCGGAAACGCACGATGTGCGAACCTACGGGCTTGCCGTTACGAAGTATCGAAAAACGCAATTCCTCTCCGTAGAGGCCTACTGGGTCTGGAGTGACCGCCAGGGAACTCTGGGCGATGGCGAAGGAAAGAGCGGCGGCGCCGATCAAAGATCTCAAAATCATGACTCGCGTACCTTGCGCATGACGCCCTCGATGGTCGAATGGGAAGCAACAGTTCTCGGAGCAATACGTTTCTAATCGTCCTGCGGATCACAAATCGATCCGAACACACGTACCTGACGCACCTGTCTCTGACGCGTTTTTTCTTGGCGAGTGATCCAAACAGCGAGCCTGCGCGTAGACGAGGGGAGAACCATCCGAACTACGCGACTGGGACGCCAATGATGCTCGATAACAAACTTCTCGATGGCCACCTCGCCGCAGGCGCCATGCCTTTAACGCAATCCGCTCTGAAACTCGCCCTAGATCCCCGTTCGAAGCCTTCGCGGGAAGAGGCCGAAGAAGCCGTGCGGACACTGCTTCGTTGGGCTGGGGATGATTCCGCGCGCGAGGGTCTTATCGATACCCCGGCACGCGTCGTACGTGCTTATGAGGAGTTCTTCTCGGGCTACGAAATGGACCCCAAAGACATCCTTGAGCGTACGTTCGAGGAAGTGAGCGGCTATGACGAGATGGTTGTCCTCACGGGCATCCGGTTTGAGTCCCACTGCGAGCATCACATGCTGCCCATCATCGGAAAGGCGCACGTCGCCTACCTTCCCAACTTTCGGGTATTGGGCATCAGCAAGCTGGCGCGCGTCGTCGAGGCGTACGCCAAGCGCCTACAGATCCAGGAGAAGATGACGGCACAGATCGCCGACGCCATCGATTCAGCGCTGAAGCCGCAGGGTGTCGCCGTCGTATTGGAGGCAACGCATCAGTGCATGACGACCCGCGGCGTACAAAAGCCCGGCGTGGCGATGGTGACGAGCCGCTTCACGGGTGCATTCCGAGAGGATTCCCGGACGCGCCGAGAATTCCTCTCGATTGTGCACGCGCCTTCAACCTCAGGACACGGAATTTAGCCATGGCCCTCCCAAGAACTTCATACAACGTGGGCATACCGCATGTCCGATTTGCTACCTCGCTACACCAAGGAGCGTCTGCCGCCGCGGTTTGGGTCCGGTTCACCATCTTGTTGATTGGATTGCTCTTCGCAGGTCCACTTGGCGCGATGGCCGGCGAGACGCGCACAGTTTGGACTTCTCTGCAGACCCGATCGCTGGCGGAGCGGTGCATACAAAACGATGAATCCGCTTCAACAAAGTGTCACTCCGACCATGGACGGTCCCGACTACACTCGATATGCGCGTGCTTGTTCGACTAGGCGCGAAGCATGAGCGAGCAAACCATCAGGGGGCCGTGGCCGCGGAGCGGCATCGACTCTCATCTCGACAGTTCCGTGATCCCGCTTCGACTTTCCTACACCAGTCTCGATGGCTGGCCGTCCGTGCTTTCTTTGTGGTTCGTGCGAAAGGACGAAAACATTTGGTGCGCAACTTCACCACATGCGTTCGTGGTTAAGTCGCTAAAGCAAACAGCCACGTGCTCCTTCGAGGTGTCCGCGGACACGCCTCCCTATAGCGGTGTTCGCGGTCGCGGCAAGGCAACGCTCCACCCGGAGTATGGGGGCGACGTCCTTGACACGCTTGTGGACCGCTACGTCGGAAACCGCGATAGCAACTTCGCACGCTGGCTACTGTCACACCGAGACTCTGAGATGGCAATCCGCATCTCACCTAAGAGCTTCACGAGCTGGGATTTTCGCGGCCGCATGGTCGGCTGAGTCAACGTCAACACGACAACGCTCCGAGGAC
>DEBC01000115.1 GCA_002348365.1 Alphaproteobacteria bacterium UBA2966 | reverse complement strand
TAACCCCAACGGTCCCCGACGCCAAAACTTCTTCTACCTTTTTGGTGGCGCTTCCGACGACATGGTTGTACCCAACGAACGATTTCGTAGGGCTATTCTCAATGCTTCGTAAAAGCTCGCTGGCCCCCTCAAGGCCTGGTCCACAAATGGGCTTCTCGATCAGAAGGGCCGCAGGTTCTTCTTCGAGAGCAGTCATTGCCACATCAACATGGTGATCAGGGGGAATCCCGACGACAATGAGGTTGTATCCGCCCCGAGGTGCATCATCTGCATGATACAGACCAATTGTTTCGTCCCATGCGCCGTAACGAGAAGGGTAGATCTCTTCGCGAGCGCGCCGAAGTGCGTCACCGTCAATATCACAGAGATCTACGTGCCATCCGAGCACACGAGACGCGTGGCAAAGGTGGTTTCCAATGGACCCAGCACCAAAAATTTTTACACGAAATTCAGTCAACTGACGCTATTCCTTTCACCTTCCAATCCAGTCACCTGATTTGGAAGTTCGCTGGACCGGCCCATAGTCTCGGCAGCTGAACGCCGAGAAGACAAGCGTTCGAACAAGTCGAGGTATTGCCGGGTTGCGTTTCCCTCGATATTTGACACATGGATCGAGAACGCGTGCCGCCGGCGTTCGACGAATTCAGAAGCGACGATGGGATGTTCAAGATTATCCAAGATCAGTTCCTTGAGGTGCTGTCCGTCGTCCGCCAATTCATAACAATCGAGTTGATCGGCTAGTCGAATATGCTCCTTATAACGAGGATCCCGAATGCTCTTGAAATGGCAAATAATCACCGGCTTACCGGCAATACCCGCTTCAAGAACTGTAGTGGATTGGTGTCCACATATTACTGCGCTATTGAGAATTAAATCCTGGACATCCAAATCGTGGCGAATGGTCATGTTGGGAAGGGTGTAGGGATCGATTCCTGCTGCCGCAAACGCGGGATCAGCTGTACGCTTCCATACTTCAAACAATCTCTGTGGACCCTTCGGCTTGATAATGAACTGGAGGTCGGGTCGCTCCACCGCCAATTCCGCGAACGCAATGTGGGTATCTCGAAAAACTGGATAAAACCAGTCAACGTCCTTCTCGTGCACAATGAATGGGAAAAGCACCACGCGTTTTGCGCTGGTGGTGGCGTTCTGACTTGAGGCAATGCGTTTGAGGAATTCATCCATTCTTACTACACCAAGACTACTAATCCGATTTGATTGCGCAAATCCAACACCAATCAAGAGTTGCCGCATCGCTTCATTGTGAACCACTACATGGGTTCCTTCGAACCTATATCTCCCTGCTCGTTCCAATCGATCGCGAATATGTTCGCGTTGGGAGTGGCTCAGAAACCCTTCTCGAAACAGCACGACATAAGGTGTCCCTAGACTATTCGATACCGAGCCCCAATCGATATCGGGTAGATAATTGATGTGATGACTGATGATGCAATCCACGCGAAACTTGGAGAGTAACTTGGGCAACAGTGCTTCAAGAAATGATCGATACTCTTGACGAGCCGCGTAAGTAATTTGTGTGGGATCCGGATTCATGAAGCGCCAGGCTTTGCTCCGGAGTTGAACGTCCCTCGGATAAAACTGATACAATAGGCGGGTCAACCACCGTTCTTGAATTTGCAGCACCCGTACACGGCGTGTAGCGACAAAAGCATCGAGATCACCACGAAAATAGTCTGGTGACAGCGCCAGAAGTGTAATTCGATCATCTCCAGATTTTGCTCTGCCGGCGCGGATGGCACCGCCTGATTGACGTTCTTCGATGACCCAACCAAATAGTGCCGCCACAAGGCCAATGAACCGGCCTTTGACCAGCACTTTAAGAAACCTCCAACCAAGCACCCGCACGCAAGATCGGAACAGTGCGTCGATTCGCATTAAAACTGAGCTGCTGACGATTTTTGGAATGTAGTCCGCTCGGTTCGCCGACGGCACAGGAGACCACCGCTGCAACTCATGACGATTCAGCCGCATGAACGTGATTAAGACCGATAGCTCCGCTTAGGGAGCGCACTTGACCACCCTCAACTCGATAGACGATATCCGCTGCCTCGACCAGCGCCGGCTGGTGCGAGATTGCTAATACGGTTACCTCGCCCGCGATGTTTGCCAAAGTCTGGCAGATGGCCTGCTCCGTCTCGGGGTCCAGGGCTGTTGTCGCTTCATCCAGAATGAGTAATTCCGGCCGGCGCAGCAGCGCGCGCGCAATGGCAATGCGCTGCCTCTGACCCCCGGAAAGCTTACTACCGCGTTCCCCTACAATTGTGGCCGGGCCATCAAGTAGGCCATCAACAAAGCCCCATGCACCAGCGCGGTGCAATGCATCCTCAATGTCAGTCTCTGGGAAAGTGGAGTCACCCAATGTCACATTTGCGGCAATGGAATCGTGGAACAGGAACATTTCCTGCGGAACATATCCAATCATGTGGCGCCATTTTGCGATATCCAGCTCATGAAGCTGAACACCATCGACCGATATGCTGCCCGCGTCGGGTCGATGTAATCCGATAATCAAGTCGGCAATCGTCGTCTTACCGGCCCCCGACTGCCCCGTGACCGCTACGAAGCTGCCGTGTGGAACGGTGAAGCTGACATCGCGTAGCACCGGGGTCTGAGAATACCCAAATCTCACAGCTTCGAACTCGATAGCGTTCACGAAATGGGGTTGTCGTCCGCCGGTCGTGATCTCTTCGGCCTCCTCGGCATCCCGAGCCAAACCGCGAACAAACCAGAACGAGGGATCCTTACTGGCCGCGTTCTGGTAGTTCTTATGCAGGTTGTTTATCCCTTGTACCGAACGGGCGTATAGCAGAGCGAGCACCAACAGCACATCCAGCTTTCCCGTCCACTGATCAAGTATCAAATAAAGCCCCAGGGCCAACGCTCCGATCATGATCGGTTCTTGGACCGAGCGAACGGTTTGCGTGAGGATCACCTGCCAGCGTTCGGCGTCTTTCAGGTCCCGAACTTCCTCTTCGAGAATCCTGCCCAGGCGCGCCTCCCGGCCCATCGCCTTCACGGCCTTCATGCCCCCAATTCCGTCCACCATTCGGGAGGTTATGCTAGCGAGGAGGCTGGTCTGTCGGCCCCCTACTTGCCGGGAAAGAGTCACGAGGCGCGCCAAAATCACAGCAGTCAATCCACCTACTAACAACGCTCCAATCGTGACCGGCCAAGAAATTGCGAACGCGATTCCAATGTGAATACCGACCCGGACTACATCAGCAATCATCTTCGCCAGTGATACATACATGTCTCCAGTGCGGGCCGCCTCACTCGTAACTGCTGCCGCGAGACGACCTGGAGGCAGAACCGTAAAGTGTGACCAACGTGCGCGCACTTCGCCCCAGAGCATGCGATGGCGCAGGTCCGCTGACACACGGGCGCGGGCGAATCCGACTTGAGCCATCGCAGCAATGGTGAACACTGAACGAAGCACCACAGCAGCAACGATCACGGTCAGGACGGTACCCAAGTTCATCGGCAGGCCAATGATCTCGAAACCTTCGGCGATCATATGTCCGATGCCAGTCGCATCGCCACCACCACCTGGGCCTGAGACCAAGCTCAGCAGTGGCAGCAATGCGGCGACTCCGATACCTTCGGTCAATCCGACCAATACTTGTGCGCCAGCACTTGCGGCGACATGCCCGGGATACTCTCCGACGAGAACACCGAACGCGTTGAGAGTGCTCCGCCAGCCCTGGGGTGGAGTACGAGAGCCCAATTCACTTCTACGCAAAACTGTCAATCGATTCTGTTCAGGAACGCCGCTTAACGGAACGCTGCCGATCGATATTCAAGATAGACGACGTCCCGGATGCACCCCTCTTGGAAATATCCGCGGGCGTGGAAGCCCTGATTGTTTGCGATCAAGAGCGTGTTAGCTGACACTCGAAACTGCTTCTTATCCAGGCCCATTTGCGACAGTTGTTCATCCGAAACACGCACGGCGGTCTCGCCACGACCCACGCTGTTACGATACTCGAACATCAGCCGCGATGGTGAGAGCCGATGCGAGCGCGGGCAGAACACAAAGGCACCATTCGACTCATCTGTATCGTTAAGATAGAGGAATGCCTTGGTAATTGTGTGGAACGTGTCAGCATGCAGATCGCTGTTACACTTCGGCGAATTCCTCCACTTATCGTCTGAGGCACCCAAGTCGTCAGGGAGACCCGCTCGCTCAAAATGAGCTTTGAAACTGCCCCACTTCCCTAATGATGAATCCGAGAATCGGGCCTCGTGTTCCTTCACAATCTCCACGAAATCACGGTGCTGGAGCAGATTCTTAACCGTGACCGGGAACAGATCGGCGTCGCGCTCATAAAAACCCTGCGAGATCAAACCGATCCCCGACGAGTCGATAGTGACACCATCTGCTTCTCGCGCTTCAGAGATAGCTCTCGCGTGTTCCTCTTTGATCTTCGCAAGCTCTTCATCGCTGAGAAAATTCTCGATGACACAATAACCGTCCTCAAGCAATTCCTCTGCGTATTCCGAGTAACGCTGCCGATGTATAAGGTGACGGGAGTTCAGGACTGCTCTTGCCAGAACCACCCTCCCCAACTGCAGACCGAGCAGATTCGCTAAACGTGAGTCGATCAATTTCTCGTTGGACAGAACGCGACGCAGTGGGTTCATTGCTTGGCCATTTCACTATTGCAGTTAGTGCCTCCTGCCGAAAAGATTATGGGGCGAAGTTCGTTACCTACAACCTTCCTTAGCGAGTCAATCGTGAGGCGGTAGAACCCGCCTCCTTCGAAAGACGAGATCGTTCCCTCGTTTTGCGCATCGACACGAAGGTCGCCAATCGCGATACGAATCATCCCTTCGCCGAGGTCTTCAAATTCCCTTAACCCCCACGCCACCTGTACACCGCCCCGAGCGGTGAGAAAGCAAATCAGCCAGTTTTCGACCCGATGGAGAGTTTCGTCTGACAATGTGAAGGTAATAGGCAACAACCAATAAATCTGCCCCTTCTCATCCCTCAACCGACCAGCCACAAAATGTTCAAGTACCGGGGGTAGAAACGCATCAGTATCCACAAGAATTATGGTATGCGGCGAAATGTTTTCTCCTAGTACCTGTGAGACATGAAAAGCATCGTAGTACTCCTTCGATGTCACAACATGCTTTCCCATGTGGGCGAGCGGCATGTAGCCCGCAGTCAAGCCGCACATCGCAACCGCCGTGACTGCAATCAGTCTTCTCATCTGCCAAGACTGCGTGATTGCGCGCAGAAGAATCTATGTCGACACAATCGACATCTTCCCGTCATCACGAATAAATACAGCCCCCGCGAACAAGACGAAGAAGGACGCCACAGCAAACACCTGAACCCGACCTGAGCCTTCTACGCCCAGGTAGACCATGCACAGCAGGAATATGCCGATGGCTACACCCTGGATGGTCGAGATGGGAACACCGTCACGCGAACTAATACGGCGAAAGATGAGGACTGCCGTTACCGGAATTACGACCATAAACGAAGCATAAAAGACCCATTGAAACGCATTGGCCAACGACGTGCCGTCCTTGAATGCCAATACATGCCACGCCATCGACAAGGGCATGCCGAAGTTCCCAGCACGATATGCGTTGATCGCCAACTGGTCGTAGGAAGCCGGCCAGTCCAACGCATACCAGCCAACTACGGCCACCAGAGGGAGTACTGCCATTGCCGCGGCCAGCCCAAAATAACGCCAACGACCCCTTGCCCCCAGATGAATTGCCGCAACCAGCGCAACTCCTGCCGACGTAAACCAGAAACTGGGATGACAGGTCGCCGCGGCACCCAGGAGAAATCCAGATAAACCGAGCTTAGCCAATCCGTACCCGTTTCGATCGGATAACCCGGAGTCGTAAGCAGCGACCGCTAAGATCGTCAGGAGAATACCGAGAGGTTCTGGTCTGGGGTAAAAAGCATCCAGTGCGAACGGAACAATTCCTAGAACCGACATAAAACAGACCGCTCGAAATCTTCCGACCTGATCGTCGTTCGCTGAACGTTTTAGGAGCCATGCGCTTGACCACACGAGCGCCACCAAGATCAGCAGATGAAATACCTTGTAGGTCGCCAGGTTTATCGGCAAGCCGAGGAGCATCCATCCCCAATAGAACACTGCGGTCGCAAACGGGTATGTCGGAAAAATGTGGTAGTACGGCAGCGCCTGAGGGCCGTAATACAGAGATAGTTTTCCAGTCTCAAAAAATCCGACAGCACTGTATATCCAAAGAGCGTCGTCTCCGCCTGGCGCGAGATAGCGAATGCTTCCGAAAATGGAAACGGTCCAGAGAAACAGCAAGAACATAACAGTCGACCGACTCGACAGAGCGGACAAAATTACTTCTCGGACCGTCATGATTCCTTGGTCAGGCCGACAACGTTCTCACGACTTGCCGACATCGCTTGCTAATAGACGAAGTGAGCGCGCGATTGTCTTGCCAATTGGATTGTGTGAAGCGGCGAACTTACGTTCGTAGTTCAAGACCATTGGCACTTCAGCAATCGAATTCGCTTCCCGTGTGACCTTGTACAGCAGCTCCGTCACCGCCGCGAAGCCGTCTTCTGTAATTAGGTGGTCCCCGTAACTTTGTTCGGCACGGCGCAAAAGGGACAGACGATAGCTGCGGTAATTGCAGGTGTAATCACGTACGCCGGGAATCCGCCATCGAAGGGAATAGAGGACGGCGGCGACATAGCTGAGCAAGCGCCTCCAAACCGACAACCCTGTAATCTTGGCACCGCGCCGATAGCGCGACGCGATCACCATGTCAGCTCCTTCTGCCATTTTCTGTAACATCGCGCCGATGTGCGAAGGGTCATGGGTATCGTCCCCATCCATTGTCACAACCGTGGCATCTTCTGGCCCAGCACGCACATGTGCCAATCCGGTTCGCAGCGCCGCCGCAAGACCGGCATTTCGCTCATGTTCAAGGCAGGTGATGAAACAATCCGGAAGTTCCGCTACGGCTCGCGCAATCCAGTCCCTCGAGTCGTCACTGCTACCATCATCAATCGTAACGATCTCATAGCGATCAGGTCCGAGCTCTTCCAAGGCCGCAGCCAGCCGAAACAGGAGCCGGTATATCGCCTCACCTTCATTGTACACAGGGAGCAGCACGAAAACGGGGTTTCGGTCAAATGTCATCCCCGGGGCCGAATGTTTCGCTTTGCCCAAGTCGTTATCGGTACGAGAAGAGCGATGATGAGAAGCGAGATGATCACACTCCGGACGTTCCCCGACGCCACGAAGTCCATTGCGTAGGCTCCGGAAATAACCATCGGAACAACAGCCACCGCGCTGCCAACAAATAATCCAGCTACCGCTCCCAGCCTGCTCTTCGCGATCCTAGGTAGCATCAGCACACCGGGTAGAAACGGTACCATGCCGACGATGATGGTGTAGGGAAATGGCAAACGTTTTCCAATCCACGGAAATTCTTGCTGCAATCGATCCAACTTGCTGCGTACGAAATTGGTTTCGTGGAAAAATCGTCCGATCTCGTAATAGAAAACTGTCGACAACAGGTATCCGATGCATGTTGCGATCATGCCGCCGCCAATACCCAAAGTCGCTCCTGCAACGTAAGCGCACGCCAGAATTGGCACCAACATTACTGGTGACGCAACGAACAGCGCGATGACTACGCCCGCACGAATGACTACTGGTATGTCCGTAACGAAATTGGAAATGACTTCGAGATAAGGCAATGTCAGGCCGATTTGAGCGCCCAGGCTGAGTGTTTGCTCAAGGACTTATTGAGAATCGTTAGAATTCGTTCCGCCGACCGGCCATCACCATACGGATTGGCGTTCATGGGCGTTGCCTTTTTACACATCTGCTCTTCCGATAACAATTTGAGTGTGGTCTCGACGATACGCCGTTCATCGGTACCCACAAGAAAGGCCACCTCCGCCGAAATACCCTCCCAGCGCTCAGTGTGTTCGCGGAGTACGACAACTGGCGTGCCCACCGACGGCGCTTCTTCCTGAATACCACCCGAATCTGTCAAAATGACGCGGGCATGCGCCATCAACCGAACGTGGTCGACGTACTCCGCTGCCGCAATCAGGTGTACTCTTGGGTGATCCCCCAGCAATCGACGGGCCGATGCGCTGACACTCGGATTTGGATGAACTGGATAGACAACCTGCAACTCAGGACTCCTGTCCAGGATTGTCAAAACGGCTTGGCAAATTCGTTCGAACGGCGTGCCAAAATTTTCCCTGCGGTGGGCAGTCAGCAGCACCATATTGTCAAGAATATCCTCCTTTACAGGCAGCGGGCGGCCTTCGGAATTCGCCTTCTCGACAGCCGCCATCACGGCGTCGACGACGGTGTTTCCCACCATATGGCTTCCGTCCTGCAGTCCCTCCGAGACGAGTCTGTCAAATGTAAGTTTCGTTGGCGCGAATTTGAACGTTGCCATCTGATCGATGAGACAGCGATTCATTTCCTCCGGAAATGGAGAGTATTTCTGATCCGTGCGGAGGCCGGCTTCAACGTGCGCAACAGGCACCTGTCGGTAGAATGCCGCAAGAGCCCCAGCGAATGCGGACGTGGTATCACCCTGCACGACGACGGCATCAGGTTGATAACTGTCGATTTCGTCTCCAACTCCGTCGAGAACCGCCTTTGTGATGTAGGTGAGGTTCTGATTCTCGACCATGATATCCAGATCGCGGCCTACAGGCACACCGAAAAAATCGATCAGCGGATCGATGAGGTCGCGATGCTGACCCGTCAAGCAGACACGACAATCGAATCTTGGCAGATGTTTAGCCGCCGCAGAGACAATCGGGGCGAGCTTGATGAGTTCAGGCCTCGTACCGATCACAACCAATAGAGACTTGGCGTCAGCCATTAGAGGCGCTCTCCGCGCTCCAGTTGTTCCGACTGAGACTCAAATGAGTAAATCAAAAGAGGAAATAGATGAGGCTATGTTTGATCGGCCAACATTTATGGCCTGCCGTAGAATTCGGTGAGGTAACTCCGGTCAGAGAGTCTGGCGGCATCCTCGACCGCATCATGAAGTTCATTCCAGTCTATCTGTACACGACCGTCATCGGCACACCAGCCTTCCACAATTCTGCACCGTCGACCGAGAAGTTCACGAGCTTCGGATCTGAGCGGGATGCGTGGCAAATCAAAAAAAATTATGGGTCGATCCGACTCCAGTGCCTCGATAAAGGACGTACTATCCGGTTGGTCGAACAGCAATAGATCGGCATCGGCTATGGCGTCCCTGTACGGGCCAAGCGCCGGCTCGCACCCATAAAGTTCAGTAAATACCTTGGGTATTCCATCCGTATTTAGCGGGTGATTTCGAAATCGGGTCGTAATTCCCAGCTCTCGCAGTGCACCGAAGAGCCGAGCTTGCCAGTCCATAACGACGATATCGGGATATACCGGGCTAAGATGGGCACGCTCACCAGCGCATAGAGGCGCGACATAAATCACGTTCTTTGACCCAGAGAGCTGCTGCTGGAACATGGTGGAACGGGTCCGCTCAGAGATGCGCGGCAACACCGTAATAACATTCTCATGCTCTGGCGCGAGCACAAATTCCGGCCGAATATTTGCGCGGAGGCCCCGAGCCATACTTTCGCTGAACGTCACGAAATTCGTAAAAAAATTAAGTTCGTTCAGTGCCTGGTCCGGCCGAATGGTCCAACCCGATCCGGTACCGTGATCATGCCCAACCGTCAGCCCGCCGTTCTTTCGCACGACGTGAGCCATGATCCGATTATGGAAGTTGCCCGCGGATCCGCCCCAGAACTCAGCCGGCACTTTATCTGCGGCAATTTCCAACTCTGCAATGCGGCTTCTCGCCAAGGCTACCAAATCAGCTGCAGTTCTTGAGATATAGGGTAGAAGAAAATCCGGTAGTACCTCATCAACGCTGTCAAACGTGTTCCGGAAGACTTCGACAACGATATCCGCGACACCCTGTTCCACCTCTGATTGCTGAACCAGTTCATCCATCGGTCCGGGTCGGAACCACTCCCCAAGTTCTCCAACCACGACCAGCCGTGACTCGATCTCCGCGTGTGCTAACACCATGGCGTTCAAAGAAAAGACAAGCACGTGCTCATCGGGCCGAAAACTCTTCTTCCGCCTAAACTGCAGTGATCCGCCCCGTATAGGCGCAACCACCGCTCGAGCGGCCCGGCGCCATGCCGATTGTCGAGGAACGCCGTCCATTGCACGTCGCACAAGAGGGGACATCCCGGGTAGGCGGCCTTCGAATATTGGTCCGTACAAGCGACTGTTGGAACCAAGATCCAAAGACAGGGCGTCCTCCTTCAGGCGCCGCACCAGCGCGACCCCCATATACAGTTCCAAGCATTCGATTACGAGATGCTGAAAAATCACCGCCAGCGGCTCGGCCTCTCCGTCGAGGTAAACACCCCTTCCGCGGCAGAATGAGGCGAGACCCTCAGCGACATTATCTCGTACGGTTCTCAGGTTATCGAACGGGATTGGCCAGAAAAAAGGCTCCACCCCATGGACTTCAACCCGCATCCTTTCGGGATCAAGACCAATAACTGCCGCTTCAGTCAGCTGACTGTCCTGCAACTTGATCGCGCTCAAGGTGGGTTCTGCCTCTCGGACGACGCTACGAAGAGTGAACGACAACAATCGTCAATGCACTGACGCACAGCGATGGAACTGGACGGACTCAATCAACAGGTGTTCCGGGCAATGCCCCGTTCAGCTGATCGAGTTGGTATCCCACTTGCTCACGTGAAGTCAGCGTGAACACGTCCATCCGATAATCGAGGACCGGCTCGAAATCCTCATTCAGTGCCAGCCTTACGGTGAGATCCGGAAAATTCACACCTGCAGCAGTTGCCAAATAGGAGTATCCCCAATAGCGGGCGTTGA
>DEBC01000166.1 GCA_002348365.1 Alphaproteobacteria bacterium UBA2966 | reverse complement strand
GAGCCATTCTCGCCAGCGGTTTCGAAAGAATTCACCGCTCCAATCTTGTGGGAATGGGAGTGCTGCCGCTTCAGTTCGTTGATGGCACGGACCGGTATACGCTTGGCATTGATGGTACCGAAACGATCGATGTGAACGGTTTGACCGGGGATATTGTGCCTCGCATGACGCTGGACGCCCGGATTACGCGCTCAGACGGTAGTCATGAACTCGTGCCGCTGATCTGCCGGCTTGACACGGCCTTCGAGGTTGAGTGCTTCCTCAACGGCGGTATCCTTCATTACGTAGTCAGGGACCGGTTGCGGCAGGCGGCGTGAGCAATGGTTGCTGGGACAGGACAAAAATCGGGCATTCCCGAGTCACTTCATGACGGTTACCGTCGATTCCGTGCTGGGCGATACGCGCAGGAAGTAGATCGCTATCGCGCTCTGGCACAGGGTCAGCAGCCCCGCACCATGGTCATTGGCTGTGTCGACAGCCGGGTTGATCCGGCGACGATTTTTTCTGCGAGCCCGGGCGAATTGCTGGTGGTGCGCAACGTTGCGGCGCTGGTCCCGCCCTACGAGGAAGTTGGCACCTATCATGGGACTTCCGCCGCGCTGGAATTTGCGGTGTGTGTGCTGAAGATCTCGAACATCGTGATATTGGGACACGGCATGTGTGGCGGAATAGCAGCTTCATTGACCGTGAAGGAGCGGGGCCCGGTGGGTCGTTTCATCGATCTCTGGGTTGGGCTGTTGGCCGATGTCAGGGATGCAGTTGTTGAGCAAACGGCCCTCGAAAGCGATCGGCAGAAGGCCCTCGAGCAGGCGGCCGTGAGGCAGTCGCTCGAAAATTTGACGAGTTTCTCCTTTGTCTCCGAGGCGTTGGCCGAGGGCCGTCTCACGCTTGATGGCGCGTGGTTCTCCATCGCAGAAGGCGAACTGCTTTGGCTTAATAACGAGACCGACGAATTTGACCTCGTGCCGGAATGAAGGCTCGCAGTAAACGCCTGGGCGCTGCATTGATGCCTAGGACAAAAGAGTAGCGAGAGTGTCATCGGTCCGAGAACCGGCTTCCGAAGCAGTAAGGAATCGGCGGACTGTCCTTGGGGCCTGTTCGGGTACCCATTTCATCCACGACGGCTTTTCGGATGTGCTGTATCTGCTATTGCCGCTGTGGCAGACCGCATTCGGCTTGTCATTGGCCGAAGTAGGCATGGTGCGGTCACTTTATTCGGCCGCACTGGCCACGACCCAGCTGCCGATCGGGTTCCTGGCAGAATGGTGGGGCGAACGTCGCCTGCTGGCCATGGGAACCGCGCTTACGGGGCTCGCTTTTGTCGCGGCCTGGGCAATATGGATTCCCGGCGACCCTGTTCCCGCCGATGAGGTGCGGTATGACGGCACTGCCTGCGGTCGATCCTGCTCAGGATCGTGATAGAGATGGGAGCGCGCAGCAGCGGAGTTCTCTTCGCGCTCTCTTGGAAAGCCAATCAATTGAGATTACGCCGGCACAAGCAGGCGATACCGGACTCGCGGATTATCTGCCGCAAGGATCACGGGTCTTTGTGCCCTGGCTCCCGGGTGCCGACGAAGACGCTACGATTATCGCCGCGATCGAGCTTCGCCATCAAGGCATGACTCCGGTGCCGCACATCACTGTACGCCGGATTCGGAATTTGGCCTCGCTTGGGAATTTGTTGCGGTGTCTGCACGATGAGGCTGGGGTCGACGAGGTCTTGATTGTCGGTGGCGATGTGGCCACGCCGAAGGGGCCTTTTGAAGCAGCTGTCGACGTTCTCGAATCGGACGTGCTCCTAGCGAATGGCATTTCAAGGGTTGGCGTCGGTGGATACCCGGAAGGGCATCCCGCTATCTCGGATCCTGACTTGTTGAATGCTCTCCTCAGAAAGCAGGCCGTCGCCGACGCCGCCGGACTAGAGGCGTTTGTCGTGACGCAGTTCGCTTTCACGGCTGCGCCCGTCATCGCTTGGCTGGAATATGTGCGCGCAGCCGGTTTGCGGCTCCCGGTTCACGTCGGCGTGCCGGGACCGGCACGAATCGGCACCTTGATGCGCTATGCCCGAATGTGTGGGGTCAGTTCGTCGATGAAGATGTTTGTCCGTCACGGTCGGGGACTGGCGAGTACGGCGCGCGTGTCGAAGCCCAATCGAATGGTGCGCGATCTCGCAGGTTATTGTGCCGAGCATCCCGATTCTGGAATGGGACCTGTGCACCTGTATCCCTTCGGCGGGCTGACGCGCACGGCAGACTGGGTTTCGAAACTCTACTAAACGCCGTTGACGCGCGCTTGGCGCGGAGTCACCCCGTAGAACTGCCGATAGCACTTTGCGAAGTGGGAAGCGGAGACGAAACCGCATGCCATGGCCACATCAACAATCGCCATGTCCGTCTGCAGCAGAAGTTTACGCGCCCGATCCAGACGAAGTTGCATGTAGTAACGGTTGGGGGGGCGACCCACGTGGCGTTGAAACAGGCGTTCGAGTTGCCGCCGCGAGATTCCCACCGCTGCGGCCAATTCCTCCTGCGAAAGAGGTTCCTCGAGACGAGTTTCCATCATGTGGATGGAGTCGATCAGCTTGCGGTTGTCGACCCCGAGGCGCACTGCCAGCGGCATGCGTTGATGGTCCTGGCCGCCGCGCACCCGGTCGAGAATGCATTCCTCGGACACGCGGGTGGCGAGGTCTTCGTCATGTTCGGTACGGATCAGGTGAAGCATGAGGTCGAGGGCCGCCGTGCCTCCGGAGCACGTGAACCGGTTGCCGTCGATCTCGAACAGATCGTCCGTCACCTCGATGTCGGGATAGGTTTCCCGGAAACTGGGGATGTTCTCCCAGTGCAGTGTGCAGACCTTGCCTTCCAGTAGTCCGGCGCGCGCGAGAACGTGGGCACCCGTACAAAGGGCGCCGATGTCGGCGCCTTGGCGGTCAAGGCGGCGAAGCCAGCCAAAGGTATCCGGGTCGCTGTAGACCTCGGCGCCGACGCCGCTCACCAGAATGAGTGTCGGGATGTCGCGTTTTGACATGCCACTGTCGAAGTCGGCCATGCTGAAATGCGGGTTGACGGAAATACCGTTACTGGCCGTGACGGGCGCGCCGTCCCGGGAGATGAGGACCCATTCATAAAGCGCCTTCTCGCTGAGCCGGTTGGCCAGTCGCAGCGGTTCGATCGCCGACGCGAAAGCGATCATCGAGAAGCTCGGGATCATGAAAAACCCGATGACTTCAGGCGTTTTGCCGGACGGTAAACCGAACATATTTTCACCCGCCCACGGATTGGACCGTCTGGTCACCAAGACCGCCAGAAAATTAGTGTAAAT
>DEBC01000026.1:53543-56993 GCA_002348365.1 Alphaproteobacteria bacterium UBA2966 | reverse complement strand
GACGTGGTGGTTAACAGCCACCCGTTCTACCTAAATCAGCATCTGCTGAGAGGGTGTTTCGGCATCTGCACCAGCAGAAACCGTGTCGTTTACCTTCAACGACTTAGCTTGTTTTATCGCCCACTTTTTATGAGTTTTTTCTCTGGAAAATTAACGCAACCAATTGATCTGTCGGTGCATTTCAGGACTGACTCCTGGGTTTTTTATAGGCGGTAAATTGGCCGCGGGATTATGATCCCCGTGACTTAACCTGCAACCCTCGGCTTAGAAGGCCGATGCTCTAACCGGGCCCCCAGATTCGTAGTCTGGTGCCCTAGCCTACGACCCACTGATTAAGACTCAGTAATTCTTACGACGGACCAACATAATTTGCGCCAATAACGTATTACGCTAACGTTTGACGCCGTCGCCCTCGAAAGCCACGATCTTCTTGATCAACTCTTTAGGCAATGTTGCGGAATGGTGCGTCGCTTGATCGGCGTTGACCCAGACGACTTCACCTGTCGCGCGCAGGTCGTCCGCGTCCTTTGAGTGTATTTCCAACAGGAATGTAAGCGAAGAGCGTCCCATCCGCGCGGTGCGGACATACACCTCAATATCCTCGTCAAATTCGATTGGTTGCTTGTACTCCACTAAGCTCCGCACCGTGTGATAGTCCTCGCCGGTGCGGTGGACCTGCCCCATATAGTCATATGGCAAGGCACGGAAATATTCCGTAATCGCCGTGTCGAAATAGGTCAGGTAGTGGGCATTGAAGACTATCCGTTGCCCGTCCACTTCGGCGTACCGGACCCGGAATGGCCAGGCAAAATTGAAGTCTGACTTAGTCTGGCTTCCGGGCATGGATAAGCCGCGTCATTCCGGGAATCATTTCCTCCTCGCGGAAATCCGTGAAGCCCACTTCTTCCATGCGGCCCTTGAGCCAGCCGGGTGTCACCGAACGCGCTTCCGGCGTGAACGCCATGTGCTGTAGCTGCCAAAGCGCAGCCATCGGTGGACCGGTCCGGTCGTCCTCGACCATGAAATCATGCACCAGAAAGTGTCCACCGGCGCTCGAACATTCGAAGGCGTAATCGACCAGCCGAGGCACCTCATTGCCGGGAATGCCGCTGAACAAGTAGGACGCCAGGATGACGTCCTGTTCTGTTGGCCATTCGGCCACGAGCGCATTGCACGGAATATACCGAATGCGATCTACCATGCCTGCATCGGACACGAACCGCCAGCCGATTTCAGCGACATTCGGAAAATCGATGATCGTCGAAACCAGGTCCGGATAAGCTTCGAGCAGGCGGATGCTCATCGCACCGGTACCGCCCCCCACATCCAGAAGATTTCGCGTGCCGGTCAAATCGACAAGGCGGGCGAGTGTTCTCCCGGGGCCGAGCGAGCCGGCGTGCTGCGCCTCGCTGTAGATCGACGCCTGCTTCGGATCAGACATCCAATGCTGATAGGAATCTACGGCGTCTGGATTGAGCGACCCTTCGATTACCTCGTTCAATTGGCTAAGAAACGGGTACATTTGGCGGTCGATCTGGTAGCGCAGATAATCACCGAATTCGTACTTCGACTCGCGCGACAAAAACATGTCAGCAGCCGGCGCGTTAGAATATATCGTGTCGTTGCGGTCGATTAGGCCAATACTGGTCAGAGCTGTTAGCAATGTCGTTATCCGGTTGGCGGGAACGCCAGTTTCGGTTGCGATCTCGCCGGAGGTTTTCGAATTCTCGGAAAGGCGCGTGAACACATCGACATGTAGGCCGGCGAACAGCGCCTTTGATGCCATGAACCCGAATGCGATTTTTGAGACGTCTTCAGCCGTTTCGGCCAACGATACCGACATGAGATACTGCGCTCTTTGCTAATAATGAACACGCCACCCGAACAATTTCGGCGGCCTCTTTATGGATTGGACCCATTATCTTCGATGGCCATGGGAATTGGCCGTCGGTAGTGCGGAGATCATATAGCCTACATGCGACATTTCAAGGTCTGTTCCCGCCACGCAGCCAACGTGAAGCCGAATATGTGGGGGAAATCTCTATACCAACGCCAACACGTCGTAGATGGAGAAACCTCAGAATCTCCGTGAAGTTGCCGAAAATGTTCTTCTCGGCCAACAACCGTGTCGTGCCATCGAATCAGCTCTGGTCGTGTCCACTGAGAACCGGGCACGATGTAAGCGCATTGCCTGATCGTGGATTGATTCGGTGTTTCGCCCGTATTGATCCAGCTTCGGGCCTTCATATCCATGATCCGTACAAGGCGCCCGGCCCAGCGGCCCGAAACGGAGAACTATGGGAGAAGGCAGTAAATTATGAGGCGGAACAAGCACCAGACATTCTGTTAGTTCCAGACTTTGAATTTGTCTCTGCTTCCCAGGTTGCCCGTCACTTATGGCCTTGCCGAGAATCGGTGGATAGCCATAAAATCATTGAAGCCTGGCGCAAGCACCCAGAATACAGAGGTGACGCAGTACGTAGTTGGTTTCGGAAAAATCCGGGAAAAGTCGCGGCTAAACTAATTGCAGATCTCTGAGAGGGCCGACGTATAGCCCAAAATAGCGGATCACTACGGCATGCCCTGAGGGTTTTACGCTGCGGCGTTCGGGATTAGCATCTTCAGATACGCACCCTCCTCATCGCCTTGTTAGTCCGGGGGAAATGAATGCTGACATCTAGCGAAGTCGAGCAATATCACGAGACCGGCCAGGTTACGGCAGAGTGCAGGCTCGGCGAAGATGTCGTGGCAGCCATCAAGGAAAAGATGGAGGTGCTTTTCGAAACAAGGCCTGATCTCGATCAGGACTATGCCCCCAATCTGATCGAAATGGATCATGGCTGGCTAGACTACGCGGCCTATCCCGACGTTCTCAATGCCGTGGCCAAACTCATCGGTGACAACATCATCGTTACGGGCTCATCGTTCTTCTGTAAAAAGGGGATCGGCGGTAAGGCAACACCCTGGCATCAAGATGCTTACTACTGGCCGATACGGCCTCTGGAAGCGTGTACAGTTTGGATTTCCATCGACCCATCGACATCTGAGAACGGCTGTTTGAAGATCATTCCTGGGTCCCACAAGGAACGAGAACTTTTCTCACACTTGTCCGCCACGAGTGACGAGAACGTCGGGTTGGAGCAAGAGCTTTCTGCCGAAGATATGCCGGACGCCGAGCCGGTGGATGTCATCCTCGAGCCCGGGATGATGTCGTTCCACCACCCCTATGTCCTGCATGGCGCCGAGCCGAACAATTCTGGGGCCCGTCGCGGGGGATTAACCTTCCGCTACATGCCTTCAAGCTCTTACTACGACCGGGGGATCGAAGCACGGCAAGGGCGCCAGGGAGTTGCATTCAATGCAGATCGCCAACTCCATCTCATTCGCGGTGTCGATGTTTGCGGCAGGAACGATATTTATCGAGCCAGAGACTGAGGAAGAATATTGATC
>DEBC01000026.1:2891-53160 GCA_002348365.1 Alphaproteobacteria bacterium UBA2966 | reverse complement strand
AACTAACCAATGCGCACCTTCCTCGCCACCCTGACCGCACTCATGTTGTTCGCCGCGCCCATGCCCAAATCCCCCTCATCGCCGTGACACGTAGAGCTATTTTTGGACTGCTTACAGCGATCCTTTGGATCGCTCCGGCACTTTCAGACATATCTGGCATTGCCCACGTCATTGACGCTGACACCATCGAGGTATTAGGCCAGCGTATTCGCCTCCACGGTATCGACGCACCGGAGGCCAAGCAGACCTGCAGGCGGAACGGAGTGGAATGGCGCTGCGGGAGGGATGCGACACGGGCGCTGTACGACAAGATCGCCAACAAACCCGTCAGGTGCGAAGGGCAGGATAGGGATCGCTACGGGCGAGTTGTCGCCAAATGCTTCTTTGCGGACACGGACATCAACGAATGGCTGGTGCAACGGGGCTGGGCCGTTGCCTATGTCCGATATAGTCGGGATTATGTTGGGGCCGAAGCGTTCGCAAAGTCGGAGAGGCGAGGTATCTGGGCGGGTGCGTTCGTTGGGCCACGGGAATGGCGGCGCGGTATACGGCTGTCGTCGGCCAAGCAACCACCCGCTGAAGGGTGTTTGATCAAAGGCAATATCACCAAGTCAGGCAAAATCTACCACGTGCCGGGTAGCCGGTGGTACGACGCGACGGTGATCGATGTGGGGCGCGGCGAGCGGATGTTTTGCAGTGCTGGGGAAGCTGTTGCGGCTGGTTGGCGAGCGCCGAATTGATGGTGAGCTATATCACTGCCCCAACAAACTCGTTTCATTTTCGCTTTATTTTCCTTTTGCCGGATACCACTGCGACAGTTGCTTTACGTCTTTTTGCCCGTCTTAAAAGAGGTGCAATCGCTAGCTTCACAAATGGCAATCGAGCTTTTCACCACAAAACCATGACAAATGGTTTGGAAATAGAAAAGGGAATTCCAATCCAGCGGCCTAGGAATTCCGGGATCTACAACTGGCCTGCCCCCTATGTGTGGTCCAGTTTTTGTGAGAGAGCCCGACCGGTTTCAGGTTAGGGCGTATTGATGGTTAGAATGCTTTAGATNNGGTTTAATTTATCCACCTCCCACGCGATCTCATAATCTTGCTTCAGCCAATTATCCCTGTCGGACTGCTCCATACCAAACAGTTGATATGGGACAATGTGCGCTCGTTCCGTTCCTCCGTGCCCATGCCAACCACAAGCGAAACAATAATCTCCCTCCCAGTATTCTGTTGATGAGTCGAAATTCGACCATAACTGCATATCTGGATCAGTAAAAAAACCTTCCCAATATTTTTTGATTGCCTTTTTGCTGGGCATTTTTCTACGGTTTCTCACGCTGCTTTCCTCTTTTTAATTGCCAAGAACCTCAAGAAATGAATTTAAGGGCGTGCATAAAGGTATAAGAAAAGGTATAGCCGACTGAGATGTAGCCTTGCAGGCCGCAGAAAACGGTCCTATTGGGCGGACTCTCTCTCCGCCACTCTCANNGAGCTATATCACTGCCCCAACAAATTCAGAATATCTTCATCCGAATACCGCTTCCGAGCCATCTCCACCCCTCCCAAATCCAAGCCGAAACTCTATCAAGTTCCGGCACAAATCTAGGGGGCTAAGACAGAGCCTATCCCCAACGGCCACTGATTTCCGCCTTACCAATAATCTTATCTTTGTATTTCCTCTCGAACTTCTTACGGGTCATTTGATCGAGTGTTTTCTTAAACTCGACATTAAGAGCGTATACGGCCAGGGTGTACTTATGCTCTCCGTTGGGGGGCACATACCATGATAACTCTTTGAGGTCCTGCTACTGTAGCCGAGCTTTCCTACCCCCAGTTTTTTTCCACGTTTTTTAGAGGGAAGTGATTTTGTATCGGCTGGGATATTGCTCACATTCCAATGGACCCAGGTTTTGCCGGCAACTGGTTGTGCATCAGGATCATCCATAATTACCACTAGAGAGACAGCCTCAGAGGGCGTGTCATTAATTGTAATTTCCCATGAATGATCCTTGCCGCCTTGCTTCGAGCAAGCATAAATTTGGGGCAGCTTGTCGCCGTCTTCGAATGCAGGAGATTTTACTTCAAAGGCATTGGCGCCAGAGGAAAGGCACAATAAAAATAGAGAAGCCAGTGCAGCACGTAAACAACTTCTCGGAGAAGTGAGAGATGCTTAATTAATCATGGCAGAGCCTCTAATATTGTTGGCTGATTTAGGCAGAGCCTTGCGTTAGGCCGCAGAAAACTGCCGTTTATTTAGATTCGGGATAATTCTGTCGGGCGCTCGCGGACGGTCACGGGCGGTCACGGGCGGTACAATTCAGGTGCAAAAGGTAGCCACAAAACTCAAATGCCAAGAAGAACCCATAGTGTTATCCCTTTGGCAGATAGGGAATAGTTCCTGCTAAATCGGCGTCATCGAGGACGTGAAAGCGGGAGATGCTGCCTTCTTGGCGTGCTTTCGCATAGGGCGCGTATTCTTCTGAACCGGCAAAGTTTTGCAGTGCTTCCATTGATGGAAACTCGATAAGCGCGACCAAGGTCGTATCCAGACCCTCACCCTCCACAGTGTTAATGTTGGCGGTACGCGACAAATATTTTCCACCATACTTGTGGACGATGTCATGCACGTTGCCAGCATAATCTGGAACCCAAGAGTCGTTTGTCACTTTAATGTCCGCGATAACGTAAACAGCCATAATTATTTCCTCCCCAAACTGAAGCTGATAATTTCATAACAAGAATATGCCGAATAAGTAAGGACTAAGTGCGTCACAAAGGTAAGCGGAAATCTGGTGATTAGAGGAATGGAATACTTCCTTGTAGAACTAATTGTTTTTAATCGGGTTATCCGGATCTTCCTCACTCTTGTCCAAAAAAAGGTTTCCAAAACAGGCCAAAACATGCCCTAATTAGACTGTATTTGCAGTCAAGTTGCCAGGCTAGGTCGTTGTTTTGTATGGGTAAAATACCGGCTTTGGGAGCCGGGACCGCAGGTTCAAATCCTGTCTCCCCGACCACGTTGTTTGAGCCGGCCAGGTTGACCGAATCAGCGACGTTTTCGAAACCAGATAGTGGTAGATTTGAAATGGCGATGCAGGCACGGATATACCAACCCGCTAAGACGGCAATGCAGTCGGGCTCGGCCAAGACCAGGGACTGGGTCGTGCGGTTCGAGCCCAAGGCCGCGCGACACATCGATCCCTTGATGGGCTGGACCTCGTCTTCCGATACGGACCAGCAGGTTAAGCTGAGGTTTCCGACGCGCGAGGCTGCCGTGGCTTACTGTGAAAAGCACGGTATGGATTATCATGTGCAGGAGCCGCGTCAGCGCAAATTCAAGGTGAAATCGTACTCGGACAATTTCCGCTACGACGCTGTGAGATAGAGGATCTCTCGTGCTCGTTGGGAGGCGGCAACAGCGACACGCTGGCGATTGCCCCGCGGCTTCGACAAATTGCTAAGCGACCCGTGCCACCTACGCTAAACTTCGCCACCAAGCGGCCCCGTAGCTCAACCGGATAGAGCATCGGCCTTCTAAGCCGAGGGTTGCAGGTTCGAGTCCTGCCGGGGTCGCCATCCGCCTTCGCCAAGGCTACAGCGGACTGGCGGTGCATTCGTCAAAGGTTTTGCCTACGATCAGGTCCTCCGAAGCTACAGCGCAGGAGGGCCGGGGTCACCAGATGCATATGAACGGGTTTGCATGCAGCCACGTGCCCACGTGCCTGCGCACGTGTGGATACTGGGATGCACATTTCTGCCAATCCACCAAGAGGCATTAAACTTATTGGGTCTGATCGGACGATCTTGAAGGAGCATGCAAGATGAGCCGGACACTTAGAGTCGCGGCGGCCCAGCTCGGGCCCATTCACCTGGCAGATTCCCGTGCGCAGGTCATCAAACGTCTGCTTGCGCTGCTCGAGGAGGCGCATGCGGCAGGCTGCCGTCTGGTCGTGTTCCCGGAACTGGCCCTGACAACGTTCTTCCCACGCTGGTGGTCGGAAGACCAGGCGGAGATCGATGCCTACTTCGAAACTGAAATGCCCGGACCCGAGACCCAGCCCCTGTTCGACAGGGCGAAGGAACTCGGCATGGGCTTCTACCTAGGTTATGCCGAACTGACAGAGGAAGCGGGAAAAGTGCGGCATTTCAACACCTCCATTCTCGTCGCACCTGATGGCAGGTTGATCGGCAAGTACCGCAAGATTCATCTCCCGGGCCACAGCGAGCATCTGCTGGACGCGCCGTTCCAGCATCTAGAGAAGAAGTACTTCGAGGTCGGCAACCTGGGATTCCCGGTATGGCGCGCCTTTGACGGCATCGTGGGTATGTGCATCTGCAACGACCGGCGCTGGCCCGAGACGTTCCGCGTGATGGGATTGCAGGGTGTGGAACTCGTTGCACTTGGCTACAACACACCAACCGAGAACATCCATCATCCTGAACCCGTGCACCTGCGAATGTTCCACAATCACGTCACCATGCAGGCGAATGCCTACCAGAACGGAACCTGGGTCGTGGCCACCGCGAAGTGTGGGGCGGAGGATGGATTCCCGATGATCGGTGGTTCCTGCATCATCGCGCCGACAGGAGAGATCGCTGCCCAGGCGCTGACGGAGGATGATGAGGTGATTGCCTTCAACTGCGATCTCGACCTCTGCGACTACATCAAGCGAACGATTTTCAACTTCGAAAAGAATCGCCGTATCGAGCACTACGGGCTAATCACTGAACGTACCGGCGTGGTATTACCTCCCAAGAGTTGATGCCGATGTCAGGTAGGGGCGGAGTAAAGTATTGAAAGCTGTCGTCGTCAGTGAGTTCGGTTCGCCGGAGACGCTGAACACAACCAGCGAAATTACAGCGCCGATCGCCGGCGAGAATCAGGTTATCGTAAATGTTGGCGCGGCGGGCCTCAACTTCGCGGACCTGCTCGTCGTGGAAGGCAAGTACCAGGTTCTGCCTGGCCTCCCATTCGTACCGGGCAAGGAGATCGGCGGCGAGGTGACTGCCGTGGGTGCAGGCGTCACACGTCTCAAAGTTGGCGATCGGATCGTGGCCTTCGTTGAGGCGGGGGGATTCGCCGAGCAGGCGCTCGCCGTGGAGCAGGATTGTCATCCAATCCCTGCGGAGTTGTCATTTCCAGAGGCCGTATCGCTTGGTATCAACTTTCAGACGTCGCATTTCGCCCTCGTCGACCGGGCCCGAATGCAGCCAGAGGACATCATCCTTGTGACCGGTGCGTCGGGAGGCGTGGGCCTGGCCGCGGTGCAGATCGCAAAGGCGCTGGGCGCCATCGTTCTTGCCGGTATCGCGAACCCGGAGAAGGAGGCGCTGGTCATTACGGCCGGCGCCGATCATGTCATCGATCTGTCTGCAGATGACCTCAGGTCCTCATTGCGAGACCAGGTCTATGCCGCAACGGGGGGCAAAGGTGTCGATGTTGTCATCGACCCCGTTGGAGGTGATGTATTCGATGCCAGCCTGCGGGCACTGGCGTGGCGGGGCCGCATCGTCATCATCGGGTTCGTCGCGGGCCGCATCCCTGAAGCGGCAGCGAATTATCTGCTGCTCAAGAATATCTCGGCAGTGGGAATGTACTTGGACTCCTACAGAAAGCGGCACCCGGACTGGGTCGCACACGTCCAGGCAGAAATATTCGATATGTGGAAAACGGGCCGCGTGAAGGCGCCGGCCATCGATGCCTATTCCCTTGAGACGTTCTCCGATGCGGCACGTGCGTTATCCAGTCGCACTGCTGCAGGTCGAGTTGTTATTGTGCCGGGCGGATGAAGCGTGAGGTAAACCACCATTGTGGCACATCTCAGGGTTCTAGATGACGGCCCCGTAGCTCAATTGGATAGAGCATCGGCCTTCGAAGCCGAGGGTTGCAGGTTCGAGTCCTGCCGGGGTCGCCACGCTGGTAGCGGTCGCCAGCGGCCTCCTCGCCACAACTGATGACGAAATCGATCTCTTCCGCGGCGATTCCCTCGCGATGAATTAGCCACTGGAGGGCGAAGGCGGCCGATGCCTTCGTGCAGAGTCCCTCGAGAAGGGTGTAGGCGTCGAGATTGTCGTCCTCGCGACCCTCCGCCCGGCTGTCGCGCCGGACACAGCCATAAAGAATCCCATCCGACCACATGGCCAGGGACATTCCGTCCTCGAGTTCGTTGTGAGGCGATGCGCCCGATGCGAAATCGAGCCCGATGATCGGCGCCAAGACCGGGTGCGCCGCCAGGCCCCCCTCGATACTTTCGCGCGCTGCTTCGGTGAGCTCGACGAGTGGTGGTTTCAGGACGTTCGCTGACTTCAGCAGTCCAAAAAACAACTCCTGCGGCAGAATTTCACCGAAAGGTCCCACCGGTGCGGCCTCTGGCAACGCCTTGCTATCCGGCACTGCAAACCAAGGGCGCGGGATCTCCGCCAGCATTCCCGGGGATAAGTAGCCGATCACCGTCTGATTCGGCGGATAGCGCATGGCCTCGTCGAAGGAGCGCAGTGAGCCCGTCAATCGCTCGCTGTTGGACGCATCTTTGGCGATCTCGCGCCGAGGTTTGGAACCATACGTCACCAGATCTGGCACGTGAGCGAGACAATGGACGCTGTTTCGGATCACAGGGTCACTCGAAGTACCTGTGGGCTCACTATTCGGCATCAGCCTCGATTCCTAGGATGGTCCTTGAAAACGTACTCTTATGGGTGTCGATATTAGATCAACGGTTTGCGGACCAGTGTATGTCGTGGATTGATGCTTCGCTAAGCGCTGTGGGCAAGCCACCGGGCGAGCACTCGTGCGGCTGTGGTGAAATCGGAGAGGGCCATCGCCTCGTGTGGGTTGTGACTGCCGTTTGCATTCCTGATGAAGAGCATCGCGCTCGGCACTCCGGCAGCCGCAAATGCGGCGGCATCATGTGAGGCGCCGCTCGCGATCTCCATGGTGCGGACGCCCAGCGTTGCGCTTGCCTCACTTAGCTCCTCGCGCATTCGTGGCGAGAGCACTCCCGGCTCCACGCGGATGAAATCGCCCAGATCGAATTCCACGCTTCGGCGGTGTCCGATGTCGTCAGCCATCTCTCTGACCCGATCTTCCATCTCTGTCAGAACGAGGCCATCCACGCTGCGCATGTCGAGAGTGAAATCCACAGCGCCCGCGATCTTCGACATTGCGTGCTGCGCTGCATCGGTGGACAGTTTTCCTACGGTGAAGGCAAAATCCTTTCCCAATCTCTCGCATTCCGACCACGTGTCATCGAGGCGGGTTACCAGTTCGGCCACGGCGGCGACTGCATCGCGGCGATGCGATCGTGGCACGCCGCCGCAATGTGAGAACTCGCCTGTACAACGCGCATTGGGCAGTCTGCTGTTGCCGCGGACGCCGGTCACCAGACCTATTGGAATAGCCATCTCATCGAGAACGGGTCCTTGCTCGATATGAATCTCGATAAATCCATGTGCGCTTGCGGGCGGCAATGACGGCTCACCCGTCAGGATTGCGTCAGGGTCGCAGCCCATTTGGTGCATGTGTTCGCGCAACGTGCGGCCCGTGTCGGCCCGCCTCGCTCCGTCGAGCGCTTCTTCGGGCAGTAGCCCGAGCGCACTTCGACTACCAATATAGGAGACACCGAACCATTCACCTTCCTCGGCCCGGATCCCCATCACCTTGAGGTCTCGCGCGGGTGTCATGCCCGCGTCGCGCATAGCCGCCGCCACGACCAGACCCGCGATTACGCCTGCCGCACCGTCGAAGTTTCCCCCTTGCGCAACCGAATCGAGATGTGAACCAACGATAACGGCTGGGGCGGAGCGGTCGGCGCCGGCCAGAGTCATGAATGTGTTCCGCGCCGCATCGCGCGTCACTTCGAGGCCGAGCTCAGTCGCGGTATCCGCAATGAGGGAATGGGCGAACTGCTCTCCTTCGCCGTACGACGCCCGGGTAATGCCAACGCCGTCGTGTGTCGATTCACGCAACTGATCGAACAATTCCGCAGCGAGAGATTCTCGAATCTGCACCGCCTCGTCGAGCTTCGACATTTGAGCCTTATTCCGACATCGCACGGGTCCAGCAGGACCGCGTTGAAACCTGGATGAACCCGTCAATCATTTCAGCTCACGCTGTATCGATCGAGGATCTCTTCGTTGATGTCGATGCCGATGCCCGGACGATCGGCGCTGGGAGCGTGCAGGAAGCCATTTTCGAATTGATCATAGGGTTCGGTGAGCAGGTCGTGGCGTAACGGATTGTGGTCTTCCTTCGACCAGTCCGAGCGCATGACCTCGAACGTGAGCAGATTGGGCAATGCCGTTGCAAGGTGCAGAGAGAGGGCAAGGCATAGTGCCGAGCAGCTTCCCGTGTGCGGCGCGTAGGGGATGTGAAATGCCTGGCTCATGTTGGCGATCTTCGTGGCCTCGGTCAGACCGCCGACGCGGCACGGATTCGGCTGAACGATGTCGACGCAGCGCTCGCTGAACATGTTCGCAAAGTCGAAACGTGTAAACGAACTCTCTCCCCAGGCGATAGCCATTTCCAGATGATCCGCCAGGTATTTGTAGCCATAAATATTGTCCGGGCTGATCGGTTCTTCGAACCAGTAAATTCCAAACTTTTCGAGTTCCCGGCCGACCCGGAGCGCCAGCTTGTAGTCTTCGTGATAGCCGCAATTGGCATCGACCGTGAGCGTCACCTCATCGCCCACGGCTTTGCGGATCTCTTCCACGAGTTTGATATCCCTGACGTAACCTTCCGGGTTCTTGCCAAGCTTGATCTTCATGGAGGTGAAGCCAAGATCCATAAACTCGCGGGCGGTTTCGAGTACGACACTCTTTTCGCGCATTCTCAAACTGGAAGCGTAGGACGGGATGAGGTCGCGCTGACGCCCACCCAGAAACATGTACAAGGGTTGTCCGTAGAACTTGGCTCGGAGGTCCCACAGAGCGATGTCGATGCCGCTCAAGGCTTCAATGAAGAATCCCCTGTTGTGTCCGCGGTTCATCATCGCCGCGTACATGATTTCCCATGTGTGCTCTGGTTGGAGTGGATCCGTGCCGATAACGAGCGGTGTGAGCTCCTCGATGATCTTGCCGAGCGCGGCAGGTGCAAAACGAGTCATGCATTCGCCCCAACCGACGAGGCCATCGTCTGTCGTGATCTTCACGATGGTGGCGCGATAACCTCCGAACACGATGTTCTGGACCTTGTCGGCGTGCGGAATGCTGACCGGGGCATCAATTGGTTTCGACAGAGGGACGAAAAGCGGGAACACTTCTACCTTGGCGACCTTCATTGATGTTTCCTTTGCATAGTGTCCGAAGTTCTTTGATTTCGATGACATTGCGTAGCGGGTCTTGAGGAATGATCGTCAGGGTATCGGAAGCTGAAATCCTCACACTTCCGGTGACCACCCATACGCCTCTGCGCAAGCTCCTCCCATCAGCGTCGCTCTCTCATTGTCGGTCAGACGGTCGGTCAGGCGGAACGGCTTGACCCCGTTCTCATAAGACAGGACTGCGGCTGCGCGGGTCCAGTCCGTGCCCCACAGGCAACGGTCGATTCCCCAGGCATCGAAAATGCGCCCAAGCGGGTCCCAGATATCGGGGTAAGGGTAACCGGCATGGGAGAGTGTGCACGCACCGCTGATCTTGATGACAGCGTTCGGGCGCTTGGCAAGTTCAAGTACTTTGGGCAGTTCGGCAAAGGGATCTGGTGGAGCGGGAGGTTCATGGGGTTGCAGCAATCCCATGTGGTCCACAATGAAGAAATTTTCGGGGTTGTGGTCGATCAAAGTCATGCCAGCGTCGAGCCTGCCCCAGAACAGGACGTTGACCGGCAGATCGTGCCGGACGGCTTCGCGCAGGACCAACTGGATGCCTGGATCGTCAGGATCGTGTTCACGTCCACGACTCATCAGGATGCGGATGGCGACCGTTCCTTCCGTGCCCTTCCAATCCGCAATTTCCTCGGCGACCAAGGGTTCTGTCGGATCAACCGGTTTAACCAGCGCAAATCGATCCGGATGGGCGTTTCGCACCTCGACGGCATAGCTGGCGTCGAATTGGTATATCGAGAATGCGGAGACCAGAATGGCGCCGTCGACCCCGACAGCGTCCATCGCTGCTAGCATTTCATCTCCGGTGACGTGCGGCGGCCAATTGGGCACCTCACTCCAGGGACGCTCCGGAGTGTTTGCCGCATAAGCATGCACCTGAGAATCAATGACTGCAGTCATGGTCTGAGACTCAAATGCCGAGCGGCCGGCACATGCTGGAGACCGTAGCGGCGCATTATTCGATTCCCGTGAATTCCCGGCACTTCCCAGAGGTCTTGAAGCCGCTGCTTCTTCCAGTGGAGTTATCCCGCCTATCCGCAGCGAGTCAAACAGATCGAAGAATTTGTCGTTGCGATCTGGTGAGCCCGAATCTCGGGCATCTAATCCAATCGTTCTTGCCCGCCCGTGAACTTCCGATCATTTCGATGCGTCTGGTACTGGACATTGGCAGATTTTCAGGCGTCCAATCTCCTTGTGCCATGAACGAGCGATCGAATACTTCACTGTGGGACACGACCGCGGAAGAAGCGGCACACGTGTCTCCCTTGTCCGGTGATGCAACCACCGAGCTCGCCATCGTCGGTGGCGGCTATACAGGTCTCTCGACAGCATTGCACGCTGCAGAGAGGGGTATCGATTGTCATGTGCTCGAAGCCGAGCAGATTGGATACGGCGGCTCCGGCCGCAATGCCGGGCTCGTCAACGCCGGTGTCTGGCTGCCGCCGCAAGACGTGCGTGCCCGCCTCGGTGAAGCCAGCGGATCGAAGCTTGTCCGCGAACTGAGTGGCGCGCCGGAGTTTGTTTTCTCGCTGATCGAACGTCATCAAATCCGCTGTGAAGCAATCCGGAACGGTACGGTGCATGCTGCGCATGCCCCGCGCGGCTACCGGGACCTCGCCCGGCGCGCAGAGGAGTGGCAGCGACTCGGGGCCCCCGTGGAGCTTCTTTCCCCTGAAGAAGTTTCCGGAATGATCGGCAGCAGTGCCTTTCACGGTGGTTTATTGGACCGCCGTGCGGGCACCATCAATCCCATGGGCTATGTCCGCGGCCTCGCACGAGCTGCGCTGGCAGCGGGTGCAAAGATCTCCACCGGTGTAACGGTTCGCGCATTGCACCCCGAAAATGGCAAGTGGCTCCTTGAAACGGATTGCGGAACCGTCACAGCCAACCGCACTGTGCTGGGCACAAATGCGTACTCCGACGACCTGTGGCCCGGATTGAGGAGCACATTCACGATCATCCATTATTTCCAGCTCGCGACGGCACCCTTGGGTGAGCGAGTGAAAAACATCCTGCCAGGAGGGCAGGGCTTGTGGGATACGGGAACCATCATGTTCTCGCTTCGCCGGGACGCCTTCGATCGGTTGATCATAGGATCCATGGGCAAGGTGGTAGGTGGTGATCAGGGCCTGTCACGGCGCTGGGCGGAACGGCGGTTGGCCAAGCTATTTCCCAACCTCGGCCCGGTGGAGTTCGAGGCGTCCTGGCATGGACAACTCGCCATGACGCCCGACCATCTGCCGCGAATACATCGCATGGCCCAAGGTCTCTACACGCCCATTGGCTACAACGGACGGGGTATCGGACCCGGTTCCGTATTTGGCAAGGCCATGGCGGAGTTGCTGGCCGGAGGACGAGAGGAGGATCTTCCGCTTCCGGTCACGGATGCCAAGACCGTCGCATTGGCACCGATCATGTCGCGGCTGTTCAGCCTGGCATTCACAGCCAACCAGATTTGGAAGAGTTTGTAAGCACACTCAGAATTCTGGATGTTGACGTAATCTGGTGTTGGCGAAAAAACCGGTCGGCAGGATCAATATGCCGTCGCACACGGAGCTGCTCGAAGACACAATCTCATGTAGGGGCAGGCCAGAAGGCAAGGTCTGGAGCTGCAGGGCTTCCCGGCAGGAACTTTCGCAACCTCGTAAATTTGCCTACGATTGAAGGCAGTTTTCATACCGGAGGGCCGATCGATGTCATTCCGACTTCCTCCGTCTGACAGGGACCATGTGAATGCCCACAGTTGATTCAACGAACAAGCAATGGCTCGACTTGACGGTTGAGGAAGCACTTGAACCTGATCTCCCGATCTGTGATCCGCACCATCACTTCTGGGAATTCCGTCACGAGCGGGACGCTCACCACTATTTGCTGGACGATCTGCTGGCGGACATCAACGCCGGTCACAACATCGTCTCGACGGTCTTCATCGAGTGTTTCGCGATGTACAAGAAGGATGGGCCAGAGGAGATGAAACCTGTCGGCGAGGTCGAATTCGTCAACGGTATCGCAGCGATGAGTGCTTCTGGTTTCTATGGAGACGCGCGCATCGCGGCGGGAATCGTCGGACATGCCGATCTGACCTTGGGAAGTACTGTTGGAATGGTCCTCGATGCCCAAATCGCCGCCGGTGGCGGGCGGTACCGCGGCATTCGGTACATTGCTACATTTGACCCGGCCGGTCATATGCCGCCACCGCGAACGAACGCTCCACGGCAACTGTTTCTAGACTCGACGTTCCGCGAAGGCTTCGCAGAGCTGGCACCCCGCAATCTCAGCTTCGAAATCTGGTGTTTCCATCCCCAGATACCGGAAGTCACAGATCTCGCACGTGCTTTTCCCGACACGACGATCGTGCTCGACCATTTCGGTGGCCCACTCGGCGTTGGTCCCTATGCGGGCCGGCAGGACGAAATTTTTGAAGAATGGAAGGGCTACATCACCGAGCTCGCGACCTGTCCCAACGTGGTCGCCAAGCTGGGCGGAATCAACATGGACCTCAACGGATTCGGTTGGCACGAGCGGGAGCGGCCACCATCAAGCCAGGAACTCATGGAGGCGACCCGCCGTTACTACGAGCACACCATTGAGTCATTCGGGGTCGATCGCTGCATGTTCGAGTCGAACTTCCCCGTTGACATCATCACGTGCAGTTACGGCGTCCTGTGGAACTCGTTCAAACGGCTGACGAAAGAGTATTCCGCCGACGAAAAAGCTGCGCTGTATCACGATACCGCGACACGGGTGTACCGGCTGTAGATTTCTGCGGTGGGTCCATATCAGTTCGTACAACTGAGCTACAGGTGTTCGCGAACTATCGTTGAAGCGTCGCCTAACCAGTTGATCTGAGGCCCGATTTCAAATTTTTGCAGAGTGGTCGTGACGTCGTGCGAACTGTGCGAATTGACCTCCGATCAGCCCGGTGGAGGCAGTTCGGGTGAAGCACCATCTGGGAGAGGAACCTGGTGCGTGTTCAGGGTCATTGTGATCATCGTGTAATAGCCAATGAGCGCAGTGAGTTCGACCACCCCAGTGGCCCCCAATTCCTGCCAGGCAGCCTGATAGGTCTCGTCACCGACGTGCCGGTTCACCAGTAGTTCCCGGGTGAACCGATAAACCAAAATGTCGTCCGGTGCGGTAAGGGCAGGCTCTCTGCCCTCGAGAATCGCCTCGATGATATCGTCTTCTATACCGCAGGCGCGGGCATAGCGATCGTGGTGGTACCAGGCGTAAGCACAACTCCAGTATTGAGCGGTTGTCAGGACTGAAATCTCGACGAGCCGCGTCGATAGGCTTGAGTGATGGCGATGGAATGCGCCCAGCCTTTGCGCGTGGTCGGCTACGACGGGGCTGTGAAGCAAAACCTTGAAAAGGTCCAGGACGGTTCCGTTCCGGCTCTCTTTGATCTCATCCAATACACGTTGCTGCGCTTGATTGAGATCGCCTTCCTCCAGAATTGGTATGCGAGTCATGCGCTCGTTCCTCCGTTTGTCAGATCACATCTCGATCGGGCCGTCGATCTCATAGCGGCCTTCGTAATCTTCAATTTCGACCACCCACAAGTCCTGGTCGCGTGCGCTTTCCCGTTCGATGTAGCCATCGGCTGTTGCTTCAGCGACGTCACCAAAACTGGCATTATTGGGCGCGATCGCATATACCCAGCCCTGTTCTCCGTCGAATGTGGTGGTACGACGAAGCAGCCGGCAAAGCCCGTCCTTGCGTAGAAGCTTCAGGAGAACTGCGCCGGCGTCCGGATCGCCACGGCGGGTGACGGCCATGGGGATGAAGTTGAGGCCGCAGAGACGAACCTGCGCTTGAACCCAGAGGTTGGTTTTCAGTCGTGCTGACATATTAAGCACCATCGTGTCTCTGCCCCGACAAAAGAGCAAATTTTGTGACCTTCGTAGCGATCATCGTGGAGCAGAGTGATGTGTTGGTTGCGGTTTTGTAGTGACAGCTCGCAGGCGAATTTTCTTGTGTTTCAATTCCGCCTGCGATTAGGTGAGCGCGATTGATGAATCTCTGATGACGATCAGAGAATCCGTTGAATTTCTTGGTGTGCGATGAAGGTTGTTCAGCCTAACTCGGGGCAAGGCCTCTCCCAACTTTCTGACAAGCTGTCCAAGTACTGCCAGCCCAGATCGGGCCGAGCTGTTTGGGAACTTTCAGTAACCGGACTTCCGTTCCTGGCCTGCTGGTTGACGGCACTCATCGGTGTTGCTTGGGTGCACTGGTTGTTCGCTCTGTTGTCGATACCGGCGGCAGCGTTTCTCGTGCGTCTCTTCATGATCCAGCACGATTGCGGCCACGGGTCTTTCTTCCGACAACGCCGATTGAACGATACCGTAGGGCGCATCATCGGTGTTCTGACGTGGACGCCTTACGCCTACTGGCGACGCCTGCATGCGCGTCATCATGCCACTTCCGGCAACCTCGATATGCGTGGAAAAGGCGACATCGACACCCTGACGGTGTCGGAGTACAGGAACCTTTCCGCCTGGGGCCGGATGCTGTATCGGCTTTACCGCAATCCTTTGGTGCTGTTCGGACTCGGTCCCGCGTATATGTTCCTGCTGAAGCAGCGTATGCCTATCGAGTTGTTGCGAGACGTCAAGGACGGTTGGATCAGCGTGATGGCCACCAATGCCGCCATAGTCGGCTTGGTCGTCGTAGCGTCCGTCATCGCGGGTCCCGGGGCATTTGCTGCTGTACAGGTTCCGACAACCCTCTGTGCCGCGACAATCGGTGTATGGCTGTTCTATGTGCAACATCAATTCCAGGAAACTCAGTGGGACGGCCATGACGATTGGGACTTCCATCGTCAAGCTATTGAAGGCAGTTCGTTCTACGACCTCCCGGCACCTCTCCGTTGGCTGACGGCGAACATCGGAATCCACCACATCCACCATTTGAGAAGCCGCATTCCGAGCTATCGCCTTCATGAATGCTTGAAGGACTTTCCAGAGTTGCGCACGGTGAATCGGCTCACTCTATGGCAAAGTCTCAGATGTGCCTCGTTGGCGCTTTGGGATGACAGCGAGCGAAAACTGCTTTCATTCAGAGCCATTCGCAAAGGACCCACCCTTATCCAAGAGTAACGGTGAAGGTTGCGCGGCGGGGGTGACCGCCGCCGAGGGCTAGTTGTTCGCATAATCTCCGGTGCCTATGCTCGCATCTTGATCGGCGACTCTCCGGGCGCTGCCGATCAATGGCTCACAGCGGGGAGGGGCAAATGAAAGTCTTGGTCACAGGTGGTGGTGGATTCACGGGCATGGCGCTCGTGAAGCGGCTGGTGGCGCGTGGCGATGGCGTTGTCGTCTTCGACATCGCCATATCTGAACAGCTGCAGAAATTGATGGATGATGGCGCGGATGTTGATGCCGTCGTCGGTGACATCACTAGCTCTCCCCACATACTGCAGACCTTCAAGGCACATCGTCCAGAAGCTGTGGTCCATCTTGCGGCCGCCGTTGGGGCCGGTCCGACGATGGGCAATCCGTGGCGTGTCGTGGAGATGAACGTCGGCGGTACCCTTCACGTGATGGAGGCCATGCGTCTCTTCGATGTGACGCGCATGATCTATCTGAGCACCGAGGAGACCTGGGGCGACATGAACGAGGTCAACACCGAGACCGACTACCAGGTGCCATTCCTGCCTTATGGAATCACCAAGCTCACGATGGAGCATTTTTGCCAAACCTATAACAGGCTCCATGGCTTGGACTGCATCGGTCTAAGAACATCGTGGATCTACAGTCCGGGGCTACCGCGTCCTAGGCCGCCGAACACTTTCATCGATGCGGCTCTGGAAGGCCGCAGCTTCCACATGACCGAGGGCGCTGAGACGGTGACCGACTTCACCCACATTTACGACGTGGTCCAGGGCATTCTCCGCGCTCTGGATCATCCCGACCACCCTCATGCCATCTACAACATCGGCAGTGGTGTCGCGACGTCGTTCCAGGAGGTGGTCGACATCGTAAAGGAACTGGTGCCGGGAGCTGATATTTCCGTAGCCCCTGGTCCGTACCATTTTCCTGGCGGTGTTCGGATGCCCAAGAAGGGCCTACTCGACAATACGCGCGCGCGGGAAACGTTCGGTTACGAGCCAGAGTTTCCCGATATGCGAAGCGGCCTCGCGAACTACATCGAACAGGTACGTCAAGGAGATGAAGGATGACTGAAATTGCGACGGCCCATCTGTTCGATATGCATATCGACGTCGACCCCGTCACAGTGAATACCGGTCTCGGTCACATTGGGTCGCGCGTCATTGCATCGATCACGGGAGGCACTTTCGAGGGTGAGCGGCTGAAAGGCAAAATCATGCCGGGTGGGGGCGACTGGTTGCTTTTCCGCACGGATGATGTGACTCAACTCGACGTCCGCCTGACACTTCAAACGGATGATGGGGCCGCGATCTTCATGTTCTATCGTGGTTACCGTCACGGTCCAGCCGAGGTGCTTGAGCGCCTGGCGAACGGTGAGGAAGTGGATCCCTCTGAATACTACCAGCGGGCAGCTCCGTTCTATGAGACGGGCGACGAGCGTTACGCTTGGTTGACCCGAACCATCTCTGTCGCGACAGGGTGGCGTCGTCCGGATGGACCAAGTTACCGGGTGTTCGAGATCCTTTGATCGATTTGGGTTACTCGCCTGATTTCGGCGGCGTAACAGGGACGCCTTCACGTTCGGCGACTCCGGCGGGCACGTCGACCGGGTCCTTGGACAGGTGATCAAAAACAAACACCGGAACGAGTGCAATGAGGGCTGCAAGGATAATGGCAGCCTTCCAATGAATGTCCGAGAGTTTGAGTCGGCGATGCAGGTGGGATTCTCGCCAAATGACCAGACCGGCGAATAGCGCCGCCGTCACGACGATCCAGATAACGAACGCACCCATGGGATTAAGTTGTACCGCGACCCCTTATGGGGCGCCAGTCCCACTTTTCGGTCAAATTCTTGTTCCACTGCCTCAGGGCTGGCGCAATATGACCGACAAATTGTTAGAAGGCATTTCGACCACCTGGTCGAGGTTCAGCCCATAATGCCCGGCATATTCGATTACTGAATCCAGATCGCGGACACCCCACTCCGGATCGTGACGGCGAAGCATCTCGTCGAAAGACTGGTTGCTGGCGGCGGTGTGCCTCCCGCTTCTTTTGAACGGGCCGTATAGATAAAGAATTCCATTCGCCGACAGCCGTGACGCGGAACCGCGTATCAAGCCTTCACAAGCCCCCCAGGGAGCAATGTGAATGAGGTTGATAGCGAGTACACCGATCAGGTCACCGGTGTCGTCCGGAAGTTTCCACTCGTCGGAAGTGACGTCGAGGGATATTGGCAAGTGGATGTTCGAAAGTCCTGAATGTGCTCTCCAGGCTTTGATGCTGCCAAGGGCCTCGGGGTCGATGTCACTGGGAAGCCAGGTCAGGTCGGGCATGTCCTCGGCAAAGTGAATGATATGTTCACCGCTGCCGCTCGCCAGTTCTAAAACGGTGCCGGACCGGGGCAGGACATCCCTCAGTACTTCCAGAATGGGGTCCCGGTTCCGTCCCACCGCGGGTGCGCGAAATCGGACATCATCGGGTTCTGAATTCGCCATATTTATCGGCCCCTGAGCGCCGGAATGTTGATGCTTATTCGGCCCACCCCGAACGCCTGCCGAGATCACGCATGATGCCGGCGACAAGTTGCATAGCCCGTTCTTTTTGAGTGCCTGCCGGCAGACGCTTGTCGTACAGGGTGCGTAGCAGGAATCGATCCACGCGGGTGAGTTCCATGTGTCGTTCCTGATCATTGGAAATCGACGGGCTCACCAAAAGGTCGTCATTGGGCAACCCTAATGACTGCGCCATTTCTTCGAGCAGACAATGCTCGAGTTCCGAGAAGGTGTTCGCTCGATTTATGACGATCATCGACTTGATGTATTCGCCGGACTGAAGGTTGTAGGCCAGGAAGTAGCATCGGGCGTTGGAGGCGACCCTGCGGACGGCGTTGGCGTTCTTTTCGATCATCAAGCCCGGCTTCAACCATCTTGTCGGTCTCTGCGAACCAGAAGATGAAATGCTCACCGGGATCTTTCGTCCCGATCTCTCTGAACTTGAGTCCGGTATCGAATGACAACGCCTTGGCGTGCTTTTGGATCACAGGTCGGAACGTCTCAATGGATTTCCGATTGCCGCCGATTTTATAGTTGATGATCGATTTGGAATTCCATTTGCGGACAAAATTTACTTTCCCGATGCCATCGAATTCCGATCCGAAGGCAATGATCTCAAAGAAATTGACTAGACGATTCACACTCATCTTGTCTAGAGCCACAGTGGCTGTGGCCGCAAAGGTTGCCGCAATGCATGCGACGGTCAGAGTGATCAAACATCTGGAACGGACCGTCATGACTTTGTTCCGTCTCCATAGAGTTCTTTTGGATCGATCTCGACCTCGGCGATTGTCTCAAGGGTGCCGTCGCGAACGGCAGTGAAGAAACAGTTCCGGCGTCCGGTGTGGCATGCCACTCCCTTCTGATCGACGAGCACCAGAAGGGTGTCGCCATCACAGTCTATGCGCAACTCCTTCAGCGCCTGTGTCTGACCCGACGATTCACCCTTATGCCACAAGCTGTTGCGTGAGCGAGACCAGTAATGGACTTCGCCGGATGCAAGGGTTTGTTCAACGGCTTCCCGGTTCATCCACGCCATCATCAGCACCTCGCCCGAGTCATGCTGCTGAGCAATTGCGGGCACCAGCCCCTGGGGATCGAATGAGATGGCGTCGATGACCGAATCGTTCACCGTGCCTTTGTCTGAATCCTGCATGCTTCACCTGTTGCGATGCACTTTAGCGAACAGTTTCCGCTCTCAGTCCGGCCGACACCCATGAATATGGGTGCGAAGCGCACCAACGCTAGGCGGATGCGCGAAGCCGCTCGAATCCAGCCTCGAGATCACCGATCAGATCTTCAGGATCCTCAAGACCGATGTGGTACCGCAGCGTCGGGCCCGGAGCATCCCAGGTCGTTGCGGACCGCAACTTTTCGGGCTGGGTGGGTAGCACCAGGCTTTCGTACCCACCCCAGGAACCACCCATGCCGAAATAATGATAGCCGTCCAGCATGGCCGCGACCGCTTCCTTTGGTGTTTCTTTCAGGACGACACCGAACAGCCCCGATGCGCCCTTAAAATCCCTCTTCCAGATTTCATGGCCTGGATCGCTTGGCAGCGCGGGGTAGAGGACCCGGTCGACTTCTTCACGCGCTTCGAACCACTCCGCAATCCGGAAGGCCGATTCCTGGTGGCGTGCCAAGCGTGCGGACAGGGTTCGTATTCCGCGCTGCCCCAGGTAGCAGTCATCCGGGCCGACAGTCATGCCCAGCGTCCAAGCAGAGTCGCGCACCGCCGCATGGTGTTCGTCGCGGGTCGAGATCATGCCGAGCATGGCGTCGGAATGTCCGACGATGTACTTGGTTGCCGCCATGATCGAAATATCGACACCAAAGTCGAGGGGTTTGAAGTACAGCGGCGTTGCCCAGGTGTTGTCCATCATTGTGATAGCGCCGGCATCCTTGGCGATTTTCGTGATCGCGGGAATGTCCTGCATTTCGAATGTCTGTGACCCCGGTGCTTCTAAGTAGATGACCCGGGTGGTATCGCGAATGAGATCAGCTATGCCCTCGCCGATATTGGGGTCGTAGAACGTGGTCTCGACGCCGATCCGATTCAGCAATGTTTCCGTGAAACGCCGGGCCGGGTAGTAAACGGCGTCCAGCATCAGCATGTGATCGCCCGGGTTCAGATACGCAAGCAAGGGTACGGTGATCGCCGCCAGACCTGACGGCACGGCGACGCAATGATCTGCACCTTCGAGCGCTGCCATCGCATCCTGCAGGGCAAACGTGGTCGGCGTCCCCCGCCGGCCATAGATAATCGTTCCCGGTTCGTCGCGGTTCTCGCGTGCATGCTCCCAAGACGCCAATGTCGGGAAGAGTACGGTCGACGCATGGAATACCGGTGGATTGACGATTCCATTGTTGTCGAATGGCTTCCTGCCGGCGTGAACTAAGGTGGTGTCGTCCTTCATGGTACTCGTTGCTTTCATCTGAATGTTCGGAGGAGGCGTCGGGCCGGCCCATGATGTCATCTCAAATTGCCCGGCGCTAGACGCCTGTTGTCTGGCCACGCCTTTCTGCCGATGAGAGAGCCAAGTCCCTGTCGATACACCCAGAATTCGCTATTGGGTGATAATTTCAGTTGTGTTACGGTTCAAAAAATTGCCGTCGCGAAGGTGCCTTCAACACCTCGAATGAGCGGCAAGCTCGAGCTTCCGGCCTTTGTTCTTTTGCATTGGACCTGGGCCACAACAGGGGAGATGAAAATGCAGTACAAAATGCTAGTTGCCGCTGCGGCGCTCGCCGTAGGGTTTGCGCTTCCGGCGTCATCGGCTACGATTGATGACGTCAAGGCCAAAGGTCACGTCCAGTGCGGTGTGAGCCAGGGTCTGCCGGGATTCTCGAATCCCGATCAAGCCGGAAATTGGACCGGTATCGATGTCGATGTTTGCCGGGCCGTAGCGGCCGCGGTGTTCGGAGACGCGAATAAGGTCAAGTTCACGCCGTTGTCCGCGAAGGAACGTTTTACCGCTTTGCAGTCTGGTGAAGTTGATGTCCTGTCCCGTAATACGACATGGACGTTGACTCGTGACACCGCCCTTGGTCTCGACTTCGTAGGTGTCAATTTCTACGACGGTCAAGGCTTCATGATCCGCAAGGATATGGGCATCGACTCCGCGACCAAGCTCGACGGAGCCAGCGTGTGCGTGAATATCGGTACGACGACCGAACTCAACATGGCGGATTACTTCCGTGCCAATAACATGAAGTATGAGCCCGTTGTGTTTGAAAAGGCTGACGAGGTCGTGGCCGCGTATGACGCCGGCCGTTGCGACGTCTATACGACCGACCGTTCGGGACTTGCCGCACAGCGCGTCAAGCTCAAGGACCCGAGCGCTCACTTCGTTCTGCCCGAAACCATCTCGAAAGAGCCGCTTGGTCCTGTTGTTCGCCATGGCGACAACCAGTGGGGCGATGTCGTCCGCTGGTCGCTGATCACCATGATCGAAGCGGAGGAGATGGGCCTCAACTCCGGCAATGTCGATGACATGCGCAAGACTGCGACCAACCCGGCTGTGAAGCGTGTTCTGGGAACAGAAGGCGATATGGGTAAGGTTCTCGGTCTCGGGAACGACTGGTCCTACAACATCATCAAGCAGGTCGGGAACTATGGCGAGGTGTATGCGAAGCACGTCGGCCCGAATACCCCAATCGGCCTGGCCCGCGGCCCGAATGAGCTGTGGACCAACGGTGGTTTGATGTATCCGATGCCGGTCCGCTAAGTCGGTTCGGTAACGTTGTTTACAGGGCATGTCTGGCATTCGCCGGGCATGCCCTGTTTTCGTTTTCCAAGTTTGGTTCTGAGTAGGGCGAGTGGCCGTTAGCAGCGAAGTCGGTACACCGCCAGCGCGAGCGTCGTTCTGGAACGATCCGCGCATCCGGGCGATCATCTTCCAGATATTGATCCTGGGCGGAATCATCCTGTTCGGGATCTACATCGTCAACAACACGCTCGTTAACATGGAAAGCCGGGGAATCTCTTCCGGCTTTGATTTTATGGGTCGGACGGCCGGTTTTGATATCGGTATGACGCTCATCCCATACGACGAGGCGTCATCCTACGGTCGGGCCTTTTTCGTCTCACTCCTGAACACATTGCTGGTGTCGGCCATCGGCATTTTCTTTGCGACGATTCTTGGATTCATCGTCGGTATCGCACGCCTGTCGAATAACTGGCTCGTGTCGAAGCTGGCCGAGGTCTACATCGAGATCATCCGAAATATTCCGCTGCTGCTGCAGATTTTCTTCTGGTACTTCGCGGTGTTGCGGGCGCTGCCATCGCCGCGACAGAGTTTTGAACTCGCAGATACTTTTTTCCTCAATCTTCGTGGACTGTTCGTTCCCAAGCCAATTTTCGAAGCGGGTTTCTCCGCAATCCTAATCAGTTTTCTTATCGGTCTGGTTGCGGTCGTATTCATCGCTCGTTGGGCGAAGCGGCGGCGCGAAGCAACGGGCCAGCAGTTCCATACGGTTTACGTCTCGATCGGAATCCTCGTTGGACTTCCGTTCCTTGCGGGTCTGGTCACAGGATTTCCGTTGTCGTGGGATTATCCCGCGCTGAAGGGGTTCAATTTCCAGGGTGGAATGACATTGATCCCGGAACTGGTCGCTCTGACGATTGCTCTGTCCGTCTATACCGCCTCGTTCATTGCCGAAGTCGTGCGCTCGGGCATCCAGGCGGTGAGCCACGGTCAGACAGAAGCCGCAGGTTCCTTGGGCCTGCGGCCAGGTCCGACATTGCGGCTCGTGATCATCCCGCAGGCGCTTAGAGTCATCATCCCGCCTCTCACGAACCAGTACCTGAACCTGACAAAGAATTCGTCCCTCGCGGCGGCCATCGCCTACCCGGACCTCGTTTTGGTCTTCGCAGGAACGGCGCTGATGCAGACGGGTCAGGCCGTGGAAATTATTGCCATTACGATGGCCGTGTACCTCACGATCAGCCTCGTCATTTCGGCGATCATGAACTGGTACAACAAGAAAATGGCACTGGTGGAGCGTTAGGCCATGACAGACGCAACACCAACTTTCGAACGCAGCCCCGATCTGCCCCCGCCAGCGTCCACCGTGGGCGTCGTCGGATGGTTGCGCCAGAACCTGTTTTCAACCTGGTACAATACGCTTCTGACCATTCTCGCATTGTGGATCGTTTGGGAGGCGGTGCCTCCCGTGATTTCCTGGGCGTTCCTAACTGCTGACTGGGCAGGCACCTCTCGCGATGATTGTACAAGCGGCGGTGCCTGCTGGGTCTTCATCAAGGAGTGGTTTGGTCAATTCATCTATGGTCGCTACCCGATCGAAGAGCGCTGGCGCATCAACTTCGGTTCCATCATTCTCATCGTGTGTGCAGCAACCCTGTTTTTCCCACGCTTCCCCTACAAGCTGTGGGTATCACTATTCCTGATCTTCGTTTACCCCATCGTCGCATTCTTCCTGTTTTCCGGCGACGCCTTCGGATTGGAGTGGGTTGAAACTCCGCTGTGGGGCGGCCTGTTCCTGACCTTGGTTATCGCCATCGTGGGCTGTGTATTCGCACTGCCGATTGGCATCGTGCTTGCGCTGGGTCGTCGCTCGGATATGCCGGCGGTTCGGGCGGTTTGTGTCGCCTTCATCGAGTTATGGCGCGGGGTGCCGCTCATCACCGTGCTGTTCATGGCGTCCGTCATGTTCCCGTTGTTCGTCCCAGAAGGTTTGACCTTCGATAAGCTATTGCGTGCGCTCATCGGGATTATGCTCTTCCAGGCCGCTTATCTGGCTGAAGTTATTCGTGGCGGGCTTCAGGCCATCCCACGAGGACAGTACGAAGGGGCCCAGGCCCTGGGTCTCAGTTACTGGAAGATGATGATCCTGATCATCCTGCCGCAGGCGCTGAAACTGGTGATCCCGGGTATCGTGAATTCCTTCATCGCACTTCTGAAGGACACCACGCTCGTCCTGATCATCGGACTGTTCGATTTCCTCGGCATGATCCAGGCCGCCGGCACCAATCCCGATTGGCTCGGTTTCGCAGTCGAAGGTTACGTGTTCGCAGCCTTTGTCTTCTGGGTGCTGTGCTTCGGCATATCGCGTTACAGCCTCCATCTAGAGCGAAAATTGCACACCGGCCATTGAGTTATTCGGTTCATCCCTCGAATGGAACATCGTCATGAGTGATGCGCAAACAGCAACCAGCACCGACGGGAACGGCGGCAGCGCCATACAGATGATTGGCGTGCACAAGTGGTACGGCCAGTTCCATGTTCTCAAGGACATCAACCTTGCGGTCGACCGGAAAGAGAAGATCGTCGTGTGCGGACCGTCGGGTTCCGGTAAGTCGACATTGATCCGCTGCATCAATCGGCTGGAGGAACATCAGCGTGGCCAGATCATCGTCGAGGACATCGAGCTGACGAACGATCTGAAGAAGATCGATGAAATTCGCCGCGAAGTGGGCATGGTGTTTCAGCACTTCAATCTGTTTCCCCATCTCTCGGTGCTCGACAATCTGACGCTGGCGCCCATATGGGTGCGTAAGATGCCCAAGGACGAGGCCGAAGACGTCGCCATGAAGTTCCTAACCCGGGTGAAGATCCCGGAACAGGCGACAAAGTTTCCCGGCCAGCTCTCTGGCGGTCAGCAGCAACGTGTGGCGATTGCCCGATCCCTTTGCATGAATCCGAAGATCATGCTTTTCGACGAGCCGACATCCGCGTTGGATCCCGAGATGATCAAGGAGGTGCTGGACGTCATGGTCGACCTCGCCGAGGAAGGAATGACCATGATTGTGGTGACCCACGAGATGGGTTTCGCCAACCGCGTGGCCGATCGCGTGATCTTCATGGACGGCGGTGAAGTCATTGAACAGGCCGACCCGGAGACATTCTTCAACAATCCGCAGAGCGAGCGGACCAAACTGTTCCTGAGCCAGATTCTCTCGCACTAGTACCTGGGCAGCTGACCAGAGTATCGGACGCTTTCAATTTCCTTGCGGCGAGTATGGGTGTAGCTAGGGGTAAATCAGCCCTTCCTGCCGACTAGGTCAAATCCTCGACCCGCTGTTTCAGGTCACGATTCATCAGTTCGAAAACCTGCTCGGTTTGTTTGAGGGTCTTGCTGCCCATGAACACCGAGAGCCAGCCTGCAAATTGCTCACCGTGACTGACTCTGCAGCCATTGTGCGTTTCGTTGAGGATGAACCAGTGCTCTGAGGCAAAAATTCTCGGGTGGAACACCTGATCATACCAACGAAGTTCCTGATTGATGACTACGCGGGTCAGGTACGGTTTTTGCCGGGAGGTGCGTCGTCCTGGCAACGCCAGCTTCAACTCCACCTGATTGCCCTCAGCGAGTTCCCCTTCGAGTCCGGGCATCACGCGATTCCACTGAGACCACTTCGCGAAGTCGGTTAGCACGGCCCACACCTGCTCCGGACTAGCGGCTATCTGAATAATTGCTTCGACCCGCTTCATTTGCGGCTACACATTCAGGTCCAGTGTTGCTGTCTCTTGAGCGTAGACTTGAAATCCGAGCCGCTGATAGAGGGGTAACGCGCGCGGATGGTCCTCGGTGCAGGTGTTCACCCAGACTCTCTCAGGACCGTAAGACCATGCTTGACGAATGGACCAATCCAGAAAGTATCGTCCAAGACCGCGCCCGATGAATTCGGGAATCAGTCCGAAGTATGCGAGTTCGACATCGGGTTCGTTGCGACGGTCGAGTTCCGCGTATCCCGCGGGCACTCCTCCGACGTAAAGCACGAAGATCTCAACCAGATCGTCCTGAATGATTCCGGCGAGTTCTGCCTTGTCCATGTGCTTGCGATTGACCCAGGTCCACTCGCTACCGACAGCATCGTAAAGGTAGAGATAGAATTCTGTGGTTGGATTCTCCAGACGTAGGAGCGCGAGTTTCAGAGGCGGAGCCGGGACGGGCGGCATCTCGGGCAGAGAGAACATTTCCAGATAGGTGACTGTGGTCTCGATGAGCGGGAGGTGTCCGATTTCAGGGGGAATGTTCTCGACGGGCTGGGGTGTTCCATCAAGGCGCCGTCCCATGACTGTGCGCGATTCCTGCTGATATCCCAGACGCCGATAAAACTGAGTGGCGGCGGTGTTCTCCCGCCTGATCATAAGCTCGGCCTTCGGCACGTCCCGCTGTTCCAGCCATTTCTCGGCCGCGGCCACCAATTCGCGTCCCAGACCATGTTTTCGGTGTGTCGGTGCAACCGCCAGGTAGTACAGCCAGCCTCGATGGCCGTCGTGGCCCACCATCACGCTGGCAACGATTTCATCGTCTTTTTCGCCAACGAGAATCTCGCCATGGCCACTTTCACGGCAAAACTGAATATCCTTGAAGGGATCGTTCCACGGGCGGACGAGATCGCAATTCTCCCAAAGAGCCACGACAGGCCCTTCATCAGAGGGTTTGAAGGGTCGTACATTCACGCTTTTGCCGTTCGGAAACGTGGGTCAGGTTTCGACAGCGTTGTCCGGATCCCCACCCCATTCGGTCCATGAACCATCGTAGACCGAGTAATCCTCATGCCCGAGCAAATGCAGTCCTAAGGCCAGGACACAGGCACTAACGCCGGAACCACACGTTGCAATGGCAGGTTCTTTCATGTCCACGCCACCGTCCTCGAACGCAGCCTGCAATTCGTCGGCCGGCAGGAATTCCCCTGACTCCGGATCTAGGAGCGCCGGGTAGTACAGGCACCTGCTGCCAGGAATATGTCCGGCTCGAAGGCCGGGCCGCGCTTCGGGTTCAGTCCCATCGAAGCGCCCTTGCGAACGAGCATCGAAGACCTGTACTGCCGCAGACTCCATGTTGCTCCTCATTTGATCCATGGAGCGAACGAGTTCAGGACGAAAACGGACCGTCAAAGTGCGTGAAACGGCCGCGACGTTACCGGCTTCTACGGGCCGATTCTCTCGTTTCCATTTTGCGAAACCACCTGAGAGAACCGCAACATCATCGTAGCCAAACAGTCGGAACATCCACCATGCGCGACACGACGCCATCAAGCTTCCGGAATCGTAAGCGATGACGCGGAAGCCGTTTCCAAGTCCCAAGGCACCGACCTTGGCCGCAAAGTCTTCGGCGCTCGGGATCATGTGAGGCAGAGGGTCTGATTTGTCGCTGATTTCCTCAACATCGAAGCGGACTGCGCCAGGAATATGAGCTTCAAGATATTCTGCGTTGGGGTCTCTGTTCTGTGCAGGCAGGAAATAGGATGCATCGATAATCCCGATCTCTGGATCATCCAGGTGCTGGGCCAGCCATTCCGTTGAGACAAGTGCTTCAGGCTTGGCGTAATGCATGCGGTGGCCTTTTCACGATGTTAGGCGAATCTCAGGCGAACGAGAGCGAAACGCGCCGGTTTTGTTTACCCTTGCTTTGGATCTTGTCCACTTGTACGCGACCGATCTCGCCGGTGCGTTGGACGTGAGTGCCGCCGCAGGGCTGCAGGTCCTGGCCTTCGATACGAATGAGACGTACACGACCAGACCCTCGTGGAGGTTTGACCGCCATGGTCTTGACCAAGTCAGGCTGCGCGTCGAGTTCCTCGTCTGTGATCCACTCTGATACGACTGGATGGTCTTCATCGATCAGGCGGTTGAGCGCAACGGTGATCTCTTCCTTGTCTAGGCTGGCCTCAGAGATGTCGAAATCCAGTCGACCTTTCTCGTCTCCGACCTGCCCGCCGGTTACCGGAAAAGGCACAATCGCAGACAAAAGATGCATACAAGTGTGCATGCGCATGAGTCGATGGCGGCGGTCCCAATCGATTTCGGCAGTCACCTGGGTGCCGGGCGACAACGATGGTGCGTCGTCTGCAGGCACGTGCAGGACACCATCCGGACCGTCCCCTTTCATGGAATTGACGATACTGATTGTGATTCCATCAGCCGTCTTGAGGGAACCGATATCGCCGGGCTGTCCTCCGCCCGTCGGATAGAAAACCGTCCGGTCGAGCTGAATACCCCTCTCGTCTACAAAGGTTACCGTGGCCTCACAACTCCGGGCGTAGGCATCATCCCGAAAAACCTGCTCCATGAGCCAAATCCATCCACTCGAATTGATTAACCCTGAGGTCCGCCGCCAATCTTTTCCACCCAGTCCGGGTACTCGAACCCGTTCTCCTTGAGGAAGTCGGCGTTGAATAATTTGCTCTGATACCGCGTACCGTAGTCACACAATATCGTGACGATGGTATGTCCGGGACCGAGTTTCTTGGCCAGTTTCACTGCACCACAAACGTTGATACCCGAGGAACTGCCGAGGACCAGACCTTCATCCTCAACTATGCCATAGAGATAGGGCAGCCATTCCGCATCTGGAATCTGATAGGGGAAGTCCACTTCAAGCTCTTCAATATTGGCGGTTATTCGGCCCTGTCCGATTCCCTCAGTTATTGATGAGCCTTCGGCTTTCAACTCGCCGTGGGCGTAGTAGTTGTACAACGCGGCGCCATTAGGATCGGCCAGGCCGATCTTGATGTCCTTGTTCTGCTCCCGAAGAAACGAACTCACACCCGCCAGTGTACCGCCTGTGCCGATTGCACAAATGAAGCCGTCCACCTTGCCGTCGGTTTGTTCCCAGATCTCCGGCCCCGTGGTTCTGAAGTGACCATCTCGGTTGGCTGTATTGTCGAACTGATTTGCCCAGATCGCGCCATTGGGTTCGGATTCATTGAGTTCCTCGGCGAGACGCCCCGAATACTTCACGTAATTGTTGGGGTCTCGGTACGGCACGGCCGGTACCTCGCGTACGTCCGCCCGGCACATGCGCAGCATGTCCTTCTTTTCCTGCGTCTGGGTATCCGGAATGACAATCACCGTACGATAGCCAAGAGCATTGCCGACCAGCGCCAGGCCTATTCCCGTATTTCCCGCAGTCCCCTCGACGATAACCCCACCTGGCCGCAGAAGTCCCTTTTCCTCGGCATCCCGCACTATGAATAGGGCTGCGCGGTCTTTCACGGAACTGCCCGGATTGAGGAATTCGGCCTTGCCCAATATCTCGCAGCCAGTTTCCTCAGAGAGTCTGCGCAACCTTATGAGAGGCGTATTGCCGATTGTGTCGGTGAAACCGTCGCGAACGTCCATGATGCACTTCGTGTTTTGGGCCCACTGTACCTCCGGCCAACGGCCGGAATTAGGCCGTGGACTGTAGCGAGCCTCAGAGAAGGTTGTCCAGGGTTAACAGCCTTGTCAGGCGGCCGGATTGACACCCTTTTCGGAACCCAGGAGCGCCATCCGGAACCTGTCTTTCAGGTGTGCCCCGTCTCGAGGGGGCAGGACGAGCGGCGGATCTTCTGCCCGGATTTTGATGACGAAGAACAGCGGGCCTTCGCCTTCCAGAATCGTGGGCGTCGCGTGATCGAACTCCTCTTCGTCGTACAGCGTCGCCGCCTGTTCGAACCCGCAGGAATGCGCCACGGCGGCAAGGTCGACGGGTCCGGCCGTATGGGTCGCCTGCATGCCTGTCTCGCCATAGCGCTCATTGTCCAGCACAACGATTGAGAGGTTAGACGGTCTCTGTAACGCAATCGTGGCGAGCGAGCCCATCCCCATGAGCATGTCACCGTCACCGGTGATCACGAGCACACGACGTTCCGGTTGGGACAAGGCAAGGCCCAGGCCGATCATCGCTGTCCCACCCATCGCACCCCAGAGGGGATAGATCAGATCGCGGTCACCGGCCGCGGTGGTATCCCACGCCGGCGCACCGAGTCCTGCCACGATCAGTAGATCGTCCATATCCTTGATCAGGTGTTCGACGACGTCGCGGCGATGCAGAGGGTAACTCTCAGCGCGGTTCCGGTCCCACATGTCAATTGGCCTCCGCCGGGGCGAATGCCTTCGAGCCCACAACTCGTTGCGATATCAGCACTGCGACCATCTGGTTAGCTTCGAATGCGGTCCGGCCACCTGCAGAAACTATCTCACCGGCCATCTCAGCCTCGTCGAGACTGAAGACCTGGAAGCCGGAAAGGCGGAGGATCTCGGCCGCATTCTGACCCATGGGCAGTTGCCACGGATTTGCTTCGCCCCATTGACCACGCATGGTGATGAGGGTGAGGAGGGGATAGCGCCCGACCTTGATGGTTGAGTACATATTGACGCAATTACCGATCCCGCTCGACTGCATCAACAACGTTCCCCGCTTGCCCCCGAGCCAGGATCCAGCAAGCATTGCCACGCCTTCTTCTTCGGTGGTCAAGGGAACGGCGCTCATTTCGTTATCGCCGAGGCACAGATCGATGAGACGGGTGTGACCCGCGTCCGGAACATAAGGCACGTGATGCACGTCCAGCGCCTTCAATGCTGCGTAAATATCCTTCGGCCACGTCGCCGGAGTGTCGGTCATCATGCCTCCTGTCGAGCCGCGATCTTCTCTACAGCAAAACTATTTGGGTTGGAAAGGTATACAATCGGTATTGACGTGCTATGAGAGCCCACGAATTTCCATTTCCTTCAAGAACTGAGAATATCGATGAACCTTGGTCGTTTTCCGCGCCTGCATTTCGCGCATCTTCCGACGCCGCTCGAGCCTCTCACCAATCTCACCAACGAATTGGGAGGCCCGAATCTTTACATCAAACGCGATGATCAAACGGGACTCGCAACCGGCGGCAACAAGACCCGCAAATTGGAATTCTTGATGGCGGATGCCGTCGAACAGGGTGCCGATACGATCATCACACAGGGCGCGACCCAATCAAACCACTGCCGGCAAACCGCGGCGATTGCCACGAAGCTTGGCATGAAATGCGAAGTACTCCTGGAAAACCGCACTGGAAGCCAAGATCCAGATTTCACTCAATCGGGAAATGTTTTTCTCGACCACATGTTCGGTGCGGGAATCCGCCATTACCGAGGCGGAACCGATATGGACGCTGCGATGGCTGAGGTCGGTGAAGAGGTCAAATCCAATGGCGGCACGCCGTACATAATTCCGGGTGGCGGTTCCAACCCGATTGGCGCTTTGGGTTACGTCAACTGTGCGGTAGAGCTTTTAAATCAGGCGGGAGAGCATGGCCTGCGCATTGACCACGTGGTTCATGCCACGGGTAGCGCTGGAACACAGGCCGGACTGGTCACGGGGCTCGACGGAACATCCAGCGGTGTCCCAGTGCTGGGCATCGGAGTAAATGCTCCCAAGGAAGCCCAGGAAGAGAAGGTTTATGACCTGGCTTGTCGGACGGCTAACAAATTAGGTACGGGCATCGATATCAAGCGTGAACGAGTGGTCGCGAACTGCGACTATGTTGGAGACGGTTACGGTGTTCCTACGGACGGCATGGTCGAGGCCGTGACCATGCTGTCGCGTCTCGAAGCGATCCTCCTCGATCCGGTCTACACCGGAAAAGGAATGGCCGGACTTATCGATCTCACGCGTAAGGGACATTTCTCCAAGGATGAGAATGTCGTATTCATCCACACCGGTGGTAGCGCCGGACTTTTCGGCTACCGAGGTGCGTTCGCCGACACATTCGCCGAGGTTGCCTGAGAGGGCGCGAAATGAGTGACATTGAATGGAATCACCAATACGCGGAATTGCTCTCGGTCAAGATTCACTATGTGCGCCATGGGGCTGGCCACCCCATCATTCTCTGTCACGGCTATCCGGAGTTTTGGTACGTCTATCACAAGAACATCCCGGCTCTCGCTCAACATTTCGACGTCATCGCCCCAGATTGGCGCGGCTTTGGCGATTCAGAGAATCCCGAGCAAACGCCGACCGTAGATGACTATGTCGGTGACCTGGCGGCGTTGATCGATCACCTCGGCTTGGACCGAGTCGGTCTTGTTGGTCACGATTTCGGACCCTGGATCATCCAGGAATACGCAAGGCGTCACCCGGAGCGAATCTCGGGGTTGTTCCTCTACAGCTTTCCCTACCCACAGATCGGCGATCGTTGGTACGCCATCGAACACGTTAAGGAGGTTTGGTACCAAGCCTTCCAGCAGCTGCCGTTTGCGGCAGAAATTGTTTCCTCAAGCCGAGACAACTGCCGAGCCTATATCTCTCACTTTCTGTCTCATTGGGGTCACGACCCGCACGCGTTTGACGACGATCTCGAGGTCTGGGTCGACAACTTTATGAAGCCCGGCAACGTTCAAGGGGGCTTCAACTGGTACAGGGCCAATCATGAGAACCGGATCAAAACAGTCAGTGGGGAATTGGGAGAAATGGCGCCGATCACGGTGCCGACCTGCGTGCGTTGGGGCGAACACGATCCGCTCTTGAAGGTTGAGTGGCGCGATCGTTTGGGTGAGTGTTTTGCTGACGTTGACGTCGAGGTATTCGAAGGTGTTGGCCACTACGCACCTTATGAAGCACCCGATCGAGCCAATGCCGAGATGATCAAGTTCTTTAATAAGGTGGTAGGTTAGGCCCGCTCGTACTTCAGCGAGATTTGGATGGAGGGAGGCAGATGGCCGAATTCGAATGGAATCACCAGTACGCTGATCTTCCTGATCTTCGCGTTCATTACGTGAGACACGGCGCCGGGATGCCGGTGATCCTGCAGCACGGCTGGCCCGAATTCTGGTACGTCTTCCACAAGAATATCCCTGAACTCTCGCAGCATTTCGACATCATTGTGCCGGACCTGCGCGGTTTCGGTGATACGGATAAGCCCGGCGGCAATCCTTCGATGGAGGACTATGTCGCTGATTTAAAGGCATTCGTCGGTCATCTCGGACTGGAGCGCTTCGGTATCGTCACGCACGACGTCGGACCTTGGATTGTCCAGCCATTCGCTCGTCAGAATCCTGATCGATTTTTGGGAATATTCTTCTTTGATTGTCCCTATCCCGGCGTGGGTGATCGTTTTTACGCGCCGGATCATGTCAAGGAGGTCTGGTATCAGACATTTCACCAGATGCCGTTTGCCGCAGATCTGGTGGGTTCGAGCTGGGACAACTGCCGCGCTTATTTCGCATATTTCCTCGCACATTGGACGCATGATCCCCATGCATTTGATAGCGATCTCGATGCTTGGGCAGACAACTACATGAAACCGGGCAACCTCCAGGGCGGGTTCGACTGGTACGTCGCCGCACAGGAGATGCGCATGAGATTCGTGCGCGGCGAAGTCTCAGACTTTTCTCCTATCACCGTGCCAACCTGTGTTCGCTGGGGAGAGCACGACCAGATCATCAAGGCCGAGTGGCGTGATCGCATGGGTGAGTTTTTCATGAACATAGATGTCGGCCTGTTGGAAGGCGTCGGTCACTTCCCGCATTACGAAGCGCCCGATCGCGCAAACGCTGAAATCATCAAATTTTTCAGTAGCTTGGCGGGCTAGGGCGCGTTACCGGCTTTTCGTCGCCAGAAAAAGCGTTTTTCAGTTCCAGCGCTCTTGGATCTCATTCCGATGGAGCGCCAGCCATTGAAGTGCGATCAGGCTGTGGCTGACGCGAATGCGCCCAGCATCCAGCATCTCCAGTGCTTGATCCAAGGGGCAGGCGAAGGCGCGAATATCCTCATGTTCATGATCAAGGCCGAAAATTCCCCCAGCATCCGAAGCATCAACCTGAGCCATGAATATCGATACGTGCTCGCTGAACACGCCCGGTGACGCATACATGCTGTGGAATTGATGGAGAGCTGCGGCCCTCAGTCCGGTTTCTTCCTCAACTTCCCGCCGGGCGACATCTTCCAGGGACTCGCCCGCCTCGATGAGACCGGCCACACATTCGATGGACCATGGGTCGTGGCCGTCATCGAACATCCCCAGGCGGAACTGCTCGATCAGCACCACTTCATCTCTGACTGGGTCGTATGGCAGCACGGCAACCGCATGTGCACGCTCCATGACCTCGCGCGTCATTTCGTCACTCCAGCCTCCACCAAATAATCGATGGCGAAGACGGTATCTGCGAACCTTCAGATACCCCTGATAGACGTCTTCTCGTTTAATCACTTCGACGTCGCTGCGCTTTCCGACCATGTGAGAGATCCGTTGAATGGGTGCTGGGTCGCCGCACCATAGGTCAGCGGTAAGATCGATCCAACATCTGTGGGCTGGCTCGATTGGGGCACCCCATTGCGACAAGACTTACCGCGCCGCTAAAATTCCAAAGTTGCAGGGAGGAAGAGAATGAGCGCTACCGTACGGGGATACGAGGCAACCACTGACCGCTCTCGTGGTTGGCTGCGATATCTATATCGCAAGGCGACGACGCCCGATAACTGGGACAAGGATGGACAGCCGCATCCCCATTGGGACGGCGTGTCCGGTGAACCGCGTCGGTCCTGGCATCGCTTCGATCTACAGGATTCATCCCATGCCGTTTCCGTCATGGCGGATATCACCCCGGCGTGGCGTGAGGTATACGGCACAATCCTCGACGAACTCGTCGCGCGTTTTACAGGGTATTGGGCGGCCAAGGATTGGCTGGATCAGATCGGCGACGATCCGCGGCGCGAGCAGTATCCCGAGGAATGGTATGAGACGCTGATTCCGGCCACATTGCGCGGTAAGTACGACGTGCCGGGCTGGACCGCCAACGGTGTCGAACCCTGGGGTTTTCAAATGGATCCGATCGGTGCCGACGGCAATCTCTTTTACAAAGGATTCTTCCTCATCAATCTGGGCTTGCACCTGTACGTCACTGGTGACGAAAAGTGGAACAAGCCCTTTGAAGTGGCTCGGGGTGGCGACGGCCCGTATTCATGGACGCACTCCAGCATTGCGGAGTTCCTGGCCAATCAGTGGGCGGGTCGGCCTGAAGGGTGCCACTGCGAGAACACCAAGATCTGGCCATTGTGAATGTCCGCTGCGGGCCTCGGTCTGAGGCTCCATGACACCCTTTACGGCAGCGACTACAACCGCGTGTTCCAGAACTGGTGGGAGTATGCGAAGGAGCACTACGTCCCCATCCACGGCGGGGAGATCGTGGGTTCGATGTCGATGTACTACGACCCCATCCTCGGCATTCACATGCCGAGTGACCACGAACCCTTCCAGAAATTTGGCACCGCGCAACTGATTCAGGGATCGCGCCCTGAAGACTCGCGCGTTCTCGTCGAAGCCGCATTCGATCAGCTTGGTTGGCGCAAGGGTGCTCCGATCGAAGAGAAAGGTGGCAACCCGCGTGAGACGATAATGGGCATGGTCTTCGCCCGCGAGTATGGCGATGAAGGGCTCTACGGCCGGCTCAAGGCATATGCGGAAGAACACCACGGCCCGACGTGGGATGACGAGACCGGCGAGTTCCACTGGAAGTTCGGTCTGGATGAGCCTCATCCACGGGGTCAATTCAATGCGGCTGCGGCTCTGGCTGAAACCATGACCGAGGGGGCCTGGGGTCGGTTGGTGCGAGAACCCAACCTGCGCAAGTTTGTGGAACCCACAGTGACAGGAGTCGATTTCCCAAACGTCTGTCTTTCCCAGGCCGTCTACGATGTCGATCGCAAGTGTCTGATCGTCGCGACCGACATGGGCGCCCCGGGCGCATCCGGTCAGCCGACCACGTTCCGCATTACCAATGTCATCCCCGACAATTGTGTGGTCGTCGCTGATGGCGTCGTGTCAGACGATTGGCGAGCCGTTGACGGGGATATCGAAGTCTCGACGACAGTGGACGAGCACACGTTCGTCGTGCGCATGCATTGATCCGAAGACTCTACGGGAGCACTGACCATGGCGCGAAAGATCAATCTCAATTCCGATATGGGTGAGTCCTTCGGCCGCTATAAGCTTGGGAATGACGAGGCGCTGATGCCGTTGCTCACAGCCGCCAATGTCGCCTGCGGTTATCACGCGGCGGACCCGGCAACGATGAGGTCATCACTACGGCTTGCCAAACAACACGGTGTGGGAGTCGGCGCACACATTTCGTATCCGGATCTCGTGGGATTCGGCCGGCGCGATATGATCCTTTCCCGGGAGGAGGTGGCCGATATTACGGTCCACCAGATCGGAGCGCTCTGGGGCTTCTGTCAGGCTGAGGATGTGCCGTTGGAGCACGTGAAGGGTCACGGATACCTCGGCGTTAAATCCTGGGCGGACGAGGTCACATTGGGTGGCATCATTGATGGCATGTTGAGCGTCGATCCCAACCTCATTCTGCTTACCACCAGTCCGTTTGCGGTGGAGCAATGCCAGAAGGCCGGCATTCCCTATGTTGCCGAAGGATACGTGGATCTTGATTTCACGCCTGACGGTAAGGTGATGATTGAGAAGGAAAAGCAAGCCCGCGACCCGGCAACGATGGCCGACCGGGCAGTGGAGATGTTCGAGAAGCAGCAGACCCGGGCTGTGGACGGTTCGTGGATCGATATGCCGACGCAGTCCATATGCATTCATGGCGACGGTCCCAACGCACCCGAAATCGCCGCCGCGTTGCGCGAACGATTCGAGGCTGAAGGAATCGAGATCGTAGGGTTGCGGGAACTCTGGGATGGAGAGCCCGGCACCGCACAGGCTGCGGAGTAATTCTTAACAGTCCTGCCTATCGCCCATCGGCATTCAGCAGGGTAACCTAGTGGCAACGCCGCCATCTAACCGTCCCGTCCGAGGGCGGAAGTGATCTGGGAGGATCGTATGTCTATCGCCTATGGCGAATCGCCCCTGTTTACGTTCGCGCTGATCGCAGACTCCCACATGAATCCGGGAGATGAGAACTCCTCGCCGTTTGAGACGAACGCGTTGGCCAACAGTCGCTCACGCTACGTGATCGAAGCGGTGAACCGGCTCGAGCCAGATTTCGTGATTCACATGGGTGATCTCGTACACCCAGTTCCCGGGCATCCAACATTCGGGCGGGTCGCCGAGGACTTCAACAAGCTCTTCGAAAGCGTGAAGTCACCCCTGCATATCATTCCCGGTAACCACGATTGCGGGGACAAAAAGATCTCCTGGATGCCGGCCGTTCAGGTGAATGACACATTCCTGAAGACCTATGAGGAATATTTCGGCCCGCACTATGGTTCTTTCGATCACAAAGGAGTCCATTTCGTCCTCATCAACTCCCCGGTGCTCAATTCGGGCCTCGACCTCGAAGCCGAGCAGCGCGCCTGGTTGGAGAAAGACCTGGCTGATACGCACTGCGAGCGGATCCTTCTGTTCACCCATTACCCTCCTTATGTCACCGAGCCGGATGAAGAGACGCACTATGACAATATCGACGAGCCGGCACGGAGCTGGCTCCTCGATTTGATCGAGAAGCACAGGGTTGAGGCGGTGTTCGCCGGACACGTTCACAACTTCTTTTACAACCGGCAGGGCGCCACCGAGCATTACGTGCTGCCTTCCGTTGCTTTCGTGCGCCACGACTATGCCGAATTCCACCGCACGCCACCCCAGCCAGGCATGGATGGCGGGCGAAACGACATGCCCAAACTCGGATACTTTCTGGTTGAGGTTTACGAGAACGGGCACATCGCTCACAACGTTCGCAGCTATGGCCACATGCTCGCCGATGGGGAGGCGTTTCCCGAGGCGCCACCGCGTCTACCCGCCGTACACAGCCGGGACGATGCGCCTGCTTCAGTTGGCGTGCAGCTTCGTCATCCGTGGAACGAGGTAACGACCATTCCCCATAACTATGCGCTCGACGAGTTCATGCGCAAGAAGGTCCGTAATGATTATCCGTTGATGGCCCTTTGGGAGATGGGTGTGAAGAAGTTTCGCACGCCGGCCGGGGACCTCATCGAGGCGGAGGCCCTTCAACGCATGCGCGATCTCAAGGCGGTCGGCCACGAGTTCACTTTGTTTACGTATGGTACGCCCGGACCAAAAACCATTTCGGCGCTGTCCGAATGCCGGGATGCATACGACGCTATCGAGTTCATCGTTCCCGAAGACGAAGCCGAGGGTGCAGTGGCCACGATCCGCGATATCAAGGCCAGTGCAGATGTTCCGATATTCCTGTCGGCCCTCCATTCATTAGCCGAATCCGCCCATGAGGGGGGGACCTTCAAGCACATGATCTCAAGCGGCTTTCCCATCGAAGAACGCGAGCATGTTGCTGAATTCGTCTCGTCCATTGGGGCAGGGGATCTCGTCGACGGCGTCGTTTTTCGGGTGGACCAGGGAGTCTCGGCCTGGTCAGGGATTCAGACGGCGCAGGATTTCGCAGCGGCTCAGGGGAAACGAGCGATCGTCAATATTCGCTTCGCGTCTGACGAGATGACCGGCGGCCAGATGGACGACTTGGCCACGGCCAACCGCGTCGCTGAGGCGACGGCGGCAGCGCTCGCCGCTGATCATCTGACCGTGTTTCTCGATACGTTAGTCGATCAGGACCGGGGCTACTTCATTCGTAATGGTCTGATCGATCGCAGGTTCAATCCACGCCTTGCCGCCTGGATGGTGCGTAGCCTTCATGCCGTTCTCAAGGTGGTCGGGGGCGAGGTGACCGCGCTGGATATTGCGGATGCGCCCGGTGGACGTGTTGCCATGATGCACGGTGCAGACGAGCAGCTGCGACTCTTCCTCATGCTTCCGGACGGCGAGATGGACGTGGGTGCGGCCGTCGGCCAGCACGCGTGCGATGCCGATTCAGGGGCTGGGAACTGGGTGAACCTGGAGACTGGCGATGTTACGTCGTGCACCTGGCAAAAGGACGGCGATCGTGCAGTGGTCGAACCGGCTGTGTCCTGTTCGGTGCCGTCGCTGCTGATCGCACACCGCTAAATCATTGACTCACGTGTCGAGCACAGCCGAAAAGGAGATTCCGCCGGGGTTCGAGGCCTATTACCATCCGGGACCATTCGGCGAACTGGTTGGTCCCTATTATCACAAGGAACTACCTGAAGGAGGGTTCATCCGCGCGTTTCGGGCCTTGGAGAAACACATCAACCAGGTGGGTCTGGTGCAAGGCGGTATGCTCTGCACATTCACGGATCAGCTGATGACGACCTCTCTCATTCGGGCGGACATTGAAGCCGTGACCGTCAACCTCAACATCAGTTTCATGAATTCTGTGAAACTGGGTGATTGGGTTGAGGGTCGATCCGAGATCACGCGCGAAGGCGGTAAGGTCGTTTGGGCGCGAGGTACTTTGACATCGGGCGAAAAGACGGTTCTGACAGCGCAAGGTTTGTGGCAAAAAGTGAGTTTCAGCGCGGGTCTTATCGACCGCATGGATCAGAAGACTTAGCGAACGGGAGAAGCGCAAATGCGCCTAGAGGGAAAGACCGTAATCATCACGGGTGCCGGTTCCGGCTTCGGCGCAGCGATGGCGACCGAATTCGCAAAGGAAGGCGCACGCGTCGTCGTCAATGACCTCAATGACAATACGGGCCAATCGGTCGTCGACGATATTCGCCAGGCCGGCGGAGAGGCGATATTCCACAAGGCCAACGTCGCGGACGGGGATGCGGTAAAGGATATGTTTGATGCGGTGGCGGCCGAATACGGCGGCTTCAACGTTTTGATCAACAACGCGGGCGTGCCGCAATGGAATCAGCCTCTGACCGAGACCGATGAGGAAACTTTTGACCGGATTTTCGACGTGAACGTTAAAAGCATTTACTTCACGTCGATACACGGGATTCCCCTTATGCGCCAAAGCGGCGGGGGTAGCATCATTCATACGGCGTCTACGGCCGCGGCGCGTCCACGGGCCGGCCTAGCCTGGTACAACGCGAGCAAGGGCGCCGTTGCAAACCTGACGCTCACGATGTCGCAGGAACTGGCGCCGGAGATACGCGTGAACGCACTGTGCCCTGTGGCCACTGATACGCCGATGCTCAACGATTTTCTGGGCGGCAATCGTGACAAGATCGAGGCTTTCGAGGCGACCGTCCCTATGGGGCGCCTGGGTCAGCCGATGGACGTCGCCCGTGCCGCGGTGTTTCTGGCATCCGACGATGCATCTTTCTTGACGGGCGTGCTATTACCGGTGGACGGTGGGCGCTGCGCGGCCTAGGAGCACTAACCGGTCCGCAAACGAACAGGAGGAATTATGGTCAAACTGGTTCGCTGGGGTCCCGTAGGACAGGAAAAGCCCGGCCTCATTGATTCCGACGGCGGTATTCGCGATCTGTCGAACGAAGTCGATGACATTGCCGGCGACGTTCTGCTTCCCGCTGGAATTGCGCGGCTCGCCGCGCTTGATCCCGCTTCACTCTCGGCGGTGGATGGAAATCCACGGCTCGGCCCCTGCGTTGCGGGGGTAGGAAAGCTCATCGCCATTGGGCTCAACTACTCGGATCATGCAGCGGAGACCGGCATGGAGGTGCCACCAGAACCGGTGGTTTTCATGAAGGCGACAAGCGCCATCACGGGACCGAACGATTCTATCGTGCTGCCGCGTGGGTCAGTGAAGTCCGACTACGAAGTAGAACTGGCGGCCGTTATCGGTACGCCCGGGAAATACGTCGACGAGGCCAACGCGCTGGATCACGTTGCTGGTTATTGCGTCGTCAACGACGTCAGCGAGCGTGAATTCCAGCTCGAACGGGCAGGGCAGTGGACCAAAGGGAAGTCGGCCGACACCTTCGCACCGGTGGGGCCCTGGCTGGTGTCACGCGACGAGGTCGAAGACCCGCAGAAGCTTGGCCTTTGGACCAAGGTCAACGGTGAGACCCGCCAGGACGGCAACACCGATACCATGGTGTATGGCGTCAAACACTTGCTGCACTACCTCAGCGGAATGATGTCCCTGCAAACCGGCGACATCGTCTCGACGGGCACACCGCCCGGTGTCGGTGCCGGCTTCAAGCCGCCGAAGTTCCTCAGTGCCGGTGATGTTGTCGAGATGGGTGTCGAAGGGCTGGGGACCCAACGCTCAGAGGTCGCCGCTGACGATTAGGGATTCGGCAATTCCCTAGCTGACGCTCATCTTCATTCAGAAGATGGCGACCGGATTACTTGGCTTCTATTCCGCCGCGACCGCCAGCAGCAGCTTGCCCCGTGACTCGCGGGCTTCCATGATCCTGTGGGCTTCTCCTGCATCATCCAGAGGCAGTACCTTGTCGATCGCCACGTCGAGCCGGCCGTCCAGCGCCCAGCCGGTAAGGTCCTTCCATCGCGCCGCCATTTCCTCACGCGAACAGATGTAGTGCGCCATGTGCGGGCGTGTGAAGAAGACCGACCCTGCTTCGGAGAGGTCCAGGGGATTGAGGCTTTCGATCTTTCCCGATGCGTGGCCGTATAGGACGCAGAGGCCGCGCGTTCGCAAACATTTCAGTGAATTGTAGAACGTGGCTTTGCCGACCGAATCATAGACCACGTCGACGCCTTCACCTTCCGTTGCCGCCAGTACGGCCTCGGCGAAATCAACGTCGCGATAAAGGATGGCTTCTTCGGCGCCGCGCGCCTTGGCGATTTTGGCTTTTTCGGCGGAACCGACTGTGGCCAACGCTCGGGCCCCGCGTATCTTTGCGATCTGGATCAGCAACTGTCCGACGCCGCCCGCGCCGGCGTGGATCAGGCACGAGTTGCCCGATTCCAGGGGCCAGGCGGATGTGCCCAGGTAATGCGCAGTTGTGCCCTGAGTGACGAGCGCGGTCGCTGTTTCGAGGTCAAGACCTTCGGGAACGGGCATGACCATGGCCTCGGGCACGGCCGCATATTCCGCATAACTGCCCTGTATACGCGTGAAGGCGACGCGGTCGCCGACACCGACGTGAGTCACGCCGGCACCCGTGGCGGTCACCACCCCCGCACCGTCGACGCCGATGCGCGCCGGCAGGGGAGTCGGATAGGTAGGGGATTGCGCGTAGTCGCCGTTCCGACGGTATACATCGGTGTAGTTCACGCCGGCATAGGTCAGTTGGACAATGACCTCGTTCTCGGCTGGTTCGGGTATGGGTACGTCCCGCAACTGAAGTACGTCGATCCCGCCATACCCGTCGATTTCCACAGCCTTCATAATCTTATGCCTTCGTTGATGTTTTGGGTTTCATCGATCGAAACGTATCTCGTACAACCCTGCGTGACCTGAGAGGTGCGAGGACGGCCAATGTGTATATTGTTCGTGCCGCCATGTCTGCTGCTGTACTCATACATCTTTGCACTGCACTTCTGGCCGTCGCTATCGGCGCAATCATATTGCTGCGTCCCAAGGGAACGTCCGTTCACAAAACTCTGGGCCGGTCCTGGGTCGCCTTGATCCTTGTCGTTTCCATTTCCACCATCTGGATTCAGGACATTCGTGACGGCCGGGGCTTCAGTTTCATCCATTTGCTGTCGATTTGGACAGTGTTCGCAGTGACGATGGGGTTCATGGCAATCCGCCGTGGCCGTATCGAGCGGCACCGCGGATGGATGGTGGGGACATTCATTGGCCTTGTGGCGGCGGGCCCACTTGCTCTATCTCCAGGGCGCAAGCTTTCGAAGATCCTCTTCGGCTAGTCGTATCGGAAAGACAACACCATGGCACAGGACATCACTTCGCAGCGGGTCGGCTTCGTCGGGCTTGGCATCATGGGCGGGCGCATGACGCGCCGGCTTCTCGGTGGCGGTGTCGACCTCACCGTATATGACGTGGACAGCGCGGCGACGCGGGAGTTGGCGGATGCGGGTGCCAAGATCGCCGACTCTCCGAAGGCACTGGGTGGGGCCTGCGATGTCGTCATTGCCATGCTTCCGAGCCCACAGATTCTCGAAGCCGTCACATTGGGAGACGACGGACTGATCGAGGGGATGGCCGAGGGGAGCATGCTCGTGGATATGGCGACGGATGGAATGTCGGTCGTCCGTCGCCTCTCCGAACCGCTCGCCCAAAAGGGCATTCGGATCATTGATGCGCCGGTGGGGCGCGGTCCCGCAGAGGCAGAGACCGGTGACCTGTTCATTCTGATGGGCGGCGAACGCGCGGATTGCGACGAAGCCCGTGAGATCCTCGCGTTGCTTGGAAGCGAGATTCATTATTGCGGCCCGTTGGGTGCGGGACAGGCCATCAAGCTCGTCAACAACATGGTATCATCGACAACGATGGCGGTGGTGGCGGAAGCTTACGCGCTGGCCAAGCGGGCAGACGCGGACATCGATCTCATGACACAACTGTTGCCGAGTTCCGCCGCTGATTCCTGGCAGCTTCGCAATGGTCTTATTGGCAAGGCCCTGGCCGGCGATTTCTCGCCGCGCTTTAAAATTTTGCTCGCCCACAAAGATGTGGCTCTGGCAGTAGAGATGGCCAATGAGTTGGGCTCGCCCTCCGACATGGGGAGCGCCGCGCTGAACTGGTATGAGCGCGGCCTGGCCGCCGGCCATGGTGATCTTGATCGCGCTGGAATCGTTCTGACGGAAGATCCATCGTTGTTGGACGGGTGATGCCCTATACGTTGCTGGGCTGACACTTGTCGGATCACCCCCACCCAACCCTCCCCCTGTTAGGGGGAGGGAGAATTATTCGAAGCTTCCCGTTTTCTTCTCCCCTCTTGAAGGGGGGAGTGTAGAGGGGGGTGTTCTGTTTTGTTCGGGTCGCTAGTCGGGAAACGGCTGCTTCCACGCCGGGATCTCCAACAGGTTGTCGTGAAAGCGCTGGATCTCCGGATAATCCTGTAATGGCAACTTCGAGGGGCCGGCAAGCGGCAGCAGACAGGCGACGGCAAAATCCGCGATGCTGAGCGTGTCGGCCACGAGATAGGTTCGACCCTCGAGATGTTCTTCGAGCACTGCGGCGAACCGATGCCAGTTGCTCAGCGCCTCATCAACTTTGGCAGTGTCCGGTTCTCCCAGGCCGAATCGGTTTCTGATTCGATTCTCGAAATGAAGGATGCTGCCCCAACGCGTGAACTGTGCCGCATCCCAGAGCAACCATTGGAGGATTTCCAGGCGACGTTCGTCGTTGGGCCAGAGGTCGGAGCCCGCCTTTTCCGCCAGGTAAGCCATGATGGCGACCGACTCCCAAATCTTCGCCTCACCATCGACGAGCGCAGGAACCTTGCCATTCGGATTGATGGCCAGAAACTCAGGGCTCTGGTGTTCGCCCTTACTGACGTCGATATGGATGTAATCGACTGAAAACTCGAGGTACTTCGCTACGGCACAGGCGCGCCAGGGATTCTGGGTGTCGTAGTAGTAGAGCTTCATCTTTGGCCGTTTTCTGGGGTTGCCATTAACAAGTGTCGTGCCTTTCAGGATAACCGCACATGTCTTCCCGGTCAGGCCTTACGCTTCAAAGCTTGAATGGCGTTTTCCAGCACCTGGAGAAATCGTGAGCGGTCCTGCTTGGTAAAGGCCGGACCGCCGCCGCTGATCTCGCCCGTCTCTCGCAGGTGCGTCATCAGGTCTCTCGTGGCCAGGGTCATTCCGATGCTATCCAGCGTGAAGGCCTTGCCGTTGTGGTTGAGGGCCATGGCGCCAGTCTTCAAACAGCGATCGGCAAGGGGAATATCGCCCGTGATGACGATGTCGCCGCAGCCGCAGCGCTCGGCGATCCAATCATCCGCGGCATCGAGCTGATCTCCCACTACCACGCGGTTGATAAGCGGGCTGTCCCCGGCACGCAGCCAGGTGTTGCCAACCAAATGTATGGTCAGGCCATGGCGTTCGGCCACACGGATGACCTCACCCTTGACCGGACAGGCATCCCCATCGACGTAGATTTCCAAATTGTGCAGTCCGGCTCATGAGTTGCAGCATGCTGATGCCATTCAGGTGGCACCTTAGTACGGATTCCATGATAGGTTCCGCGCGAAATTTGAACTTGTGGTGGTTATGGAAATCCTTCTCGCCAAGAAATCTTACGAACGGGTGCGCGACCGGCTGGATGCTCTCGGGATTGACCTCCACGTCATTTGCGTCGATGCGGATGGCGGTTACACCCGAGACGGCAAGCCGATTCAGCCCGAGGATGCTGAGCCGGAAGCCTTCTGGCTCAGTATAGACTTTCTCGACGCCGGACAGTTCAACGCCGCGTTCGACATGGCGTTGCGGCCGGGGACGGTCAAATGGATGCAGACCTTGAATGCCGGTCTCGACCGGGGCCGCTACAAGGAAGTGGTCGAATCAGGTGTCCGTCTCTGCAACAGCAGTGCGCAGTCCGTCGCCATCTCGGAGTTTGTCATGGCGCACGTTCTGAATGCCTTCCAACCGATTGACGCCCAGTATGCGGCACAGACGTCACGCGATTGGGTGATCACGCATTTTCCTGAAATTTCCCGCAGCTCGTGGCTCATCATCGGCTTTGGCCCCATCGGCCAGGCGGTGGCCAGGCGGGCCCGGGCGTTCGACGCTCATATCTCGGTCATCCGTCGCGGAGACGATTCAATGGGTTTGGCGGATCGAATGGGCCACATGGAAGACCTGCCCGAACTGCTTCCAGACGCGGATGTCATCTTGCTGGCCTGTTCACTAAACGACGAGACGCGTGGGTTCGCCAACGCTGAATTCTTCCGGCATGTGAAGCAGGATGCGGTGCTGGTGAACATTGCCCGCGGCGGACTTGTTGACGATGAGGCTTTGCTGGCTTGCCTGGACGAAGGCCGTATGCGTCTGGCCGTGCTCGATACATTCTCCCCGGAGCCCTTGGATCCCGAGAGCCGCTATTGGGACCACCCGCGGGTACGCGTAACAGCCCATACCTCCTGGGCCGGTAACGGCACGATCCCCCGTGGCGACGATCTCTTCGTCGAAAATCTTGCGCGCTACGCCCGCGGCGAGCCGCTCGACATGGAGGTGAACCCCGAGACCGTGTTTGGCGCTTCGAAATACCGCACCGAGCCCCGTTCGAGCGCATAGCTTCGGCTCTCACCCCGGAATAAGGGGTTTGGCATCATTTTCCTCCCGTGTCGGGCGACAAAAGCGGTACCATCGTCGGATGACGATTGATCTCATCATTGATGTCGATAGCCTCGCGGCACGCGTGCCCGACGGAGCCAAGATCGCCTTGGTGAAAACCACGGGCGGCGTGCCCATGGATCTGGTGCGCGCGTTGATCCGTCGAGAGGTGCGGGGACTCCACGTCGTCTGCGTCCCCACCGGCGGTCTGGCGGTCGATTTGTTGATTGGTGCAGGCTGCGTCGAAACCCTGGAGACATCGGGAGTCACGCTGGATGAATTCGGCCAGGCACCGGCCTTTGGCCGCGCGGTGCGGGCGGGAAGTTTGCGCCTCCTGGATGCGACGTGCCCCGCTGTCTATGCCGGCCTCCAGGCTGGTGAGAAGGGTCTGCCTTTCATGCCGCTTCGGGGACTGCTGGGCTCGGACATCGCGGCCCATCGGGCCGACTGGAAAGTGATCGATAATCCGTTCGGTGATGACGACCCGATTGCCTGCCTGCCTGCGATCGTGCCGGACTTCAGCCTTCTGCATGCGCGCCAGGCTGACGGGCACGGCAATCTATACGTCGGCGATACGCGCGAAGTCCTGTTGATGGCTCATGCCGCCCGCAAAACATTGGCCACCGCCGAGCGGATCAGCGATGGGAATCTGCTGGAAGACGATGCGATGCGTGCCGGGGTCATACCGAATGTTTACGTCTCGGGACTCGCCGAAGCCGAAGGCGGTTCCCGGCCGCTGGGCATCCCCGGCGGCTATGTTGTGGATGGCGAGCACCTCACCCTTTATGCCGAGATGGCGCGTGACGAGGACGGGTTCGGGGAATATCTGGACAGGTTCGTTTTCGGGCGCAAAGCGGCCGCAGAGTGATCACCGCCGAGTCAGGCCCGACCCCGACTGAGGGCGGTGAGTGCCGTCTCGAGGAACTTCTGATCGATCGCATCGCTGGCTTACTGGAAGGCTGCCGTCACGTTGCCGTCGGCGTGTCCTCGCCGATACCGGGATCGGCAGCCTTGCTGGCGCGGCATCTTTCCGGGGGCGCGACGCGGGTTTCGGTCCTCGGATCGCGCCATCTGCAATCTTTCACCGACGGTGGAGTCGAGATCTTCGATCTCGCCGCCCAGGGCCGCATCGATGCCTTTTTCCTCAGTGGCGGGCAAATCGATGGTTCGGGAAACATCAACCTGGTTGGCGTAGGCGAGTACCCAACGCAAAAGGTGCGCTGGTCGGGCTCGTTTGGCTCCGCCTATCTCTACTATCTGGTGCCGCGCGTCATCCTTTTCCGCCTGGAACACAGCCGCCGCACCATGGTCGAGAAGGTCGATTTCATCTCGGCACCCGGGACCAGCGACAGGAACGTCTTCCGGCCCGGCGGACCTCATGCGCTTATCACCAATCTCTGTCTTTTCACCTTCGATCGTGACGTACAACGCTTCCGGTTGCAGTCGATCCATCCCGGTCACACGCTCGAAGAGGTCAGGGACAATACCGGATTCGACTTTGAAGTACCCTCGGGATTCGGTCCAGTTCCTGCGACGCCAGCGCCGGATGCTTCGTGTCTCGCCCTGATCCGCGGAGAGATCGCTTCCGCCATCGCCGATCCCTACCCGAAATTTGCTGCCGAGGTCTTGGGACATACTGCCGCCGCGTAAGGGCTTCTGTGGTAAAAATCTTTAGTGGATGCTAAATACCGGTGAACTCTAAGATCATGAGAAAGTGACCATGTCCGCCCTGCAAGACACGTATGAAAATCCCATGCCCCCCGGCGAGATCAGCGGTCCGTCCGTCTGGTATGGCCCCGATATGGCCGCCCGCGAGGGCGAGTGGATCCGCCCCTTCACCAACGTCGAGCTGGCCGAACTCGAGACGGCAATGCAAGGGGTGAAATCACGCGGCATTGGCATACTTGAGATCGATCGAGACGCCTTTCCACTGCCGACCCTCGGGCCGGCGTTTGATAGTCTCCGCCATGAAATTTTGCGCGGTCGCGGTTTCGTACTCCTGCGCGGTTTGCCGGTCGATCGCTACTCAATCGAGGAGTCGGCGATCATTTACTTCGGCATCGGCGCTCATTTCGGCTCTCCGTTGCCGCAGAACGCCAAGGGACATGTACTGGGGCACGTCAAGGATCTTGGCCGTGACGAATTCGACACCAAGTCCCGCATCTACCAGACCACGGCACGTCAGACGTTCCACACCGATTCCAGCGATATCGTCGGCCTTCTCTGCCTGCACCCGGCGAAGAAGGGTGGGGAGTCGGCCATCGTCTCGGGCGATACCATCTACAACGAGGTTCGCCGCCGTCGCCCCGACCTGTTGCCGTTGCTCTTCCGGCCTTACGCCACTGATTGGCGAAACGAGGCACCGAACGGCGGCGAGGGACACTATGACGTGCCTGTTCTCAGCTGGTTCGCCGGGCGGCTCTACAATCGGTATGCGCGACGTTACATCGACTCAGCTCAGCGCTTCGAAGACGTGCCCGATCTCACCGAGGAAGAGATCGAGGCGCTCGATCTCTTCGACTCGATTGCTGACGACCCGACGGTCCACCTGACAATGGAATTCAAGGCGGGTGACATCCAGCTTCTGCACAATCATCAAACCCTTCACGATCGGAACGAGTTCGAAGACTGGCCCGAGCCCGAGCGCAAGCGTCACCTTCTGCGTTTGTGGCTCAATTGCCACGACGGGTTGCCGCTGCCGGAATGCCTGCGCCCGCGCTTCTACGAGACTGAAGTGGGCCATCCCGGTCGCGGCGGTCTCCGCGTTCCCGGTCAGGTCTGGAACGCCCCTCTCGAAGCGGAGTAACAGGAGCGGATGTCCGCACAGCAGGAGTCATTCGACTACCGGATGCCCCCCGGTGAAATCACCGGTCCTTCGGCCTGGTATGGCACTGATCTGGCGGCACGGTCCCAGGAATGGATTCGGCCCTTCAGTGGCTCTGAGTTGGACGAACTCGACGCGGCCATGCGTGGTGTGAAGGAGCGCGGTCTTGAGATCGTGGATATTGAACGGGACGATTTTCCGCTGCCCACCCTCGGTCCCGCACTCGATGAAGTCCGGCAGGACGTTTTGCGCGGTCGTGGTTTTGCGTTATTGCGCGGCCTTCCCGTCGATCACTACTCGATCGAAGAGTCGGCGATCATCTATTTCGGTCTCGGCGCACATATGGGTGTCGCGATCTCTCAGAATATGAAGGGTCACGTGCTGGGCCACGTGAAGGATCTGGGTCGGCACGAGTTCGACCCCAATTCACGCATATATCAGACCACCGCGCGTCAGCAGTTTCATACGGATACTTGCGACATCGCCGCATTGCTCTGCCTCCAGCCAGCGAAATCGGGAGGCAAGTCCGCCATTGTCTCCGCGGCGACGCTATACAACGAGATCCGGCGGCGACGACCGGACCTGCTGCCCGTGCTGTTCCAGCCGTTTTCAACGGATTGGCGTGGTGATGCACCGCTGGACAGCGTGGGTCATTACGCCCTGCCGATACTCAGTTGGCATGCGGGCTTGCTCTATTGCCGCTACGTGCGGCGCTATATCGAGTCGGCCCGTCGTTTCGATGACGTGCTACCCCTCACGGATCAGGAAATCGAGGCTCTGGACCTGTTTGACGAGCTTTCGGACGATCCCCAAATCCATCTCAAGATGGAGTTCCGGCAGGGAGATATTCAGTTCCTGCACAATCACCAGACTCTGCACGACCGCACCGAGTACGAGGACTGGGATGAGCCGGAAAAGAAGCGGCATCTGTTGCGATTGTGGCTCAATTGTCGGGATGGCTGGCCCTTGCCCGAGAGCTTCCTGCCGCGTTTTTTCACGCTTGAGATCGGTAGTCCGGGGCGTGGAGGTTACCTCCTTCCTCCTGGATGCTCGCTGAACGCTCCCCTCGAGGCGGAATAGAACCTATCGAGCGGATTTGTCCCCCGTAGCTGCAATAGGGTGTAGCTGGGTGAATCTCTGGTGATCCAGACTCACTACCCTTGCCTTGGTTCCTCCGCCACCTCAGACTCTTGCTGACGGAATCTTGATGGGCAAAGGAGGCCTCATGAATCCTCTTGACGTGTTCGTGGGCGCGATTGTTCTTGTATCTGCGCTGATGCTCGGCAGCCCAGATCAATTTGTTCCTTTCAATCAAGCACTCGCCCAGCAGTAACAACCCATTATCCGCGTCATTCTCAAGTCGGACGCCAAGGCAATCTTCTTTACGAACCGCAAGGCCTGGGTTGCGAAGGTCGATTCACTGTTTTCTGCGGGGCACGGCAAGGCAAAGGGTTCGGCTGACAAGGATCTCACGCTGGTTATGGAAACCGGAATTGGGGCGGTGCTCACGCTGCTGCCGAAGTATGGCGATAACGAGGAACACCCCAAGGCCATCGAATTCTCAATTGCCTACGCGTATCCCCAGGCAGGACTGATTTCCGACCCGGAGCTGGAGGCGGCCGTCCGTGACGGAGAGAGGGAACTCGGCCCTGAGTACGCCGCCACCGGCGATTTCGTCCGTACGGACGATGGCATCACCGTCACCTTCGTGATCATGGAACAGGGATAGGGGCGGCACCTCGACCCTCCACTTGTCCCCTAAGTTCCTCCCCCTTGAGGGGGAGG
>DEBC01000026.1:0-2495 GCA_002348365.1 Alphaproteobacteria bacterium UBA2966 | reverse complement strand
TATTTTCTTTGACAGGAGAAATCACATGGCGACACCGAACGACCCACATACTTGAGCGGTGATGGAGAAACCGAACTCTCCGGTTATGCCGCCATTCCGGAGTCGCCCGGGCCGCACCTCGCCGTGCTGATCCTGCGCGGCGTCGCGGGTCCGGAGGACGGCTATACCGAGATCGCCGACCGTCTCGCGAGCTAGGGATACCTCGGTTTCCTGCACGGCTGGAAGGTTCGAGGTGACGATCCTCCTGATCCTGTTGTGACCGCAGACCTAGCGGGCGCCATGGACCACCTGCGTGCCCGGCCAGATGTCGATCCCGGCCGCATTGGCGTATTCGGATATTGTCGCGGGGGCGTGCATTCGCTGATGGCGGCGACGGCGCATGCGGATATCGGGCTCGTCATCATCTTCCATGGGTTCGCCTTCAGGCCCGAGCAGGCGGAGCCGCGACTGCAACCCTATGACCTGGCGCAGGAGATTTCAGTGCCGACGCTCATCATGCACGGCACCGCGGACGAACAGGCGCCCATCGAGGGCATGCGGAAACTGGAGGAAAGCGTGCGGTCGCTCGGCCGTCCGATCACGTTCAAGTTCTACGACGGCGATCCTCATGGATTCGCGGTCCGCACCCATCCGGGGTTTGTCGAGAAAACGGCCAGGGACAGCTTCGAGGAAGCCCATCGGTTCATCACGCAACACTTGCCTTGAGCGTGCTCGGGCCAGGGTAAAGCGCTACAAATATCGGGTCTTCTCAGTTCGCGAAAAAGAGGTCCCCATGATCCTCATCGACAATCCCACCCAGTCCGGACTGCTCACCATGACCGAGTGCGTCGATGTGCTCGAGCGCGCGTTCGGTGCCATCGATTCGGGCCAGGCCATTTACCGGCCCAAGACCGATGTGAACGTGCCGAACTCCAAGTCCAACGAGTACTACCGTTTCGGTTCGATGGAGGGCTGGTTCGACGGCATCTTCGCCATCCGCTTCATGTCCGAGGTGATGACCTTCGATCGCCGCCAGGACGGAACGTGGCGTGAGGGCCAGTACTCGGTGGAAGAGGGTAAGAACTGCGCGGTGGTGATGCTGTTCAGCTCGGAGAACGGTGAGCCGCTTGCACTATTGAACGACAACTGGATCCAGCACATGCGGGTCGGAGGCACGGCGGGACTGGGAACCAAGCTGCTGGCCCGCGAAGACGCCGAGACGGTGTGCATCATCGGTTCGGGCGGCATGGCGCAGACGTTCCTCGAAGGGGTCTGTGTGGTGCGCCCCGTCAAGCGCGTACGCGTGTTCAGTCCGTCGCGCGACAACCGCACGGCCTATGCGGCGCTCATGAGCGAGCGTCTCGGGATCCCGGTCGAGGCCATGGACGATGCCCAATCGGCCATGTCGGGCGCTGATATCATCGCGACCTGCACCAATTCGGGGACGCCCGTGTTCGAGGCGGACTGGCTCGAACCCGGTATGCACGTGGTGTGTGTTGGTACGAATGAGGTGCCGCCCGACGCGGTGCCGCGCTTCGATGTGTCGGTGCGCCAGGGAATCCATTCGATGGCGCCCAGCGGCGATAGCGAGCGCCATCGGAGCGGCGTTGGCCTGAGTTACGCGGGCTTCGTTGCCGGCAGCGAGGAGGAAATGGCGCGCATTCCCGAGGGTGGGGCCGCCCACATCGATTCAAGCTCTTTTCCCAAATACATCGATGTCGTGGCGGGCAGGGCACCGGGCCGCACGAGCGATGAACAGACCACCTTCTATTACTGTCACGGCAACCAGGGTCTGCAGTTCGCCTCGGTCGGCGGCGCCATCTATCGCAATGCCATCGCTGCTGGTGTCGGCACGCCCATGCCGCTGGACTGGTTCGTCCAGGACCAGGCGATGTAAGCGCCGAAGGGGTTCTATCCTCCAATGCGGTTTTGCTGGATTGCCCCGGCTAGCGCCGGGCAATGACGAGATTGTTTCACAGCGTCATGCTCCGGCTCCGCCCGGGGCATCCAATTTCGGTTCCGTTTGTCCTCCCCCTTTAAGGGGGAGGTGTAGGTGGGGGCGTGTTTTCTTTTTTTACAAGTACCGCCGGCCCTTCCACCACAAGACGAAGATGATGATGGCGGCGGAACCCATCACCCAGCACAGCGAGCGGTGGGTTCCATCGAACAGCGCCGCGGCCACGAATGCGCCCGAGGCGCTGAGCAGAGTCTGGACAAACCCCATCACGGAGGAGGCTGTGCCCGCGATCTTGCCGGCCGGCTCCAGCCCCCGTGCGATGGCGAGCGCGAGGAGGGTGCCAAACGACAGCTGGAAGATCACGATTCCGCTCCACAGCACCGCCAGGCTCGGTGTCATCAAGGACAAACTCAACAAGTACGAACCCGCAACGAGCGCGATAATGGCCCCTCCCCGGATTGCGGCTGAAGCACCGTAGCGGTTCGCCAGACGGGTCGCCGCCGCCGCACCGGCGACAAAGGCCAGTGCATTGACAGAAAACAAAGGCCCGAACAGGGTC
>DEBC01000088.1 GCA_002348365.1 Alphaproteobacteria bacterium UBA2966 | reverse complement strand
CTTGTACTTGCCGCACAAGCACTCGTAGTCCTTGATCGGACCGAATATGCGGGCACAGAACAGACCATCCCGTTCCGGCTTGAACGTTCGATAGTTGATGGTCTCAGGTTTCTTGATTTCTCCGAATGACCACGAGCGAATCCGCTCGGGGCTGGCGATCGAAATCTTGATCTGATCGAAAGTTTGGGCGGAAGCAGGCTGCCCGAAAATCCGCATCAACTCATTCATCAATCGTGCTCCTTGTGCACCGCCAACGTGGCGGTTTTATTCGACAAATACTTCGAGGTCGTACGAAACGCCCCTCCGGGTCAGTACTCTTTCTGCATAAGATCGACATTCAGGCCGAGTGCCTTGAGTTCCTTAACCAGAACGTTGAAGGACTCGGGGATGCCCGCCTCGAACGTATCGTCACCGCGGACAATGGCCTCATAGACCTTCGTCCGACCGGCGACGTCATCCGACTTGACGGTCAGCATTTCGCGAAGCGTGTATGCCGCACCATAAGCTTGCAGTGCCCACACCTCCATTTCGCCGAAGCGTTGACCACCGAACTGCGCCTTGCCGCCCAGTGGCTGCTGGGTCACCAGGCTGTACGGCCCGATCGACCGGGCGTGGATCTTGTCATCCACGAGGTGGTGAAGTTTGAGCATGTAAATGTACCCAACAGTCACCTTCCGGTCGAACGTATTCCCCGTCCGGCCATCCACCAAAGTGACCTGACCGGAGTGCTCAAGCCCGGCGCTTTCGAGCATCTCGATAATTCCGGGCTCGTCGGCACCATCGAAAACCGGGGTCGCGACAGGTATCCCCTGCCGCAGATTGCCCGCCAGCTCGACCAGCTCGTCACCGTTGAGACCGGCGATGGCCTCGTCGTACTGCTCTTTGCTGTACAACGTCTTGAGGGTTTTCCGCAGATCTTCATGATTTCCGGAGCGATTGACGCTCTCCATGACCTCGCCGATTTGCCGGCCCAATCCCGCGCAGGCCCAACCCAGGTGGGTCTCAAGAATCTGACCGACGTTCATTCGCGAAGGAACGCCGAGGGGGTTGAGCACAATGTCAACGGGCGTCCCATCCTCGAGATACGGCATATCTTCCATGGGCACGATCTTGGAGATCACACCCTTGTTGCCGTGACGTCCGGCCATTTTGTCGCCCGGCTGCAGCTTACGCTTAACCGCGACGAACACCTTGACCATTTTCATCACGCCCGGCAGCAGTTCGTCACCACGCTGCAGCTTTTCGATCTTGCTTTCGAAGCGCGCATCGAGAAGCCCCTTGGCGTCATCGAACTGCTTCTTGAGCTGCTCGATATCGCCCATCACCTTGGCGTCCTTGAGGCCTATCTGCCACCACTGGCCATGGCTCAGTTCGTTGAGCACCGCATCGGTGATGCGGCCACCGGTTTTCATTCCTTTGGGCCCGCTGGCGGACGTGCGACCCATGAGCAGTCCCTTCAGCCGCTCATAGGTGTTGCGCTCCAGGATGGCGAGTTCGTCCTCGCGATCCTGAGCCAGCGCCTCGATCTCGTCCCGCTCGATCGCCAGCGCCCGCTCATCCTTCTCGACGCCGTGGCGCGAGAACACGCGGACCTCAACGACCGTCCCGGTCGCACCCGGAGGCAGGCGCAAGGAGGTATCGCGAACGTCCGATGCTTTCTCGCCGAAGATGGCGCGGAGAAGCTTCTCTTCCGGCGTCATCGGCGATTCACCCTTGGGGGTGATCTTTCCGACGAGAATATCGCCGGCCTGGACCTCGGCACCGATGTACACGATCCCCGCTTCGTCGAGGTTCTTCAGCGCCTCTTCGCCGACATTCGGGATGTCGCGTGTGATCTCTTCCTGACCCAGCTTGGTATCCCGGGCCATCAACTCGAATTCCTCAATGTGGATCGAGGTGAACACGTCGTCACGGACGATGCGTTCCGAGATCAGGATGGAGTCCTCAAAGTTGTAACCACCCCAGGGCATGAACGCGACCAGCACGTTCCGGCCGAGGGCAAGTTCGCCCAGCTGCGTCGACGGTCCGTCTGCGACGATATCGCCAGCCTGGACCTGATCACCGACGGTCACCAGCGGACGTTGCGTGATGCAGGTGTTCTGGTTCGAGCGCTGGAACTTCAGCAGATTGTAGATGTCGACGCCCGACTGCGAGAGATCGGTTTCCTCCGTCGCCCGCACAACGATGCGGTGGGCATCGACCTGCTCGACGACACCGGTCCGCCGCGCCACGATCGCGACACCCGAGTCCCGCGCCACGACTTCCTCCATGCCCGTGCCGACAAGCGGTGCTTCCGCTTGAAGGAGCGGCACCGCCTGGCGCTGCATGTTCGAGCCCATCAGAGCGCGGTTGGCGTCGTCGTTCTCCAGGAAAGGAATGAGCGCCGCCGCGACGGACACCAGTTGCTTCGGTGACACGTCGATGTAGTCGATGTTTTCCGGCGCGGTCACAATGAACTCGCCACCCTTGCGGCAGCTCACCAGATCTTCGGCAAACCGGCCCCGGCCATCCAATTCGGCATTTGCCTGGGCGATGACGTACTTGCCTTCCTCCATTGCCGAGAGGAAGAGCACCTCGTCCGCGACCTTGCCGTTCTCCACCTTGCGATACGGCGTCTCGATGAACCCGTATTTATTGACTCGCGCGTAGGTCGCGAGACTGTTGATCAGCCCAATGTTGGGACCTTCCGGCGTCTCGATCGGACAAATGCGGCCATAGTGCGTCGGGTGCACGTCGCGTACCTCAAAGCCGGCACGTTCGCGGGTCAGTCCACCCGGACCCAGGGCGGACAGGCGCCGCTTGTGGGTAATCTCGGACAGCGGGTTGGTCTGGTCCATGAACTGGCTGAGCTGGCTCGAGCCGAAGAATTCACGCACCGCGGCCGTCACTGGCTTGGCGTTGATCAGATCGTGCGGCATGACAGTGTCGATCTCGACCGAACTCATACGCTCGCGGATGGCGCGCTCCATGCGGAGCAGCCCGACGCGATACTGATTCTCCAGCAACTCACCGACTGAACGCACCCGGCGATTGCCGAGATGGTCGATGTCGTCGATTTCGCCGCGACCATCCTTGAGGTCGACGAGCGTCTTGATCACGCCGAGAATGTCCTCACGGCGCAGGGTTCGGAGATTGTCATCCGTCTCGAAACCCAGACGCGCATTCATCTTTACGCGTCCGACGGCGGAAAGGTCATACCGCTCCGCATCGAAGAACAGACTCTTGAACAAAGTCTCCGCGGTTTCCAGGGTCGGGGGCTCGCCCGGACGCATCACGCGATAGATCTCGACCAGCGCCTTTTCGCGGCTCTTGTTCTTGTCGGCCACCATGGTGTCGCGGATGTACGACCCAATGTTGACGTGGTCGATGTCGAGGGTCGGCACCTCGGTGTGGCCCGACGCCTGGATGGCTTCAAGCGTCTCGGCAGTCAATTCGTCGCCGGCCTCGGCAAAGATTTCACCGGTCTCTTCGTTGATGATGTCGACAGCGATGAAACGCCCCTCGAGATCTTCCGGACCAACGAGGATTTCCTTCGTTCCCTTTTCGAGGAGTTGCCGTGCGGCACGGGGTGTCAGCTTGCTGCCGGCTTCGGCAATGACCTTGCCGTCTGCTGCATTGACCAGGTCCTTGATGAGCTTGAGACCACGCATGCGCTCGGGCCGGAACGGCATACGCCAGCCATCACGCTTCTTGTCCCACTTGAAATCGACGGTTTCGTAGAAGTGTTCGAGGATGTCATCCGCCGTCAGCCCCAACCCGAACAGCAGCGTGGTGACCGGCAGCTTACGGCGGCGGTCGATACGCACGTAGACGAGGTCCTTGGCGTCGAATTCGAAATCGAGCCAGCTGCCTCGGTAGGGAATGATGCGCGCGGCGAACAGGAATTTGCCGGACGAGTGGGTCTTGCCCTTGTCGTGGTCGAAAAAGACGCCCGGGGAGCGGTGCATCTGACTGACGATCACGCGTTCGGTGCCATTGATCACAAACGTGCCGTGATCCGTCATGAACGGCATATCGCCCATGTAGACGTCCTGCTCTTTGATATCGAGCACCGACTTGGCGCCAGTGTCAGGATCGACCTCGAAGACAATCAGCCGGAGTGTGCACTTCAGAGGTGCAGCATAGGTCATTCCACGCTGCTGACATTCTTCAACGTCATACTTGGGTTCTTCGAATTCATACTTGATGAACTCGAGCGAAGCGGTCTCGGAGAAATCGGAAATCGGGAAGACCGATTTGAATACACCCTGCAGTCCAGTGTCGGGCCGCTCGTTCTGGGCGACATGCTGTTGCAGGAATAAATCATAAGAATTCTTCTGGACTTCGATCAGATTCGGCATTGCCGCCACGGTGGCGATGCGACCGAAGTTCTTGCGAACGCGCTTACGACCGGTAAATGAGAGTGTCATGTGCTCCTGACCTCGTGGTGTGCAGCGTAATTTCAACAAACCCGCATGCGGGTAACTCTTCTTCGTACTTGCCCGGATTACAGGCCGGGTTTCCTTCTCTTCGGATCTCTTTGCAGGGAGATCCCGGTGGTGCGGCACGGGCAGCCAGGAGGCCGCCCGTGCGCAATGCGATTCGTTACTTCAGTTCCACCGTGGCGCCCGCACCTTCCAGCTGTTCCTTGATCTGGTCGGCTTCTTCCTTGGTGGCGCCTTCCTTGACGGCCTTGGGCGCGGCCTCGACCAGATCCTTGGCTTCCTTGAGGCCAAGTCCGGTGATGGCACGCACTTCCTTGATGACGTTGATCTTCTTGTCACCGAAAGAAGCAAGGACGATGTCGAAGGAATCCTGCTCCTCTGCGGCACCTCCGCCCTCGGCGGGTGCGGCCGCTGCAACGGCGGCAACGGGTGCTGCGGCGGACACGCCCCACTTCTCTTCCAGAAGCTTGGCGAGGTCTGCCGCTTCGAGGACAGTCAGTCCGGAAAGCTCTTCGGCGATTTTCTCTATATCAGCCATTTGATGTCTACTCCTTCGCTGGAGCCCTTAGCTCCGGTTGGTTTCCGTACGGGAGGCCTACGCCGCCTCGCTCGATTTGGCATGCGCGTCGATGACGCGGGCAAGCTGACCGGCGGGCGCTTGAAGCACCCCGGCCACCTTGGTTGCTGGCGCATTGAGCAGCCCAACGATCTTGCCCCTCAACTCGTCGAGTGAGGGCAGACTTGCAAGGTCCTTGACTGCGCTGGCGTCCAGAAGCGTTTCCCCCATCGCCCCGCCTAAAACGACGAGCTTGTCGTTCTGTTTGGCGAAGTTCACGCAGATCTTGGCGGGAGCGACCACGTCATCCGAAAATGCGATCGCCACCGGTCCTTCGAACATCTCCGTGAGCGGTGCGTAGGGCGTGCCATCAAGAGCGAGACGCGCGAGCCGGTTCTTGGTAACGCGGAAATTGGCACCGGCTTCCCGCATCTTTCCGCGGAGATCACTCATCTCCATGACATTCAGGCCGCGATAGTGGGTAACCACCACAGCCGCCGCGTCATTGAAAGTGCGGTTGAGGTCGGCGACAACCTCCTCCTTCTCACCTCGGTTCACGCTTGCTCTCCCAACTCATGGTCCGGTTCGGGCAATGCCCGACGCCGGTCCCGGGTTGCACTCATGGACCCACCCGACATCGGGTGGATCCTGCGATCCCTGTCCCAGCGGTCCGAACCGTGTGCATCGGCCTTGTCAGGCCCATACGGATCAACCCCCGTCTATGCAGGCGGCAATGCCGCCATTACGCCGCCTCCGGCACCTGCAGTCTCGGACAGGATGGTCCCGCAAGCCGCAGCCGGCGGGACCGATTCACCCCAATTGAGGTGAAACCCTTCAATCATGTCATCCGGCGTCAGCAGCCGGCGTTAGTACTCCGTTTCAGCGTTTGCCGCGTGCCCCTACTGGGACGCCGCACTCGCTATATCCACCTTTACGCCGGGTCCCATGGTCGTGCTGACCGCGATCCGCTTCATATAGGATCCTTTTGCGCCGCTCGGCTTGGCCCGGTTGAGGGCATCGATGAAAGCGCGCAGGTTGGCGACAAGTTGATCCTCGCTGAAGCTCGCCTTGCCGATCCCGGCGTGAATGATGCCGGCCTTTTCGACTCTGAACTCCACCTGACCGCCTTTGACCGCCTGAATGGCCTCGGTGACATCGTTTGTCACGGTCCCGAGTTTCGGATTGGGCATAAGTCCGCGGGGCCCGAGCACCTTACCCAACTTTCCGACCACCGGCATCATGTCGGGCGTCGCGATGCAGCGCTCGAATTCTATGTCACCGCCGGTGATCTTCTCCGCAAGGTCCTCGGCGCCGACGATGTCGGCTCCCGCCGCCGTTGCTTCTTCTGCCTTGTCGCCCTTCGCGAATACGGCGACCCGAACCGATTTGCCGGTGCCGTTGGGCAGCGCGACAACACCACGAACCATCTGGTCCGCGTGACGAGGGTCCACGCCAAGGTTGACAGCGATCTCGACCGTCTCGTCGAACTTGGTGCTTGCACCCTGCTTGATCAGCTTGACCGCTTCTTCGGCCGGATATTGCGTCTCGCGGTCGATTGTCTCCCGCGTCGCCTTCAATCGTTTTCCTACCTGAGCCATGGTTCTACTCCGCAACCTCAATTCCCATAGAACGGGCTGACCCGATCAGCATCTGCACCGCGCCGTCGATGTCGAAAGCGTTCAAGTCGGGCATCTTCTCCTCGGCGATGTCCCGCAGCTGCTGCATGGTGACCTGACCGACGATCTCGCGTCCGGTCTCTCCGGTTCCCTTCTCAAGCCCGGCGGCCCGCTTGATGTAAAATGACACCGGCGGTTTCTTCGTCTCGAACGAGAATGACTTGTCAACGAACACCGTGATAACGGTGGGAATCGGCATCCCGCCCTCGAGTCCCTGCGTCGCGGCGTTGAACGCCTTGCAGAACTCCATGATGTTCAAGCCTCGCTGGCCGAGCGCGGGCCCGATCGGCGGCGATGGATTGGCCTGTCCCGCCGGGACCTGCAGCTTGATGTAACCTTCTATTTTCTTCGCCATCTCAGACGCTACCCACTCTTGATTGCTTTATCAGACTTTCTCGACCTGGGAGTACTCGAGCTCCACAGGCGTCGCCCGGCCGAAGATCGACACAGCCACCTTCAACCGCGTCCGCTCTTCGTCGACCTCTTCCACGAGACCGTTGAAGGACGTGAACGGCCCGTCGGACACACGAACCTGCTCGCCGACCTCGAATGTGATCGAAGGCTTCGGTCGCTCCACCCCTTCCTGCACCTGGTGTGCGATTCGCGCCGCCTCGGCCTCACTGATGGGCGACGGGCGTCCCATCGGACCCAGAAAGCCGGTCACCTTCGCCGTGTTCTTGACCAGGTGGTACGTCTCGTCGGTCATGTCCATTTTCACCAGCACATAGCCGGGAAAGAACTTCCGCTCTGCATTCACGCGCTGACCGCGGCGAATCTCGACCACCTCCTCGACGGGCACCAGGATCTCTTCAAACATGTCACCCATATCCAGGCTGTCGGCCTGTTCACGCAGCGACTGTGCCACCTTCTTCTCGAAGCCCGAATAGGCGTGCACCACATACCATTTCGCCGTCATCCGTTTATCCTCCGATCCCGAGGACCAAGCGCACGCCGAACGACAGAATCTGATCGACGCCAAAGAAGAAAATCGCTGCCAGCGTCACCATGATGAAGACCATCACGGTCGTGACACCCGCTTCCTTGCGGGTGGGCCATGTCACTTTCGCGGTTTCCTGGCGAATCTGACGTACGAACTCGCCCGGGTTGGTCTTCGCCATGATTACTCCACACGGCGCGAGCAATGCTCACGGCCATCAATCAGCGAACGCGCGGCGCGGAAACTGGCAGGAGTGGCAGGAATCGAACCC
>DEBC01000036.1 GCA_002348365.1 Alphaproteobacteria bacterium UBA2966 | reverse complement strand
ATTTGATCACTGAGGCATCAGTGATGCCTGCCCGACTGTAACCTGGGTCAGCAGTTTCAGCTCCATCCTGGGGGCGCACCACACTTCCAATCGGCATCTGCAGATTTCGACCTCTTGTCATAGGGAAGACTGCGTGGCAATTTCCGTATAAGGAGCATGCACCGCGCGGGCAAAATTGCGTGGGCGGTTTTGGGGCAGGCACAAACAATAATCTGGCTGATCGAAAGCACGTGCCATGGACAGGATGCATACGCGCCGAGCCCCTATTCCGCGTGCTTCAGACAAGACCATGTGGCGCTATGACGTCGCGCGGAGCTGCCGCCCTCTGGCGGTGCCGGCCGTGATATTTTCGCGGCTTCTGACCGATGTATTGAATGACCCGCGGAGACGCCCTCGGTGACCACAGAGACAGTTTCAGAACAAGAATTCGAGGTTGAGATCTGGCGCGGGCGGGACTCTGGTGAGTTCGTAACCTACCGGGTACCGCAGCGCGAGAGCCAAACCATCCTGGATGTCGTCTCGCACGTGCAGCGCCGTCTCGATCCAACGCTTTCGTATCGATTTGCCTGCCGCGTGGGGATGTGCGGGTCGTGTGCCATGACCGTAAACGGAGTGCCGCGCTGGACCTGCCGGACCCATGTCGACCTTGTGGCCAAGGACGGACATATCCGAATTGAGCCTTTGCGCAATCTTCCCGTAATTCGGGATCTCGCTGTCGATATGGTCCCATTCTTCGACAAATGGGAACGCGCGACAGGGCAATTTGTGCCGTCGGACGCAGGCAATCGGCAGACCTTCGCGCGAGTGCCGCCGGAATCACGGGAACGTCAGGAGGCCGATGCGGGGATCGAATGTATCGGTTGCGCTGTTTGTTATTCGGCCTGTGACGTTGTCGCCTGGAACGCCGATTATCTGGGACCTGCCGCCTTGAACCGGGTTTGGACGCTGGTGAATGACACGCGTGATGGCGGTAAGCCTGAACATCTTGCGGCGGTGGCAGGCGATGCCGGCTGTCACCAGTGCCATAGCCATCAGGCATGCATGACTTATTGTCCGAAGGATATCAACCCGACGGCCGCGATCGCCGGTCTTAAGCGTGCCACGGTCAGATCCGTGCTGAGGGGAGAGCTGTGAGCGGTCGTGCTGAAGTCTGGCTGTTCATCGCCCAGCGGGCCAGTGCGTTCGTGCTGGCGCCACTGGTGATTGTCCATCTGGCGACGATGATCTACGCCATTCAGGGTGGTCTCTCGGCGGAGGAAATCCTCGCGCGTACCCAGGGCAGCGGCGTCTGGGGTGCCATATACGGATTGTTCGTCTTGGCCGCAGCCATTCATGCGCCGATCGGCGTTCGGTCCATTGTCAGAGAAATGACTCCCTGGCGCGGCAGGTCGCTAGACCTTGCCGCAGTCTTGTTTGGTGTGTTGATCGTCGTATTGGGCGTCAAGGCAGTGGGGGCGCTTGTATGAAATACGCCGTAGCACTGCGGAATCATCCCACGTACTGGGCATTCGTGCTGCACCGGGTTTCGGGTCTGGCGCTTGCGGTGTTCGTCCCTGTACATCTCTACACGCTTTCCCTGGCCGTCGAAGAGGCGGCGAGGTTTGACGCTTTCCTCGAATGGACCGAGGCGCCAGCCGTCAAAATCGGGGAGACCTTGCTCGTTGTTCTGCTGGCGGGCCATATGGTCGGCGGGTTGCGTCTCCTGGCGTTGGAATTTCTTGAGTGGCGCGATTGGCAGAAGTCGGTCGTCGCCATCACTTTGGGAATTGCCCTCGTTTGCGGGCTTCTGTTCCTGATGAATGCCTTCTAGTTGTTCCCATATTCGGAGACAGAAGTCTTCTCATGACTGAACATTCGATTACCCGTCATCAGACGGACATTCTAATTCTTGGCAGCGGGGGCGCTGGATTGTTCGCTGCCCTGCATGCCCACAAGGCAGATCCCGATCTCGATATCACCGTTGCGGTCAAGGGGCTTCTTGGAAAGTGCGGCTGCACGCGCATGGTGCAGGGCGGATACAATGTCGCTATCGGCACCGGAGACTCGGTCGAGCGACATTTCATGGACACGATCGAAGGCGGTAAGTGGCTGAATAACCAGGATCTGGCCTGGACGCTGATCAACACAGCGATCGAGCGCATCCACGAACTCGAGAATGAACTCGGGTGCTTCTTCGATCGCAACCAGGACGGTTCGATCCATCTCAAAGCATTTGCCGGTCAGACCTATGACAGGACGGTGCACAAAGGCGATCTGACCGGAATCGAAATCATCAATCGGCTGGCAGAACAGGTCTGGGCGCGCCGCATCAATCGACTGGAGGAGCATCGAGCTGTCGCCCTCGTTCCGGCAAGCGACGGAAGCCGGATTTCTGGCGTGCTCTTGATCGATGTTCGTGACGGAAGCTTTCACTTTGTCCAGGCCAAGGCTGTTCTTCTCGCCGCAGGCGGCGGGCCCACGATGTACCGCTATCACACGCCATCCGGTGACAAGACCTGCGATGGCATGGCCATGGCGTTGCGGGCGGGACTCACCCTGCGCGACATGGAAATGATTCAGTTTCACCCCACCGGGCTGATTGCAGGACGTGAGACCCGAATCACGGGAACCATCATTGAAGAGGGCCTCCGCGGGGCGGGCGGTCATCTTCTCAATGGTGAACACGAACGCTTCATGGAGAAGTATGATTCTCGTGGCGAGCGGGCGACGCGGGACATCGTCAGCCGCGCCATGTTCGAAGAGATGCGGCAGGGACGGACAGGTCCGAACGACGGATTGTTCATCACCATGCGACATCTCGATCATGACCTGGTGCGCCGCCAGTTCAAGGGCATGGTAGAGCGCTGCGCCGACTGCGGATTCGATCTCGTCGATGGGCTGGTGGAAGTGGTTCCGACGGCGCACTACATAATGGGTGGGGTCGAGTACGACACATCCTGCCGAACCTCGATTCTAGGCCTCTACGCGGCGGGTGAGGATACGGGCGGCGTGCATGGTGCGAACCGGCTCGGTGGCAACGGTGTAGCTAATTCGACTGTCTTTGGCGGTATTGCGGGTGATGCCATGTCGCCATGGGTGAACGCCGAAGGGACATTCGCCGAGCCCGATCAGTCCGTGATTGACGCCACGCTCGAGCGTACCCTGCACCCTTTCGGTAAGCCCCAGGGCAATTTACTCGACATGCGGGAGCGCCTCGAGGACATCATGTGGGACGACGTCGGAATTATCCGTGATCCGGAACGCTTGAACCGTGCTCGTCAATCTTTGGCCGACCTGGAGGCGGAGCTGAATGAAACCGGAGTGGCCGCTTCGGATCGTGCGTTCAACCTGACCTGGCATGACTGGCTTAACCTCGACAGTCTTATCCTGGTGAGCAAATCAATTACGGAGGCAGCGCTGGCACGGGAGAATTCGCGCGGCGCGCACTACCGGGAAGACTTCCCGGAAGAGGGAGATCTGGAAACGTCGTATTTCACGACGGCGCGTCTTAGTGACGGCAAGATTGACGTTGGCACCTCGCCGGTTGAGTTTACCCGGGTCAGGCCGGGAGAGAGCCTTATCCGCGAGGAATCAGCGGTAGCATGAACACGCCCCGCGCGGGCTATTGAGGTTCAAGATGATCAAACAAGACGCCATCGAAGAGGCAGCGCTCGAAATCATGCGCCGCGCAGCCATCGTGATCCCTGATGACTACAAATCGGGAATCAAGGCGATGGTCAAAGAGGAGGAGAACGAGCTCAGCCGGTTCGTCCTGGAGGCAATGTGCGAGAACTGGGACGTTGCTGAAGAAGACCGCAGAGCCATGTGTGCGGACACTGGCTTGCCGCGCTACTTCGTGAAGATCGGGAATGAAGCTCAGGTTGAGGGCGGGTTCGTGGCACTGGAACGAACGTTGCGCTGGGCGACTGCGAGGGCCACCCAGGAAATTCCGCTTAGACCGAACCGGGTCCACCCGCTTTCGCGCATAGATCACAACAACAACGTCGGAATTCTGGCGCCCGAAATCGAGTACACGTTCGAGCCAGATGCCGATTGGATCGACATAATTTCGGTGCACAAGGGCGGCCTGTTCGGCAGCGATTATCGCATGCTGTTTCCCGGCGATGGTATCGACGGGATCAAGCGCTTCTTCCTTGATGTCATGCTGGAGTTCGGGCGCCGAGGCCTTGCGTGTCAGCCGGCCATCGTCGGGGTCGGCCTTGGCGGAAGCAAGGACACGGCAATGAGTATCGGCAAGCAGGCGGCCTGTTTACGTGTTGTCGGAGATCGCAATCCAGATCCGGAAATCGCGGCTCTCGAGCAGGAATTGATGGTGATGGGCAACAATATCGGCATGGGCCCCATGGGGTTTGTCGGAAAGTCGATGGTGGTCGATTGTCATATCGAGGTGGCGTATACCCACACCGGCGGCATGCCCATGAGCGTGCATAGCTTCTGCCTTTCATCACGGCGCGCTGTCGTGCGCCTCGGCCCTGGTGGCGAGATTGAATACCGCACGGATCCGGAATGGTTCACGCCCTATCGCCGGCGTGACACCGTCGAATGGGAAGGGGTTGTGCCACCCTTGGACAAGGCGGTCGCCCAGTGAAAACGAAACACATAGAACTTCCGCTCACAGACAAATCTCTCAAGGGACTCGAGCTTGGCACTGCGGTCTATCTTCAGGGGAGCGTCTATACAGGCCGTGAAGGCCTCTACAAGCGCGTACTGGATCAGGGAGTGGAACCTCCGGTGCCGCTGCAGTCCCTGGGGAATGCCAATTTCCACTGCTCTCCGGCCGCTTCGGTCAATGAGGATGGCACCTACAATTTGGGTGCCGTGACGGCGACGGCGAGCTTCCGATTTGCACGCTGGCTGTCGCAGTGGTTTGAGATATCTGGCTGCCGCGTGATCATCGGTAAGGGAGGGATGACGGAAGACGATTATCGCACCCACTTCGTCCCCAACGGCGCGATATACCTGTCTACAGTCGGCTACGGGACCGGCGCGCTCCTGGGGCGGGGTATCAAGCGCATCAGAGATGTTTACTGGTTGGAGGAATTGGGTATCGCGCAGGCCATGTGGGTCCTGGACGTCGAAAACTTCGGCCCGTTCCTGGTCGAAAGCGATATGCTCGGAAACAGCCTGTTCGAAAGGGAAGGCCGGATCATCAACGAGAATGTCGATAGCCTGTATGATGGCCTGCGACAGCCCGCGTTGAAACGGTATGGTGAGACCACATCGCGCTCCGACGAAGTCGTCTGAACCAATTTGAAGCTTCTCACTCGGGCGGCGCGGAAACCTGCGATTCGGCTCTGTATTGCGATCGATTGATGCGGCCACCTGAGAACAGCAGCATTGATCCTGAGTTCGGGCACCTTCTTTCATGAAGATCGATCGGATCGAGATATCAACTCATTCACAACCACTGGATCCTCCGTTTCCGGCGGCATGGGATCCAATTCCGCGGGCGAAATTCGGTCTCACGATTGTGCGGGTTTGCACGGATGATGGTGCCGTAGGAATCGGCTCCGGTTACCTTTCGCGTTCCTTCTCAGACTACGCATACCGGTTCCTGGGCTAGGATCCGATGGACCTTACCCGCCACCACGCGTTGCTCGACGATGTATCGTTCGATATCGGGCGTTGCTGGGCTTTCGACGTCGCTTTGTGGGATCTCAAGGGCCGTATCGAAAACCAGCCGGTATGGAAGCTGCTGGGCGGCAGGACCGAGCGACTGCGCGCTTATGCCTCCACCGGCGTACTGCGTGATGTAGAGGCCATGGCGGATCAGGTGCGATTCCTCGTCGACGCATGTTACCGGGCCATTAAGGTGCGCTTCGGGCGCGAGGACCGTCGTGACGACCTGCAGGTGATCGAAGCGGTCAGAGATGCAGTGGGCGACGATATTGATCTCATGGTCGACTGTAATCGAGCCTGGCGAATGCCGGGTAACCTGTGTCCGTACTGGTCCTACGAGGAAGTCCTCGACGTCGCCAAGGAGCTCGATCGTCTCGGAGTTTTCTGGATGGAGGAGCCACTTCATCGCGGCGACTATGCGGGGATGGCCGATCTTCGGAATTCTGTCGATGTTCGGATCGCCGGTGGCGAGATGACCACGGAACCCTATGAATTCACGACGATGATCGAGCGTGGCTGTCTCGATGTCCTGCAGCCTGACTGCTGCCTGACGGGTGGGATCACGGGATGCGCCGAGATTGCCCGGGAGGCCGAATCTGCAGGACTGATCTTCTACCCTCACACCTAGGGCTCAGACTGAAGTGACTTTGAATATTCAACAGATATCGCCTGTGTTGGGTGCAATCGCGACCGGTGCCGATTTGGCCTCCGGAATCACGGATGAGACATTCGAGGGGCTTCATCAGGCGTGGCTGGAGCACGACGGCGTACTGGTGGTCCGCGGGCAGGCTCTATCGCACGAGCAACACATCGAATTCAGCAGGCGTTTTGGTGACCTGGATCACCACGTCGTTACCCAGTTCGTTCCCGAGAAGTATCCCGAACTCTATCGCGTCTCGAACAAACCTGGGGAGGGGGGCAAGTATCTTGGCAACCCGCAGGCGGGGAACCACTGGCACACGGACAACTCTTACCTCGATCCCCCCGCCAAGGCATCACTCCTATACGCCGCCGAGGTGCCGCCCGTCGGCGGAGATACGTTGTTTGCCAGCATGTATCGGGCCTACGAAACGCTGTCTCCGGCATTGCGGAAGGTTCTGGACCGTCTGGAAGCGGAGCATCACTTTGAGAACGCCCTTTCCAATTTCTCGACCTTCAAGGCCACCGACCGGCAGATTGACGCGACCCCGCCTGTCAGGCACCCAATGGTAACCGTGCATCCGGACACTGGCCGAAAGTCACTCTATGTGAACCCGGGTTTTACGACCCGGATCGTGGGGATGAATGCCGATGAGAGCGAGGCTATTCTGCGCTTCCTCTTCAGTCATGCCACGCAGCCGCAGTTCATATACCAGCACCGCTGGCAGGCGCACGATCTCGTCATCTGGGATAATCGTTGCACGATGCACTACGCCGTCCAGAATTTTTACGGCGTGGGTACTCGGGACCTCTACCGGACGACCGTCAAAGGGGACGCGAAGGCCGCTTGACGTCCGTATGGTCCCCGGGCACTTGTCACAGCATCCGGTCGTCGGCTAGATCATCGCCAGGGCACGTCGACCCGGTTTGTCGAATTGAGGAGCAGTCTAGAGAATGGGTTTCACCGTCAATGCACTTTCGCCAGTTCTGGGCGCAGAGGTGATCGGGCTTGATCTGTCGTCTTCGATTTCGGATGCGGAGTTATCGCGACTCAATCAGGCCTGGCTAGATCATAACGGCGTGCTGGTCGTCCGCGACCAGTCCCTTACACCCGAGCAGCATATCGCCTTCAGTAAACGGTTTGGCGAACTGGAACAGCACGTGGTCGGCCAATTTCTCCTCAAGGGTTACCCCGAGATCTACCGGGTTTCGACCAAGGTGGATGATGACGGAAAACCAATGGGTAACCCGGAATCGGGCCGTTATTGGCATTCAGATCTGTCGTATCTGGAGCGCCCCTCCAAGGCCTCACTTCTTTATGCGCTAGAGCTTCCGGAGAGCGGTGGTGACACCATGCTGGCGAGCATGTATGCGGCATATGACGCCCTGTCAGATACCATGAAGGGCATGATCGAGGGACTGACGGGTGTGCATGACCTCTATCACGTCAATAAGTTCTTCGAGACCTCGGGGCCAAGTGCGGCGCAGGCGGAGCTGACTCCGCCTGTGGAACATCCGGTTGTGAGAACTCATCCGGAAACCGGAAGAAAGGCGCTCTTCATCAATCCGGGGTTCACATCGCGTATCGTCGAGTTATCAAAGTCGGAAAGCGATGCGCTGCTCGAATTCCTGTTCGCGCACGCGACGAAACCGGAGTTTGTATACCGGCACAGATGGCGGTTACACGACCTGCTGTTCTGGGATAATCGTTGCACCATTCACCATGCGGTGCATGACTTCGCCGGGTCGGGATTTCGGCACATGCATCGCACAACAGTTCTCGGTGAAGCCGCGGTTCTATAGTCCGCAACTCGCTGGCGGAGATAACGAATAAACAAAGCCCGGCTGATTGCCGGGCTCTTTATATGTGCCTCTATGCTGAAACGGTGGGCGAAGGCCTAAAAGCACAAGGTGCCGAAATTCACCGCATCCATGAAGCTGATGAAATAGGCGTCAAACACAAACTGCGCGATAGTCGACACCGAACTGAACCAGTCCAGGGGCCAGCTTGCTGTGGCGACGCCGGACGTAGCGCCAAGGATGTAGATCGCCTTCGTCATGAACCAGAGAATAGTGACATCTGGAAATAGGTGCAATTGATGTGGCTGTGTCTGGAGGCACATTCACTTCAATTTGGATTACAGGTCGAGATTGATGCCACACCGTCGCAGGCGGTTCGCTGTCACCGGGCGGCAAACATTTGGTGTCCTGTACGGTTGCGGGCCAACGGCGGGGACTGCTGCGGCAATTCGGGAAGTTCGACCCTGATCTCCACGCGCCGATTGCCCGCTTCGCGGATGCCGTCAGCCGTTGCTATGCGCGGTTGCGATTCTCCGGCGCCGGAATACGAGACGAGATCCGGGTGAACTCCCAGTCGTACGAGCGCGGCTCTCGCGGCGAGGGCGCGGCGTAGCGACAGATCAATATTGTATGATTCCGATCCCGCTCGGTCCGTGTGGCCGATCACGCCAATAGAGTTTGCACCTGCCGCACGGGCCCAGCCGACCAGTGCGTCCAGGGTGGATTGAGCTGCGTTGTCGATCTTGTCGGAATCGAACCTGAACATGACAAGCGACAATCTTGCCGATCTCGGACCCTCCAGGCCTTCGAGTTCGCCCAACAGAGCATAGAACCCATCCCGGCAGGCCGCGATGTGATGAGGTTGCCAGTTCTCTTCCTGTTGCTCGATCCAGCAATCGAATCGCGATTGTGCTGTCGCTGCGCTCACCGGTTCGTCGCCGGCCACGCCGGCCGCGAGCACCCAGGCCAGACGGTTTCGCGCAACATTCAGATTGCGCTTTACTGCGGCGGGCACCCGCCAGGATGACACGACTTCCGGTTCCACGGCTTGTCCCTTGGCCGCCTTCAATCCCTTGCGTGCGAAGTGCTCCGCATCTCGCCAGTCGACCATCTCTTCCGCCTCGAACGTAGAGAATGCCCGATATTCCTGCGCCAGTGCGGCTGTAAATGTGTCACCGGTGGTGGTGGTAGACTGGAGTTGCGTTACGGGAGACTCGCATCCGTAAAGCATCATGGTCAGACCGGCCAGGAGGAGTACGCGAAGCCCCGAATGGCCGGGCAATGGTATCCGGTAGTGTGGCGTCATGGACTGTCGTGACATTTTTGTCTCCGTGGGATGTGCTTTCGCTGCCCCATCTCTCTCCGGAGTCGAGATTCATGTCCAATTACGGCCAAACCGTGTCGTGGTTGTGGAATGATTCGGGCCAATTCCTTCCACGCCAGTCGCGCAGACGGCACAGCGTATGTCAGGATGATCGCAACCGTGTTCTGCCCGATGGGCCCCGTCCGGGCGCCCGGGGCCGCAAAGGGAGCAGCGATATGACCGAAGTGAAAGTGGTGGGCACCAACCACACCAGCTTTACCGTCTCGAACCTTGAACGCTCGATCGCCTTTTTTACGGAGTTTCTGGGCTTTCGGCTCACGTCGCACGAGCCCAGGGAGCCGGCGATGATCCAGGCGCTCACGGGCATACCGGGCGCCGATATCGATGTCGCCTACCTTCAGATGCCGGGACACGCCCTTGAGTTGATCGAGTACAAGGGGCCAGAGGACCGGGGTCAGGTCGAGTGTCGGGTGTGCGACGTTGGGGCCGCCCACATCGCTTTCGATGTTGAAGATGTGGAAGTCGTGGTGAGCCTCGGCACCCAGCACGGAGCGCAACTCATGGGCGAGGTGCTCGAGATTACGGGCGGCCCGAACAAGGGTGGCCGCGTCGCTTACATGCGTGACCCCGATGGGGTAACGATGGAGTTCATCCAGCGTGGCAGCGGCTAGGAACTAACCGCCATTCCGGTATGTGGAGCCGACTCTCTCGAACCGGTCAGCAGTTCCCGAGCCTCAATCCATTGCAGCCAACTCTCCAATAGGTTTCAATCGTCACGAATAGACGTCGAGACGGAAATTGAGTTATTGGGAGCGTGGTCATGGCGACACATTCGGACGACTACAGAAAATTGATGGCGCTGCAGCGGGTGATCGAGCAGGGTTACGTGGATCTCGATTTAGCCGATCAGGAATAGGAAGGAGCACGGCGGCCGTAGCCGTGGGACGCAGCCGTCCCGGTCCGCGTCAACTGGTATGCTCAACACTTGGGTTTCGCAGTCGCAATTGCCGGGCTATGCTCTGCGGTATTCGAAGTGGGACCTTTTATTTAGCCTATTGAATGCGTTGAGGGAGGAATTGCCTCCGCGACCACGGGGCGGGTGTTGGTGCTTATGGCAAAGTTGTTGATGAGCAAGGACAACCCGAAGGGTTGGAAACTTGAAGATCTGCTGACGACACTTCAGGACGAAGTCGTCGAACGCATGTCCCGAATTCGGGGCGACAATCGCCCGGAAGCACGACGTGTGCTCGAGAACAGTGCCGAGATCATAACGATGCTTGGGGATTGCTCGCTGCGTGCTCAGGATTCCGTGAGAATCCTCGACAGTCTGGGTTCCAAGCGAGGCGCCACGGGGTCTCCACGCATCGGTCCGGAGACATAAGCTGCGGACTGCCCTGCAATTCCTTGTCAGCGCGGAGACTCAGGCATATAATCAGCGGTTGGCGGTCGTTTCTGTGGGATTTGGAAACGGTTGCTGCGTTTAAGTTTGACACCCTCGGGCAGGTCGCGTATAAGCCCACCACTGGCGCAGCGAGGTGGGCGATTTTCGTTCCCCTGGAGGCGTCATTTTGCTCTTTGACATCGTGAATGAGGAAGAGATGCGTGGGCGGCGGCGCGCCAACTTGGACGCCGGTGCAAACGCATACTGCGACGACTTACGTACTTACGAACGGTACGCAAGTCACGTTACGCGTTTGTAAAGGCTCTAAACTATGTCAGCCGCCTCTCGGTCGTTTTCCGGGAGGTCGGAAATTCTCAACTTGAGAGTTTGATCCTGGCTCAGAGCGAACGCTGGCGGCAGGCTTAACACATGCAAGTCGAACGAGAAGCCGGGCTTCGGCCCGGGGGAAAGTGGCGCACGGGTGAGTAACGCGTGGGAATTTACCTAGCAGTTCGGAATAACTCCGGGAAACCGGAGCTAATACCGTATAAGCCCTCAGGGGGAAAGATTTATCGCTGTTGGATGAGCCCGCGCCCGATTAGCTAGTTGGTGGGGTAAAAGCCTACCAA
>DEBC01000013.1 GCA_002348365.1 Alphaproteobacteria bacterium UBA2966 | reverse complement strand
CGGAATCGGATGCGTCTCAAGGTGCGCGCCAAGGTTGCCTATGCAATCGATCGGCAGGCAATCGCGCTGGGAGAAAAGCCAAAGGATATTCGGAACCTAAAACGCCAGAACATCACAGATCTGGGATTTTGTATCTCGGTCGTGAACATGGGTTCCACGCGCTTGGCCGTATCGGAGGTCGGTCTCATCGGTTGGTTTGACGCTCCGCGAATATCGTTGTTCGAGCCGATGCTCCACGACAACAAGCCATGGCCGCGCGTCTTGATGCCGGGTGAAGAAGTGATCGCCCCATTTCGGCACTCGGCTGAAGGGCCACACCGTCCTGCCCCAGATGCGTCGGGTCTACGCGAAGACAGCTCACGAAGAGATGTTTTTCGGAGGCGGTCCGGCGATCCGCTTTTATGCCTAGCAGGTCATGGCGGAATAGGGGTGAAAGAGCCCGCGCTCGCCCACACCACTTGCATCTCCAGAGCCGGTCCTTCATACGAAACGAGTCCGACAACCCCTTGATCACGGGGTTTCCGGGCGTGGTAAACAGTCAAAGGTAATAGGGGTGGTGTCCACGCTCCCTCTCTGGGCTCTCCGGGGCGGAAGCGATCGAACACGCGATGACGTTAGAGCAGATTTCACACGCATCTCCGGCAGCAGACCAGCCGGAAACCGCTATGCGGTACCGCCTGTTGATTTTTGCCGGTGTCGTTTTGGGCGCCAATTTGCAGACTCTGGATACAACCATGGCAACGGTGGCCTTGCCCCGTATCCAGGGAACCTTGTCAGCGACTCAGGACGAAATCGCCTGGGTGCTCGCCTCTTATCTGATCGCCGTGGCAGTGGTCATGCCACTGATCGGTATCCTGACAAACCTTTTGGGGCGCAAGCGCCTTTTCTTGATCAGCGTCGTCGGATTTTGCGTCGCCTCGGTTTTCACGGGGTCTGCGGAGAGTCTTCAAGAGATCGTTGTCTACCGTTTCCTACAAGGTGTCTTTGCGTCGTCCTTTACGCCGATTTCTCAGTCATTCGTTTTTGACGCCTATCCGCCCGAACAGCGAGGAAAGGCGATGGGGTGGTGGTCGCTGGGTGTGATGGTTGGGATCGTGTTGGGTCCGGCGCTTGGAGGATATCTGGCGGAATTCCACAGCTGGCGTTGGGCGTTTTACCTGAACGTTCCGTTCGGCATCCTTTCGTTCTCCATTATTTACATTTTCGCGCCCACCAGACCGCAACGTCCGAGCGCACAACCCTTCGGGTTTCTCGGTTTCCTGATTCTGGCTACTGCGTTAGTGGCGATCCAGTTCGTTCTGAGCCGGGGCGAACGCATGGACTGGTTCTCGGCACCAGAGATTCTTTGGACATCGTTGATTGCTGTGACGGCTTTTTACTTTTTCGTCGTAAACACGATGTACTCGTCGAGACCGTTCATTCCACCCGCCGTGTTCGCGAATCGTAACTTTATGGTCGGTCTGTCACTGATGTTCATGCTGGGTGTTCACTGGTTGGCTTTCCTCGCATTGGTGTCGCCCTACTTGCAGACACTTGCGGGATATCCTGTGTTTCTAGCGGGCCTGGTTCTGGTACCCCAAGCAATCGGGAATGCCGTTGGTTCTGTGTCTGCAGGCCAATTGCTTGGCCGGTTCCATCCCGTGACGATCATGGCGCTGGGAATCGTTGTCATGGCTTGGGCCAATTTGCAAATGTCACTCTTTACGACCGAGTTCGACCGCTGGGAGTTCTACCTTGCGGTGTTCGCGCACGGCCTTGGTATCGGCCTCTACTTCGTACCGCTGACGATTATCACGTTCTCTACCTTGCCGAGGCAAAATCGGGACCTTGGAACCGGTCTCTATGCCTTGATGCGCAATTATGGCAGCAGTGTCGGTGTCTCCTTGACGGTGGCATATCTCGTCCGTCAAACCCAATCCAGCCGTGCCGTGTTGAGTGAAAACGCGACTCCATTCAATGAAACGCTTCGGCACTTGTCGCTTCCAGATGCGTGGAGTTTGACTGACCTGGCCGGTCTGGCCTCGCTCAGCCTTGAAGCTTCACGGCAGGCTTCGGTCGTTGCCTACAACAACGACTTCATATGGCTGGCATTCACCAGTCTGGTGTGCTTCGTGCCGCTTTTCTTCGTCCGTATGCCTGCGCGATCCGAGGCGTAGTCTCCTCGCTTAGTCGTCAGGAACAACAGCGACAACTTCGATCTCGATCTGTGCGTCCTGCTCGAGTCGTGCGACACCGACACCGGTCGATGCGGGGGGATCAGACTTCCAGATCTCCCTGCGAACCTTGTCGAAAACGGGCCATTGGGCTTGGCGATCAACGAAGTACATGTTCATCTTGACGACATCCTGCAACGTCGCGCCGTGCGCCTCGAGGATCCATTGAAGTCCTTCGAAGATCCGACGAACCTGCGCTTCGATGTCCGGTAATATCTTGCCGGTTTCCAGATCCCAACCCACCAGGCCGCTGGTATAGATGGTGTTGCCGACGCGTACGCCGTGGGAAAGCCAGCCTTCGAACATCGGACCCAGTTGTGGAACGGGATTCCTGACGGGTTTCATGTCGGGCCCTCCTTCATGAATGTGGCAAGAGGCCGTGGCGTTATGCCTGTCAGCCGATCAGCCTAACATTCCAAGCAGTATGTCATCTCGCTAAAGCGGCTGCGGAATGCCTTCACCGCCGGCTTCCAGTGTCCCTCAGGCTTTGACTCGCCATTGTGCGCGATGTCCGAGACAAGCGTTGCCAACTCCGCAAAGTCATTTTCTTTCATGCCGAAGCGTGTCATCTCTTGGGTTCCCGTGCGCACGCCGCTTGCAACTGCAAAGCTTGCGTCGTCCCAATAGGCTTGAGGATTGGTAATGACATTGTTGGCCTCGAACAAACTGGAGATAAACTCTCCCCGGCGGCGGGCGGTTCGGATGAGAACCTGGTGAGTTTCGCTGTAGCCGTAGTCTGGATCACCTTCTACCGCCATGCCGTTCTCGACCATGCCGCGTGCAAACGCCTTGGAATTGGCGACGACTTGCTTTGGGTAGTCGTCCTTAAAGGCCAACATCTCATAGGTCGCGCCGAGTAATCCCAGCATCGTGCCGAGGTGATGGTTGCTGACATGCCCAGGGAATGTCCGCGAACTGATGTAATCCCAGAGCGGTTCGAACACCGAGCCAGAGGGGAAATTTCCCAACACGACGCCTCGTTGAGGGCCGAAGAAGGTCTTATGGGTGGAACCCGTAACGAAATCCGCGCCCTCGTCAAACGGATCCTGGAAATGAGGGCCAAGCAAGCCCAGGACGTGCGCCGCATCATAGTGGATGATCGGCCGCGTGGGATTGTCTTTCCCGAATTCCCCATGGACGAACTCGGCGATCTCCCTGATCGGTTCGGTGTGGATGATCACACTTCGGCCAAAGACAATGAGTTCCGGCTTGGTTCTGGCGATGAGTTCTTTGGTGGCTTCCACATCGATCCGATATGGATTTTCCTTCTGAAACGGAAAGTGCTCGACTGCGGGACGGTGGGTGCGCGGGTCGAGGTCAACGTAATTCTTCAAGGCGCCGGCCACCTGGGCAGTTAAATGGCCGCCCTTATTGGGATCGTGTACCAGAACACGCCCGATCGGCCGTGGATCACCGCCGCGCGATCGATTACGATATTGCTTGAGTGCGTCATAGACAGTGTCCTTCGCCATCTGGCCACTGACGACACGGGGTTCGACGTTCAGGCAGCCAAAGAATGTGCGAAGAGCAGCGCACAGCTCTTCCTCTTTCTCCATGATGAAAGAGGTGCCTTTGTAGTAGCGCACGTCCGGGGCTTCGGGACCAAGCGCCTTTACACGATTGTGCTCGTTGTAACGACCGGCAGGATCGGCGGTCATCAAGGAATCGACGAACGAGGATGTTGGCTGTTCCGACGGAATGAGGTTGATGCATTCAGGTCGCCGCCACTTCAGATTCTCTGCTGTTTCGCTGCGGAGTTTGCGTGCAAGCTCGGTAAGTTCTGACAGGTCGGTGCGTGGCGGTTCCGGAACATGTCGGAAACCGGTGTAGGGGCGACTGTAAGGCGCGACAGGCCAGAGATTTCGTTCTACCAGTTCGGCCGTCGTACGGTTGCCGCGTGTGTCCTCGATCTCGAGGGTCACGGGTCGATCCGCGACGTACAGGATGTCGGACCGCAGCAATGCCAAGCCAATGGGCCGCATTTCGTGAGAGACCTCAGGTGCTGCGGTAATGCCCTGGCCGCGAAATGTACTGAAAGGCACGCTGGTCCCGGATGTCACGTACCCAACATGTACGTCATTGACAAAAACCTTGAACCCGGCACGCAGCGGCTTCCGGTCCTCGAACGCGGCAATCGGCTGGATGATATGTGAGAGCACACGATCATCGATCGGCAGGTCCAGTTCCCGTCGCAGAATATGAATGTATTCATCCCGCTGTTTTTCGAGCTCGGCCTGTCCCACGTACTCACCGGCACCTGGCTGGCGAACGCCGAAGCGGGCAAGGTTGTTGGCGAAGATGGGGATGTCGTTTCCTTCGGGATCCTGACCAAGTTCGTGGCCATAGAGCGGCAGTCCTGCTTCGAGGCGTAGTGAATCACGCGCGCCCAGACCGACGGGCAAGGCGCCTGCATCGACCAGCATTTGCCAGAATGAAACTGTGAAGTCTCGAGGTGGGAACAGCTCGAAGCAAATGGCTTCGCCCGTATATCCTGTACGGGCGATGATCACATCGTTGCCGTCGATTTTCGCGGTGCGGAGTCGGTTCCGCTTGTTTTCTGGCAGATCGCGGCTGTCAACGATCCGTTCGAGCACGTGAGAGGCTTCCGGCCCCTGCAATGCGATCATGCCGATATCTTCACTCTCGTCTGTGAATTCGACGTCTCCGGACCTGAGCGTCTCTAGCCAGTCCCAGTCTTTGTCCCGGTTTCCGGCGTTGACGACCAGAAGAAAGTCTTCAGGCGCCAATCTGTAGAGATAGGCGTCATCGATCGCACCGCCAGTCTCATTGCCGATGAAAGTGTATTGTGCCTGTCCCGGATCGAGGGCATGGACGTTGTTGGTCAATGCCCTCATGAGAAAGGCTTCCGCGTCAGACCCGCGAACCCTGTAGCGGCCCATGTGTGAGACATCGAAGAGGCCCGCAGCACGCCGTGTCGCCAGGTGTTCCTGAACGATGCCGGTTGGGTATTGAACCGGCATCTCCCAGCCCCCGAATTCGACCATCCGGCCACCGGCTTCGACGTGCCAGCCGTGCAAAACCGTTTGACGGAGTTCGATGGTTTCAGCCTGAGCCATGTTGGTTACTCCTCAAGCTCGCACCAGACCGGCGTGTGGTCCGATGCCTTTTCCTTACCGCGGGGGCGGCGATCAACATCCGCCGCCTTGAGCCGATCAGCGGCCTGTGGCGTCAGCAGTAGATGATCGATCCTCAGGCCGTGATCCTTGGGCCACGCTCCGCGCTGATAGTCCCAATAGGAGTAGACGCCGGGTTCGGGGTGATAAACCCGCAAGGCATCGGTCAGACCCAGGTACACCATGGAACGGAACAGATTTCTGGATTCAGGTTGGCATAGAGCGTCGCCAGCGAATCCAGGTGGATCGAAGACATCGATATCGGTCGGGCAGACGTTGTAGTCACCGCCAAAAACGCAGGTCTCTTCCAGTTCAAGAAGTTCCTGCATGCGACTACGCAGCCGAGCCATCCACGACAGCTTGTAGGTAAACTTCTCGGTGCCGATGGGGTTTCCATTGGGCAGATATATTGATGCCACTCGGACGGTTCCCACGGTTCCCTCCACATAACGGGCCTGTTCGTCGGAGTCGTCCCCCGGGAGCCCGCGCATCACGTCATCGATCGGCTGTTTGCTGAGGATTGCCACGCCGTTATAGGTCTTTTGTCCATGCGCCGTGACGTTGTATCCGAGATCTTCGATTTCCAGGGCGGGAAATGCCTCGTCGACAACCTTCGTCTCCTGAAGCAAAACCACATCCGGTGCTTCGTCACGGAGGTAATCGATGACGTGGGGTAAACGAGCCTTGATCGAGTTCACGTTCCAGGTCGCGATTTTCATGCTGCAGTGATCCTGTATGTCATAAAAAAAGGCCCGGAAGCCCGGACCTTCTCATACCACAATTGGATCGGCCTCACATCGCGAACGATGTCCCGCAACTGCACGAAGATGACGCGCTCGGGATGGTGATCTGGAAGGACGCACCAATCAGTTCCTCCACGTAATCCACTTCGGACCCCTGCAGAAAACTGAGAGATAGTGGATCCACAACGATTCGCGCGCCATCACGCTCGAATACGAAATCGTCATCCGCAATGCTGTTGTCGAAATCAAAACCGTACTGGAAACCCGCACACCCTCCGCCACTGACGGCGACACGCACGGCTGCCTCCGGTTGATTTTCCTGGTCCATCAAGAAGCGAATGCGCTTGGCCGCATTCTCGCTCAATGTCATCGGTGCCAGGTCGAGTTCACTCATATTCGATCGCCAACAATGTTGAGAACAGTTCTCATATAATGCTCCTATGTATGTAAGAATCATAAAGCGCTTGTCAATTTCATCCTCGCTCCCGGCCACCTTCCGTTGATTCTCGATCGGCAATAGAGAAGGATGATTGATGGATCGTGAACTGTTTCCAGCCCGCACAACACGCGGAGTGGTTCGTCTACATCGCTTGGATCAAGATGTCTCTTCATGAATACGCCGGGCTCGACTTTGGAACGATCGAAACCTCGTATCGGTGTCATACCGGGCGATCCCAATGGCGTCGGCCCGGAGTTGCTGGCAAAACTCATTTCCGATGTGGACGATGATCGTGAAGCCGACATCCTGGTGATCGGTGATGAACACATCATTGAGAGTGGCGCACGCACGGCCGGGGTCGATTTGTTGCTACCGAAATGGACACCGGATTCGAAGCCGCTGACTGAAGGCCAGATCGCTCATTTGTTGCTGGAGACCATTTCGCCAAAAGAGGTGACACCGGGACAGGCAACCGAAGCCGCAGGGCGCTCGATTCTTCAGACTCTTGAGACCGCGGTCGGATTGGCAATGTCCGGAGCGATCGACGGCGTGTGTTTCGCTCCGCTCAATAAGACGGCATTGCATCTTGGCGGCATGACTGAAGCCGATGAAATGCAGCACCTTGCAGCTCATCTTGGTGTCAAAGGCTTGGCGAAAGAGTTGAACGCGGTCGAGGGACTGTGGACCACCCGCGTCACCAGCCATGTCGCACTGAAAGACGTCGCGAGCCTGATCACCGAGGACGAAGTCTTGGCTGCCGTACGCCGCCTGCACGATACGGTCTATGATGCAGGAATTGACAATCCCCGGCTCGCCGTGGCTGCACTCAATCCCCACGCAGGGGACAACGGCAACTTCGGGAGAGAGGAGATCGAGGTCATCGGCCCGGCGGTTGAGCGCGCCAGATCCAAAGGGTACGACGTCGTCGGTCCCTGGCCCCCCGACAGTGTTTTCCTGCTCGGCAAGGATGGTCGCGTAGATGGAATCGTGGCGATGTACCACGACCAGAGTCAGATCGCGATGAAAATGATGGGTTTCGATCGTGGCCTCACGCTGCTGGGCGGCCTACCTATGCCGATCACCACTTCCGCCCAGGGCAGCGCCTACGACATTGTTGGCAAGGGTGTCGCCCGCGTGAGTGCATTGCGATTTGCCTTCAATCTGGTCGCAACAATTGCCGCCCGTCAGCTTGCTCGAGCGTCCGCGACATGACAGCCGGACGCATATTCCGAGACCTGCTTGAAGGGTCTGAACCGCTCGTCGCGCCCCATGTGATGAATCCTCTGACGGCCAAGATGGCCGAGCGTGAGGGGTTCAAAGCGATATATCTGGGTGGCGGGCCGTTGGGCTACATCAACACTCACCTTGAGGCAAACCTGTCCCTGGAGCAGGTTATTCAGGATTGTGTGGCCATTCGCAGCGCCTGTTCTTTGCCTCTCGTTCTCGACGGCACCTGCGGTTGGGGAGATCCTGTCCACCTTCATCGCACCATGGCCATGAGCGAGGCGGCCGGCGCGGCGGGAATCGAGTTCGAAGACCAGCTCCTGCCCAAGCGTGTCCATCATCACGTCGGAATCGAGCACGCCATTCCCCAGAAATTGATGGTTGCCAAAATTCGTGAAGCCGTTGCCGCACGGCGGGACCCGGACTTCGTCATCATCGGCAGGACAAACCAGATCCGTCGTGGCAAGCACGATGACGCCATTCGTAGGGCCGAAGCCTACAAGGAAGCCGGCTCCGACATGCTCTTTGTCTTGGCTCCTACGGCCGAGGATCTGCGTTTCGTGGGCGAGCGGCTGCCTGCACCTCTCATGCTGCAGTCTCTTGGAGGCGGGATCGAATCCCTAGGTATGACCAAGCAGGAGTTATATGACCTCGGATACCGTTTTCTGGTCGATCCCGCAACGCCGCTGCTGGCCATGCATAAGGCGCTGCGTCTTGCATACGCCGCTATCGCGCGGGGCGAGCCTGACCCAACTGTCGGAGAGGGCAATGCGGCAGCAGAACAGGATATCCTGCATGAGATCATCGACATCGATCGTTTGCTCGCAGTAGAGAGCGCCACGGTGGAAGAGGGCGAGGAAGCCTAGGTTATTCGGGAAAATCCGAAGTGATTCGCGTTCGGCGTTGCAGGCCGTCAGGTCGCGGAGTAGTGTCGCGGCCATGAACGGCGATTCGCATTTCGATGCGCCGTCGCCGGCGGCCTATGCAACTGATCCGGCGGCGAGCCGGGGGCGTCTCCACTCCGAGCCCGAAAGCGAGAGCCGGACGCCATTTCAGCGCGATCGAGACCGTATTCTTCATTCGACCGCGTTTCGACGCCTCAAGCACAAAACCCAGGTCTTCGTGTACCACGAAGGTGACCATTACCGGACGCGACTCACGCATTCATTGGAAGTAGCTCAGATCGCGCGAACGATTGCTCGGACGCTCCGGTTGAACGAAGACCTGGCCGAAACACTTGCGTTGTCCCATGACCTGGGCCACCCGCCGTTCGGTCACGCCGGCGAGGAAGCACTGGATCGCGTAATGGGTCCCTATGGAGGTTTCGATCATAACGCCCAGACGCTACGCGTGCTGACCAAGCTGGAAAGACGCTATGCCTCATTCGATGGCCTCAACCTGACTTGGGAAACCCTCGAAGGTGCCGTAAAGCACAACGGCCCGCTGACAGGTCCACATGCGATGAATGCAACGGACCAACCGTTGCATGAGACCCTTCTCGATTATGTTTCGGCCCACGACCTTGAACTCGGCACCTTCGCCAGTGCCGAAGCGCAGGTCGCCGCAATCGCCGACGACATCGCGTACAACAATCACGATCTGGACGATGGGTTGCGGGCCGGATTGTTCGACCTGGGCGATCTCGACGAAGTTCCTCTCGTGGCCCCGGTTCTGTCGGAAGTGCGCACCTTGTACCCGGACATTGAGCGTCCGCGGGCCATCCACGAGACGATACGGCGCTTGATATCGGTGATGATCACCGATGTGGTCACTGTATCGGTGAGGCGGCTCAACGAAGTTGAGCCGACGAGTGTGGATGACGTGCGTCATGCAGACAGACTTGTCATCGGGATGTCAGAGGAGATGGGCGAAGGAGATCGCGCCTTGAAAGAATTCCTGTTCGCCAACATGTACCGGCACGATAAGGTAAACCAAATGTCTGACCGGGGGCGCCAGGTCATCGCCGAGATATTTGAATTGTATCTGCACGAACCACAAAGAATGCCGGAGGAGTGGCGTGAAACCGCGCTTGGATCGGATCCCGCGACAATCCCCCGTCTGGCATGTGATTTCATCGCAGGGATGACAGATCGTTACGCGCTTTCAGAGCACGAGCGCTTATTTGGTTAGATAAATAATAAATGGATTATTACAAATATTTACGGTCTATTGTTATCAAATCAATTGAAGATTTGGTGGCCTCTAAAATACTTCGGCCCGGACTCGATCTGGGAGCCATCAACGTGGAACCCCCGCGCGACCCAACGCACGGTGACGTCGCAACCAACGCGGCACTCGTACTGGCAAAATCCGCGGGCATGAAACCGCGCGATATTGCCGAGCCACTGGCAGAGTCGCTGCGGGGCTCTCCCCAGTTGGTCGATATT
>DEBC01000027.1:26389-32202 GCA_002348365.1 Alphaproteobacteria bacterium UBA2966 | reverse complement strand
CGAGTGCGAGTTCCGCTTCCTCGGCAGGGCTAATGATATCGAGATCGATTCCAACTTCTTCACGGACTCGCCGAAGAAATTCATCGCAGTTGTCTGCCCGTCGGCAGGCCTCAGTGGTGATACTTCGTGACCGCGTGACGCGCCGGCGGCGCATCTTGCCGGCACAGACTTTCAGCGCTGCAATGGTGCGGGAAACGGCTTCGTCAGAGAGCCGACCAGAGGCGCTGACGCCTTCGCCGAGACGGACGATCCGCGAGAATGCATCGACGACGCGAAACCCGTTGCGCGTAGGTCGTGCCACCAGTAGTCGGCAGTTATTCGTGCCGAGGTCGAGTGCCGCATATACATGCCGCCAGCGTCCGCGTGGGCGGCGGTGCCCTCGCGAAACCGGCGATGCCGAATTCACCAATATTCCCTGCCTTGGGCGCCCGAAAACGCCCACGGGCTTGATTCATATTCGGGTACAGTCTAGCAGCATCCCCGATCGCGTGGAACGACGCTACGCTTGTCCTGTTCGACCCTCGTCAGCACGAGCCCGCGACATTCGTTTCTACACAATTCCCTTTGAGCTCTTTCTGCTCTATCTTCCGCCTCACCGAGGCGCGACCGCTTCATCGGTCCTGCTGGGGGATCGTCTAATGGTAGGACAGCAGGTTCTGGCTCTGCCGGTGGGGGTTCGAGTCCCTCTCCCCCAGCCAATCGCACCTCTTTGATATCACTGGGTTTTTATTTCTTCTAGAAGGTTCAGTGCCTATTTTGATTTGCTGGTTGTGCCAACAACGTGACGTTTCCCCGCCTGGAGCGTCATCGCCGAATCCCAAGATTTGCTAGAGCGCGCAATGAAAATACTCGTGCTCGGGAATGTGCGCGCGGAAGGGCTTGAGCTCCTTGAAGAGTTTGCCGACGTCAAGGTCCTGCCCGAACCCGTGGCCCAGGAAGAAATTCTGGCCTGCATCTCCGACGTAGACGGCGTGCTGCACAAGTTCGGCGGGATCGACGCAGAAGTCATCGCCCGGCAATCGAAATTGCGCATCATCGCGCGGCATGGGGTTGGTCTCGACCTTCTGGATATGGACAGCATTCGCGCGGCCGGCATCCCGGTCTCAACAACCCAGGACACCAACTCGAACGCCGTGGCAGAGGCGGCCGTGGGACTTGCTTTGAGCCTACTGCGACACATCCAACGCGGCAACGAGATGATAACGCGTGACAGGTCCTGGGCGCGTGAGACACTTATGGGACGTGAGTTACGGCATTCAACTGTTGGCATCGTCGGATACGGTCGTATCGGGCGGCTCGTCGCCAAATACTTCGCGGCGTTCGGATCAAAGATCCTGGTGAATGACAGCGACCCGGCGGCGGTAGCCGACAGCTCCTATCCCGCCGTCTCACTCGATGAACTCATGTCCACTGCTGATGTCGTTTCGCTGCACTGTCCGCTGGTTCCCTCGACCAGGAATCTGATCGACGCCGAACGACTAGCGCTGCTGCGGGACCACGCCATCCTCATCAATACGGCGCGTGGCGGACTGATCGATCAAGACGCGCTGGCGACAGCGCTATGGGCTGGCACAATCGGCGGCGCCGCGCTCGATGTATTCGATGTCGAACCACCGGACTTTGACGATCCGTTGTTCTCCTGCCCCAATCTGACCACAACACCCCATGTCGCGGCGATGACAATTGAGGCACAGATTGCGATGGCGATCCAGACGGCAACAGAACTCCGCCGGGTCCTCGTCGATGGAGAGGCGCCGTCGAACAACGTCGCGGTTGAGTGAGCGCCCAAGCCCTGTATTTGAGCGCAGAAACACGTCGGCTACTCGAAGTGCTTGTACTTCTCGAGCGCGGCGAAGATCGCCGCCTCCTCCGCCTTGGTCTTGGACACAAGGGGCGCCTTTGGCACGCCAATGTCGATGCCGCGGTACCGAAGCGCACTGTGGTAGAACGCGACAGGGATACCGGCGCCTGTTAGTTGACGCAGCTCGTTCGCCTCACGCTGGATAGCGAGCGCCCGGTCGAAATCACCAGACTCAGCCGCATCGAATATCCCATTTACAACTTTGGGATAGAGGTTCGACAATCCCGAAACGCAGCCTCGCCCCCCACCGACAAGGGCCGGCAGAAGAATGGTCTGCGAGCCGACGATGACCTGAAAATCATCGAAATCCCGCGTCGCCGCAACGAGGCCATAAAACAGCTGGATATTGGCGCTGCTGTCCTTGATTCCCGCCAGGCCTTTCTCGGCGAGCCAGTAGATCTCTTCGGCCGTCACGCAGTAATTCGTGTATTTCGGGTTGTTGTACAGGTAGACAGGCGTGCTGACGGCATCGATCAGGCTCACGAAATGCCGATCGATCTCCTCTCTGCCGTGCAGATAATAGTATGGCGTGAGTGACGCGACGCCAGAGACGTTGAGGCTCTCGGCATGGCGCGCCAGTTCGATGGACGTGTAGGTATCGGGATCACCGACGTGGATGACCACCGGAATGCGTCCGGACACTGAGTCGAGCACAATTTCGGCGACCTGTTTACGCTGATCGACAGTCATGATGGGCCCTGAACCGTAAGAGCCTGCGACGTAAAGTCCGCTCACTTGCGGAACAAGCCAATCGAGAAAGGTGCGAAACTTGGTTTCGTCTACTTTTCCATCGCCATCGAAAGGGGTAATCAGGGCCGGCATCGTGCCCCGGAAATTGCTCATCGTCATCGTCGGGCATCCAACAGAGGCGTTTCTACAGGCGGAGCTCGTGAACGAGTCACGATAGGCCTGACTCAGTGACTACAGGGCAAGTCTCCTCTTGGCAACATTCAAGACACTACACTTCTAATTGCGTTGCTTTGACCCGGAATTATGTTGTCCGGTCAAGTTCTGTAGAATCACCGGCCACCTGACCGACAGGCCGAGGAAAACGACACGCTGATGCTCGATGTTGTAACACTGGGTGAGACATGCGCGGCATTCGTCGCAAAATCGGGTGGACCATTGCGCCACACCCTGGAGTTTGAGCGCCGCATCGGTGGCGCTGAAAGCACCGTCGCCGCCGGAGTTGCACGACTCGGATATCGGGTGGGCTGGATTTCGCGTCTGGGTGCAGATGAACTCGGTGAGTTCATACTCGGCGTCATGCGAAGCGAAAACGTCGACGTGGAACACGTCACGATGGTGAACGACGAACAAACCGGCGTCTTCATCCGCGAGAACAGGTCATCCGGCAGCTCCAACGTCTTTTACTACCGTTCAAACTCAGCGTTCACGTCATTCTCCGCCGATGATCTGGACGAGGACTACATCGGCTCGGCAAAAATCCTGCATCTCGGCGGGATCACACCCGGGCTTTCGACGTCTTGTTTTGCTGCCGTGGAACGCGCCATGGAAATAGCAAGAGCAAGAAATGTGACGATCACATTCGACCTCAACTACCGGGCGAAAGTATGGCCCCCGGAAGATGCCCGCGGCCCACTCGAAGGTCTTATGGCAAACGCGGATCACTTGCTCGCGGGGCGGGAAGACCTCATCAAACTGACGGGCATCACCGATTCAGAAGCCCAGTTGAACTATTTGATTGGACTCGGCGTGTCTAATATCGCTCTGAAGGTGGGTGCAGACGGGACCATCTGCTCGGGACCGGAAGGCGTGGAGCACGTACCGAGCATCGCGGTGGACCGTCCGGTTGACCGTTTCGGCGTGGGCGATGCGTTCGCAGCCGGATATATCGTGGGGCTCCTTAAAGGATTGCCGGTTCCAGGTGCGGTCAATCTGGCGAACAAGGTTGCCGGATGGTCGCTACAACTTCCGGGAAACATTGAGTCCCTGCCGAATTGGAAAGAACTCGACGCCATGAGCGAGATTATCGATGTGACTGGTCGATAGCCTGCCCGTGTGAAAACCCTCACCCGATCATAGGGGCGTGAGAGTCCTTCTTTCCTCACGATGCGCTGCGGATCGGGTCCCCAGTCATCGAGCGGACGCCAACCTATCCACGCTTCACTCTGCTGCCAGTGAGGAGATCTCGCCGCGCGGATGACCGAAGCGTTCGATCAGCACGTCCTCGAACTCAGTTCCCTCGGCAGCGAAGTGACTGCCCGGCCGCCGATGGTAGGCCTCTGTACGCCAGGGAGTTTCCGGCTCCTTGCCATCGGCCAGTGATTTGGCGGCCTCGAGGAGAGTTCGCCGGAATTTGACCACTGCCGCGTCAGAGGCAGCCAGATTTTCCCTGGTGCGGTCGACGATATAGCCCTGACTCTGCTGGATCATCAGGTCCTGTTCCGCAAATCCCTTCACGCCCGTGAAAGTCTCCGTTTTCTGCACCTGCCGGTCGATCTCGAAGTCGTTTGAACGGTTACGCAACGGGACATAATCGGGTCCGAGTTCGGAGATGAGACCAAATCCGTTCCTGTACTTCTCACGTTCCTCTGGGCCGATGTCGCGCTCGGGGTTCCATGCATAGGTGTAGATCCAACAGGCGCGATCAGTGATCGGCACCACGGTGAATCCGAAATACGTCTCACCCGGCAGCGCTGAGAGCCCCGAGCCATGTGCAGGCAGCATGAACTGGCAGACACGCCAATAGATGCCTTCACTCTCGGCACTGCGGGCCCAACCAATGACGAATCCCGTGTCGTGATCCAGGATGTGGCAGTCCGGAATGGGATTCTTGCGAATCCACCTCAGCCTGCGTGAATCCACCGGTGCGACCGGATTATCATCTGCAACCACAGAAGGCGCCGGCATGTGCAGGAAAGAGAAGTGCGAAGCGTCAAGATCGCCTTCCATGACCTGCGCCCAGTTGCATTCAATAAGCTGCTTGGTCACGTAGCGTCGTTCAGGAGTTACCAACCCGACCTCGAGTTGCGGCACCTCAGGTATGTCGGAAGTCGGGCCCAACCATGCCCAGACCATGTCGCCGAATTCACGGGTTGGATAGGCCGTCACCCGAACGTTGTCGTGGAGCGGAACACCTGGCACCACGTTGGGCAACTCAACCGCATTGCCTGAAACGTCGAACTTCCAGCCATGATAAACGCAGCGAAGCCCACATTCTTCGTTGCGACCATAAAACAAGTCGGCGCCGCGATGCGGACACCGGCGACTGATCAGGCCGATGCTGCCTTCGGTGTCGCGAAACGCGACCAAGTCCTCGCCCATAATCGTCACCCGGACGGGTGATCCGTCAGGATCAGGCAGTTCCTCCGATAAGGCGACCGGCTGCCAAAAGCGTCGAAAATAGGACCCCATACCGGTGCCGACATCTGTTTGTGTCAGCAGTTCGTTTTCTGCTGCTGAAAGCATCCTTGTCCTCGCACTGACTTTCCCCAGGTCTGCCTTTCTGACAACCCAGTCAACAAAGAATTCTCTGCTTTTTCACACACATTTCTTTGTAGCCCGTCAAGGGTTTGCTTCAGCGGTGTGCGAACCAATCCATGAAGATTGAAGCTATTACGTTTCTCGTCTTCAATGCGCCAGCGGGTTGCATGTGTCTCATCTATGACTGGTTCGCGGCGGAGATTATCCTGATGAAGCTGACACCGACCGGACGAATGATTTTTGTGACTTCGGCGCTCTTGATTACGGCCGGAATGCTGGCGCCCACCACCTTCGCGAATGCCAAATTTGTTTCGCTTCCCATAATCGAGAAGGGTTCCATTGCACCGAGAGTCATCTATCTCGAGAACCCAAGATTTCCCAAGGCTTCGGCCGACGATTTGCAGAAAGTGATGGACGCTGCTGGCACGCTGGTTGAAGAGCACTTCAGCATCAAGGTGGAGACGCCACGCCGCATCCCGGTTCGTCACATCGATGAGGCATTCTC
>DEBC01000027.1:483-25966 GCA_002348365.1 Alphaproteobacteria bacterium UBA2966 | reverse complement strand
TAGAAAGCTTCTCGTCGAGAAAATTCAAAAGCAGTAAGATCCGCTCGCCAAGCAGATTGAATTTGCGCGCCCCTACCTTGTCCAACCGTTGGAAACGGAAGATCTGAGGTCGTTTTCGCGCGCGGTCGCTGACACATTCAAGGCCCGCCTAACTCACTGGACGATCGCTAAACTCGATGACGGTCACCCGGTTATCGGATTAGATCCAGGACGCCCTGACCTCCCACTCAACGAATATCTCAACTGGGCACTGCTGGCGAAGCGCGGCATCGATGCCGAGATCATCATCACCAACCAACTCGTTGCCAGCGTCGAATACATTCCCACGCCAGTCCATACCTCGATCAGAGGCGGCATTTCAGGCGGCTCAACGGAATACAACCCATTGTCGCGGGTCGGGTCTTCAGTTTGGATTTCTCTCTTTCCCTACCTGTCGGACGACCGTCAGATCAGAGAGCTGCGAAATGGCGACATCTACACGCAAGAAGAAGCCCTTTTCTATGCGGGCACGATGCTCGCCCATGAAATGGGGCACCAGCTCCTCCATCTGGGCCATCCATGGTCGAATGATGCATGCGTGATGCGTCCGGCGGAGGCGCTGAATTTCGCCTCATGGGTCAACAAACTGGATGCGGCGCAGTGTCGTATCGACTCGAGCCCAGCCATGAAACCGGGAACGCTGAAGATACCTGTCTGGTAGTACGTTGACCTCGACGGTGAATACGGCAGCGCCAAAGAGTTCTGAATACAGTATATGAGTGGTGGAACCACGGGAGAATCTCACGATGAAGTCACACGCACGGGTCGTCGTTGTCGGCGGAGGAATTATGGGGGTCTCGCTCCTCTATCACCTGACCAAAGAGGGCTGGTCGGACGTGGTGTTGGTTGAAAAAGGCGAGCTCACTTCGGGCATGACCTGGCATGCGGCGGCGTTCATTCCCCATTTCATAGGAAGCCTGGGCATGGCCAAGATCCATCGCTATGCCTCGGAGCTTTACCAACGACTGGAAGCGGAGACCGGACAGGCGACGGGTTTTCACGATTGCGGGACGATCCGATTCGCTTACAACCAGGACGAGGTGGATTGGTATCACCGTGCCCAGGGAATGCTTCGCGCCGCAGGCACGGAATCCCACATCATCAGCCCGGCGGAGATCAAGGAACTCCATCCCCTCCTGGACACGAAGGACATCATCCTGGGGCTCTATACGCCAGGTGACGGGCACACCGATCCCGCCGGCAGCACCCACGCCTTGGCCGCGGGCGCACGCCAAGGAGGGGCAGAAATCTACCTTCGCAACCGCGTCACTGACATCAAGAAGCGTTCGGGCGGAGCCTGGGACGTTGTCACGGAGAATGGCACCATCGTCGCCGAGCATGTGGTCAACGCCGCGGGTTGTTTCTCCCCTCAGGTTGGGGCCATGGTCGGACTCAAGGTTCCCGTAGTCAGCGTCGTCCACCACTACCTGGTGACTGAGAACTTGGAAGCCGTGGCAGCGCTGAACCAAGAGCCACCGACTATCCGCGACTCCTATTCATCGTGTTACTACCGGCAAGAACAACAGGGCCTGATCATTGGGCCCTATGAGATGGAAGGCGCAGAAGCGTGGGGGGTCGACGGTATCGACTGGGCGTCCGACCGAGAGCTCCTGCAGCCGGACCTTGACCGCTTGATGACATGCCTGGAACGCACCGCCGAACGCATTCCCGTGTTCGCGGAGGCCGGCATCAAGCAAGTCATATGCGGACCCATGACCCATGCGCCAGACGCCGGCATCCTCATCGGACCCGCGGCAGGCTTGCGAAACTTCTGGAATTGTTGCGGAAGCAGTGTCGGCATCACCCAGGGCCCCGGTGCCGGGAAATACCTGGCGCAGTGGATGGTCCAGGGCGAACCTGAAATCGATGTGCGCGGGATGGACTCCAGGCGTTTCGGCGACTGGGCCATGGGCACGTACGCCGTGGATCGGTCACTGGACGAATATCACCATATGTTTCAAGTAAACCTTCCCGGTCATCAACTGGCGGCAGGCCGGCCAGTCAGGACGACCCCGATCTATGACAAGCTTGCAGCCCGTGGTGCTGTCTTCGCGGAAGTTTTCGGTTGGGAGCAACCGAAATGGTTTGCCGCCAATGGCGTCGAGGAGGAACATAGTTTCCGCCGTAGCAACTGGTTCGAGCCGGTGGCCGAAGAAACTAAGGCCGTTCGCGAACGAGTGGGCGTCATGGACATGTCGGCCTTCTCCAAGTTCGAGGTGAGTGGCACCGGGTCCGCCACTTTTTTGGACCGCGTCATCGCCAATCGTGTGCCGCAGAAGGATGGAAGCATCGTCCTTGCCCATGCACTCACGGAGCGTGGCAGCATCGAGTGTGAGTTCACTGTCACACGGTTGGCTGAGAACCGCTTCTACTTGCTCTCGGCAGCAACCGCGCAACTCCGCGACCTCGATTGGCTGGTGCAGCACGTGGGTGATGATGAGGACGTCGACGTGAAGGATGTCACAGACGACTGCGGCGTTCTGTCGTTGACGGGCCCGCGGTCACGGGATGTGCTGGTCAAGTTGACCGATGCCGATCTCGGCAACAACGCCTTCCCCTGGTTGAGCGCACAAGAAATCGAAGTGGCGGGAATCCCGGCGCGAGCGCTCAGAGTCTCTTATGTCGGCGAATTGGGTTGGGAGCTTCATCTTCCAATGGCCAGCATGGAGGCCCTCTACGACGCCCTTATTGAGGCGGGTTCCGAGTTCGACATTGCCGATTTCGGCTCTTACGCCGCCAACTCACTGCGCATGGAGAAAGCGTACAAGGCGTGGGGAAGCGATATGGGAATCGAGGTCACGCCGCTCGAGGCGGGGCTTGATCGTTTCGTCAAGCTCGACAAGGCATTCATCGGCAGTGAGGCGGTCGCCTCGCGTAGCCAAAATGGCACCGACAATCGTCTCGCCTACCTGGCGGTCGACGCCGAGGATACCGATGTCCTGGGCAACGAACCTGTGTTCTCTAGCGGTAGCCGGGTGGGCCTCACCACCAGTGGCGCCTATGGTCACGCCGTCGGACAGAGCCTCGCGTTTGCCTATGTCGAAGCGGATCACGCAATACCCGGCTCCGAACTTGAGGTCGAAATTCTCGGACGCCGTTGCACCGCCAAGGTTTTGGACGACGCGTTGTACGATCCTCAAAATTCTCGACTGCTGAGCTAGACACCGAAAATCATAGACCAAGAGCTCTCCCCAACCGTTTGGGCGAGCAACGGGGCTCGGTTCTGGTTTTGATGAATTGCGTATGGCTTCCGCTCCCTATCCGCTCCACACAATCGAAATAGGTTTGAGCACGATTTGCGGCGCCTTTTAGGAGGACCACCCCTAAAATCAATCGAGCCTGTCAATCCACACCAGCGAAGGTGCGCCAATGTCCAGCAATTCGATGCTGAGAAATTTCAGGAAAAATCCCCTGCTTCGCCGCGGCGGTTTGAGCGATGAAGATCTTGCCCAGGCCGATCCGTTCATCCGGGAAGCACTAATTGAAAACAAGCGACAGGGCCTTCTTTTGGCGGTACGTGCCCGCTGGATCGCACTGGGCGTCGTGGCCATATGGCTACCCTTCTTCAACTTCAGGTGGGAAGTCCTCTATTACGAAGCCGCAGTCGTCATCCTGGCCCTCATCGGTTAGGCGCAGCTCCGTGCCGGCCAAGTTGCAGCCCCCCGGCGAGAACTCTTGCTAATTTTTCTGCTGCTGTTCCGCAAGTTAATGGTTGCCGCCGTTGCCATCATTCCAAACATCACGATCACCGCACTGGTCCTCGGAGCAATGGGGTGGCTGGGCATTCCGCTGGACATCATGACCATCACCATCGCCGCGATCTGTTTTGGAACTGCGGACGACAACACCATTCACTACGTTCATCGAATGATGCGGGAGTTCAAGCGTCACGGAAGTGATGAACAGGCGATCGAGCAGGCACATACGACTATAGGTCGGGCAGTTTACTACACCGGAAATGCGGTCATGCTTGGCTTTTCGATACTGGCCACATCCAACTTCGTGCCGACAATTTACTTCGGGTTGTTGACGGCCTTCTCCATGATGGTGGCACTATTTGCAAATCTGGTGTTGCTCCCGAGGCTGATTTTGTTGTTCAAACCACTCGGCAACCCGCTTCCTGCCTGGGTTTGCGGGTTTAGACATACCTGAACCGGCACCGTTAACTTGTAATATTCGAATTCATTCCCCCCTTTTCATGATGAAACCTGACGTTATTGTTGGCGTCGCCAAGGAGGACACTTCATGACGTCAGGGATCGCACGCACTTACGAGTCGCTTGTGCTCGGCAGGCCCAAGTCTGTGTTGGCCATGCTCTTCGCGATTCTGGTTTTCTTTGGATATCACGCGACAAATTTCAAACTGGATGCGTCGGCCGATTCTCTCCTGTTGGAAGACGATCTCGATCTCAGCCTGTTTCGGCAGATCCATCAGAGGTATCCGAGCAACGCCCTGCTCATCGTGACCTACACGCCGCAAGCAGATCTGTTTTCGGACGCAGCCTTGGGGCCGTTGGCGAAACTCAGTAAAGAGCTGCAAACAGTCACCAGCGTAGAGACGGTTTTCACAATCCTGGACGCACCGCTTCTGATCAGTTCGGACGTTCCCATTCAGGAGATGATCAACGACCTCCCGAGTCTGGGAAAACCCGGCATCGACCGCGACCTGGCCAAGGAGGAACTGCTCACCAGTCCCATTTACCGCGACCTCATCATCAGTGCGGACGGTCGAACCACGGCGCTACTTCTGGAATTGTCTGATGACGAGACATTCACGACGCTGCTGAATTCAAGAAACGAGCTACGTGACAAGCGGAGGACTGAAGGACTTACACCAGAAGAAGCGCTCGCTCTGGAGAGGATCAGCACCGAGTACGATGCGGCCTACGATGCGCTGACCGAGCAGCGTCACCAGGACATCGGCCATATCCGCAGCATCATCGAGCCGTATCGCCAGCACGGCGTCCTGCATCTGGGCGGTGTGCCGATGATTACAGACGACATGGTCACATTCGTACGCAACGACCTGGTTGTTTTCGGTGCCGGTGTGCTGGCCTTTCTCATTATCGTGCTGACCGCCATCTTCCGTGAGCTGCGTTGGATCGTGCTCCCCCTGCTCAGCTGTTTCTACGCAGGCTTGATCATGATCGGGGTCCTGGGATTGATCGGTTGGAAGGTCACCGTTATTTCATCGAACTTCCTTGCGCTGATGCTGATCATCACGATCTCGATGAACATCCATCTGATCGTTCGATATCGACAGCTCCATCGTGATCACCCTGACGACGATCAACTGGCGCTTGTCGGTACCACCGCAAGAAAAATGGTGAAACCCTGCCTGTACACGGCGCTGACGACGATCATGGGTTTCAGCTCGCTCGTTGTGAGCGAGATCAAGCCGGTGATTGACTTTGGATGGATGATGAGCGCGGGTCTCGCGGTCACCTTTGCAACCTCGTTCATTTTGTTCCCGGCGATGCTCATGACGATGGGTCGAACAAGTGGCAGGACCCAGCCGGAAACGAGCGGCGATCGATTCCACCTGCCCTCCCACCTGGCCCGTCTGACTGAAACCGCAGGCAACAAGATACTGGTGTTGGCTGTCTTTCTGACCGTTGCCAGCGTCGTGGGAATTACCCAGCTCCGCGTGGAAAACAGTTTCATCAACTACTTCAGTGACGACACCGAGATTTATCAGGGCCTCGAGCTCATCGACGAGGAACTCGGAGGTACGACTCCCCTCGAGATCCTTGTCAAATTCGAACCGAACCCCGACGACGTTCTGACCGAGGAAGACCTCGAGGGAATGACCGAGGAAGAGATCGAAATGGAACGGGAGTACGCTGCCTTGCGAACCAACTCGCCGCAGTACTGGTTCACCGTGGACAAGATCCAGCGCATTAAGGAAGTTCATGACTACCTCGACGGGCTTCCCCAGATCGGCAAGGTGCTCAGCCTCGCATCGACTGTCCGCCTCGCCGAGGCGTATCTTGAGAAGGAACTCGAAGGAATCGAACTCGCGATCCTTTACAAGAAAGTCCCGCCGGACGTGAAAAAGAGCCTCGTCGACCCTTACGTTTCGGTCAAGCACAACGAAGCGAGGCTGCTTGCGCGCATCGTGGATTCAGAACCTGACCTACGCCGCAAGGAGTTGCTGGAGACGGTGCAGCACGATCTGGTGAACAAGCTTCACTTCGAAGAGCACAACGTCATCGTGAGCGGGCTTCTCGTGCTCTACAACAACATGCTGCAGAGCCTGTTCTCATCCCAAATCAAGACCATTGGCGTCGTGATGCTGGGAATCGCGATCATGTTCCTGGTGCTTTTCCGCTCCGTCACGCTGTCAATCATCGGCATCCTGCCGAATCTACTGGGCGCCGCGGTTGTCCTCGGCGTCATGGGCTGGGCCGGCATCCCCATGGATATGATGACGATCACCATCGCGGCCATCACCATCGGGATCGCCGTAGATAATGGCATTCACTACATCTACCGATTCAGAGAGGAGTACGCTCTCAATGGCAGTTACGTGGAAACCCTGCATATATGTCATTCAAACATCGGCAGGGCGGTGTTCTATACGACCATGACCATAATCTTCGGGTTTTCTATTCTGGTCCTCTCCAATTTCATCCCGACCATTTACTTCGGAGTCCTTACCGCTACGGCCATGTTCATTGCGCTACTGGCCGCCCTGACAGTGTTGCCGCAGATGATTCTGCTCTGGAAACCCTTCGGCTGAGCCAACCTCAATAACAACTTCAGCTCCGAGCGCGCTCAGTCATCCGCAACTCTCCAGCACGTGCTAATATGTGGGTATGAAACCGTGGAAATAGATTTTGGTTCTACCCTTCCTGATGTCAACAGGCGGCTGCGAAAGCATGAATCAGTGGACCAAAATAATCCAAGAACTCAACAGGACATCGCTTCCGCTCACGGTGTTTAAGCAGGCAACAGACTGATCCCAGCGCGCTTGGCCAAATCTGCACGCAAATTTCTGAAACTGAGCGCCCGCCCGGGCGTGTTATATTGGCCATTCGAATTCAAGGGACATAGCTTCCTGTTCATGGCGGCCTTTCACGTGGCGTTGTTGTGCTGGACGCCACAGGCGCGATCTAGCGCGCACGCCGAAACGTTTATGGCATCCGTGGCCAATCCCCACGCTGCACGGGCCGCTGCGCAAATCATGCGGCAAGGTGGTAACGCCGTCGATGCCGCCGTGACCGCGCAACTCGTCCTTTCCCTTGTTGAACCCCAATCCTCGGGCATCGGAGGCGGTGCATTCATGCTCCACTACGATGCTGCTTCCGGCGACATCGCGGCATATGACGGCCGGGAAACAACGCCTCGAGTGGTGACGGAAGAGCTGTTTCTTCGTGAAGACGGCTCACCGATGAAATTCTTCGAGGCGGTGGTTGGTGGCCGTTCGGTGGGAGCACCCGGGGTCATGCGGATGCTCGAACTCGCGCATCAGCAACACGGACACCTGCCCTGGGCGACGCTGTTCCATCCCGCAATCGAACTCGCTGACACGGGATTCGAAATTTCGCCCAGATTGCACATGCTGATTACCCGGGACCAGCATCTGGCAACACAGGAGAATGCCAGGAGGTACTTCTATCATGCTGATGGAAGCGCCCGCCGGATCGGCGAAGTTCGGCGCAACCCCGAATACGCGAGCGTACTGAGGGCTATTGCGGCGGGTGGTGCCGATGCCTTCTACCGTGGACCGTTGGCCCGAGACATCGTGCGGACCGTCCGATCCGCCGCCAATCCTGGATTTCTTTCGGAAGAAGATCTCGCCGATTATCGTGCCGTTCGTCGTGAAGCGATCTGCGGCGCATACAGAGCGTTCAGAGTCTGTGGTATGCCCCCACCAACATCCGGTGGTGTGACCATGTTGCAAATCCTCGGAATTCTGGACAATCACGATGTTGGCACCCTTGCGCCAGACAGCGCGGCAGCGGTGCACCTGATTTCTGAGGCAAGCAGGCTGGCCTACGCAGATCGGGCGCTGTACCTGGCAGATCCTGATTTCGTCCACGTTCCCGTCAAGGCACTGCTCGATCGCAATTACTTGAGGGCGCGCGCTTTGCTGATCGACCTGCGCCGTAGCATGGGCAAAGCCAACCCGGGAAGAATAAATGTCCGAGAAGGACGTCTCAGATCTCCAGGCCGTTCGCTCGACCTGCCCTCAACCACTCACTTCAGCATCGTCGATGCGGACGGCAATGCCGTCTCCATGACATCGAGTGTCGAGAATGCATTCGGCTCCCGACTCATGGTGCGCGGGTTCATGCTGAACAACCAGCTCACCGATTTTTCATTCCGCCCCACCGTCGACGGGCGCGACGTGGCCAACAAGGTCGAGCCGGGAAAGCGCCCCCGGAGTTCGATGTCGCCCGCCCTGGTATTCGGTCCTGACGGCAATCTACGATTTGTCTTGGGCTCACCGGGCGGCAGCCGAATCATTGCCTACGTGACCAAAACGATCATCGGGTTGGTAGACTGGCAACTAAATCCGCAAGAAGCCGTGTCATTGCCACACCACGTCAACAGAAATGGAACGACGGACCTCGAGGCTGAAACGTCACTGATCTACCTCAAGAACGAACTGGAGAAGATGGGTCACAACATCAAACTGCGAGGTTTGGTCAGTGGCCTTCACGCGGTCGAGGTCACGGGACAACGTCTCAAGGGTGGCGCCGATCCCCGTCGCGAAGGCATCGCGATCGGTGACTGACGCCGGTAGACTGGACGAGATCCCAGAGCCGAACACGCAGCTGACATGCCCGTAAAGTCCTCACGACATCGGTGGTTCTCCCTGATCGCAATGCTGATTTGGGCAACGTCGCTCATTGTTTCGCAACCAATCCCCGCTATGGCCGAAGACCCTGAAATCAGCCTGCCGCGCATCACGCAGGCGGGCCGTCTGGCTCTGGTGGAAACCCTTCTCGAAGATCCTCGACCAGACCGCTACCGATCGGACTTTTTGGTCACCGTCCTTTTCGCCGATTTGCTTCCCCCGGCACATCTGGACAATCTACTCAACGATCGTATTGAACTCTACCGATCATTTATCGACAAAATCGAGGCCCGTCAGGGCGAGAGATCGCCGGGTCAGGAGTTCGTCAATGGCCTGGGGCTCGCCGTGTACCAGGCCGCACTGAATTACATCGAAGAACACGGGCCCTGGCTGGTCACTCAATCTCTCAAAGCGCAAGGTGAGGCAGCAAAATGACCGGACACCCTGGCGTACCGCAGAAATTCTCAAGATTGGAGTCCCGGAAATGAGGCGATCCTACATTCTGGCATTCATCTTCGCGGTCGTGGTCGTAGGCTGGGTGGCGTCCGGTCAGTTTGGTTCGGATGAAGAAGCTCAGGACCAGGGCGCGGCAAATGCTTCCACAACCGAGGCTTCCGCGCGCGCGCACGATGAACCTGTCAGTGTTCGCGTGAGACAGCGTATTGCGAAGGAACAAACTCGGAATCTCGTCCTGCGCGGCCGGACAGAAGCCAATCGCTGGGTGGATATTAAGGCGGAGACCAAGGGACGCGTCACAGAAGTTGTTGCCAAAGAAGGTGCCCGCGTGGCGCGCGGCGATGTCATCGTAAAACTGGCCATGGAGGATCGCGCAGAGAAACTTGCCGAAGCTGAGGCACGGGTTCGCCAGCGCCAGATCGAATTCGACGCCGCCAAATCTCTGCGTCGAAAGGGATTCCGGGCAGAAACGAAAACTGCCGAGTCCGCGGCTCAATTGGAAGCAGCGATCGCCTATGTTGCGCAAATCTCTATAGATATCGACCACACGGAAATCAGTGCCCCATTTGACGGTGTCATAGACACTCGAAACGTGGAACTGGGCGATTTCGTCGAGCCCGGCGACGTCATTGCCCGCGTCGTAGATCAGGATCCATACCTCGTCGTCGGGCAAGTCTCTGAACTCGACGTCGGTAGAGTTAGACTGGGTGATATCGGTGTCGCTCGCCTGGCCAACGGCGATACCGTGGAAGGCAGAGTCCGCTATATCGCCACCGTTGCTGATGCGTCGACCCGTACCTTTCGGGTCGAGCTGGAAGTGCCGAACCGGGATCGCAAGTTACGGGGCGGCGTCACGGCAGATATCCGTATTCCGGTCGAGTCCGTACAGGCCCATTTCCTCACCCCCGCCCTGCTCACGTTGGATGATGACGGCATCCTTGGGGTTCGCACCGTCAATGGCAGTGCAATGGTCGAATTCAAGCCCGTCAGCATCTTCGCAACGCAGACCGACGGTGTCTGGGTCACCGGCCTTCCCGAGACGGTTACGATCATCACTGTCGGTCAGGAGTTTGTACGCCACGGAGAAACTGTCGTCCCGGTAACTGACGACGGGGAGAAAACATCGTGACGGGGCTGATTGATGCGGCTCTCGGCCGCTCCCGGACCGTCCTGCTGGCACTGATCCTGATCCTGATAAGCGGGACCATCGCCTACATCACGATCCCTAAGGAATCCCAACCCGACGTCAATATTCCCATCATCTATGTCTCGATGACCCACGAGGGAATCTCGCCCGAGGATGCCGAGCGCCTACTCGTTCGACCGATGGAGAAGGAGCTTCGCTCCATTGTAGGGGTCAAGGAGATGCGGTCGACGGCAAGTGAAGGCCACGCCTCTGTTCTGCTGGAATTTGAAGCGGGGTTCGATGCCGACACAGCCCTGCAGGATGTCCGAGAAGGGATGGATATCGCGAAAAGCGAACTTCCTGAGGATACGGACGAGCCGGTCGTCAACGAGGTCAATGTCGGTCTGTTTCCGGTTCTGGTCGTCGTTCTATCGGGGAATGTCCCCGAACGTACACTTCTTAAGCTCGCCCGCAATCTTCGGGATGAACTCGAAGGCCTTCCCGGCGTGTTGGAGGCTGACATCGCGGGCGAACGGGACGAAGTGCTTGAGATCGTAATTGATCCCCTACGCCTGGAAAGCTACAGCGTCCGGTACGAACAGCTCCTGGAAACGGTCTCCCGAAACAATCAGCTCATAGCCGCCGGTGCGCTCGATACAGGACACGGAAAGTTTTCCGTCAAGGTGCCCGGACTCTTCAAAACGCTCGACGATATTCTGTCATTGCCGGTGAAAGTCGAAGACGACGCCGTGGTCACCGTTGCGGACATTACGACTGTCAGACGCGCCTTCAAGGATGCCACCGCATTCGCTCGATTCGATGGAAAGGCCGCTATCGCTCTGGAGATCAAGAAGCGTCTCGGCGAGAACGTAATCGACACGATCGAAGACGTCCGTCGGGTCACGCAAGAAGAAGCGGACGAATGGCCGGATGCCATCAAGGTATCTTTCATTCAGGATCAATCCGTGCAGATCCGAAATATGCTCACGGACCTCCAGAACAATGTGCTGGCCGCCGTCATTCTCGTAATGATCGTGGTCATCGGCGCCCTGGGCGTGCGCAGCGCGGGCCTCGTCGGCCTGGCGATCCCAGGATCCTTCCTGACGGGAATCCTAGTCATATCCACCTTGGGCTTGACGATGAACATCGTGGTCCTGTTCAGCCTGATTCTGGCCGTTGGGATGCTCGTCGATGGCGCCATCGTGGTGACCGAGTTTGCCGACCGACGGATGGCGGAAGGTGTTCACCGGCGCGAGGCCTATGCACAGGCTGCGAAACGCATGGCCTGGCCGATCACGGCCTCGACGGCCACGACCCTTGCCGCCTTTATGCCGTTGCTGTTCTGGCCGGGAGTGGTCGGCGAATTCATGAAATTCCTGCCCATCACGCTGATTGCCACCCTCACCGCATCCTTGGCGATGGCGTTGATATTCGTGCCGACGGTGGGAAGCTATATCGATCGAGCGGGCAGCGTCAGTCCGGAGGTTCTGGCAGCTCTGGCCGCGGGCGAGCATGGCGACCTCAATGCCATCAAGGGAGCCACCGGCCGTTATGTCCGAATGCTGTCTGCTGTTGTCCAACATCCATTCAAGGTTTTGGTCGCCGCCGTGGCGCTTCTGATCGGTGTTCAGACCTATTACGCCGTAAACGGCAACGGCGTTGAGTTCTTCCCTGATGTCGAACCCGAGTTCGGGCAAATCCTGGTACACGCCCGCGGCAACCTCTCGGTCGATGAGATGGACCGTTTCGTCAGGGAAGTCGAACGGGAAGTTCTGGTGGTTCCCGGCATCAAAACCATCTACACCCGTGTGGGCGCTCAAGATGGTGGTGGCCGGGACCTCTCAGAGGATGTGGTCGGCGTCATTCAGATTGAGTTCAAAGACTGGAATCTGCGGCGTCCTGCCAACGAGATCTTCGCCGAAATTCAAGATCGAACGCGCCATCTCGCGGGAATCACGGTCGAAGCCACAGAGCCTGAGGTGGGACCGCCCACAGGTAAACCCGTCCAACTTCATTTCTCGTCACGATATCCAGAGACACTCCAACCGGTGCTGGAACAGGTCTTGGACAAAGTGCGCACGATCGACGGCCTGGTTGAGTTGGAAGACACGCGCGCGACACCTGGCATCGAGTGGCAGATTTCGGTCGACCGCGAACAGGCAAGTCGCTTCGGTGCGGACATTGTTAACGTGGGTAACGTGGTAAAGCTCGTCACAAACGGGCTCAAGATTGATGACTATCGTCCTGACGACGCTGATGAACAAGTCGACATACGAGTTCGCTACCCAACCGACGAGCGAACCCTCAATCAGCTCGACACACTGCGTGTGTCAACCGAGGAAGGTTTGATACCGATCAGCAACTTTGTCGAACGCAAACCGAAAGGAAAGGTTGGCACCGTAAACCGGACCGACAGCCGCCGTGTCCTGGCCATCAAGGCCGGTGTCGCGGAGGGTGTGCTACCCGATGACAAGGTCAGCGAAATCCGTGCCTGGCTCGAGACACAGGAATTCGACCCCCGCGTGGATATCGACTTCAAGGGAGAAGACGAAGAGCAGAAGAAGGCCGAGGCCTTCCTGCTCAAGGCCTTCTGCATCGCCCTCTTCATCATGACGATCATTCTGGTCACTCAATTCAACAGCTTCTACCACGCATTCCTCATCCTCTCAGCCGTTGTGATGTCGACCATCGGTGTGATGATCGGGCTGATGATCACGGGCCAGGCATTCGGCATCGTCATGACAGGAATTGGCGTCATTACGCTGGCCGGCGTCGTGGTTAACAACAATATCGTTCTGATCGATACCTATGACCGACTGCGCGACGCCGGAATTCCGGCCATTGAAGCGGTAGTTAGAACCGGCGCTCAGCGTCTGCGGCCGGTGATTCTGACGGCCGTAACGACGGTGCTCGGATTGATGCCTATGGTCCTGGGCCTCAACATCAATCTGTTCACACGGGACATCACCATCGGCGGGCCCTCGACGCAATGGTGGGTCCAACTGGCCACAGCCGTGGCCAGCGGTCTGACATTTGCGACCGTCCTCACCCTGGTGGTAACACCTTCCCTCCTCGCTCTTGGGGCCAATGTCGGCACCTGGGTCGAAAACCAGAAAGCCCGCTGGAGATCCCGGCGCAATCCTCTGCCTGGACCTGCGCCCGCAGAATAAACCCTTGAAATATAAAAATTAGTTCCCATATACCCAGAGTACGAACGTACTGCATGTTGCTCGCCTAAGTGCTGACAACTGCAGCAGCGACCGTCAGCGGATAGCTGAACGCCATGGCCGTGGGGTGAGGCTTCACACTCACCACAGATAACAGAAAACACAACGAGTTCTGCTTTGTCAGTCCCCAACTGCCGGGAGGGCACGAGATCTATGGCGCTACCCACATTCGATACAAGTCTCTCAACCTATCTGCGCGAAATTCAACGCTATCCTCTGTTGTCGCTAGAAGCAGAACAGGATCTTGCACGCCGATGGCGAGACAAGAACGACCCAGCGGCGTTCGAACAGTTGATCGGAAGCCACCTTCGTCTTGTGGTCAAACTGGCGAAGAAGGCTGGCGGATACGGCCTACAGATGGCGGACCTCATTGCGGAGGGGAACATTGGCCTTATTGACGCCGCCCGAAAGTTCGATCCTGATCACGGCAATCGATTTTCCACCTATGCCATCTGGTGGATCCGGGCGGCCATTCAACGCTACGTCCTCGGCAACTCTTCCGTGGTGCGACTAGGAACAACAGCCGGACAGAAGAAATTGTTCTTCAATCTGCGGCGGCTCAAGGGCGAGCTCGGTGAGTTCGACGACGACAACATTTCCGGAGAAGCGGTGACGTCGATCGCCGAAAGACTCGGAGTGCATGCTGACGAAATTATCGACATGAACGGCAGGCTGTCCCGGAATGATTACTCTCTCAATGCCACAGTGGCCCAGGACGGCGAAATGAACTGGCAGGACACCCTTGTCGATGAATCCGTGGACGTAGAAGCAGACCTCGTAGGCCGAGATGAGCTACATCATCATCGTGTGTATCTGCAACGAGGGCTCAGCGAACTCAATGAGCGAGAGCGAGATATCCTGGTCCGCCGACGTCTCACAGAAGATCGAAAGACACTGGCAGACTTAAGTGAAGAATACGGGGTATCTCGTGAACGCATCCGCCAGATCGAGGTGGCAGCATTCAACAAACTGAAGAAGTCAGTTCGGGGACAAGAGGACCAATAGTCAGACGTGAGTGTCGCGCATCTCGAACACGGACAGGGAGACCACTTCGGCTTTGCTATCCATCGACCTCTTCATCGTCGTCCGTCAATGCATCAGCGAGTTCTTCAACCGTAATCTCATCGCCTGACTCTGCCGCGTACCTGTGATGACTTCGAACGCTGAAGGGTATGCTCGCAACATAGAGCACCCCCATTCCCGTCAGCGTGAGCCACGGATAGCTCCAAAGTACAGCAGCGAGCAGCCCAACCACGATCAGCACCGGCAGGATGTATTCACGCCGGACGCGCACACGTTTGAATGAGTAGGTTGGAACCTTGCTCACCATGAGAAATGCGACGGCGGCAACGACAAGTCCATTCACAACCGGATAGTGGAAAAACGATTCAGCAACCTGGAAGCTCAGGACAACAGGCAGAATCACCAGCCCACCGGCAGCCGGAGCAGGAACGCCCATAAAGAAATTTGCCATCCAAGACGGTTGATTGGCGGAGTCCAGGGCCGTGTTGAACCTCGCGAGGCGGAGGGCACAGCACACGCTGAATGCGAGAACCAAAATCCAGCCGACGCCGCCCAGATCATTCAGTGTCCAGCGGTAGATCAGAATGGACGGTGCAACACCAAAACAAACGAAGTCAGACAAAGAATCGAGTTCTGCTCCGAATTTCGACGTACCCTTCAACAGCCTTGCCAAGCGACCGTCGAGCCCATCGAGCACCGCGGCAACGAGTATCGCCGTGACGGCCAACTGCCAGCTCTCGTTCAGCGAGAATCGAATGGACGTCAAGCCCGCACACAGCGCCAGAACCGTAAGCATGTTCGGCGCCAGGCTGTTGATGGGTAAGGACCGCAATCCCCCTGCACTCCGCGTTCGCAAAATCATTTAACGAACCTCTCCGCGGCGGGGTTCCTCTTGGGATTGCGCATCAGCAATCACCGTTTCGCCGGCCACCGCGCGTTGTCCTGCCACCACCATCGGTGACATACCGGCATCTAGGTAGACATCAACTCGACTGCCGAACCTGATCATGCCGAATCGAGCACCTGCATGAACCCGATCGCCCTGCGCGATATCGCATACAATCCGCCGGGCGACCAATCCAGCGATTTGAACAACCGCGATTTGGCGCCCGTCGGCCAGGCGAATTGCCACTGACTGGCGCTCATTTTCTTCACTGGCCTTGTCCAGGGCAGCGTTGATGAATTTTCCCGGGCGATAATCAGTACAGTCGACCGTGCCATCGACCGGGGATCGATTCACATGCACATCGAACACATTCATGAATATGCTGATTCTCGGCCGTGCCGAATCGCCGAGATTAAGCTCAGCCGGCGGCACTGCCGGCTCGATCATCTGGACGACGCCATCTGCCGGACTGAGTATGAGGCCCTCACGCACCGGCGACATTCTGTCCGGATCTCGAAAGAAATAGGCGCACCAAAGCGTGAGGATCAGGCCAACCCAACCCAGCGGCTCGAACACGTAGAAGAGGACAAGCGTGCCGACGGCAAAGGCCGCGACAAATCGATACCCCTCGCGATGAATGGGAACCAGAACCGATTCCAGGGCGTCCATCGGTGTTTCCTTGATGATTGCCCGCCGAGTCTACTCGGCCGGTGCCTCGACGGGAATGGGACGCGAGACGTCATCAAATTCGGGCTCCAGGGGGCCCAGTGCCTCGGCTAAGCGTTCCTGGTATTCGGCGGCCTGTTGTTGGCGACGCCACATGTCTGCATATAGGCCGTCCTGGCTGAGAAGCACGGCATGAGACCCTCGCTCCACCACTCGTCCATCTTCGAGAACCAGAATCTCGTCCGCATCAATGATCGTAGACAGCCGGTGAGCAATGATGAGCGTCGTCCGATCAACCGAAACCTCGCGGATGCTGGCTTGAATTTCTTTCTCCGTGTGAGAGTCGAGCGCTGAAGTCGCTTCGTCGAAAAGGAGGATAGAGGGCTTTTTGAGGATCGTGCGAGCAATCGCAACACGTTGCTTTTCCCCTCCCGATAGTTTGAGACCACGCTCCCCAACTATCGTGTGATAACCCAACGGCAAACCGCTCACGAACTCATGGATATGGGCGAGTCGGGCAGCTTCTTCGACTTCCGCATCCGTAGCTTCAGGCCGTCCGTAACGAATGTTGTATCCGATGGTATCATTGAAGAGCACCGTGTCCTGCGGAACGATCCCAATGGCCGAGCGGCATGAATCCTGGGTGACACGCCGAATGTCCTGCCCGTCGATTCGGATAGCGCCTTCAGTGACGTCGTAAAATCGGAATAGCAATCTCGAGATCGTGGACTTACCTGCACCGCTCGGACCAACGATCGCAACCGTCTTCCCGGCGGGAACAGTGAATGACACGTCCCGCAAGATCTGCCGATCGGCCTCATAGTTAAAACCCACCCGATCGAACTCAATCTCGCCACGGGCCGCCTCGAGAACCGTGGCATCATCCCGATCCTCTACCTCTTTTTCAACCGAGAGCAGCTTGAACATTGCTTCCATATCGACAAGCGATTGCTTGATCTCGCGATAGACGAATCCCAGAAAACCCAGAGGCAGGTAGAGCTGTATCAGGAAGGTGTTGACGAGTACGAAGTCGCCAATCGTCATTGTGCCGTCTCGTACTCCGAACGCCGCCAACAACATCACGCCGATCAATCCTGCAGCGATAATGAAACCTTGTCCGATATTCAGTCCCGAGAGCGTAATCTGGCTCTTCACAGCCGCCTTTTGATAACGCTCCAGTGACTGATCGAATCGGGTTTCCTCATGTGCTTCGTTGCCGAAGTACTTGACGGTTTCAAAGTTCAGAAGGCTGTCAATTGCCTTGGTATTGGCTTCACTCTCCGAACGGTTCATTTCTCGGCGATACTTGATCCGCCACTCGGTGAACAGCAACGTGAAAGTGATGTAGCCGCCAACGCTGAAGAATGTAATTGCAGCAAACCAGAAGTTGTATCGATACAGGAGTATGCCGCAGACAAGTCCAATCTCGAGAAGAGTGGGCAATACATTGAACAACATGAAGCGCAGCAGGAAGTCGATACCTTTGGTGCCACGCTCAATGGAGCGAGAAAGCCCGCCGGTCTGGCGTTCCAGGTGGAACCGCAATGAAAGGCGATGAAGGTGGTGAAACGTGTTCAAGGCGATCGAGCGCAGGGCGTGCTGGCCGACCTTGGCAAATACGGCATCGCGAAGTTCGCCGAAAGCCTGCGCCATGACCCTGGCCAGGCCATAACCAATAATGACGAACAAGGGCACCACAATGATTGCGGCGCTCTCGACAGTCAGTGCATCAACTGCCGCCTTGTATAGGAACGGGACGTAGACCGTAGTGAGCTTTGCCGCAGCGAGAAAGGCCATGGCAATCACCACGCGCAGTTTCAATCCACCGCGCCCACGGGGCCAAAGATATGGCACAAGTGTACGCAAGGTCTTGAAATGCGCCGACGGAGACTCGCCCTCCGTATCGTTGGAGGTTGCCTGGCTCATGCTATGACGCTCATCACTCGGGTATGTACGTGGGTACGTGCGCCACCATGTAAATAGGTGCTGAGACCCAAAAACTCAATTCTGCGCGGGCAATGTGAATACCTGACCCGGAAATATCAGATCCGAATCATCGATCTTTTCTGCGTTTGCAGAGTAGATGACCGTGTAAAGGATGCCCTCTCCGTAGGTCGCACGCGCAATCCTCCACAAGCTGTTTCCAGGTTGCACGGCGACAAGGAGCTCGCCTGGCTTCAACTTCGCCTTGGAAATTTCGGCACGCGTGAACGGCAGTTCGGTCGACGCGAAGATTGCGCCCGTTTCATCCAGGCTTTCGACGGACAAGACGTGATCACCGATCGCCACTGGGGCCGCCGGCGTCAGCTCCCAATACCCGGCATCATCGGCAACTACCGATCCCACCGGGCGCCCATCCACCTTAATCCGCACAGTCGAACCAGGAGGGGCAAAACCCGCAAGCACCAAGCGTCCACTTTCATCATAGTTGACGGTGCTCAACTGCACCGACGATCCAGACAGAACATCGGGAGAAATAGTCGGCCCCTGCAAAACCCGACTGGCACCAAACGCGTCCCGCGGGGTCGCGACAGCCACAACCTGGGGTGGCTCCGAACCTGGGGCGGAAGCCTGCTCGTCCGAGGCCTGTCGTTCAGGAATCATGACGACAACGACATCGTCCGACCTGGCAGTCTCACCTTCCTCCCCGAGGGCCGACAACGACAAGGTCTGCGATCCCTCCTCAAGCGGCATTTCCGGAATCAGGACCCATTCACCGCGTCCATCGGCTGTCACCGTGCCGACGACAACGTCACCTGCATAAACGGTCACCTTGGCGCCTGGTGCGGCTCTGCCCGCAATCACGGCGTTGCCTTCCCGGTTGATCCGGACGACATCGAAGGTCGGACTGGCAAATGGTGGAACGGTATCGGGAGCCTTCGGAAGCTGAGGCGCACCGGCACGATCGGACGTCGTACCTTGTGATGACGACGTTGTCGCGACCTGCCTCGATGGTTCCGAAGCATAGAACACGTAGACCGCTACGCCACCACCAGCCAATGCCAGTGCGGCGGCCGCCGCTATGATCAACTTAATCAACTGGATACGACGAAGGCTCTTTTCATGGGACCAGTGACATTATGCGCCCAGCGTAGACACTTGCCCAGTACAGAAACCGTTTCCTCGTTGTCCAGCGTTGATGGCTATTTCTCTCTGGCAACTCGATTTGAAATCGGGTCGAGAGACAAGATGTACCCGGCAACTGCCTCCAGGTCTTCGGCTGTTAGGAATTTCAACCCATGTTCGATTGCCTCGTACATGGAGCCCTGAACATCGTCAAAGTCCGGTTTTAGCCCAGATTTCAGCAATTGCACGAAGTCGCCCTTTGACCAGTCGCCTATGCCAGTCTGGGAGTCCGGAGTTATGTTCGGAACCAATTCTCCGTCGGGTCCATCCGGAGTCCCTGCAAGAAACAGGTCCATGTTCGGGGCACCGAGCACATTTCGCGGCGTGTGACATTCACCGCAGTGCGCCAAGGCCTGAACGACGTAGGCACCACGGTTCCACTCTGAACCCCGTTCAGTGTCAGCCACGTACTCTTGCGACGAAAAGAAGAGCACTTTCCAAACCATCTGCAGGAACCGCCAGGAAAACGGAAACGGAACTTCGTGGTCAGGAACTTCGCGACGAACAGGTGCAATTGAGAAGAGATAGGCTTTGAGATCATGCATGTCCGACGTGGTCATCCGCGCATAGCTGGGATATGGGAACACGGGAAAATAATGGGCTCCATCTGGCCGCACACCATCGCGTAACGCCCGCACGAAATCTTCATCCGTCCATGCACCAATACCGGTCTCCTGGTCCGGCGTGATATTGGGAGAATAAAACGTGCCAAAAGGCGTCTTCAGTGGCCGGCCACCGGATAATGGTGGACCACCGTTCTTGACGTCTGTGTGGCAACTGATGCATCCCGCGGCACGAAGTAGATACTCGCCACGCTCAATTGCCACTTCATCTGCTGTTGCAGGAATCGCGCACAGCAATGCAAACAAAATCGCTGTCGTTCTGAACTGATTTTGAATCACACGATTACTTTGTCTTCAAAGATTGCTTTTCCACAATGCCTCGTTCGTAAACAACATAGCGTAGAACGCAACCGGGCCGCACAAACGCGCGGCCCGGTCCTGGTCGCCAAATTGGCAAGCTTACTTGGGTTTGCGGAAGGGCTTGTGGCAACCGCCACAAGATTTGCCCACGCCGCCGAGAGCTGCACCGACCGCGCCTTTGTCAACCGAATTCGCAGCTTGAAGCAGATTGGCAGCTGCGTCCTGGAACGCCTTGACGGCTGCGTAGAACTTGGCCGTGTCCTGCCAGATTTCATCCATAGCGCGCGTATTGTCGCCACCCGAACCCTTCGGGAAAATATTCGCCGTCATCGAGGCAATGGCATTGATCGCCGTGGCGTGCCCGAACATATGCCCAGTGTGTCCAACTTCGCCCTTTGCGATACCGGCGATAGAACCCATGTGCCCGCCCAACGCCTTCATGACGGCCTTGCGATACTTGATCTCGTTTTCTCCGGATGCATGACCGTCCGCGCCGGCGGTCGTTGCAACCAACGCCATTCCACCAGCCAGGACAACGCTCTTGGCAAGGATTGTGATAGCTCTCTTCATACTTTGGCTTCCCCGAGGTTCACGTGATTGAAACAAAATCTGCCGCACCATAAACACCTATCGCTTCAAAATATTCCTGCTTTCACCTCTTCAGTTTGACGGTTTCTTCTGCGCCTCCATTTCCGTGGACACTGTCATGAGCGCGAACTAATGACTGATTCCACATCATCGGGTATTTCTACCCGTTGCAATGAGCGCGTGAACGGTTGCTCGCTGACGTGGGGGTGGTGCAGGACCCGCGCGCCGATCACAGCGCCGTTTGGGCCCAGTATCTGCCAATTGTCTGCATAATGATCCCATCCCGTGTCGGCATGTTTGACTGTAACGTCGAAGCGGTAGATACCACTGCTGGTCTGCTTCACCGAGACTGCCAGGACATCGGCCTCTCCAGCTATGGTCGACTGTACCGCGAACAACGTCACACCGATCGTAAATGCAAGTGCGCACTTTCTAATGACAAAGCTTACCTCTCTTTGCGTCTACTGCGGTTCTCAAGCCGGGAATCAACCCTCACACCGTGCTGCAGCCGCACGGCTGGGCACGTTGCTCGGCGAAAACGGGATCCGGCTGATATTTGGTGCGGGTAGCGTCGGTCTCATGGGCGTGGTGGCCGACGCCGTGCTCGCAGCAGGAGGTGAAGCCGTCGGTATCATTCCGCACCACCTCAATCGCGTGGAACTGGTGCACGATCAGTTGACGGAGATCCATGTGGTTAATTCGATGCATGAACGCAAGCAGCGAATGTTCGAGCTGGCAGATGCATTTGCTGTTCTCCCCGGTGGTCTTGGAACCCTGGATGAGACGATAGAAATCGTCACCTGGCGTCAACTCCGGCTCCATCAAATGCCCGTGATACTAATCGACCATCGGGGATACTGGGAGCCGTTTTGCGACCTCGTCGATCACGTGGTCAGGGAGGGATTTGCGCATCATTCTGTCACGACCCTTTTCACAGTCGTAAATGATGTCGACGATGTCATTCCCACGATTGAGGCGCAGCCTCAAGCCGAGATACCGGCGAATTCAGACTACCTTTAGGCGCCGGTCCATGGACCGTTACTTTTATCGCCGGCACACGGGTGATATCTTCCGGCGCGTCAACATACAGCCCAAACAAATGAGGGGCGGGAACAAGATATGTCAAAGATCAAAGTAGAGAATCCAGTTGTCGAGCTGGACGGTGATGAAATGACCCGAATCATCTGGGCATTCATCAAGGACAAATTGGTCCTCCCCTACTTGGATCTTAAGCTTGTCTATTTCGACCTCGGTATCGAAAGCCGCGACGCCACAGATGATCAAATCACCATTGATGCGGCAAATGCGATCAAGGATGTCGGCGTCGGAGTCAAATGCGCAACCATTACTCCCGACGAGGCCCGCGTTGAGGAGTTCGGTCTCAAGAAGATGTGGCGTTCACCAAACGGCACCATCCGAAACATCCTCGGCGGCACAGTGTTCCGCGAGCCGATAATCTGTAAGAACGTGCCACGGCTGGTACCGGGATGGACCGACCCCATCGTCATTGGAAGACACGCGTTCGGCGACCAGTATCGGGCAACGGATCTCGTGGTACCGGGGCCCGGCAAACTGACCATGAAGTACGAGCCCGAAGATGGCGGTGAGGCCACCGAGTACGAAATCTTTGACTTCCCGGGCGGAGGGGTTGCGCTGGGTATGTACAACCTCGACGAATCCATCAAAGGGTTCGCACGGGCCTGCTTCAATTACGGTTTAGCCCGAACCTGGCCCGTTTATCTTTCAACCAAGAATACGATCCTCAAGGCCTACGACGGCCGGTTCAAGGATCTCTTCCAGGAGATTTTCGATTCCGAGTTCAAAGAACAGTTTGAGCGTGACGGGATCACCTATGAGCACCGTCTCATCGACGATATGGTTGCGGCAGCCTTGAAGTGGAGCGGCAAGTTCGTATGGGCGTGCAAGAACTACGATGGGGATGTCCAATCCGACATCGTGGCGCAAGGCTTCGGCTCGCTAGGCCTCATGACATCCGTCCTTATGACACCCGATGGCAAGACAGTCGAAGCGGAGGCCGCACATGGGACGGTCACCCGTCACTATCGCCAGCACCAGCAGGGCAAAGAAACGTCCACCAATCCCATCGCCTCGATATTTGCGTGGACCGGCGGTCTTAAACACCGTGCTGCGTTGGATGGCAACACAGACCTGGCGACGTTCTGCGAAACCCTGGATCAGGTCTGCGTGGACACGGTGGAAAGCGGATTCATGACAAAGGACCTGGCCATGTTGATCGGTCCCGACCAATCCTGGCTAACGACCAATCAATTTCTCGATAAGTTGGACGAGGGGTTGCAGGCCCGAATGGGGCCTTAGGCTGCGGCCCGGGAGCTAATCGCTTCTTCAATCGCCGAGAGAGCCTCATCTGCTTTACTGCCGTCGGGGCCGCCGGCCTGCGCCATATCGGAACGGCCTCCACCACCTTTTCCGCCGACAGCTTGCGCCCCGCTCTTCACCAACTCCACGGCATCGAAATTCGCCTCCAGCGTCCCGGTGACGCCGACGACGAGCGATGCCTTGCCTTCGTTCACCGCGACAATTGCGTAGATTCCCTCGCCCGACTGCTTGAGGTCATCGACCATGGCCTTGAGATCCTTTGCCGAAGCACCATCGACGCGCTGGCCTATATAGCGAATGCCTGCAACATCCTTTGCTTCGGGACCGGCTTCAGTGCCGCCCGTTGCGAGTTTGCGGCGTGCGTCCGCCAGTTCCTGCTCGAGGCGCTTACGATCTTCTATGAGACCACGCACCCGCTCTGGCAGATCAGACGGACTCGCCTTCAGCACTGCCGCGACCTCACGTAGTGCCTGTTCTTCGGCGCGGACGTAGTCAGCCGCAGCCAGGCCCGTCAGCGCCTCCACACGGCGCACCCCGGCAGCGACGGCTCCTTCACCAATAATCTTGAAGAAGCCAATGTCGCCTGCCCGGTCAACATGCGTGCCGCCGCACAATTCGACCGAGTTGGGTGCCCCTTCGTCGCCACCCATCCTGACAACGCGGACTTCGTCTCCGTACTTTTCGCCGAACAGGGCGAGTGCGCCATTTTCGACCGCCTCGTCCGGGCTCATCAGCACTGTACCGACAGTGGCATTGCAACGGATATTGGCGTTCACATCCGACTCGATAGCTTGCAGTTCGCTTTCGTCTACTGCCTTTGGATGAGCGAAGTCGAAACGCAATCTGTCGGGCGCCACCAGTGATCCTTTTTGAATCACATGGTCGCCCAGCGTGCGGCGAAGCGCTGCATGCATGAGGTGCGTTGCCGAGTGATTGGACCGCAAGCGCTGACGCCGTTCAGCATTCACCCGCAACTCGACAACATCTCCGACGTTCAGTGTTCCACCCTTTACCGAGCCTTTATGCGCGTGGACATCGCCCAGATGCTTCTGAGTATCGGTGACGATCACCTCGGTGCCCTCAGCCGTAAACATGACACCGCTATCGCCCATCTGGCCGCCGGATTCCCCGTAAAATGGTGTCTGATTCACGACTATCACAGCGTCCGCGCCATCCGGCGCGCTTTCAACTTCCGAGCCATCCATAACCATGGCCGCGACCCGCGCTTCCGCGGTATCGGTCTCATAACCGAGGAATTCAGTGGCGCCCACCCGCTCGCGTACTTCAAACCATAAGGCATCCGTGGCGGCATCTCCGGAGCCCGCCCAGGCCTTGCGAGCTTCCTCCCGTTGACGTTCCATGGCCACATCGAAGCCGTCTGTATCGACATCGATCCCGCGGTTGCGGAGCGCGTCCTGGGTCAGGTCGAGTGGGAATCCATAGGTGTCATAAAGCCGGAACGCGACATCTCCCGAGAGGCTGTTTCCCTCACTGATGTTCTCTATCTCCTCCTCGAGCAACCTCAAACCACGTTCCAACGTTTGCTTGAAACGCGTTTCCTCAAGCTTGAGGGTCTCGGTGATCAATGGTTCCGCTCGTCCCAGCTCAGGAAAGGCCTGGCTCATCTGTGCCACCAGTTCGGGAACCAGGCGCCAGAGCACCGGATCCTTACAACCCATCATGTGCGCGTGCCGCATCGCACGCCGCATGATTCGACGGAGCACGTATCCGCGGCCTTCGTTGGAGGGCAGAACGCCATCCGCAATCAGAAAGCTTACCGAACGCAGGTGATCAGCAATAACCCGATGTGACACGGCGTGGTCCGCGTCAGCAGACTGTCCGCTCGCTTCAGCCGAGGCCTCGATAAGCGAACGCATCAGATCGATATCGTAGTTGTCGTGTTTTCCCTGCAGCACGGCTGCAATACGTTCGAGTCCCATGCCCGTATCGATCGAAGGCTTCGGAAGATCGACGCGTTGTTCTTCGGAAATCTGTTCGTATTGCATGAACACGAGATTCCAGATTTCCGTGAACCGATCCCCATCCTCTTCAGGACTCCCGGGAGGCCCACCCTCTATGTGTTCACCGTGGTCATAAAATATCTCGGAACAAGGTCCGCAAGGACCTGTTGGCCCCATGGCCCAGAAATTGTCGGATGTTGGGATACGGATGATCCGGTCTTCCGGCAATCCCGCAATCTTCTTCCATAAATCAAAGGCCTGATCATCTTCCGCGTACACAGTGGCGAGCAGCCGATCTG
>DEBC01000027.1:0-142 GCA_002348365.1 Alphaproteobacteria bacterium UBA2966 | reverse complement strand
GGGCAGGCCGAATTCCTTCGTGATCAGGTTCCAGGCAAGTTCAATAGCAAGGTCCTTGAAGTAATCGCCGAAGGAGAAATTCCCCAGCATCTCAAAAAAGGTGTGATGCCTTGCAGTATACCCAACGTTATCGAGATCGTTG
>DEBC01000090.1:26775-28149 GCA_002348365.1 Alphaproteobacteria bacterium UBA2966 | reverse complement strand
TTGGACGAGTCGGTTTACGAACTCGCAGATATCGACCGCGCAGCCAAGGTAGATGGCTGTGGCTACGTAAAGATGATGCTGGTCAAGCGCAACGGTCTGACAAGGTTGCAGGAAGCCATGGAACGCATTCGCGCCGTGGGTCTGTCCTCCGTCCTGGGCAACGGCGCGTCCACTGACGTGAATTGCTGGGCGGAGGCGTGCGTCGCTCGCCACACTATCGATAACGCTGGCGAAATGAACGGTTTCCTGAAAAACCGCGAACAGCTGTGGCGCGAACCGCTGAAATTCGAAGACGGTGCGATTGTCCTCGAACCCGGATTCCGGCCAACGCTGAATCACGAATTGGTGGACCGTCTCAGCGTGACGAAGGAGCACTTTGCCTCTTCAGCGGGGGACAGCTAATGTCAGTTCACTAAAATTCAGGGAGACACCATGACCGGCAATCTCATCGTAACTGGTGGAGGCCGCGGTATCGGCGCGGCGACGGCCCTCATGGCGGCGGACCGAGGCTACGACGTGTGCGTGAACTACGTCACGCGCGGCGATCGAGCCAATGAAATCGTCGAGAAGATAAAGGCCAAGGGCCGCAATGCCATTGCCGTTCAAGCCGATGTTTCGAAGGAAGCCGACGTGAGTCGCATGTTCGAGACCGTCGACAAAGAGCTCGGCACTCTCAACGGCCTCGTCAATAGTGCTGGCATCACGGCCGGAATCAGTCGGTTGGACGATGAACGCGTTACCGAAGAACTCCTCGCAAACCTGTGGGCCATAAATATCAGTGGGACGATACTACCGTGCCGGTACGCGATCCTGCGAATGTCGACTAACCATGGCGGCAGCGGCGGCTCTATCGTCAACGTCGGCTCGATCGCTTCAAAGATCGGGGCTGGCGGCGTGTACGTGGACTACACCGCGAGCAAGGGCGCCATTGACGCCTTCACCATCGGATTGGCCAAGGAAGTCGCCGGCGAGGGCATCCGGGTGAACTGCATCCGCCCCGGGATCACCGACACCGAGATCCAGCCGCCGGGCCGGGTCGAGCAGGCCGGTCCGAACCTTCCGCCTGGGCGCGCGGCGGAAGCGCACGAAATGGCATCCGTGATTCTGCACCTCATATCGGACGAAGCATCCTACGTCTCCGGTGCCATTGTTGATGCCGCCGGCGGGATGTAGCGTTACATTCTCGCCGTCGCGACGGCATAGACGTTTCGATGCGCTTCGACAAATGCATCAGTGATGCTGGGATAAGGCTCGTCGCGGGCGGACTTGACGCCCCATTGCCGCACGTCGTTGTCGAGGTACGCACCACAAAAATGGATTCCCACCACCGCCTCGTGGGTTAGAGCCTCCATGACGTAGCGTTTGTAGGCGGCA
>DEBC01000090.1:23771-26447 GCA_002348365.1 Alphaproteobacteria bacterium UBA2966 | reverse complement strand
GGCGGCATCACCACATCGGCCATGAGAATTGGTAGACCGGTGCGCTCGGCTAACGACTATCCTGGACCCTTGTCCGCCCATTCTGCGAGTAGAGCAACGGCGGAAAACATACCGCGCACGGCCAGGCACATGCGCTCCTCGATCAAAGCACCACTCTCATCGACGGTGCCCAGCCCCGGGTTGATGAAGATGTTGGCGTCATCCGTGCCGGACGGGATGACGCCGGCGCCGGCCATGACGATATCGATGAGATTGGATCCCGCGATGCGATCTTCGTGGGAAAAAATGGGAACGCCGAACGACCCATTCGCCCACGTGTCCTCGTAATTCACTTCGACGCCACCGAAATTGTGGGATTTGGTGATCCGGACGCCCTCTCCCAGAGAATTCTTCACCCGCGCGTACTCGTCGACGATGATCTCGTAAGTCTCGTCGACAGGGCGGGTCACGCGTTCCGGCTCATCACGCAGGATACGCAGGGCAGCAAGCTGACCGCTCATCGCCTCCCGGCCGGGATCGAGGGAGACAGTCATGCCCTTGCCGTGAACGGCGGTCGTGCCATAGCGCTGGCTGTGAACGCCCATAGCGCGCCGCATCTGAACGATAGAGTCGGCCCGGCCGATGGCGAGCCCCGACGTCGGCGCCCAGGCGACTTTGTCCATACTGTAGACCATGACGTCGGCGCCCAATTTACGCGGGTCAGCACCGATGAAGGGAATGCCGATGGCGTTATCCGCCACGTAGGGAACGCCGAATTCGGCGGCGATATCGCCGAGGCCCCGCTGCAGTACCGGCACACCGTCCGCGTCCTTGGCCTCGTAACCGTAGCCCGGCGTGTCATAGGCGAGCGACACCATCGCACCCAGGAACTCGGAGTGGATTTCCGCCGCCCGACGCAGCTTTTCGACACTTGCGTCCGCATCGACGCCGAGCAGCAGCGGGCACGAATAGGCCTTGATGCCGTGCACGTCATAGCTCGCGCCTTCGAGCGGCACGACCACGATATCGACATTCTCAAGCCGCCGGCCCGTGATACCCAACTCCCCCGCCGTCGCGCCACGGTCGGCAAACACATCCTTGTAGCGCGGTGGGAACGGGCGGCCGTAGCTGAGATGGTGCTCGATGTGACGCTCGTACGGCGAGATCATCCGCACCCGATAGGTATCGCCACGCCCCATGGTTGGCGGTGATACGAGGCTCTCATAAGTGGTGAGAAGCGCGCCTTCGCATGTGCTGGTGGGAACGGCGTCGTAGTCGTCGCCGTAAACCGACTTCACGACACGGCGGATTTGATCGCCGTAGTATTGGACCGGACGCATGTTGGTCGCGGCCTCCTCGATAGCATCGAGAACGTCGCGGCGAAGCGTGCCAGGATAGCTCGAGTTCGCGCCCGAAAGTCCGATGCAGCCTTTCAGGTCGTCAGGCACACCAACATCAGCAGCCACCTTTTCGCCGTCCGCAAGAATCTTGTTCCTGTTCGCGTTCAGGAACTCATACAGGTCCAGCCGATACTCGAATCCCGACATCACTCTTCTCCCCCGCCAAAAGGCGCGGGCCACTCACTGATCCCAACGCCGCGACATTCAGTACAGCATAGCCGATCCCGACTACTCACGCGCCAACACTCCCGCTAAGCTATTCGAAGAGAAGCGGGACGTTTGGTAGGTAAATCAAGCAGATGCGAGAATCATTGGAGATATAGATCGGCGCGGTCGCGGCATCCGTGACGGGATTGCTGTGGCATACGGATGCCAACCAGCTCCCGAAGTGGCGAGGTTTGGCGTTACGTGCGACCCGGATCGCTTATGCTCTCGTCCGGGACATGCGCGAGGGACAGCTCACGCTGCGCGCCATGAGCCTGGTCTACACGACGATCCTCTCGCTCGTGCCCTTGCTGGCGATCAGCTTCTCCATCCTCAAGGGCTTCGGGGTCCACAACCAGGTGGAACCCATGCTCCTCAACCTGCTGGCGCCCTTGGGCAACAAGGGCGTGGAGATCACCGAACGCATCGTCGGCTTCGTGGATAACGTGAAGGTCGGCGTCCTCGGCTCGTTGGGATTCGTGCTGCTGTTCTACACCGTCGTTTCACTGATGCAGAAGATCGAGCGAGCCTTCAACTATGTCTGGCAGATCAAGTCCGAACGCAGCATGGGCCAGCGTTTTCGCGACTACATCAGCGTGCTCGTGGTCGGCCCGTCCCTCGTTTTCGCATCGGTCGGCATCACCGCCTCGGTCATGCCGCCAAGCGCGGTCGAAGCGCTCTCTGCTATCGAGCCGTTCAGCACCCTGGTGGAACTGGTCGGCCGGATCCTGCCCTACATGATGATCATGGCGGCCTTCGCCTTCATGTACATGTTCATCCCGAATACGCGCGTGCAACTCCGCCCCGCCCTCATCGGCGGCCTGGTTGCCGGGTTGCTGTGGAACAGCGTGGGCTGGGCCTTCGCTTCGTTCGTGGTGTCCTCGGCCAAGCACACGGCAATTTACTCAACGTTCGCGACCCTGGTCTTCTTCCTGATATGGCTTTATCTGGGATGGCTCATCCTATTGATCGGGTCGAACATCGCCTTTTACGTCCAGTATCCGGCTCGTACGCTGGCCAGCCGGGAAACCACGACCATCAGCGCCGAAGCCCTGGAATGACTCGGTTTGCTGACCATGCAGCACATCGCGCA
>DEBC01000090.1:19215-23370 GCA_002348365.1 Alphaproteobacteria bacterium UBA2966 | reverse complement strand
GCAAGAGGCGCTCGAAGAGGTCCTTGCGAACCTCCAGCGCCATGGTCTGATCGTGGGCACGGCCGCCGACCCTCCCGGATACGTTCCGGGTAAGCCACCGGAGACGACAGCGACCAAATCCGTTCTCGATGGCGTGCGCGAAGGTAGCGCAGATGCCGAACGCCGCGACCACGCCCTGGCTGCTACGCCCGTGGTCGCTGCATTGACAGAAACCTACGGCTCGGCGGTCAAGGAAGCCTTGGCAGGGCATATGCTTAAGGACCTTGCTGAAGCATCCGATACATCACCGCAGGATATCCCGGAAAGTAAGTCGCACTCGCCCACACCCACAGGTTAGACTCTTGTTGGTATCCGAAAGCCTGAAACATTTTCGGCGGAAGTTCTCCGCCAACTCGCGACTCAACTGAAACGGCAACGCCTCATGTCCAACGATGTGACTCTTCTCTCCACGACCCAGCTTCTCGATGCCTTTAGGGCCAAGTCGCTCTCCCCCGTCGAGGTGACCGACGCGGTCCTCGCACGCATCGAGGACTTGCAGCCCAAAATGAACGCCTTCGTAACCGTGTGCACCGACGTCGCACGGAAGGCCGCAAAAGATGCCGAAGCGGCGCTGTCGAAAGGTGAAGGCGGCGCTCTCATCGGTGTTCCGTTCTCCGTTAAAGACCTGGTGCCGACGGCGGGGGTGCGTACGACATTCGGCTCAGCCGTTTTCAGCGAGAACGTTCCCGCGCACGATGCCGTTTCCGTACAGCGGCTGAAAGAGGCAGGTGGCATTCTTCTCGGTAAGACCACCACACCCGCCCTCGGTCACAAGGCGATCACTACTAGCCTCGTCTCGGGCATCTCCCGCAATCCCTGGAACCTGGACCGGACCTGCGGCGGCTCCAGTGGCGGGTCGGCAGCTGCCGTCGCCAGCGGTCAGGGGCCTTTGGCCATCGGCACCGATGGCGGCGGGTCCGTGCGAATTCCCGCAAGCGCCTGCGGCATTGTCGGCCTCAAGCCGACATTGGGCCGCATTCCGCAGGAATCACCGGCTGACCTGTTCGGCACGCTCAGTTATATCGGGCCCATGACCCGCACCGTGGCCGACGCCGCGCTGATGTTCGCCATCATGGGTGGGCCCGATGCCTGCGATCCCTGGGCGCAAGGCCAGCCGGCCATGCCCGATCTGTCCATCACCAAAGACGCGTCAGTACCAACGGACTTGAAGGCGGCGTGGTTCCCCCTGCTCGGCAATTCAGCATTGGACAACGGTGTCAGAACCGCCGTCGAGGGGGCTGTCTCAGTCTTTACGGACCTCGGCCTGAATATCGAGCCGGAGGAGGATGTGTTGGAGCCCGGCGATGGAATGTGGCGTACGATCGGTTATTCGGCCCAGTACGCGCGGATGGTACAGCACCTCGAAGCCACGCCCGATCTCATCGACCCGACACTAAAGGAGAACATGGCGGAAGGCATGAAGGTTACAGGAGTCGATCTCCAGAAGGCCCTTTTCGCCCGCAGCAACATCTACCGCACGATCGAGAAGATTTTTGCCAAGTACGATCTGATGATCACGCCGACGCTCGCCGCTCCGCCTCCCGCTGCCGACTTCGACGCACACGAGGAGATCGTGATCGAAGGTAAACCCGCCGGCAAACTACGTGCTGCCTGGTACGCATACACCCATCCCTTCAACATGTCGGGGCATCCGGCGATCACGCTACCGTGCGGATGGACGGACGATGGCCTTCCCGTCGGCGTGCAACTCGTTGCGCCGTGGTACCGTGAAGATCGGCTGCTTCAGCTCGCCGCGGCCTTCGAAGAAGCCCAGCCCTGGGCGGATAAGTGGCCTAACATGTAGTCACCCCTCTCGCGGGTTGAGAGATAAACGATCGAATGACGCAGGAGTTCCCTCTCCCGTGCTCGGGAGAAGGTTAGAGTGAGGGCAATAAATGAGATGCCAGCAGGCCTCTAGCCCTAGCCGACGATGCAGATCCTACTATCGGTGCTGCAGGCACGCAGGAAGGCCAGGAGATCTTCCCGCGCGAGTGCGATACCGCCCTTCGTCGGACTGAAGTCCGCGTCCGCAACGTGCAGGAAGACCGCGCTGCCGCAGCCCGGAACGATGGGACGGTCGTTGTATCCCATGACGACGACGATGTCGTAACACCCGTCCTCGCGCCACAAACTCTCCGCATGACCGGCATACGGCAGGGATACCGGCTGATTGTAGGCTTCGTCTCCCGGATCGGCGCACCACGCGCTCGACTGCTCGAGCAGCGCGCAATCCAGAACCGCCTCCGGCGCATCCTCCCGATCCGGCCAGAAGAGCACTTCACGCAAGGCGAAACAATCCATAGGCGTCGCTTGGTCACCTTCACGTTTGGACGCTGTGATACCGGTGGCGCCAAGCGCTCCACCGGCTCGGGGTTGATCGCTGGTTCAGGGATACTGTCATCGTCAAGGGAGAACACCGCGCCGTGCCGCTTCCGGTGCGCATCGATGGCGGCGGATTGGGAGATCACCCGGATCCACGTCGCCAGGGAAGCGCGCTCCGGGTCGAAGGTACGCAAAAGGCGGAAGTCGTTGCGGCAGAGCCGTTCGAAGACGTCCTGAAATGCGTCGGCTACATCGTCCTCGGAACTGCCCGACCGACTCATAACGCGCCGGAGCGCGCCGTACACGACGGGTGAATAGGCCTCGACAAACCTATCCCAGGCCTCTTTGTCACCGTCGATCAGCAACGGCAACCCCGACACATCAAAGGAATAGCGCCTCATGTTCATTCGCCCCCCGGTATCCGTCGCCGCACGGTTACGGAAACTTCATACGAGGCGCGGTACGAGTGGGCGGCTGTGCGGAAGGTCGTGGCGGTGAGTCGATCGACCGGACACGAGCACCAGGTCGCCGCTTCAGCTGTTTGCTCTTCTAGCTATCCGGATTCCGATTCTTCGGGACTGAACATCTGTACGTTACGTCCCCGTACCGATAGAGCGGCGCAACGCATGTGCCATCGTCTGCTGGAACGCGGCTAGGCAGAAATTAACCATCTGCGTTCACGGACCAGTGAGTCCCATCGCATATGAGCTTGTCGGGGATACCTGACCCTAGACGCAACGTAAGTAAGAGTACGGTAAGGATTCGCGGCGCTGGATTGCCAGTCAGCGCGCCGATTTCCGGGTTGAGGCGATGCAGGCTATTAACCTTAATCCATGAATTCGACGTCCATCTCGAAGCTCAGTCCGCGATTGATCGCGCGTAGTGAACCGGCCGTAATTACCGATCGGCAGATTTTACCTGCCACAAACTTGCGATTTGCCCTAGCTGGAATTTGCCTTGGCCTGGCGCTGGTTCTGCTGCCCTTCCCCGGGGTTTCCCAAACGGCTATCGAGCCGCGTACGAACCTCTATGGCATCTTCGATGTCCCGGCGGACTGCCGCGCTTTCAACGCAATTGATGCGCTGGGTGTCGGCTGGGTACGCCAACAGTGGCAGATGGGAGATCCTCGATCAATGCGGAAGCTCGACGTGCTCGTCCGAAGCCTTCCGATGCTCATCACCCGAGGGGCCGGACTCTGGCTCACGATCTACCACCGCGACCGCTCGAACGCGGATGAAAGCGGTACGGTGGGATACGCCAGAGCTGGGCGGGGCGGATTCCCACCTGTGGATATGAGCCTCTACCAGGCACGCCTGGAGGAAGCGGTCCGCTCTCTCACTGGCGCCATCCAAGGCACTGGTACATCTCCGGGTAAATGGCTAGTCATCCAGATCAACAACGAGGTCGTACCTCGAGATGTCGGCGGACAGGACCGTGCTAGCCGCTTCTGGCATGGCACGTCGGATCAATATCTCGCCATCCTGGGCGCGGCCTATGAAGCCGTGAAGCGGGCTGATCCAAACGTACCGGTTGCCGTCGGCGGCATTTCCTCCGCAGCGATGGAGCTGATCCTCGATGGAGAACAGCGCGTGGCGCACTGGTATGACCACTTGTTGAGAGAAGCCAGTTTCGATTGGGCGGACACTCATCTGCGTCATCGCATCGACGACATCCCTGCGAAGGTGGCGTAGGTGCAGGCGCGCTGGAACGGCCCTATCGCAGCTACCGAAGTTGCGGGTCCCGACCCGCGAGTGGAACCCTATTCGGAATGTGGTCAGGCCGAAGACCTCACCG
>DEBC01000090.1:0-19006 GCA_002348365.1 Alphaproteobacteria bacterium UBA2966 | reverse complement strand
CGACGACATCCCTGCGAAGGTGGCATGGGTGCAGGCGCGCTGGAACGGCCCTATCGCAGCTACCGAAGTTGCGGGCCCCGACCCGCGAGTGGAACCCTATTCGGAACGTGGTCAGGCCGAAGACCTCACCGCGCGGATGACAATTGCACGTGACAGCGGGATCGACAGGTTGTTCTGGGCCGGGTTGGCGGAGAACCCCCACGTTGCCGAGATTTACCGGAAAGAAGGTTTGATCGAGCGCGGAACGTGGCGGTCCAAGGCCGCGTTTAGCGCCTACATGCAGCTTATCGGCAGGCGCTAACCCGCCCCGAGATCAACTGGACCGTGGCAGAGTGACCCCAATCATACAATCGCGGCTGACGAGTTCGACCAACTCCTCCTCGGACATTCCCTCGGTGCCGTCCGGCCGCCGGGGCAGAACCAGATAGCGCATATCCGCTGTCGAATCGTGAACCCGAATCTCGACATCATCCGCCAGCTCCGTGCCGAATTCCTTGAGGACGGCTCGTGGCTCCCGGACAACCCGGCTGCGATAAGCATGCGCCTTGTACCAGTCCGGCGGCAATCCCAGAAGCATGCGCGGATAACACGAGCACAACGTACAAACGATGACGTTATGCACCTTATCGGTGTTCTCCACGACAACGAGATGCGTGGCGGGCATGTCGATACCCAGCTCGTCGACGGCCGCGGTTCCGTTTTCCAAGAGACGCGCCTTGTATTCGGGATCGGTCCAGGCTTTGGCCACAACCTTTGCACCGCCTTCGGGAGACCGGCTGTCGACGTTCTCGATGGCCGCCCGCAATTCATCGGCCGTAATCACGCCTTTCTCGATAAGTAATTCACCCAACGCACTCCCCATCAACTGGTAGTAGCCCATGGGTTCGGAATCGATGTCCGGCTGGTTCGGGTGGGGATGGTCATGGTCATGACCATGATCGTGGGTGTGTTCGCTCATATCGGCCTCTTGATGCTATGCGGCTGGTTCCAGCCAATGCTCGTAGATCTCGATATCAACCGTATCGTTAGGATTCTCGGCGTAGTCGTCCCACACTTCTTTCTGCAGGAACCTGACTCGATAAAGGGGCTGTTTGGGAGTCCCGTCGCGCCCGTATGCCAACTCTTCAGGGTTCCCGAATTCGCCGCAGATGCGCTCAACCACGCCTGTCTTGCCGCGAATGTACCAGGGCGTGCGGATATGACCCGGCGGATAGGCCCGGCGGACCAAAACGCGCTCTCCGGGGGCAAACCTAGTCATCTTCAAACCGCGCTTTATCCCGCTCTTCAATCTCCGCTATCTTGCGGCCGAGTTCATCAGCGGTGATCACGCCCTTTTCCAACATGACGCCCGTTACAGATGCAGTCCAACGCTCATAATAGTTGAGCTTGTCGTAGGCTTCCTTGCCCAGCGCCTCGATACCCCGGCGCATCTCATCGACCGAAATCAGCCGGCGCTGCTTGTCCGCCAACAACAGACGGATGCCGTCGATGCGTTTTTCCCAAAAGCCGTGCTCGTGCTCCGACAAATCGACGGAACCCGCAGGCAATCCTCCCAGATCGTGTGGTCCGCGCATCTCTATATCTCCAGAACAGGCCGTGAGGCACCAATCGGCTGGCGCATGGACGCAACAATGGCCCTGATGTGCTCCACCGAGGGTTCGCGAGGGCTGTAAGGTACATTGCCGCTCTTCATGGCTGCCTCGATGATGGTTTCTCGTTCCTCGTCGGTCGTGACGATTTCGTCCAGGCCAATATCAAGATCCAGTTCAGCCCGAATTCGCGCCACCCCTTCGGAAGGCGTCTCGCTGCCAAGGATCTCGGCAAGAATCTGGCCCTTTTCACCCAACTCGGGCTCATTGTAGGCAATGATCGCAGGTAGAGCGAGCGCGTTCGCCTTTCCATGAACCACATGGTGGATATTACCCAGCGGAGCCGCGATCGCGTGTGCAAGCCCCAGTTGGGTCGAATTGAAGGCCACGCCCGCGAGCATCGAACCGATGTGGCAATGTCCTCGCGCCGTGAGATTGTCACCCTCGCGGTAGGCTACCGGCAGCCATTTGACCAAGCGCCGTATTGCGTCGAGCGCATATGGATCCGACATGATGTTGGCGCCGCGCGAGATGTAGGACTCGATGGCATGGGTCAACGCGTCATATCCGGTATTGGCGGTCACCGAAGGCGGCGCACTGAGCAGCAGTTCCGGATCGAGCACCGCGAATTGGGCGGTCATATTCTGGGAACGATAGCGCAACTTGATGTCCGACCCCTTGAGGCCGATGACGGCCATCTCAGAGACTTCGGACGCTGTGCCTGCCGTGCTGGGCACACAAACCATGACCGACCGGTGCGGTTCGTAATAGCGCTCGAATCCCGCCATCTCTTCCACGCTACCCGGGTTCGACAACAGAATTCGGGCGACCTTAGCTGTGTCCATGGTCGAACCGCCTCCAACCGCGATGACCATATCGGGCTGTTGATCTTCCAGGGCCTGACGGCAGGCCTCTACCGTTTCAGTATCGGGTTCCTGTATCGGCACACCGTGAACCTCGACGTCGATCACGTTTCCAAGCACTTCACGCACGCGCGCTTCGAGGGGTCCGCCGATGAAGAAGCCATCCATGACGACAACCACGCGTTCGACGTTTCGTGCCTTGGCGATCTCTGCCAGTTCAGACAGTTTTCCCGGACCGAACAGGATTTGCCGTGCTGAATGGCGAAAGAAGAAAGGTTCGGGTGCGCCGTCGAGTTCATTTGCCGCCATGAGAGCCCCTTTCGCTTACGCCGCGCCGCCGTTGTGGATCATCCGCCACAACTTTTCCCGCGTGGCCGGCATGTCGACATGATCCACACCGTAGTCCGACAACGCATCGACAATGGCGTTGATGATTGCGGGTGGTGAGCCGATGCAGCCCGCCTCGCCCGCCCCCTTGATGCCGAGCGCGTTATTCTGGCACGGAATTTCGTGGTATTCGAAGTCGATGTACGGGACATCGTCGGCTCGAGGCATGGTGTAGTCCATATACGACCCGGTCAGGAGTTGTCCCGATTCCTCGTCGTATACCGCGCCTTCCAACATGGCTTGCCCGATTCCCTGAACACAACCCCCGTGGACCTGTCCGGCGAGCAGCAAGGGATTGATAACCTTTCCCAGATCATCGGCCACCGTGTAGTTCACGATCTCGATGGCACCGGTATCTTGGTCGATCTCAATTTCGGCGATATGGCATCCATTGGGATACGTGAGCCCCGGTGGGTCGAACTCATGACGCTCGGCAATACCGAAGCCGAGTTCCTCCGGTAAGACGCCCTGGGTGTAGGCCTTGCCAGCGATTTCCTCGAAGGTGACAGAACGATCGGTCCCTGCGACCACATACCTGCCGTCCTCGATCTCAATATCGGCTTCGGCGGTTTCCAGTAGATGGGCGGCGATCTTCTTGCATCGCTCCACCACCTTCTGCGCAGCTCCTTTCACGGCGCTACCACCGACGGGAATGGAGCGCGAATAGCCGGTACCCCGCCCGTAGGGGATCAGGTCCGTGTCGCCCTGGACCAATCGAACCCGCGCGGGATCGAGACCCATGGTCTCGTTGATGATCTGAGCGTAAGCCGTCAGGTGGCCCTGTCCGTTGTTCTGCGATCCCACGAGAACCGCCACACGGCCATCCGCATCCACGCGCAGTTCCGCCAGCTCGTCGGCACCGCCGCCGCATGCCTCGACATACGTCGCCATGCCAACGCCTCGCAGCTTGCGATTGTCCCGCGCTTCTTTCTTGCGCGACTCTGACTGATCCCATTGAGCCCGGTCCATGGACGCCTGCATAACCATCTCGAAATCACCGCTGTCGATGCTCTCGTCCATACAAGTGTCGTAAGGCAGGGCATCCTTGGGTACGAAGTTGCGCCGCCGGATTTCATCCGGGCTCAATCCCATCTCGCGCGCCGCCGCATCCACGACGCGTTCGAGTGCGTAAGCCACCTCGGGCCGTCCTGCACCCCGATAGGCATCCACCGGCACCGTATTGGTAAAAACGAGACGGACGCGCACATGCGCGACCGGCATCGTATAGAGACCCGTATAGAGGTTTGAACCCGCTGCCGTCGGCACCAGGGGCGCCATCGTCGACAGGCACCCGCCCATGTTAGCAATGGTGTCGGCGCGAATGCCGAGGAATTTGGCATTCTCGTCCAGAGCAAGTTCAACCGTGGTCACATGATCCCTGGAATGGGAGTCGGACAGAAAAGCATCGGAACGATCACCGATCCACTTCACCGGACGCCCGAGACGCCTTGCCGCCCAACAGACCAGAACGTACTCGGGATACACCATGACCTTCATTCCGAAACCGCCACCGACGTCCGGCGTGATGACGCGAAGATCGCTGATTGGCACCTTGAGAGAGGGCGCCAGCCAGTTCCGGGCGAGATTGGTGCCCTGGGTCGTGGCGTACAGCGTGTATTTTCCCAAACCCGGGTCGTAATCGCCGAGTGCGCCCCGTGTTTCCATCGCGTTCACGACGAGGCGGTTGTTGATGAGGCGCACGGTGGTGATGTGATGAGCCTTGGCGAACGCCTCATCCACGCCCGCCTCATCACCTTTGGTCCACGTACAGCTAACGTTGTCGACCGCATCCTCCCAGATCCGTGGAGCACCTTCTTCGATCGCCGCTTCGGGATCGGTGACAACCGGCAGGTCCTCATAGTCCACGATGATCAGGTCGGCAGCGTCTCGTGCCTGAGCCACTGTTTCGGCCACGACGAAGGCGAGGTTGTCCCCCACGAAACGGACGGTATCGGAGGCGAGAAGTTCGCGCGGTGGCACGACAATGGGTGCAGGCGCAACAGCACTAGCGCCGGGAGTATCGAGGTGTTGGACGATGTCATCCGATTCGATATCGGCGCCCGTGTAGATGGCTAGAACACCCGGAGATTCGAGAGCTGCCGTCGTATCGATCCCACGTATCCGCGCGTGAGCCACCGGAGAACGCAGCACCACCGCATGCGCCTGACGAGCCAAATTGACGTCGTCGAGATAGTTACCCTGGCCCGAAAGCAATCTTGGGTCCTCGACCCGGCGGACCGCTTGTCCAATTCCGAATTGTGCCATCCATTCCTTCTCGAAGGTTGTGGGCCCGTAAAGCCTGATAAATGATGTTGGCGCCGGTCGCTATTGCCGTTCAACACGGCGCTGGCCCGGCGCCAGATCGAATTATAAGGGCTGCCCGAGTGCGGTCAAAACGTCGGGGGAATCAGCATGTCGATATCAGCCGGGAGGCTCGCATGAATTCAGTCAAGCCACTCCTGTAGGACGTCACCCATGTAGGAATCGTGGTCCGCGACCTGAAGTCCGCGCTTCGACATTACACCGAAACTCTGGGACTTGGACCTTGGCGCATTTATCGATATGCGCCGCCCAAGCTCACCGAGATGCGTATCCGAGGTCAGGAAATCCCATACAGCATGGACACCGCGATCTGCTGGTCAGGAAAGGTGATGTGGGAGTTGATTGAGCCGCTCGACGGCCCGACGATCTACGAAGAATTTCTTGAGGCACACGACGAAGGCATCCATCACGTTCAGGTCCGCCACAATGGCTTCGACTACGAAGAGCATGTCAACGCCTTTGCGGAACGCGGCTACTCCATCCTCATGGAAGGAAACTATGAAGGTGCCAAGTTCGCCTACTTAGATACCGAGGATCCGTTAAAAACGATCATCGAAATACGTGGCGCACCTGACGACTGGGTGCGACCCGAGCCTGATTCGTGGTACCCTGCTCCGCCCGAAGCCCGTTCGGATGATGCTTAAATTTCAAAGGTTTATTGAATGACAGCCCTCAACGAATTGACCGCAAGCGAAGCCGGCCAGCGCATTGCCGATGGAGACGTCAGTTGTGAGGAACTGGTGCGGGCATGTCTCGATCGGATCGAAGAGCGCGACGCCGACGTGGCAGCCTGGGTCGTGGTCGATCCCGAACATGTCCTGGAACAGGCTCGAATGCTCGACGCCAGTTCCGTGTCGGGCCCAATGCACGGTCTTCCAATCGGCTTTAAGGACATCATTGATACGAGTGATCTCCCCACGCGTTACGGATCGCCGATTTACGAGGGATTCGTGCCCGAAGCCGACTCCGCCTGCGTCGCGCTGGCCCGCGCAGCAGGTGCAGTGATCTTCGGGAAGACGGTGACGACGGAATTTGCGGGGCGACATCCCGGACCGACGGCACATCCTCTAAAACCCGAACACACGCCAGGTGGTTCGTCCAGTGGCTCGGCGGCAGCAGTAGCCGACTTTCACGTGCCACTGGCCATGGGAACGCAGACCGCGGGATCGATGATCCGACCCGCCGCCTATTGCGGCGTTTACGCACTCAAACCGACGTTCGGTCTCTTCAGTATGGCCGGCGTCCACGATCTGGCGGAAACCTTCGACACTTTGGGTATCATGGCGCGCTCCATCGAAGACCTCGCTCTATTTCGGTCGGTTCTGATGGCAATTCCCACGCGTCCCTTCGCCGTGGTCGATTCACCGCCGCGGGTGGGATTCTGCCGGACGCCGATGTGGAACGAGGCCGACCAAGCCACACATGATCACCTCGAGGCCGCTGCAACGCGCCTGGGCAAGGCCGGCGCCCGGGTCGTCGACCTGAATCTGCCAAGTGACTTCAACGACCTTTTGCCGGTGTGCTGGCGGATTGTCGTGTTCGAAATGGCGAGATCTCTTGCGCACGAGAAACACACAAGGGCTGATGGCATCTCCAACAAGGCACGGCAGATGATCGCGGACGGTGAGGCCACTTCGCTCACCACCTATCTCAACGATATGCGCAATATTGAGCGGCTACGGATCCTGATTCATGAACTCATGGATGATATTGACATCATCCTGACACCGGCCGCCGTGGGAGAACCTCATGTCGGGCATGCCGACACGGGCCCCGTCACCTTCAACTTTCTGTGGCACATTTTGAATTTGCCCGCCATGAACATTCCGGCGTTCACGGGCCCTCAAGGTCTGCCCATTGGCGCGCAGGTCGTGGCCCGGCGATATGAGGACGAGTCGCTTCTGCGACATGCCGCATGGGTCGATCAGCATATCCGCGGTTAAATTCGCACAGTTCGTACAGAGTCAGCGATACTGTTTCACACTGGATCTGGTATTTCTGGAGACTGTGAATACTAGATATTGAATCTAGGACAGCGATCGAATTTTTGTCGTTGGCCCATCGAGACGGTATGCACGGCGGGGAACTGTTGGATGCGAACCGAGAGATGCCGGGCCATACGGTCCTCCAATCCGCCGACGTCGACCTCGATCTCCTGAACGGGTTCGTGACCCTCGACGACTTCACTGGTGACACGCGAGGGCAAGGCATCGCGGATGACGAACAGCTCCAGCACGCGCGACAGCACCGAGATCTCCGGCTCAGCGGTCACACGGTATCGGTAGGTGACGGAAGCGCCGTTCGTTCGCCGGCTGGGTGAAGGCTCAGGATTGGGGGATGACATTTTGAGGGAACTCCTTTTGCACTGCAGAAAGTCGTACGAGAGGGGGCCGGCCAAGTCCGCTGACCGGCCGGGTAATTCGTACGAGCGCAGTAAGTCGTTCAGAACCCCAAAACGTGGCGGCGGATCATGCTAAACCGCGGGGCTCTCGTCAACCGCTAATTCGTGCAGGAAGCCGATTCCGGGCGGGCATCATTCGATGCGGTCAAGGACCCAGGCGGCGTCGGCGAGGAATTGATCGTCGTGATATTTGCGACCAATCAACTGTACACCGATGGGGAGGCCCTGCGGCCCTGTGCCGGCCGGCAAATTGATGCCGGGACTGTGCAGGAGCGACCACATACGGTTGAAGTTTGAACTTCCCGTTGGATATCCAAGCTTTAGCGCCTCGCCTACGGCACTCGGCGTCAGGACGAGGTCATAGGTATCAAATAACGCATCGAATTCGGCTCGAGTCGCTGCGGCATCGATTTGAGCCTGGTTATAGGCAGCAAAGCTGGTCTTGTGACCCTCGGCCATGAAATCCCGCAGGGGCTCGCTGATGCGTTCGCGATAGTGTTCCCACTCATAGGCGCGCCAGTGTGCGAACTCGAATTGTTGAATGGTAATTGCCACGTCGGTGAAATTGTCCAGACGACTGGCCATTGCGGGCTCCTCCACGATGGCGCCGGCGCCCCGCAAGCCGTTCGAAACATTCTCGATAACAGTATGGGTGACGGGATCAGCCTCCTCCCAATGGCTGGTGCGGATGAGTGCGATGCGCGGGGGTGCGTCCGCGGGTCTCGGCGGCGCAGGTTCAGCGCCCAACAGAGCCTTCCGCATGAGCGCAGCATCCGCCATGTGGCGGACCACGAACCCGACAGTGTCGGTGCTCGCCTGCATGGGCATGAGGCCATCCGTCGGCATTTCACCGTGACTCGACTTGTAGCCGATAATGCCGCAATGCGCTGCCGGGCGAACCGTGGACCCGCCGGATTGAGTTGCCAGACCGATCGGCATCATCATGTCGGCGACGCCGGCAGCTGAGCCCATGGACGAAACACCCGTCGTATGCGCGGTGTTGTGAGGGTTTCTGGTCTTTCCCGGCCAGAAGGCAATGAACTCACTGGTCACCGTCTTACCCAGAATTACAGCACCGGCATTGCGCAACAGCGTGATAATGGCCGCATCGCGCCCGGTATTGTTGCCGGCGTATATCTCCGAACCAAAGGTCGTCGGCATGTCGAAGGTCTCGAAGCAATCCTTGATGCCGATCGGTACGCCGTGGAGCGCGCCACGAACGGGACCGGCATCAAGGACTCGTGCCTGTTCGATCGCATAGGTCGGGTCGAGGTATTCGAACGCACCGATTTCGGGTTCGCGTTCCTCGATTCGTGCCAGGCACGCCCGCGTCACCTCTTCAGCCGTACAGTCATTGGAAGTGATAGCCGCCACGACCGCCGTCGCACTCAGTTCGTTAAGGTCCATCATGGGATTTCGCCTTGAGTGAGTAAATTTTCTGCCCGGCAAGAAGGGAAGCTAGTTCAGGCGTTCCAGAATCCACTGCGCGTCGGACAACAGGTTTCGGTCAGCTCCGTGCCGGCCGACCAGCTGGACGCCGACCGGCAGCCCCTGTGGTCCCATGGAGACCGGCAGGTGCACAAGCGGCACGTGAAGGAGCGTCCAGAAACGGTTGAACATGGCCTCTCCGGTCGGGAACGTGCCTGCCAATGCTTCACCCGGTGCGCTGGGCGTGAGGAATACGTCGTATCGGTCAAAAAGAGGATCCAATGCCGCGCGGCACTTTCGGCTCAATTCGACCGCACGCTCAAAATCCGCGTAGTCCGTTGCCTGCCCCTCCTCGACATGTTCCCGAAACACATCGGACATCTCGTCGCGATATTGCTGGTACTCGTACGCACGTGCCTGGGCCGAGCCAACCGGCATGATCGTGCCGTGGGCCGCACCCAGTTCATCAAATCCCTCAGGCATGTCCGGTTCTTCGATCCTGACACCCGCCTCTGTCAACGTTTCGACAGTGCTCTCCATGACCGCGTGCACGATTGGCTCGGCTTGGTCCCAGTAGCGTGTGCGAATGAGTGCCACGCGCGGCGGGCTGTCAGTGTCGCGGCTGGCGATATCGGGCGAGTCACCCAATAGGGCGCCACGCATCAGGGCGCAGTCTTCGAGATCCCTAGTCAGGAACCCCAGTGTGTCCAGCATCTGACCCAGCACCATCACGCCATCCAGCGGCAAATCGTCAAAGGTCGGCTTGTAGCCAATCACGCCGCAGCAGGCAGCCGGACGAATGATCGACCCTCCCGTCTGCGTGCCGAAACCCACAGGGAACATGAAATCCGCGGCACCCGCCGCAGCGCCCATGGAGGACACGCCAGGTGTATGATCGATGTTGTGCGGGTTGCGCGTCTTGCGGGGATGGAAGGCGGCAAACTCGCTGGTCACCGTCTTGCCCAATATGACCGCACCGGCCTGACGGCAAAGCGCGACCGCGCTCGCATCACGCTCCGTTGTGCGATCACCATACGGGTCGAACCCCCAGCCCGTCGGCATGTCAAAGGTGTCCATGATGTCCTTGATCGCTACCGGAACACCGTGAAGCGGACCACGAACGGGTCCGTCATCGAGTACTTTCGCCTGCTCGATGGCGTAGGCGGGATCGAGGTACTCGAAGGCGCCCACCTCGAATTCGCGTTCGTCGATTCGCGCCAGGCATGCGCGCGTTACGTCCTCAGCAGAGCAATCACCGGACGTGATGGCATCCACAATTGCCGTGGCGCTAAACCTGTTGAGTTCCGTCATGTGTCGAGGAAAGCCTAAGCCAATCGATCACGGACCCATTGGGCATCCGCAAGCAACTTATTGTCCGCACCATGACGGCCAACGAGTTGAATTCCGATCGGAAGTCCCTGCGGTCCCGACGCAACAGGCAAACTGATCAATGGTACATGGAGCAGAGTCCACAAGCGACTGAACATCGGGTTGCCCGTGAGGCCACCGAGTTCGATGGCCTCACCGACGGCACTCGGGGTGAGAAACAGATCATAGCGATCAAACAAGTCATCAACACCCTTGCGGCAACGGATGGCGAGGTCCTGCGCGGCAACGTACTCACCGAACGAGATCGCCTGCGCCTCCTCAGCGAAGGCGCGGAAGACATCCGTCAGGCCCTCGCGGTGATTACGGATCTCGAATGCTCTTCCGCGCAACGCTTCATATGGCATGATTGTTTCGTGGGCTTCGGTGAGTCCATCGAACCCTTCGGGTAATTCAGGCTCTTCGACGATGGCGCCCGCATCCGAGAGCTTCTTGGCTGCGCTTTCCACAACTTCCCGCGTGATCGCTTCCGCTTCGGGCCAGTGCTTCGTTCGAACCAGCGCAATGCGTGGCGAGTCGCTCTCATCACGAACCTGCATCTCGGCGCTATCTCCCAGCAGGGCCGCCCGCATCAGCGCCACGTCTCCGATTTCCCGGGTGAGAAATCCCAGCGTATCGAGGGAATTGCAAAGCTCCATCACGCCGTCCAAAGAGAATGTTCCCGTGGTCACCTTGTAACCGACGGTTCCACAGTGCGCGGCGGGGCGGATGATTGAGGACGCGGTCTGGGAACCGAATCCCACAGGGAACATGAAATCTGCGACCCCGGCTGCCGACCCCATCGACGAGGCACCCGGAGTTCGGCCGATATCGTGAGGATTTCGCGTCTTGCCGGGTGAGTAACAGGCAAACTCACTGGTCACGGTCTTGCCCAGCATTACCGCCCCGGCGGCGCGGCAAAGCGCCACACACGCGGCATCGCGTCCGGTCATCCGTCCTTCGTATATTTCCGAACCCCACCCGGTCGGCATATCGATGGTCTCAATAATATCTTTCACACCAAGTGGCAGGCCATGGAGGATGCCGGCAGAGGGACTCAGATCAAGGGCGCGCGCCTGATTCAGAGCGAGTTCCGGATCCAAAAACTGGAATGCCAACACATCTTTCTCGCGTTTTTCGATGTGATCGAGACAGGCTTTCGTTACTTCTTCGGCGCTGGCCTCCCGGGCGGCGATCATCGAAACCACTTCTCGCGCCGACAACTCGTTGAGCTGTGTCATGCCACCAGTCCCTCTAGCGATCTCTGCCCGACAAGATTAAACCAATCGGTCCCACATCCACTGACCATCGACCACCAACTGGTTGTCAGCATGATGTCGCCCCATGACCTGCACCCCGACGGGCAGGCCGTTCGGACCAGACCCCGTCGGGAGATGAAGAGAGGGCATGTGCATGAGTGTCCACATTCGGCTGAACAAAGGATTTCCCGTCGCGTTGATCCCCGCGGGCGCTTCTCCCACCGTGCTGGGAGCCAAGAGAACATCGACGTCCTCGAATACGCCGGCAAAACCGGCACGGCACCGGTCGGCCAGCGCGATAGCTGAGATATAGTCGTCATACAGCGTAGACAACCCGGTCTCGACGATCTCGCAAAACGTCTCACTCAGTTTGTCGCGGTGATTGACGTATTCCCAAGCGAATCCACGGGCAATCTCGAAGGCCATGATCGTATTCTGAGTTTCGGAGAGATATTGAAAACCATCAGGCATCTCCGGCTCGGTGACAATGGCACCACCATCCGCAAGTCGATTTGCGGAGTCTTCGACGACATCACGCGTGGCGGCTTCGGCTTCATCCCAATGCGCAGTCCGAACAAGGCCCACGCGAAGTGGGCTGTTGTCCCCGCGCGGCTCGGGATCGGGATCGTCATTCACGAGGACGGAGCGTACGAGGGGAATATCGCCCAGTGATCGCGTGAAGAAACCCGGAGAGTCCAGGGTTGGTGCAAGTGGGTTCAGACCGCGGGGATCAAACCCACCTCTGGTCACTTTGTAGCCATACACGCCACAGAACGCCGCCGGGCGAATGACCGAGGCCGCTGTCTGTGAGCCGAACGCCAGCGGCAGCATATTGTCGGCGACGGCGGCGGCAGAGCCACTCGACGAACCTCCGGGCGTGTGGTCGGGGTTCCGGGGATTGCGGGTCTTGCCGGGGCTCCAGTAGGCAAATTCCGTCGTCACGGTCTTGCCGACAATGACCGCTCCTGCTGCCCTGCACAAAGCAACGGCGCTCGCATCGGCGCCAGGCCGGTTGCCCTCATAAATGGTTGACCCATAGGCGGTCGGCATGTCCGCCGTGTCGTACGTGTCCTTGATACCGACGGGAACACCATGGAGAGGACCGAGGCGCGGTCCATTGTCCAGTTGTCTCGCCTGTTCGATCACATAGTCGGGGTCGAGATACTCGAAGGCACCGACCTCGTCCTCCCGCGCGTAGATCCAGTCCAGGCATTCCTGCACCAGTTCCTGAGCACTCGTTTCCCCGGATGCAATGTCGTCCGCGGCTTCCCGGACACTCAGGTGCGTGAGATTCACCATTTCTGTACCGCCCCGCTACAGCCGCTATTTCAAACGGTCATAGATCCATTGCGCATCACTAATCAGTGTACCGTCCCCATGTGTGGCTCCGACCACCTGAACGCCGATGGGCAAGCCGAGATCACCCGTGCCAATGGGGAGAGTCAGGGAGGGTACATGCAGTAACGTCCACATCCGGCTGAACAGGGGGTCACCGGTTGCCTCCAGTCCTTCGGGCGCCTCTCCCGGTGCACTCGGCGCAAGCAGCACGTCGTAATCCGACATCAATTCCTTCAATTGACGGCGACATTCGATCGAGCGTGTCTGGGCTTCACGGTAATCCTGATATGAGATGCTTCTACCCTCCTCCATCAGCGCCGTGAACTGAGGGCTGAGCTTGTCAGGATGGCTCGTGTACTCGTAGGCACGGGCGCGGGCCGCATCGAATGACATCACCAGCTTGTGCGTATCGGCGAGATCCGCAAATCCGAGCGGGAGGTCTGGTTCAGAGACCTCCGCCCCCTCCTGTGCCAGCCGATCGGCCGCACCCTCTAGAACACGTTGCGTCGCGGCGTCCGCTTGATCCCACCAAGGTGTGCGAACGAAGCCGACGGTTGGCGCAGCGCTGTCCGCGCGTGGCGACGGGGAAGCATCACCGATCAAGACTTCGCGCATGAGCGAGATATCTTCGAGCTCCCTACACAAAAAGCCAAGTGTGTCATAGGACGAAGCCAACCCGCAGACACCCTGGAGATCGAAATCGCCTGTCGTCGCCTTGTAGCCGATGGTGCCGCAGTAGGCCGCTGGGCGCGTTACTGAAGCGGCGGTTTGGGAGCCGAAACCGATGGGGAACATGTGATCCGCCGCGCCCGCAGCCGAGCCCATGGACGAGCCACCCGTGGTATGTCCGAGGTTATGAGGGTTCTTGGTCTTACCGGGGAAAAAGTATGCGAACTCCGTCGTCACGGTCTTTCCCAAAATGACCCCTCCCGCCTCTCTCGAGAGCGCGACGCAGCTGGCATCCGATATCGGGCGCCTGTCGGGATAAATTCTGGAGCCGTTTCCAGTCGGCATGTCGCGCGTGTCAATGATGTCCTTGATGCCGAGCGGCACACCATGCAACGAACCCTTCACCGGTCCATTGTCGAGCGCACGAGCCTGATCCAGTGCGTAATCCGCATCAAAATACTGGAATGCACCGACTTCGGCCTCGCGTTCCTCGATACGCGCTATGCAAGCCGTGACGACTTCCTCGGAGCTGGCCTTCTTCGCGGCGATCAGATCCGCAACCTGCTTCGCACCAAGTTCGTTGAGATCCGCCATTACGCCGCCTCCAATGCAGTAATTGCGTCGCGAAAAACACTCATGGGAGTTGAGAACACGCCTCCAGCCACCCTTCCAAGTTCTCCCTCATTGTCGAGAACACCAAGGCTGACCACCGGCTGACGATCACTCTCAACGACGGTACGTGCCGCCATCCCGACGCACAGACTCAGATCTCCGAAAGCAGGGTGCACCGCCGCCAGCAACAAGCCAGGCAGTTCGAGCCCACCGTCGGGCATCAAGTGAAGCATGCCTTTCTTCTGCTCTGGTGCAAGATTCATCGCCATCGCACCAAATCCCAGGGCATCGACAATCGCAGAATCACCGATGGCGCCGAGGGCACGGTCTGCCGGAATATCCTCGGGCATCTGGTGGTTTGGAGGATCGGCGGGTGCTGCGAACCATTTACCCGGAAGACCGGCCACCTGAATCCCCGCCTCGGCACCGTTGCCTCCTGAGCCGATCACGAGACTGCTGTCATTCGTACCGGACGCGGCACCGAGCATGCAGCGAGCCGATGCCATCCACAGATTCAAGAAATAGCTGGGGCTTTCCTTGATGAATGCCGCCGCCTCTTGAGCAGCTTTACCCTCGCGCAACCTCGGCTCCAGAATCGCAGCCAGTGCTGCAGTGGCCGCCGGGGTCCTTCCATGGCAATCATCACCGGCCTCCATGCCCGTCCTGGCAATCGGCAATGTGGGTATGGCATCTCCGAATGCGCCGGACAAAGCTTCCGCAAACTGGCCATTCAACCAACGCACCAGCTCCAGCGACTCCTCCGTGCGGACGCCGAGCCGCATGGCACCCGCGCTGTTACCACCGTTAATCGGTGTGTATGCGGTATGCCCGTCACCCGCGCTGTCGGCGATCTCCTGCAACATGAATGAGGAAGTGACGCAAGCCGCCAGTGGCGTCACCACGTCGTAATCCTGGGCAGGGTTCAGTACCGCCTCACCGGATAAAATCATCTGTTCGGCACTATCGAAATCGCTGGCAACGCCCTCATAGACGAGCGCGACAACAGCAGAATTCAGAATGGGCCTGGTAATATCGGCTGGCTTCGCAAACGCTGGACCGGCATGCAGGATCGTGTTCTTGTCCAGGCCAACCGCATCAGACGCTGGCTTGATCCGCCGGAATGAAGGTTCTGCCGCAAGAACCTTCTCAATAGCCGTTTGATCAGCGGCATTCAGATTTGCCACGGTCCCGTTCCCCCTTCAAAAAACACTCTCTCCGGCGCGCAGCCAGATCAGGTTTACTAAGGTTCGATCCAGATCTCGGAGAAGTACACGAAGCCCGTGGTGGTATCTATGTCGGCCTGCCGACGTGGTACGACCTGACCGGGCAACTTGCGTCCGTTCACGACAATGGACGCATCACGGGATTCGATGAGCAGGTTGAACAAATTGTGGGACCGCGTACCAACGTGCTCCGGTGAAAGTTCCAAGGCGGTCGGCGTTCCCAGCTGACCCCAAATCAGATCGACCTCGATCCCCTCCGCTTTCACCGTCTGGGTATATTTGCTCGACGTGTCTCCCGACGTATAGCACTCCGTCAACGGAACATACTGCAAGGCCTTGAAAGCCGGTGACTCGGAGAATGGTCCTGGCAATGCGCCAATGAAATTCTCGGCAAGCCAACGGGCCATCTTCTCGTTGTCGTGCAGCACCACGTTGTGGACGTTCGGCAGACTTTCTTCAACATTGGGATTCTCATAGAGGAACAGGGCGTTGCCGCGTCCCGCCGGCGTATACACGATCCGGAAGAACAGCGTAAGCGCCGACCAAGGGCCGTCTTCGCTCTCTTTCAGCAGGATGCCGGGGTTGTCGCCAGACCACCAAATCTTTCCGGGATTGACCGGTGTCGACAGTGGCATGTGAGTTCCTCCCTCGGGTCGTTCGTTGGTGTCTGATCCGGTCTCGCCTAGGCCGGTTGCACCCAGGTCTCCGAAAAGGCCAAGAAGGCCGTGCTCATGGTCTTTCCGAAGAATTGGCGTGTCGAAACGTTGCCAGAAAGACGGTTGCCGTTGACTTCGATTTTTGCCTGCTTTGCTTCGAAGAACAGGCTGTACATGTCATGTTTCCCTGTTGCCGACGTCTCGGGCGTCACTTCCACCGCCATCGGCTCCATTGTGTCTGACCACGTCATGCGGGCGGAAAGGTCGCCGGCGGTCACGGTCTCGGTGTATTCGGTCTGCGGGTCACCTCCGCACGCCACCGTGTCCAGAGGCACGTATGACATCGCCTCCAGTCCGGGTTTGTCGCGGAATGACGGGAAGCCCGAGACATAGTCCCGTATCAAATAGCGAGTAAGTTCCTCATTGTCGTTGACGATGAAGTTACGGACGTCGGGCCAGCCCTTGCCGGTTTCCGGCTCATCTAGCACAAGCATGGCGTGCCCACTTCCATAAGGGGACATGACGACGCGGAAGAAAACGCCCAAAGTCACCCAAGGTCCGTCGTCGACGTCACGAAGGTAAATTCCCGGGTTCTCTCCCGACCAATCCACAACGCCCGGATTCACCGCAACCCGCTGCTCGGCCATGGAACCTCCTATCCAAATGAACGGCCCGCACGGGAATCTGTCGGACCAACGATACGTCTGGTCGCCTGGAAGGCGCGCTGCGTGCTGACCTCTATTCCGTCAGGACCTGACCGTCCTGAGGCGCCCAGCCGATGCTAACGGAATCACCCGTGTCACCCTTAACGTCGGCTGGCGGCAGCTCGATCACGACGGGATCGGGGGCCCCGACATCAACAAACACCCTCATCAGGTTGCCATTGAAGATCTTGTTGGAGATCTTGCCGGGCACAACGTTCATGCCGTCGGCACCATTGGCCACGAGTTCCAACCGCTCAGGACGTAGCGCAATGGCGACTTCACCGGACGCAGCCGACGCATCGCTCTTCGGAACCTTGACCTTAGCACCAACGGTTTCCGCGACCGCCCATTCACCCTCGTCATCAAGAATTTTGGCGGGCAGGAAGTTGATCGAGCCGATGAAGTCGGCGACGAACTTGGTGCGCGGACTGTTGTAGATATCCTCGGCGCTGCCCATTTGTTCGATCAGACCAAGGTTCATGACCACGATCCGGTCAGACATATTCATCGCCTCACCCTGATCGTGGGTGACGTAAACGGTGGTGATCTTCAGTTCCTGCTGAATACGACGCAGTTCGATCTGCATGGCCTCGCGCAGCTTCAGATCGAGAGCGCCCAGCGGTTCGTCCATCAGGAGCACTTTTGGTGCATAGGCCACGGCACGGGCCACCGCGACACGCTGCGCCTGACCACCGCTCAATTCCGCCGGGTAACGCTCGGCAATATCAGGAAGATGGATCAGATCGAGCAGTTCACTCACCCGCTTGCGCATCTCTTCCTTGCTGGCCCCGCGTTCCTTGAGGCCAAAGCCGATGTTGTCGGCAATCGTCATGTGCGGAAACAGGGCATAGTCCTGGAAAACCATGCCAATTTCCCGTTTTTGCGGGGGGACGAACGTCACGTCATCGTTGCCAAGGTAAATCGTTCCCTGAGTGGGCTCGATGAATCCGGCAACGAGACGCAACGTCGTCGTTTTCCCACAACCGGAGGGGCCCAGAAGGGTCAAGAATTCACCCTCCTGAATTTCAAGATCCAGTTCTCGCAGCGCTACAACGCTGCCGTAGTGTTTGACCACCCGTTCGAGTCTAACGTGCGACATATTGGACCTTACTCCGTTAAATACTCACAGAACCAATACCCAAAAATTATCGGGTAACACTACGATTCCACTTGTCATTCCACTCAGACTGATCTGCCTTCGAATAATCAACCGTGTACTCTTTGGCAATTTCTGCCGGATCAAGTACGGCCATCACCGAGAGAACAGGGTCGTTGGCTAGGCGAGGCAAAGCCTTCTGGTTCACAGCAATCGTCCCCGCCTTTGAAGACATAGCAAATTGGGTTTCCTCACTAAGATACCCATTAATATATGCATGAGCAGCCTTGCTGTTTTTGGGGTCACTCGACTTGATAATACTAAGATAACCCCGTTTGGTTAGCCCAACATACTTGTCTCCAATAATTGGGTGAGCAAATTTCAAGTAAGTCTGCCCAGCCTTATGCCCACGCATACACCAACCAACGTGACCAATTGAGGCCCAGATATCACCATTTTGAAGCAAGGTATTTGATTCACTTCCGCGCGACCAAAATTTCTTTACATTCATCTTTGTAATGAGATCAAGACCAGGCTGAACGTTAGCTTCATCACCACCGGCAGCCTTCACAATGCCACCAAAGTTAGCGAGCCCACCACCGGAGGTGATGTCTGGTATTTGGATCATACCGGAGAGCTTCGGATGGATCAGATCTGTATAAGTTTTAGGCTCGGGAATTCCATTTTCCTTAAACTTATCAGCGTTGTAACAAATGCCCTCCTGGGTGAACCACGAACCTGTAAAGTTCTTACCAACCAAATATGATGGCAGGTCCTTTGCGTTAGGGAGTTGGCTGAAATCAAGTTCCTCAACCACAAAACCCAACTCGTTCGCCTGCGGCCAGATTGCATCTAGAAATTCCATAACATCGCAAACTGGAGCACCTTTAGAAGATATTAATTTTGCCAAGTTAGCCTGGGGGCTACCTGTTACGAAGACAACTTTTGCGCCTCGTGATTCAAGACCGCCTTCATTGGTAACGATATTAGCCTTCTGGATATCACGCCAAGAACCACCCCAAGTGCAAACTTTAATTTCCTGCCCGTCAAGGTCGCCCGCCGTCGCGGACAACGGTGCAACCGCCATAAACGAC
>DEBC01000089.1 GCA_002348365.1 Alphaproteobacteria bacterium UBA2966 | reverse complement strand
ACCCAGGGAATTGCCCGTGGCATGTATGAGCATATCGCCGTGGGTTTCAATCCAGCGTCGAGTTACGAAGTTCTGCCCGGGGTCGTGCGCCGGTTCCGAACCCAGTACCCAGAAACAAGCCTGGGGCTTGAGGAGTTGGGCACCACGGAACGCGAGGATGCGCTGCTGCAAAGGCGGTTCGACGTCGTTCTGTATAACGTGCCGACGGTCACCAGGCCGGGCATTCGCCAGGAAGTGATCCTTCGAGAACCACTCGTCGCCGTGTTGTCGACCGACCATCCCCTGGCCGGGGATGCTGAGATCAACTTACGGCGGCTCCATGATGAGACGTTCCTGGTTCGGCCCTCTCGCCAGGAAACCGGTCATCGCGCGCTCGTCCTCTACGCCTGTCGTTGGGCCGGCTTCATCCCAAACGATGTACGAGAGGTGGACCGCCTCCACAACGCGGTAACGTTGATCGCGTCGGGCTTCGGCGTGACGCTCTGTCCCGCTTCCCTGGGACGGTTCGGTCCCCCGGGTGCGGCCTTCGTACCCATCATGGATCCAAATCAGGAGCTTTACATGGATTGCGGCGTCGCTTGCCGCTCGGACGACGACTCGGTGCTGACGGAGAGGTTCATCGACGTCGCCCGCGAATATGGTCGCGAATACACGCAAGCGAAGACTTAGGCGGAACCGGCGACAAATGGAGCTGCGGAGCGGACTTGAACTTTCGACCCGCTGACCGCAAGGCCGTCAAGTCCGCTTCCGGAGTTCAAACAGACAGTTTGACGATCTGATCAATAAGTCCGCTGATAGCCATCAGGCGACATTCAGAATGAAGAATGTCATTGAGTATTACAGTTGCCCTAGCGCTCAAGTGAAAGTTCAAGCTGGGGCGTGTGCCCTCCTGCGGCGTTCCTTCATCAGGGCGTCGGCTTCGGGTGTGCCGTCATGCAGAGAGCCGAACCACTTGTCCATCGGCACGGAATGATCGGCCCCGTAATTACACTCGAAGTACTTGTGATGGAGAAAATGGAAGTAACGCTGACCAAGAGGCAGCGCCTTTTCCCCGGCAAACAGGTACTTGTCGAACCCGGCATGAGCGATCGCCGGAACCAAGCCGGTCGCCTGGATGTTGAAGATTGCATGGATCGGGTGCGATATCACGACCCAATGCAAAAGGATCGCCGAGAAATACAGCAAATGCTCAACCGGGTGCATCGCCAGGCCCGACCACGGGCCGATGTTCACATTCTTATGGTGCAGATAGTGAACCGAACGATACAGCGCCCGCGTGTGCAGCAGGCGATGAACAAGATAAAAATGGGCGTCCCTTAAGTATGGCAAGGCCAGGAATAGAATGACGAACCAGACAGGGCTGGTTTCCCAATGGAGATACGGGATGTACGCGTTGGCGAATGCCCAAAGCGTCACCACTTCATAGGCCGTCCAGATGCCGCATCCGCTAACCAAGCTCCAGAACATGTTGTCCCGGACCTGGTGCCCAAAAAGGAAGCGCCGATGTTTCGGCTCCGGCCAGTTCTTGTTGAACTTGTATGCGGTGCCTTGAGCCTTGAATACATAAAAGCGCAGGTGCCAGCCGCCAAAGACAAGCAACATCAAGGCGAGGTTGCGCCCATAAATCCACGCGATCCAGTCGAGCTGGAACGTCTTCATGGTCGCCATATCGGGGGTCAGATAGAACCAAGTGAGAAGCGCAAGAATCATGTACTGAATGTTGCGGGGCAGAAAGTAGCCCGGATATCCGAAGACATACTTCATGAAAGCCCTTGGTCTGGGCGGCCAGACGAAAACGGGAGGTTCTTTTATTGGAACCTCTGGCGACCAATCCTCGATTCTTTCACGGACTTCTTTGTCCGTGGCTATTTCGGCCATGGTTCATCACCATCCAAATCTGGTTCGGTGCCTCGGCGAGCATACTCCCAGTCCCCAGTTGACGAGGGAGGGCAACTAAGCTGCTTCAGGGTAGGGCAGCAATCAAAACCTTGGCAATATGTTATGCCTCCGGGAATGAAACAGTGACCCGATATACAGCGTGCGCCGAAACCAGAATCCGTCTCCGAATACAAGCCGTGTTCTTCTCCGCTTTCCGGGGTTAACCAGACAGAGTCGGGCTAAACGTCTGCTGTTCACCGTTAAGCTGATGCTTTCTCTGGCCTACGTAATTGGCTCGATTTAGCCAGGAGTGGAAGTGGCGTGCGGCCCTGGGTGCCGAACACCCGGCTCAGTTCAAGCGGACGACAAAAGTGTGCTCACCGACTGTGGTCGAGACTTCTATATCCCCTTCGACAGCGCGCCATCTGTCCGACATCACGCCGTCGGCCTCAATGGTGCAGCGATCCGGATCGACATTGGTGATGCGGAATGTCGTCGGTTCTCCCGCCGCGTTGGGTGCGCCGGCGTCCGTTGCGATCGCCAGCAGCCGCCGCTCGGCGTCGTAGCTCGCCTGGGACAGGCAGACCTTGGGGAAATCGACGCCATGGACCGTCGGCTCCAGGAATCTCTGCTGATGCGGCCGTTGAATCAAATCGGCCCAGGCACTGGGCCCCGCCGCATCGGCCAGGGCGGCGGTCGCGTTCATTTGACCTCTCGGATGCGGCTCGTCGAGCCCGAATCGCCACGTGAGTTCACCGGTCTCGGGATCCCAGTTCGGTTCGTCTTGAGCGTCTGAACGGATCTTGAGCTTTGCGTGGAGGGCCTCATCGCCGAATTCGCGGGCCAGGAACTGACCCATCAGTAGGACGAATGACGCCATCGGATCCCCGTCAGCCTCCCCATCTCCGTTTTCAGATCCGCTAAAGGCCATCTCGCGCCACTTCAATTTATTGATGGCGTCTTCATACAGCGCACGCGCGTCATCAAGGTACAACGGCATCACACCGTGGGCCGTGCCAAACGAAAAGTTGTGAGCTTCACCGATAGGATGGTAGCAGGGTATCAACGGGTCGTAGTACATCGTAGGTGAGCCAAGAATTTTGCCACCCTCGATGCGGTTGTAGTGCCGTTTCGCATAATCCCAAAAGGCATCGAAGGCAGGCAGAAAATCGCTGCCGTAGAGCGCGTCGTGGAGGCCCAGACCGAGCCCCGCGCGGACCATTCACATGGGCCAGATCTTGGTGTTCTCGCAGTGTATCCCCTCTGGCCGTTTGGCCATCTGCGAGAACAGGTACTCGGCGATCCCCGTATGGGTCCAGGAGAACGTGTCGGCGCCGTTACGAATCATGTCAAAGGGCCGGTTCCACTTCTCGTCGCCGGTGACATAGAGATGGAAACCCAGCACCATCAGGAAATCACCCTTGATGAACAGCGCGCCGTCGGCGGCAATTGGGTCATTTTGCAGGCCCCACGGCTCGACACCGTTGGCAGTCCAGCCGGGCACGTCATAGTTGCCGCGAAGGAACGGCGGGATCAAGACCCGGTACCATTCCTCCGGGTACTGATCACGTTTCGGATCGTCGCCGATCTGATCGAGCCAGTCCTTGGCCATCCAGTAACTGGTGAATCGAGTGACCAATTCGTCCAGGATGCGGCCATAGACTTCGCGCCATGCCGGGGTGCGGTTCGCCAACAGCGGCATCGCAAAACTGGTTCTCACCAAATCCATGCGGTGCCATGACGCCAACGGCTCGTTGGTCACGTCGTCCCAGTGCGGGTGCGGCTGGCCGTTCTTGTCCCAATCGTCGGGCGTCGTCGCCTTGCGATAAAGGTAGCGGAGCCACCCTCTCGAGCGATCCGATGTTGCCGGATAGCCGCGTATCATTTTCCCCATCCGATGTCCTCCTCGCAGGCACGAAATATAGGCACACGAGAAAGTGCCGGCAATTCGCGACGGCTCTGGCCTAGTGACAGTGACCCCTGGAAATGTCTACCTTGGGTCAACAGCTGTCCTGGGTAGCGGTCCGTGAACCGTTCTGCTCTCGGAGCCTAGGCGGTCACACTTGAACAGAGTGTATGCCGTACTCTACTTAAGCGGACGCAAGTCCAGCCTGGTGGAACCGGCGACAAATGGAGCGTCACGCAAACGGAGTGCGTCACGGCGTAAGACACAGGAAGATTACGGATGGATCTGCAGATCAAAGACATGGTTGCTCTTGTCACCGGGGCCAGTGTCGGCATCGGTACGGGGATCGTGAAGGTGCTCGCGGATGAGGGGTGCAAACTGATCATCACCGCCCGGCGCGACGATCTGCTCAATGGTCTCGCCGACGAGGTCGAAGCGGCCGGTCATGATCGCCCGCTGGTCGTCACACAGGACCTCACGGCCGATGACGCGGGTGCGACTCTCAAGAAGGTGGTCGACGATGCGCATGGCCGTCTCGACATCCTGGTGAACAATGCCGGCGCCATGGTCCTGGCTCCGGTCGGCACCGACGAGCAGGTCTGGATCGACATCATGAACCTGAAATGGTGGGCGGCACTGCGCATGTCGGAATTGTTTGTTCCCGGCATGATCGAGCGCGGATACGGACGGGTCATCAACATCACGGGAACCATGGAGCCTTTCGGCATCAACGCCGCGACGTGTGCCAACGCGGCCATCCAGGCCTGGTCCAAAGGGCTTTCGCGCGAGCACTCCAAGGACGGGGTGACGTCGAACTGCATCATACCGGGCCGTATCCATTCGGAGCAGAACGAGCGCGGCTACCCGACAGTGGAGGACGAGCTCGCCTTCGCCGCGCAGCATATCCCGGCCGGGGAATTTGGAGACCCGGAAGATGTTGCCAATCTCGTGGCCTTCGTGGCCTCGCCCAAGGCCCGCATGATCTCAGGCTCCGTCATGTACGTGGATGGCGGCATGAAGCGCTTCGCGCACTAGAGAGACGCAAATCGCCCCCAACTGAGTCCTCCCTCCCCGAGATCGGAGAGGGATGTAGGGGAGGGGCGAACAGCGGTCTTAGTTGCGATAAACGCAACGGACACACCTCCCTCTACGCTCCCCCCTGCAAGGGGGTTGGAGAAAATGTAGTGCGCGGGTCTCTAGCGCTCCGAGTGAGCGGGCCTGACCCAATGTACGTTTGGGCGCCGGTAAGTTGTGGCAGGTCGGCTTCGATGAGCCCGCAGATCATAATTCGCATCTGCTTCCCACAGCCACCACTCCTTGATGGCAGTGGAGATGATGTCTCGAGGAGATTTTGTCGGGTCCGGAAATGCGCCCACCGGCCGCCGTGCGCTGGGGTACGCTGTTCCTTCCGGATGGTCCGTCGGGTCTCTAAGGCTAACTAAGCACGAAACCCTCGTATCCATGGGCCGCGATGTCTGCACACTTTTCTGCGTACTCCGGCAGACCACCGATGTAGGGCATGAATATGCGCGCCTTGCCCGGGATATTGGCACCGTCGTACCACGAACCGACCTTCGATCGCAGCGACGCGTCAGCCACTTCATTGACGTGAGTGATCCAGTCGTCTTCGGCCGTCTGGCGCGGTTCAATCCGCGTCGCGCCGTGATTGCGCATGTACTGGAGGCACTCGCCGATCCAGTCGACGTGCTGCTCGATGGACACGATCACGTTGCTCAGGACCGAGGGGCTTCCCGGGCCCGTAATCATGAAGAGGTTGGGGAAGTCTGTCGTGGCCAGGCCGAGGTAAGCGCGAGGTCCCTTGATCCACTTGTCGCGCAGTTTGACCCCACCCCTGCCGCGGATGTCGACTTTGAGAAGAGCGCCCGTAATGGCATCGAATCCGGTCGCGAACACGATTGAATCGACCCTGTATTCTTCACCTTTCGTCACAATTCCGTCGCGCGTCATGCGTTCGATCGGCGAATCGTTGACGTCGACCAAGGTGACATTTGGACGGTTGAACGTGGCGTAGTAGTCGGTATCTATGCACAGCCGTTTGGCGCCGATGATATTTCGCGGCAGGAGCGCCTCGGCGACATCCGGATCCTTCACCGTTTCGCGGATTTTTCCGCGCACGAATTCCGCGGCGGTATCATTGGCTCTCTCGTCGGAAAGCAGGTCCGCAAAGGCGGCCATGAAACCGAATCCGCCCAGTACCCAGCGGGATTCATACTCGCGCTGTCGTTCTTCCGGCGTCACCTCCAAGGCGGATGCCGGGTTGAACCGGGTCAACATTCCCTGAACGGTTTGCCGGACCCGCTTCCGCACCTCTGCGTAATTGGCCTTGGTCTCCCGCACAAACTCCGGATCCAGCGGTGCGTTGCGTGCCGGGATGCTGTAGCTCGCAGTTCGTTGGAATACGTACAGATGTTCGGCCTGCTCGGCGATGACCGGTATGGCCTGGATGCCAGAGGAACCGGTGCCGATGACGGCGACCCGCTGGCCGGTGAAATCGACTTCCTCGTGCGGCCATCTGCCAGTGTGGTAGATCGGTCCATCGAATGCATCGATATTCCGGAATTTCGGAAAATTGGGCTCGGACAGACAGCCCATCGCCGTGATGCAGAATTTCGAGGAGACCTCGGCGCCATCATCGGTGGTGATGATCCATACGCCGGCCTCATCGTTGAATGACGCCGCTGTCACACGCGTGTTGAACTGGATATCCCGGCGGAGGTCGAACCTGTCGGCGACATGGTCCGCATAGCGCAGGATTTCCGGCTGGGTCGGGAAACGCTCGGTCCATTCCCATTCCTGCTGAAGATCATCGCTGAACTGATAGGAATACTCCATGCTGTTGACGTCGCAGCGCGCGCCCGGATAGCGGTTCCAGTACCACGTGCCTCCGACACCGGAGCCGGCCTCGAAGACGCGTGAGGAGAACCCGAGCTCGCGCATCCGATAGAGCATGTAGAGCCCGGCAAATCCCGCGCCCACGATCACCACATCGAATGTGTCGGAGGATTTTTCGCCAAACACTTCAGTTTCTGACATATCTCTATTTATCCGACCAAAATCCTCTGGTCGAGCTAACGTGCGGCCGATCGAATTTCCGAGTATACACGCAGAAATTATTCCCCACTTGAATGGGTGGTTGTTCGGAGGCCTGTTGAATGCCAATGGTGCAAGCTGAAGGTGGTGAAATCCATTACACTCGCAAGGGGGGTGGAAGCCCGTTGGTCATGCTGCTCCCTCAAAGCAGCGGGCCTGTCGGAATCGAGCCGTTTGTCGGTAAGCTCTCCGAAGCATTCACTGTCTACAGATACGACCAGTACGGGACGGGGCGCAGCGCGCCGTTGCCAACGACAGGCGCGATGACGATGGAGGCGCGTGCAACCGAAGTGGTTGGCCTGCTGGATGCTCTGGATATCGAACACGCGCACCTGTGCTGCCATTCCACCGGATGCGGAATTGGGCTGGCAGTGGTGTCGGTCGCCCCGGAACGTGTCGATGGCCTGACCCTGGTATCACCCTGGGAATACGCAGACCGCCAGTTGACGATCACACAAAGGTTGCGTATCGCGGCAGCGGAAGGGCTCGATCCTTATCACTATGCCTGTTTCAACGTGGGTTTACTGTTTCCGCCAGCCTATCGTCGAGAACACGAAGCGGGCTTCGAGCGCATGGCGGCAAAAGCTGAACGCGCACCGCAGGACGCCGAACAGATCTCACACAGGCTCAACGCCATCCTGTCGTATGACACGCGTCCACTGACCCCTGCTGTCTCCTGTCCCACACTGGTTGTATCGGCTCGGGATGACCAGCTCATGCCGGCTTGGCATGGCCGCAACATAGCCGAACGCATACCTGAATCCCGCTTCATCGAACTTGAGGGGGGTGGACATATGATTCCGGAAACACGAGGCAACGAACTTGCCGCCGCAATCATGGCCTTTCTCAACACCTGAAGTCGTCGCCCAGACGAGATTTCAGTGATCTCGTGGGTGATTACCTGACGCGCTGCCTTACAGGTAACCTGGGCAGGCAACTGCCCTGTACCCCAAGATCCCCGGGATGGCGGATGTTCCCGGCCCTCCGTCGCTAAAGCCATCCATGGAGGACATGCCCAAGAGCTCTCTTCACGGGATAGGAAGATAATCCGCCGCAGCTTCAGCGAAGGCGGATGGTGCCCCCGGCCGGACTCGAACCAGCACCCCCTTGCGGAGAACAGATTTTGAGTCTGTCGCGTCTACCAATTTCGCCACAGGGGCACGGGGCGGATCATAGTCGAGGGTGGTCGCCGGTCAATAAGGTGATCCATCCAAACAGACGACACCGCCCCTGAATCGCATAAGAATTGGCGAGCTGGCCGCTTGCGTTGCTCTTGGCGCCTGCGCCTGATATAGCGACGGCCATCCCACCGCCCGAAATGGACCTCCTGACGTGCTGCAACGCCTCTATGACTGGACACTATCGCTCGCTGCGCATCGACGTGCGGTACCGGCGCTCGCCCTGGTGTCGTTCACGGAAAGCTCGTTCTTTCCCATCCCGCCCGATGTCATGCTCATTCCGATGGTCCTGGCAGCGCGGGCTCGGGCGTTTTTGATCGCGGCCGTCTGCACGATCTCTTCCGTCCTGGGCGGTATCGCAGGCTACGCCATAGGATTTTTCCTCTACGAGACCATCGGTCGGCCTCTGCTCAACTTCTACGGCTACGCGGATCGTTTCGCCGACTTCCAGGCCCAGTACAACGAATGGGGCCTTTTGATTGTGTTCGCCGCGGGACTCACGCCTCTGCCCTACAAGGTTTTCACGATAGCCAGCGGCGTCACGGGGCTCGGCCTGTTGCCCTTCATCGCGGGGTCGTTGATCTCACGCGGTCTTCGGTTTTATGCCGTGGCCTTCCTGCTGTGGCGTTTCGGTCCGCCCATCCGAACCTTCGTCGAGGACAACCTCAAGATCGTGGCAACGGTGTTCGTGATCACACTATTCGCAGGATTCGTGGTCTTGCGCTATGCCTTCTGAGGCCCATATGGCTGAGTATCACGCCGAATCCTAGTCGACGCAGATGTCAGACCTGTTGAGCGCCCGCACAAGCACACTGGTACTCCTGATTGCCAGCGCGGCAATTCTGGGAACGGCGCTGTTGTCACAATACGTCAGCGGCCTCGATCCATGCGTCCTCTGCCTCTATCAACGAATCCCCTATGCCGCGACGATCGCGCTCGCGGTCATCGGCCTGGTGCTGTCCACCAAATCAAGGACGGTTGGGATTGTCCACGGCCTGGCGGCGGTGGCGTTCCTGGTCGGCGCGGGCATCGCCACTTATCACGTCGGGGTCGAACAGGCCTGGTGGGCCGGTACGGCGGAATGCACCGGTGCTGCTGCAGGCACGGCCCAGTCCGTGGATGAATTGCGCTCCCAGATCATGTCAGCACCGGCCGCCCGGTGCGATGAGGTGGCATGGTCGCTGTTCGGTATTTCCATGGCGGGGTACAATCTGCTGGCATCGCTCGCCCTCACCGGATTCGCGGTGATGGCAGCCCGAAAGAATTTGCAGCAGGAACCTTCGTGACCCGAACGGAAAAGCTCGACAGCGAGGACCGGTTGAACGCCTCACCATCGAAGCGCCAGCACCCCCGGCAAACGGGCGAAGACCGCCTTCCCGGCGACCTGCCACCGGAAGATCTGGTTGAGCGCATGATCCGCGTTGATCACGCCGGTGAGTTCGGTGCCGTCCGCATTTACGAAGGTCAACTCGCTGTCCTTGGTAAAGGCCCTGCCGGGACCGCATTGCGCCGCATGGCGGAACAGGAACGCGAGCACCTCGAAACGTTCAATAAGCTGGTTGTGGACCGGCGCGTGCGGCCTACCGCCCTGACACCCCTGTGGCATGTGGCGGGATTCGCCCTTGGTGCGGGAACGGCGCTGATGGGCGAGAAAGCCGCCCACGCCTGTACGGTCGCTATCGAAGAAGTCATCGACGAACACTATGATCATCAATCCCGACAGCTTGGCGACGACGAGGCATCACTGCGAGACACGATCGACCGGTTCCGGGCGGACGAGATCGCACACCGCGACGAGGCCCTCGATAGCGGCGCTCGTGACGCACCCGGGTATGAGGCCCTGACCTCGGCAATCAAGGCCGGATCACGCCTTGCAATCTGGCTGTCCGAACGGCTCTAGCGAGCCGGCCTCCCCGCGACGGCATAATTCATTCGCCACCTCCCTTGAAGCTTAACAACGTCCTCCTCCTCGTCGTCAGCCTGATGCTGTCACTCCTGGCCGCGGAGATCGGCCTGCGCATCGGAGGCATCGCGTACCCTGAGTTCAATCGCCTCGACCCGCTATTGGGCTGGTCGCCGCGACCCGGCATCGAGGGGATCTATGCCATCGAGAGCCGCACCCATATTTCGATAAATTCCGAGGGATTTCGCGACATAGACCACGCACGGGACAAGGCCGGGCACGTCCTCAGGGTTGCAGTGCTCGGCGATTCGTTTGCAGAAGGCCGGGAGGTGGCGCTGAAGGCGACATTCTGGAAGGTGATGGAAAACGGCCTCAGTGCGTGCCTTCGGCCCGAAGGAATGTCAGCTGAAGTCCTCAGTTTTGCGGTCAACGGTTACGGCACCGCCCAACAGGTCCTGGTGCTGGAACATCGGGTGGAGAAGTACGCACCGGACGTGGTTCTCCTGGCCGCCTTCACGGGCAATGACATTGCCAACAACAGCCGGGCGATCGACGGCCATCCGGGGCGACCATATTTCCGGTTGGAGAGCGGTTCGCTGCGGCTCGAGAACGAACATCTGCGTACCGCCTCGTTTCGCATGAAGCGCCTGTGGACCGATATCAAGCATGGTGCCTTCAACGCGCTGAGATCCGTTCAGGTCATGCGTCAGGCCTATTCCGCCATGAAGGCACGTCTCAAGTACCGGGACCTCAGTGTCGCCGATCAGCTCACGGCAGGCTTGAGTGGCAAGCTGTACCGGGCGCCGGAAGACGAAGCGTGGCAAAATGCCTGGGCCATCACCGAGGCACTGATGGCGCGCGCGGCAGAGAGTTCGCGGAAAATGGGTGCGCGTTTTGTCCTGACCACGCTGAGCAATCCGATACAGGTGACGCCGGACCTCGACCTGCGAGTCACCGCCGCCCAGGAACTCGGCGTTGATGACTTGCTCTACCCCGATCGGCGCCTCGCCAGCTTTGGTCGAAACTCAGGCTTCGAGGTCATTGCGCTGGCCGAACGGCTGGCCGCCCGCGCCGTCGGCGGCAGCGTCCGTTTTCACGGCCGGGAGAGCTTTGCCGGCGGCCACTGGAACGAGAACGGACACCGGGTTGCTGGTGAAATTTTGGCGCAGGAACTCTGCGACATTCTCCGTTAGTCGCCACTGACACTCGGATTTTAGGGTTCGAGTTCCGTATCCCAGTACAGGTAGTCCCGCCAGCTCTCGTGAAGATGGTTTGGTGGGAAACGCCGCCCGATCTGCTGCAGTTTGAACATCGAGGGCTCTATCGGCATGGTGCGGGGATACATCCCCGCCTGTTCCGGCCGGCGGCCGCCCTTCTTGAGATTGCACCGTGAGCAGGCCGCGACCACGTTGTGCCAACGCGTTTTTCCACCCTGCGAGCGCGGGATCAAATGATCAAAGGTTAGATCATTGTTGCTGCCGCAATACTGGCAGGTGAAGGAATCCCTCAGAAAAACATTGAATCGGGTGAAGGCGGGCGTGTGCGCCGGCTTCACGTAACGCTTGAGCGATACCACGCTCGGCAGCCGCATCTTGAAGGACGGCGAAGATATCCAGCGTTCGTATTCGGAGACGATATTGACTCGGTCGAGGAAGACAGCCTTGACAGACTCCTGCCAGGGCCAGAGCGACAGAGGGAAATAGCTGAGCGGCTGGTAATCCGCATTCAGGACGAGCGCTGGTGAGCCTTCCAATGTCTGTGTCATGACCGAGTCAGTGAGCTTCGAAAGTTGATTTCCCCGGGATTGCAGCTCCGAACCACCAAACTACGGCGGTTATTTTGGGCACTGATCCCCCAAAACACAACATGCTGGGGGTCAATTCCTGGCACACACCATGTTTCGATTGCGTGACGGGAACCGGCCCGGTTCCAACTTGCCTGGCTAGGCCCGGTCCCCGATCTGGGCGACCTCGACAGGTTGACGCGCACCCGAGAATGCTTCGGCGAGGAAACGGCCGCTGAGTTCCAAGGCATCCGGCGCGATGCCGTGACCGATGCCATTGCAGATGTGCCACTCCACGGAGACTCCCGCCGCGGCCAAGCCCTCGACACCGAGGAATAGGGCGTGGATGGGGACAACCTCGTCCGCGTCACCATGAAACAGGAATACCGGTGGCCTCGAGCGTGTCGCCGCTGGTGTGCCGGACGCGCCACACAGGGCGCCCGAGAAACCAACGACCGCGGCGCATTGACGTTCCCGCCGCAGACTGACGTACAGGGACATCATCGTGCCCTGGCTGAACCCGACCAGGGCGAGCGAACTCTCATCAAGACCGTAGCGCTCCAACTCGGCATCGATGAATGCATTCAGTGCGGGGGCGGCCTTTTCAACATCAGCCTCGCGCCGATCATACTCGGCGGACGCACCCGCCGGATCACGGCGCAGCTTGTTGGGATCATAGTTGCCCAGTGAGAACCACTGACGCCCCTGTGGCACGACCTCCGAATGCTCGGGTCCGTTGGGCGCGACAAAAGCGGCACCCGGCAGCCGCGACTGCCAATATCCGCCCAATGAGATGAGATCGTTTCCGTCTGCTCCGTACCCATGCAACAGGATCACAAGCTGCCGTGGCGGCCCGCCATATGCGGGCGGCATGCGGGGTCCATCAAGCCGGGGCGGTGTTGCCATGGTCAGTCCCTGTGTTCGTATCGATAGGTGAGATGCATTGCCGCAAAGAGCAGGTCGGGCTCTGCACCGTGTCCCCGCAACACGCTCTCGGGCAGCAGCTCATTCTTGGCGGCGATGACGCCCTCGAGCGACGTCCCTTCAAAGGCCAGCATCCAGTCGGGTGCCATCATGCTCTTGGGCAGGTTGTCGCCGGGGAAGCCGCGAGATGCCATGGCTGTGGTCTCGGGATTTCGCTCCCAGAGGTGGGCAGCCATGATCCCGTGATGTTCGAGCAGCGCCGGCAGCGCGGTGTCAGCGACGAAACCCCGTAGCTTCTCTTCCGCACCTTCCATGGGTGTGAGAGTGAGAAAACCGGCAAAACCACCTTCGGAATCCCCGACGCTCGCGGTGACATCGCACATCATGCGGATGGTGTTGTAGAAGTGAGGCGCGAACTCAGTTTCGCCGGGGGTGGGATTCTGGACGACTTCGAGGAAGTCATCCCCTGCCTGCACGTGGGGGGATTCGGTCGCGTACACGGCCATGTAGGCGGGACCGCCCTGAACAGCCTTGTACCGCTTGCCCCAGACATAGCCTGGGACGTCGACGCGGTTCTTGACGTGCTCGCGGTCGTACCATTCGTTCAGATCGTGTTCGACTTCTTCCGGTATTTCGGTCCACATCACCGATACCGCCTTGACCCTATCGGACATTGAAAACTCCCTTCGACGTCATGGCGCCACTTCCCGCCCCTTGAGCGCGCGGTAGTATTGCCAAAGGATCCGTGCGGCAACACTGCGGTAGGGGCGCCAGGCCTCACCCATGTCGCGCAGCGCCTTGGCATCGGGCCGGTCGGGCAGGTCATAAAGATGCTGGGCCGCGACCTGAAGCGCCAAATCACCCGCGGGTAATATGTCGAGCCGTCCCAGCGCGGACAACAGGTAAATCTCCGCCGTCCAGGGCCCGATCCCTTTGACCCTGGTCAGTTCCTCGATCACCAAGGAATCATCCAGACGGGCCAGTCGGGCCGGCTTGAGGTCCCCGTCAACAAAGGCCTGTGCCAGGGCACGGCAGTATCTGACTTTGGCCCCACTGAGGCCGAGCCCGCGCAGACGCCGATCGCTCATGCCGAGCAATATCTCCGGCTTGAACGGCACGACGGCATCCCGGACCCGTCCCATGATGGCCGCTGCCGAAGCCAGCGACAGCTGCTGTTCGACAACCAGCAGGACCAGTGTTTCGAAACCGGCCTTGCGCGAGCGATCGTGAAAGGGCCCGCCGAATTCGTGAGCGCGCGCCAGTTCAGCATCCCGCGTCGTCAATTCCTTGACGGCTTCGGCGATTCGCCACTCACGTTCGCGCTTGGTGGTCCGGGACCTAGTCTTCCGTGCTTGGGCCATGCGTGTGAGTTAGCCCAAGATGAAGCCGGGAGCAAATGCCCCGGCCGGTATGCTAGATCAATGCCTCATACCCGACCGCGATCTGATCTGGTGTCACGTCCATGTCCGACCAAATTGTCACGCGCTTCGCACCGAGTCCGACCGGGCATCTGCACCTGGGACACGCCTATGCCGCACTGTTTGCGGAAGCAGCGGCCCGCGAGACCGGAGGCCGCTTTCTCCTGCGTATCGAGGATATCGACGGTTCCCGCGCCCGGCCGGAGTTCGAGCAGGCGATCCTTGAAGACCTCACATGGCTTGGACTGAGTTGGGAGACGCCGGTGCGCCGGCAATCCGATCACCTGGCAGACTATCGCAAAGCACTTGAGCGTCTTCGTGATCTCGAGATCGTGTATCCCTGTTTTTGCACGCGCGCGGAAATCCGGTCTGAGATCGCACGCAGCCCAAGCGCCCCACAGGGACCCGATGGCCCGCTCTATCCGGGCATCTGCAAGAACCTGGGAGAAAGCGAGCGTGCGAGACGTCAGGTGGAAGGTGCGTCGTTCGCGTTGCGTCTCAATGTGGAAAAAGCACTACTGACGCTGGGTGAACAGGCCGGACACATCTTCTGGAACGAAGCCGACTCGGATGCGCAGCCCGTCAACGCCTCACTGCACGGCGATGTCGTCATTGCTCGAAAAGACATCCCGACGAGTTATCACCTGGCCGTAACGGTCGATGATGCGCTCCAGGGAATCACACTCGTGACGCGGGGGCTGGACCTGAAGCCGGCAACCCACATCCACCGGCTCTTGCAGGAACTGCTGCAACTGCCGCCGCCGCGATATCACCACCATCGATTGATCGCGGACGAGGCGGGCCAACGCCTCGCAACCCGGGATAAGGCGAAGAGCCTGCGGACGCTCCGGGATCAGGGTATGACTCCCGAGGATGTCCGGCGCGCAGTGGGGATCCCCGTAAAATGAGCAACGCACAGAACTGGCATGGCGGAGCCGCGCCCGGGCCGGTATCATTTTCGCAGAGTGGCAATCAGACTGCCGCTGGACGCCAGGCCAGGCGTTCAGATCGAAAATACTCAGGTGGAGGACCGACTTGACGCTTGGTGCCGTGGCAGAGACGCCGTCCAGCGGCGACGCCCTGCTTCCAGACTTGATTGCGACTTGTCGCGACTCACTGGCGGCGGCGGACCGCTTTGTGGCGGACGCAAAGCACGCCTTGTCGAACTTCGTGGCCGACGAAGGGCGGGTCAGTGGCGCGGCGCTGGAGCAGCACCAGTTCGCGGCCCATGGGTACGCCTGGATGGCGACGTACGTCGAGGCCCTGCGTCAGACCCTGGGCTGGGCAGAGCGCTTGGACGGGGAAGGCCGGCTCGGCGAACGGGAGGCCCTGCAGGTACAGATCGTCTTCGGCGAATACCTCGCCCAGCTGGCCGGTGGTATCGCCATGAGCCAGGGCGAAGTTGCACGCCCTTCCGATCTCGGAATCGATGAGGGTGCCGTCGAGACCCTGCGCCGATCCACCGCTGGGGTAATGATCGGGCGGGGCAACTCGGCCTCGGCCCGGGCGCAGCTGGGCGAGCTTATCGCCGAGTCGCCGGACACTGGAGATTTCGGCAACCTGGGCCTGGACGAGACGCTGGGCATGATCCGCGACCAGTTTCGCCGGTTCTCGGACGAGAAGGTCCTGCCAGTCGCGCACGACTGGCATGTCAAGGATGTGCTCATCCCGATCGAGATCATCGATGAGATGTCGGAACTGGGTGTGTTCGGTCTGACCATTCCCGAGAATTTCGGTGGTCTCGCGCTCGGAAAAACAGCCATGTGCGTGGTCTCAGAGGAACTCAGCCGGGGCTATATCGGTGTCGGTTCGCTCGGGACCCGGTCGGAGATCGCCGCAGAACTCGTCCGCATTCACGGCACGGATGCACAAAAGGAACGCTGGCTGTCCCGACTCGCGTCAGGCGAGATTCTGCCCACCGCCGTATTCACGGAACCCAACGTCGGTTCGGACATGGGCAGTCTGCGTACGCGAGCCATCCGGGACGGTAACATCTATCGCGTGACGGGGAACAAGACGTGGATCACCCATGGTGCCCGCAGCGACATGATGACCCTGCTCGCACGCACGGATCCGGATGAGCCGGGCTATCGCGGACTTTCGATGTTCATCGCCGAAAAGCCGCGGGGTACCGACGCCGACCCCTTCCCCGCCCCCGGAATGTCCGGCGGCGAGATCCGCGTACTCGGCTATCGCGGGATGAAGGAATACGAGATTTCTTTCGACGGGTTCGAAGTGCCGGCAGACTCCCTTCTCGGCGAAGAGGAGGGAAATGGCTTCAAGCAATTGATGGCAACGTTCGAATCGGCCCGGATCCAGACAGCCGCTCGCGCCATCGGCGTCGCACAAAGCGCCCTGGAGACGGGTCTTCGCTATGCCTGCGAGCGCCAGCAGTTCGGCAAGCAGATCTTCGCCTTTCCGCGCGTGCACGGAAAGCTCGCGTGGGCCGCTGCTGAGATCATGGCGGCGCGCCAGCTCACCTACTTCGCGGCACGTGAGAAGGATGCGGATCGGCGATGCGACCTGGAAGCTGGGATGGCAAAACTACTGGCGGCCCGGGTTGCCTGGTCCGCCGCCGACAATGCGGTTCAGATTCACGGTGGCAACGGTTATGCCGAGGAGTTCCCCATCAGCCGCATCATGTGCGATGCGCGCATCCTCAACATCTTCGAAGGCGCGGCCGAGATTCAAGCACAGGTGATTGCCCGGCGCCTGCTCGGAAGCCGGAACTGAGCCGCTGGGTCAACCGTCATGAAAACGATCCTCGGTGTCCTCGTTATCATCGGCCTGGCCGCGACCCTCATCGTCATGGGGGCCGGCATGGTGAGCATGTTCAAGGGCGGCGAGTTCAATAGGAAATACGGGAACCTGCTGATGCGGGGACGCATCATCTCCCAGGCCACGACGGTCGCATTGCTGGCATTGTGGTTCTTCTATGACGACTTGTTCCTGTAGGGGACCGTCAAGCAGGAGGTGAAGACCCAGTGGTAAAGCTGACCAAGATCTATACCCGCGGCGGTGACGGCGGACAGACCTCGCTGGGCGATGGCACGCGTCTCGCCAAGAATGCTGTCCGGGTTGCTGCCTATGGCACCACAGACGAGGCGAATGCCGCTATTGGCCTGGCCCGACTTCATACAAGCGGCGACGCGGATGAGATGCTGGCCCGGATCCAGGATGATCTTTTTGACCTGGGCGCCGATCTCTGCACGCCGGGCGATGATTTCTCCGAAAGCGAATCCGCGTTGCGAATGACGCAGGCGCAGATCGACCGGCTGGAATCGGAAATCGACGCCATGAATGACGACCTGGCGCCGCTTACCTCATTCATCCTGCCTGGTGGCTCGGCAGCATCCGCGTACCTGCACCTTGCCCGGACGGTGAGCCGCCGGGCCGAACGGTTGATGGTGGAACTCTCGGATTCAGAGCCGGTGAACCCGCTCGCCATCAAGTTCATCAATCGGTTGTCGGACCATCTCTTCGTCATGGCACGCCATCTCAATGATCAAGGCCAGAGCGATGTCCTTTGGCGCCCGGGCGCGAATCGTTAGAGATCGATCGCAGCCCATAGCGGCTGATGGTCGGAGCCGGCCGCCTCCGAGTCGACCCAGACCTGTTTGACAGAGTTTTCCAACCTCTCGTTGACGAAAATGTAGTCGATGCGGACAGGAACACCTTCATCAACGCACGTTGGGCCGTCTTCGGGATGTCCGCCACCCGCCAGCCAGCCATCAACCAATCCTCCATCACCACCGGAATTCGTCGCGCCGGGTACACCCCCAGGGCAAATGGTCCGATAGCCCTCCGACTCCGGAGTCATGTTGAAGTCGCCCATGAGGATCGCTCTTATGGCTCGGGAGCTGGACCCCCATCCAGGGTCCATGGCTCTGGGAGGTCCACACCCGACCAGGCACCACCGTCGAAAATAACTGTATTGGCAATCTCTCTGAGGCGTGCAATCTGCGTTTCCAGTTCTGTGTCCGACGCGTGCGCCAAATGCACCGAAACGATCCGGCAGGGACCACCGGGAATGTCGACAATGGTTTCAAGCGCGGAGCGCTGAAGACTGAGCGCGTTGCCGAGGTGCAGTTTTGGCAGGAGATGGTTCCGTGACATCAACAGCGGCCACCGCGCCAGCACCATGTTTCCAAATTGCCGTCGACGATTGATCAAGTGTCCGTCTGTATCGCGAAAGCTTGCGTCGAGGTCGACACCGGCCCCATAGGCCCAATAGCGGCCCGGGAGACAGTTGGTCAGCTCCCGGACCTGGTCCACGTCGCCGCTCCTGCGCCAGCACCTGTCGACCTCCTACAGGCGGATCACATCTGCGTCCCGCACGGCGTCAACGATGCGCTGAACGTCGGTCACACCATCCAGTCCCGTGCACCACTGGGTGTTGTAGGTGACGCACTGAATCATGTCACAGCGCCCGATTTCTCCTGCAAAAAACGAATGGCGCGTCGTGTCACCGGGCGCGGCAACACCCTCGACCCCCACACGAGCACCTGATTGCGCAATCCCGGCAGGACGATGGCGCGCCCCGAGCGCCAGCCGTCATATCCCAGGCGGGCCACCCGCGCCGCATCCATCATGCCGAGACGATATAGCGGCAGGTCCCCGAACCCTGCTGTCTCGAAGAACTCCGTGGCGGTGACGCCGGGACAAAGGCACGACACGGTGACGCCCGTACCACGACATTCCTCGGACAACGCCTCGGAGAACGACAGCACATAGGCCTTGCTGGCGTAGTAAACCGCCATGAACGGTCCCGCCTGAAAGGCGGCGGTGGAGGCGACGTTGATGATCCCGCCACGCGCGCGGGCCTTCATGCCGGGCAGCATCAATCCCGCCAATCGGGTCAGAGCGCTGACATTGACGTCGATCATTTCGCGCTGTCGGACCTGATCAAGTGCCTCGAAACGGCCGACCCCGCCGAATCCCGCATTGTTGACCAGAAGGTCGATCGTTTGGCCGGCCTCGTTCAGTTCGTCGTAAAGACGTTGTGGTCCGGCCGGGTCGGCAAGGTCCGCGGGAATCCCGCTCACCTTCACTCCGTGTCGTTCCGTCAAAGAAGCCGATAGCACACGCAATCGCTCCGCCCGTCGTGCCGTCAGGATCAGATCGAAGCCCTCAGCAGCCAGGAGATTGGCAAACGCCTCTCCGATCCCGGCCGATGCGCCGGTGACCAACGCCGTTCCACGCTCCATGCTGACAATTCCCCTCGGCTTTTTTGGTTCTGCGCTCTTGTACCCAATGATGCCCGACGGACGCGACCACGGGGATGAAATTCGTCTCACGAGCGGTACGTAGTGACGCGCGTTGACTCCACTCTTGGGCGGACATATTCTGCGCCGCGAAAACCGGGGGATTTCTCCCGGTTTTGCGGCTTTTTTGGGCTCGGCTCTACGTAAATCCGCTGCCCACTGGCCCCATCGTTCCGGAGCAAGCAAGACATGAAAGTACTCGTCGCGGTAAAGCGCGTGATTGACTACAACGTCAAGGTCCGCGTGAAGGCCGATCAAAGCGGCGTTGAGACGGCGAACGTCAAGATGTCGATGAATCCCTTTGATGAAATCGGTGTGGAAGAGGCCATCAGGCTTCACGAAGCCGGCAAGGCGGAGGAAGTTGTCGCCGTCAGCCTCGGACCCCAGCAGTGTCAGGAGACCATACGAACAGCCCTGGCCATGGGCGCGGACCGCGGCATCCACGTCAAGACGGACGACGAACTCCAGCCTCTGGCCGTGGCCAAGCTGTTGAAGGCGGTCATCGAGGCGGAGCAGCCGGGGCTCGTCATCCTTGGCAAGCAGGCAATCGACGATGACTCCAACCAGACGGGTCAGATGGTCGCGGCGCTGCTCGGATGGCCCCAAGCGACCTTCGCGTCGGAACTGGACATCGGCGACGGCAATGCGCGGATCACGCGCGAAGTGGACGGAGGTCTGGAGACGGTCGACGTTCAGGTCCCCTGCGTGATGACCACCGATCTCCGGCTGAATGAGCCGCGATACGCCAGTCTTCCGAACATCATGAAGGCGAAGAAGAAGCCGATCGATGAGAAGACGCCTGAAGACCTGGGCGTAGATATCGCTCCCCGCTTGAAGACCCTGACGGTCACCGAACCTCCGGGGCGCGAGGCGGGCATCAAAGTCGAGTCCGTAGCCGAGCTTGTCGACAAGCTCCACAACGATGCGGGAGTAATCTAATGGCAGTCCTCGTCATTGCGGAGCACGATAATGTCGAGCTCAAGGACCCAACCCTCAACACCGTGACGGCTGCCGCAGAGATCGGCGGCGATGTCCATGTTCTGGTTGCGGGATCGAATTGCCGTGCCGTCGCCGATGCCGCCGCGGCGGTGGCCGGCGTGGCCAAGGCTCTGATCGTCGATGATCCGGCCTATGAGCATCATCTTGCCGAGAATATGGCGCCCTTGCTCGTCTCTTTGGCCGGCGACTACGACGCGATCCTGGCGCCAGCGGATACGTTCGGTAAGGACTTCATGCCGCGCGCCGCCGCGTTGGCTGACATGGCTCAAATCTCGGATATCCAGGAAGTCGTGTCCGCCGATACGTTCGTTCGCCCCATCTATGCGGGCAACGCCCTGGCAACAGTGCAAAGCGACGATGACACCAAGTTCATCACGGTTCGCACAACGGCGTTCGCCACCGCCGAGACTTCTGGTGGTTCCGGATCGGTGGAAGAGGCTTCCGCCGCTGAGAATCCGGGCATTTCGACGTTCATCGGCAGTGAAGTCAGCAAGAACGAACGCCCCGAACTCACATCAGCCCGCGTGGTCGTCTCGGGCGGTCGCGGCATGCAAAGTGGTGATAACTTCTATCTGATCGAAAACGTCGCCGACAAGCTGGGTGCAGCCGTGGGCGCGTCACGGGCGGCCGTTGATGCGGGATTCGTCCCGAACGACTATCAAGTCGGTCAAACCGGAAAGATCGTGGCGCCGGAGCTTTATGTTGCGGTGGGAATTTCCGGCGCCATCCAGCATCTTGCAGGCATGAAGGACAGCAAGGTCATCGTGGCGATCAACAAGGATGAAGAGGCACCGATCTTCCAGGTTGCCGACTTCGGCCTCGTGGCAGACCTGTTCGACGCATTGCCCGAACTCGAAAAGGAGCTCCAGAAGATTGGCAACTGAGATAACAGCAGCCGACATCAAGCAGGTCGGTGTGATCGGCGCCGGTCAAATGGGTAATGGCATCACGCACGTCAGCGCGCTGGCTGGCTACGAAGTCATCCTGAACGACATCAGCCAGGAACAGCTCGACAAGGCCGTATCCACGATCGAGAAGAATATGGCACGTCAGGTCTCGCGAGGGACCATCGGCGAAAGCGAGTCGGCGGATGCGTTGGGCCGCATCACGGCTACGACCGACATGGCCGCACTCGGGACAGCCGATCTGGTCATCGAGAGTGCCGTTGAGAATGAGCAGATCAAGCTCGAGATTTACACGGCTCTCTGCCCCTTGCTGAAGCCCGAAGCCCTCATCGCCAGCAACACATCATCCATTTCGATTACACGACTGGCGGCGGCCACGGACCGGCCTGAGAAATTCGTTGGCATGCATTTCATGAACCCGGTTCCCATGATGGAACTGGTCGAGGTCATCCGGGGCATCGCCACGGGCCAGGATACGTACGCCTGCGTGACCGAAGTCGCACGAAATCTGGGAAAATCCCCGGCCAGTGCAGAGGATTTTCCGGCCTTCATCGTCAACCGAATCCTGCTGCCGATGATCAACGAGGCCGTCTACACACTGTACGAGGGCGTGGGCAACGTCGAAGCCATCGACACGGCGATGCGCCTGGGCGCCCACCACCCGATGGGGCCACTGCAACTGGCCGACTTCATCGGTCTCGATACCTGCCTCGCCGTGATGCAGGTGCTTTACGACGGCCTCGCTGACTCGAAATACCGACCGTGTCCCCTGATGGTGAAATATGTTGACGCCGGTTGGGTCGGACGCAAATCGGGACGCGGGTTCTACGATTACTCCACAGAGCCGCCAACGCCCACCCGATAAGGCGGGTGTCAGCGCCGGGCGTGGGCCGACTGGCGCTCTGAGTCCTGGATGACCGACTTGATCAGGCGCGCTGCTTCATCGGAATCCCATTCAGCAGACCCGATGAGGCGGCCGATAATTTGGCCCTGCCGATCGAGAAGCACGGTGGTGGGCAGCCCGATCGCCCCCAGGCGACGAGCTGACCGAGCCGACGAATCGACATAGATGGCGAGATTCCAGGTACCGATCTGAGCCAGGAATTTCTCGACGATGGCGACGCCTTTGCGATCCTGGGAGAGCGCGAGTACCGTGAAATCGCTTCCCGAGAGTCGAGCTTGCAGTCGGTCGAGGGACGGCATCTCACGACGACAGGGCCCGCACCAGGTCGCCCAGAGATTGACAAGGACGAACTTGCCGCGAAAATCGCCCAATCCGAGTTCGCGGCCATCGCTATCGATGAACGAAACCTCGGGCATCGGTTTGGGAGCATCAAAGAAAGTGAAGTTTTGCATCTGGCCAACGGACAGCTCGCTTTGGGCGGGATCAGCGAGTGCCGAGGCGTGAATGGCCAGCAATCCGGTCAGTGCGAGGATTGCTCCCCACATGGCCAGCGAACCCCTTATTGTATGTCCGTGCTTCATGTACGTGCGATGTGTGTGGCTGAGGTAATCCAATGAACGATGATGCGACTGACCGGTCAGGGGGACAACAGACCTCCCCAGGGTTGCTGCGCGACCGGTTCAGCAGCGAGCCTCACGCGGTCATGGAGCGGATCAACGCTTCCATCGACTTCGATCGGCGTCTCTACGCTCACGACATCGCAGCGTCGCGGGCGCACTGTAACATGTTGATCGCACAAGAGATAATTCCAGAGGACGACGGTCACAAGATTTTGAAGGGCCTCGACCAGATTGAAGACGAAATCGCCAGAGGTGAGTTCGCCTTCACGCCAGCCCTGGAAGACATCCATATGCACGTCGAGGCCCGGCTTACCGAAATTGTGGGTGAGGCCGGAGGCCGGCTCCATACCGCCCGGTCACGCAACGACCAGGTCGCGACCGACTTCCGCTTGTGGGTGCGCGATGCCGTTGATGACACACGGGATGTATTGAAGGCACTCCAAGAAGTGTTGCTGATGCGAGCCGAAGAGCACGCAGCCACGGTGATGCCCGGATTCACGCACCTGCAAAGTGCCCAGCCCGTGACGCTCGGCCATCACCTAATGGCCTATTTCGAGATGTTCGAGAGGGACCGCTCGCGTCTCTCCGATTGCCGCAAGCGTCTGAACCTCAGTCCACTGGGCGCAGGTGCGCTTGCGGGCACTTCGATCCCCATAGATCGGAACGCAACCGCCGACGCACTCGGTTTCGATGGACCCAGCCGAAACTCAATGGACGCAGTGGCGGACAGGGATTTTGCCGTCGAGTTCCTGGCCTCACTCTCGCTGTGTGCAGTACACCTGTCGCGGCTGGCAGAAGAGATCGTGATTTGGTCAACGTCCCAATTCGGGTTCATCACGTTGCCGGACACGCTGGCAACGGGCTCGTCGATGATGCCGCAGAAAAAGAACCCGGATGCGGCTGAGCTGGTACGTGGGAAGGTCGGACGAATCGTTGGTGCCGTGAACGCTCTCCTCATCCTGATGAAGGGTCTGCCCATGACCTATTCAAAAGACATGCAGGAAGACAAGGAACCGACCTTCGATGCCGTCGACTCGATTTCGCTCTGTATCGCCGCTGTAACCGCGATGATTGCCGAGATGACTGTGAATACAGAGCCCATGGAGGAAGCAGCCGGACAGGGTTACGCCACAGCCACCGATCTCGCGGATTGGCTGGTCAAGGAACTGGCCCTGCCTTTCCGACAGGCACATCAGGTAACCGCCCAGATTGTTCGGATTGCCGAGTCGGGAAATCTGGCACTCGAAGACGTGCCGCTCGGTGACATGCAGAAGATCGAACCGAGAATCACATCAGCCGTGCTCGACGTTCTCAGTGTCCGTCAGTCCATTGAAAGCCGGACGAGTCTGGGCGGCACATCTCCTGCACGCGTCCGGGAAGCCATCAGCGAAGCCCGGCAGCGATTGGCAGAATCATGACCTTCTGCACCGGTCGAATCCTGCCAGTCATCATGGCCCTGGTCATTTCGATCGGCTTGGCCAGTGCGCTTTCGGCATGCGGGAAAAAGGGCCCGCTCGAACCGCCACTCAAAAAGGAAGAAACCAAACGGCGCTGAACCAAGCCATTTCTTGCCTCTTGCCGGGTCTTTGCCCATGCTGCGCAGGATGGGCAGGCAAGAGCGATTGAACCGGATTCATCATGGATCACTTCGCATATCGTAACGGCGAACTGTACGCAGAAGATGTCCCTCTCAGCCGTATTGCGGCTGAAATCGGGACCCCGTTCTTCTGCTATTCGACGGCGACGCTGCAACATCACTACCGGGTCTTCACCGGAGCATTTTCGGGCGTCGACGCTGCGTTCTGTTACGCCGTCAAAGCCAATGCCAATCTTGCCGTCATCCGGACACTGGCTGAAATGGGCGCGGGCGCCGACGTGGTTTCGGCGGGTGAACTCGAGCGCGCGCTCGCCGCGGGGGTCGCGCCAGCACAAATCGTCTTCTCGGGAGTTGGGAAGAGCCGCGAAGAACTCTCGCACGCCCTCGACAAGAACATTGGACAATTCAACGTCGAGTCGAGTGCGGAACTTGACCTCCTGTCTGATATAGCGGCCTCAAAGGGACTGACCGCTCAAATTGCGGTGCGGGTGAATCCTGACGTCGACGCGGACACACACGAGAAAATCTCAACAGGTCGACATCAGGACAAATTCGGAATTCCCTGGCCCGCCGCCCGAGAAGACTACGCACGCGCCAAAGTGCTTCCGGGCATTGAGGTCGTCGGCGTGGCCGCGCATATCGGATCCCAAATTACGAGCCTGGCGCCCTTCGATGCCGCCTTCACCAAGATCGTCGGCATCGTGGACCAACTGCGCCATGACGGACACGATATTCGCCGGTTGGATCTCGGTGGCGGACTGGGAATCCCATACGAGGGAGAGACTCCACCCACACCTTCCGAATATGCGGAAATGGTCAAACGCGTCACAGCGGCCGTCGATTGTGAGTTGGTGTTCGAACCGGGCCGTGTCATCGTTGGCAATGCCGGGGTTCTGGTAAGCCGCGTGCTCTATATCAAGGAATCGGCCGGCCATACATTCACCGTGTTGGACGCCGCCATGAACGACCTGTTGCGGCCCAGTCTCTACGACGCGCACCACGCAATCGTCCCCGTCCGCGAGTCCGCGGCTGACACGGATTTTCACCCTACGGACATCGTTGGCCCAATCTGCGAGTCCGGCGATGTTTTTGCGCATGGACGGCCCATGCCGCCTCTCGTCACGGATGATTTACTGGTGATCCGGACCGCTGGTGCCTACGGTGCCGTCATGTCGTCCAACTACAACAGCCGCCCGCTCGCGGCCGAAGTACTGGTCAACGGAGACATCTTCGAGATTGTCCGCCGGCATCAAACGAACGAGGAGATGCTGGCGCTCGAGGAGATGCCATCCTGGTTTGACGACCGCAACGTCAGCCGCACGCGAGGTGTCGCATGAAATCTCGTGAGATTCGCGCATCGACGATTGTCAAGGCACTGGGCCGCAAACTGGTTGTCGCGCGCGTCGCACTCTTCTGGGAACGCCTCTGGCCAGCTCTCTGGCCTGCGACGGGCGTTTGCGGATTGTTCATTGCGCTGTCACTCCTCGACACCTGGACTGTCCTGTCCGGTTGGATCCACGTCACGGGGCTCCTGATTTTCGTTGCCGCCTTTGGTGTCGCTCTCTGGCATGGCCTCTCCAGGCTCTTGCCACCAGATCAGGAAGACGCGCGCCGTCGCCTCGAAAGGCATAGTGGGCTCCTGCATCGTCCGCTCACGACCCTGAACGATTCCCTCGCAACAGCCGGAACCGACGAGGGGACACGGGAATTGTGGCGACTCCACCGCCGCCGAGCACTTGCCAGTATTCGCCGATTGAGAATTGGTCTCCCCAGTCCCGGCCTCGCGCGGTTCGATACGCGAGCGATTCGGGCGGCGGTCGGGTTGCTTCTCTTCATCGGATTTTCGGTGGCGGGCGGTGAGTCCTGGGACCGCATCGTATCGGGCGTAGCTCCAAGCTTCGCCGGCGAACGCGTGGCACCCGCGATCGTCGAAGCCTGGATCGCACCACCGGCCTACACGCAGTTGCCGCCCATCCTGCTCAAACAGCGGGAAACATTGACACTGTCCGAGGCCGACTCCGATGAGACCATGCAAGTATCGCAAATCATCGAAACCATTCAGGTGCCGGCGGGCAGCGAACTCCTCGCGAAGGTGAACGGTGGCAAAGGATTGCCAACAGTGCATCTCGACGGGCGGTCCGTTCCTTTCGCATTGGTCGACGGTGATGTGTTCGAGCTTCGAACCAATATCGAGACCGCGCGCCGCCTCGTAATCCAGCAGATGGACGAGCCCCTCGGCGTGTGGAAGCTAGACATCGTTCCCGACCGGCCACCGACGATCGCATTCAATGAAATCCCCGTGGAAACTCAGCGCTCGGCGCTACGCATCGACTATAGCGCCGGAGATGATTACGGGCTCGCCGATGTGCACCTGGAAATCCGTCTGTCCGAGACCGATGAGTTGTATGAAATAGAAATGATCCTTGCCGGACCCAATGTGAAGACCGCGAACGATACGGTCTTCCAGGATTTGACGCCGCATGCCTGGGCGGGCTTGCCGGCCCGGGTGCGTCTTCGCGCGGAAGATCAAATCAATCAACGAGGGTTCAGTGAGGAGTTTGAAATCACGTTGCCACAACGCGATTTCAGTCACCCTGTGGCCCGCGCCATCATCGAACAGCGCAAGAGGCTTGCGGTTGAGCCCGAAGCTCGCGAGGACATCGCCCGCGCCATCGGTGCCATCGCGGCGTTACCCGAAGAGTATTACGACGACTACACGTCATTCCTGACCATGAATTCGGCGCGGCGGCGTCTGGAGCGAAGCGGTGAAGACGCCGTGATGGACGATGTTCGCCAGATGTTGTGGGACACAGCCTTGCGCATCGAAGACGGAGCGCTTTCCATCGCTGAACGCGAGGTCCGCATGTTGGAGCAGGCGCTGTTGGAAGCGCTGGCCCGCAACGCGCCCCCACACGAGATCGAACGGCTCATGAACGAGCTGCAGGAGGCGCTCGATCGTTTCCTGCAGGCCCTGGCCGAGCAGGCAATGCAGACCGCGGAGGATACAGCAGGCCTACAGGCCATCGAGAACGACATCCTCGCCCTGAGTCGCGACGACCTTCAGCGTCTGCTCGACCGAGCCCGAGAGCTGAGCCGCATGGGTTCAAAGGATGCGGCCCGGGAACTGTTGTCGCAGCTGCGAAGTATTCTGGAGAACCTCCGTGCCGGAGTGATGTCTTCTCAGCAGCGGGAGGCCCAGCGTCGCGGACAACGGAATCTGCGCGATCTCGGTGAGTTGATGATACGTCAGCAGCAGCTCCTGGATCGCAGCTTCCGGCGTGCCCAACAAGGCCAGCAGGGGCACCAGGGCCAACGCGGACAACAAGGGCAGCAACCACCCGACGCAACGGCGGATGCCGGCATGCAAGAGGCGTTGCGCCGCATGCTCGGCGAAATCATGCGGCGCCTGGGTGAGAATTCCGGCGACATTCCCGAGGCGCTCGGCGAAGGTGAGCTTTCGATGCGGGACGCACGCGAGGCATTGTCGCGCAATCGCAACGATCAGGCGATTGGCCCACAGACGAATGCCCTGGAACACTTGCGCGCGGGTGCGGGCGCCATCATGCAGCAGATGCTGAGCGATATCGGCATGGAGGAAGGTCCGGGCACAGGCGACGATGACGTCGATCCCCTGGGACGGCCCATGCAGGGCGCCGGCATCGACACCGGTGACGATGTCAAGGTGCCCGACAAGGCATCACTGCAGAAAGCGAAGGAGATCCTGGACGAGTTGCACCGGCGGGCCAGTCAGCGCACCCGTCCGCAGCCCGAACTCGAATATATTGATCGCTTGCTGCGCCGCTTCTGAGCTGTTTCCCATGTTCATCACGCCGCGCGCCACGATCTTGGCGCGTGGAACGGATCAAGACAGCAGAGCAATAATCTGCGGATGACTACGGCGTGGGATTGTCGAGGACGCCGATGTAGGGAAGCTCGCGATAAAAATGGGCATGATCGAGGCCGTAGCCCACGACGAATTCATCCGGACACTCGAAACCGACGAAATCCGCTTCAACCTCCTGGACCCTTCGAGCCTGCTTGTTGAGCAATACACAGAGTTGCACACGGCGGGCGCCGCCATACAGCAATTGCTCACGCGCGAAAGCGAGCGTGCGACCGGAATCCAGAATATCGTCGACGATCAGGACATCACGTCCCTCTACCGGGTCGGTGAGATCGCGAATGATCTCCACTTGCCCCTGGCTTTCAGTGCCGGTCCCATAACTCGCCAACTGCATGAAATCGATCTGGGGCCGAACGCCCGCGCGGTGGAGGGCGCGAATCAGATCTGCTGTGAAAACGAAGCTACCTTTGAGAATAGCGACCACGAGAATATCCGCGGTGCTCTGGGCGCTGATGTCCCGCGCAATCTCATCAACTCGCGTCGAGATCTCCGCCTCAGAGAAAAGGGTGCGCACGTCCCCGTAGGGCACCGCCGATCCAGATTCTGTCGTCACTGGGAATGTGTCCTGAGGCGAAACGCCCGAGATGAAAGTCTCATGGAGGCGATTCAGCCTTCCTGACCTTCGACGAACGTCACTGCCAATCCACTTGCCCCTTCGGGCGGGTTCGGTACCCGCGTGTTGAATGAGCCCGACTCGCCCGGTGCAAGCTGGTCCACGGCCATTGAGAAAGTCCAGCTGTGGATTTCGTTTTCACTTGCGTCCAGTAGTTTGCCCTGGAGCTTGGGTACCGGCCGCGGGCGAGACGTCGTGTTGGTGATTTCGCCGCTAATGACCAGAACCACGGTATCTCCCTCGCGTTCCTGCGCAGGAGAAACATTGCGTAGTTCGAGGCCGTATCCAGGCTCCTGTCCGAGTCCCACCATGCCGTAAAGCATGGACGCCGGCGGCCAGACGTCGATGATGGCGGCCCGACCGAAAAAGCCGCCACCAAATATAATGCCGAACACCGCCACGATCCCCACCCACATGAAGATCGGGCCACGGCTCTTGGCCTGGCGCTGTTGGCGCCGGGTACGCGTTCGCGGGGCAAAGGCGGGCAGTTCGAAGTCATCTTCGCTCGGTGCGTCCGCTTCGATGCTCTCGATGCTCGGGACTTCGATTTCTTCCGCTTCATCCGAGACGGTCTCTTCGCGCACGTCCTCGTAGTCAGGATCGCTGTCGAAGTTATCAGGAATCGGGATGACGGGTTCCGGCTCTTCCTCGACCACGCGCTTGGGCATGTCCTGAGGGGGGAGTTCTTTCCATGTGTGCGCGCACTTGCTACAGCGAACGGACCGACCGTTCGGCAGCAAGGCCTCGGGTTTAATGTTAAAGCGCGCCTCACACGAGGGGCAGGTGAGTATCATTCCACAATCCCGCAGCCCCGGAATAGTTACGTTATATGCGTTTGCGAATTACCAAGCAAGGCTGCCCGGACACGACTGGACGCCGAGTTAGCCCTATGGAATCCTTAACTTTCTGGCTGATTGCCGGATATGTTCGAATTTGAGGGAGCGAACCATTTGGTCCGTTTCGAGAATGTCGGTATGCGCTACGGGGATGAACCCGAAGTGTTGCGCGACATCACCTTTCATCTGGAACCCGGTTCCTATCATTTTTTGACGGGGCCGAGCGGCGCTGGAAAGTCCTCCCTGCTGCGCTTGATGTACCTGGCACACCAGCCGTCGCACGGCAGCGTGTCGATTTTCAATCATGACGTGGCAACAACTCCTCGCGAGGAGCTGCCAAATCTGCGCCGCCGGATCGGCGTCGTTTTCCAGAACTTCCAGCTTCTTGACCACCTTTCGACCCTGGACAATGTGGCGCTGCCGCTACGAATCGCCGGGGCCCGCAGAGAGACGATTCAGGAACACGTCGCGGAGCTCCTGACCTGGGTCGGGTTGGGCGAGCACCTCGACGCACATCCCCGCACACTTTCCGACGGAGAGAAGCAACGGGTGGCCATCGCACGTGCAGTCATCAACCGGCCCAGCCTGCTACTTGCCGATGAACCGACCGGCAGCGTCGATCAGGAACAGGGCAGCCGCATTCTCCGGTTGTTCGAGGAACTCAACAAGATCGGTACGACCGTCGTTCTGGCGACGCATGACCGCAGCATCATCGAGCGCTATCAGCATCCCGTACTCCGCATTGAAAAGGGGACCCTTTCGGTTCGCTGGGATGTCACGAAAGGCAAGAAGTAGATGTTCGCCCGACGCGTCGATCTCGCTCCCAATCGGGATGGCACCAGCCGATTCCTTCCCTGGATCATCGGCCTCATGGTCTACCTCGCCGGATTGGCTCTATCCGCCACCATGGTCCTGGAGCAAGTCATCGATCGCTGGAGTACAGGTCTCAAGGGGTCTATCACCATTGTCGTCGACCCTTCTGTCGACGGCGGCGATGCGGAGACCGACGCACGAATCGAAGCTGCACTGAGCGTCATTCTCACGACGCCTGGCGTATTGTCAGCGACACCCCTGGCGCCGGACGAAGTTGCGCACCTGATCGAGCCCTGGTTGGGCAAAGACTTGCTTTCTCTGGATTTGCCCATCCCACGCCTCATTGACGTGACGCTCGAGCCGAACAGCGCCATCGATTTGGCAGCTTTGACCCGCCAGTTAGAGACCGCCGTGCCAGGTACCCAGATCGATGATCATAAAATCTGGCTGCAAAAAGTTCTGCGTCTCGCACGAACTTCCGAACTGATTGCCATTTTCGTGGTGCTACTGATTGCAGTGGCGGCCGGAGCCACCGTGATGTTTGCCACACGAACAGGGCTCGCTGTGCAGCGCGACGTGATCGAGATTCTCCACCTCATTGGCGCCCGGGATACGTACATCGCTCGACAATTTCAGGGCAAAGCGGTGTCCCTTGCTTTATGGGGTGGACTGCTCGGGCTGTTTCTCGCTGGCGTCACGGTTCTGGGACTTTGGCTCCTGGCCCGCGATCTCGAAGGCTCACTGTTACCGGCAGTTCGGTGGAGCCCGCCTTTCGTTGCCGGTCTCGCCATGTTGCCACTGGCGGGCGCCGTTATCGCGTCAATCACGGCTCGCTTTACCGTAATGCGCTATCTCTCGCGCATGCTGTAAAACGGAATCTTCGCGGAGAAGACAATGCTCGTGCTGCTCGATCGCGACGGCGTTCTCAACGAAGAACGTGGAGATTTCGTCAAGAATCCGGGCGAACTGGTTATGATTGAGGGTTCAGCCAAGGCGGTTGCTGACCTGAATGGCGCCGGACATCGGGTCGTCCTCATCACCAATCAGTCCGTCGTCGGGCGCGGCATAATCCCGCAGGACATGCTCGACCGCATTCACGACGCATTGCGCACCGAACTCGCAAAAGAAGGTGGGCACCTCGACGAAATCTACGCCTGCACCGATCCTCCGTGGGCAGCCACGGATCGGCGCAAGCCTGGTGCAGGGATGCTGCGCGAAGCCATGTCGCAGTTCCGTAGTGTCGCAGACGAAACTCCAATGATTGGTGATTCGCTGCGTGACCTCCAGGCTGCTGCATCAGCCGGATGCCGGCGCATCCTGGTAAGAACCGGAAACGGCGCTGCCACTCAAGCGGATGGTCTGGCCCCGGATATCCTGCCCGTCGCGGTTTACGAGAATCTACGAGGCGCCGTGGACATGCTGTTAGGGAACGATCCATGAGATCCCGGGAACGACGTCGCTCGATCCTGCGTGCCACAACCGTTCTCATGGTGGTTGCCGCCCTGATCTGGCTGGGCGGTTTCATGTGGTTCGCGACCGGCCTCCCTCACGATGTTGAGGATCCAACCAGTGTTACCGATGGTGTTGTTGTCCTGACAGGGGGAAGTGACCGACTGGCCTCGGGTCTCGACATCCTGGCTGCCGGCAAAGCCAAGAAGCTATTCGTCTCCGGCGTCCACCAGTTAACCTCCGTCACCCAGTTGCAGCGTTTGCTGAAGCGCGAACCGGAGATGTTCGAATGCTGTGTGGTTCTCGGCAAAGCAGCCGAGAACACCGCAGGGAATGCATCCGAAACCTCGCGCTGGGCGACCGAAGAGGGATACCGGTCCCTGCGCGTTGTGACGGCCGCATATCACATGCCTCGCAGCCTTCTGGAATTTCGTCGTGTCATGCCCGGTGTACTGCTGATCGAGCATCCAGTATTTCCTGCACACGTTAAACTGTCCCAATGGTGGCGGTGGCCGGGTACGACAAGTCTGATCGCCACGGAGTACAGCAAATACCTTCTGAGCCTAGCCTGGATGACATTCTTGGGCAGTTCCAGAGATCGGTCGAGCACGGACGCGTGATCGCTGTCCGCTCGTCGCTATTCAACGCCACGTTCTATGCCTGGACGACGTTCATGCTCGTCATATGTCTACCGGTACTCATGCTCGACCGGAAGGTCACGGTGCGTTGTCAAACCTTCTGGGCCAATGGCGTGCTATGGCTGATACACTCGATTGCGGGTATCAAGCTTGAAGTACGGGGACGCGAGCACCTCGATCGTGGATGTGCGATCATTGCATCTAAACATCAGTCGGCCTGGGACACCCTGATTTGGCACGTGATAGTTGACGATCCGGCAGTGGTCATGAAGAGCGAATTGCTGTGGTTACCCTTCTACGGCTGGTATTCGCTTAAGGCGGGCATGATCCCGATCAATAGAGGTGGAGGTGCAAGCGCCTTGAAGGCGATGATTCGATCCGCAAAACGGGCAGTCCACCAAAACCAACCCATTATAATCTTCCCCCAGGGGACACGAACGGCACCTGGAACCCGAGAGCCTTACCAGCCCGGTGTCGTCGCGCTCTACCGCGGGCTGAACCTGCCTGTCGTGCCCGTCGCACTCAATTCCGGACTGTTCTGGCCGCGGCGGTCGCTGACGCGCAAGCCCGGCACGATTATCGTTGAGTTTCTCCCGCCAATCGAACCGGGCCTGGAGCGTGAACCCTTCCTGAACGAACTGGAATCCAGAATCGAAACAGCGACGGACGCTTTGGAGAGCGAGGCCCATCATTAGTCCAGAACACGGAGCGATCGCGGACCGTAATTCCAATCCAACGTCTTTACGGATCCACGACCGATCGAAATGTCTCGAACAGCCGAACCTGGAACCTGTTGATAAATCTGCGGATAGATTGTGTACTTCTGTACCCTTGTGGATATATGGGCACTTAAATTGTCGGGAAAACATATTATATTGAATTAAATCAATATGTTAAGCATCAAAATGGATGTGGAAACATAACATGAACAAAAGTTTGACCAGCGCACCACGCGGTACTACACTTCTAAGGTAATCGGACCATTCAGTGATGCGTCCGTCCAAGCCATTTATCTTTTCGGTTTGTGCCATTCCACTCTGTTCGCACGGCGCCGGTGTGGGTCGCAAAACTCTTGTGTCGGCACAAACCCGCGGCCTGAGGTTCAGGGAAGCCCGATGACGACTGTTATCGAACCCATCTCGCAACAGATCTGGGACATGAAGTACCGCTTCAAGGCGGCTGACGGCACACCTCTCGACAAGACCCTTGAGGAATCGTGGCGCCGCGTGGCCAACGCCCTGGCTGCAGTCGAGGCTACTCCCGAAACCTGGCAGGACAAGTTCTACGCGGCATTGGAGGGATTCAAGTTCCTGCCTGCTGGACGAATTCTGGCCGGCGCAGGCACCGAGCGCGACGTCACGCTGTTCAACTGTTTTGTAATGGGCACCATTCCTGACGACATGTCGGGGATTTTCGAAAATTTGAAGGAAGCGGCGCTGACGATGCAGCAGGGCGGCGGCATCGGATACGACTTTTCGACACTGAGGCCGAAGGGAGCGGCGGTCAAAGGTGTGGGTGCAGATGCTTCTGGCCCCCTCACCTTCATGGACGTCTGGGACGCCATGTGTCGCACCATAATGAGTGCCGGACATCGGCGTGGCGCCATGATGGCGACCATGCGCTGCGATCACCCCGACATTGAAGATTTCATCGAAGCCAAACGGGATGCGGGCCGCCTGCGCATGTTCAATCTATCGGTCCTGGTCACTGATGATTTCATGGCCGCGGTGAAGGATGATCGACCCTGGGAGCTGGAGTTCGGCGGAACCTGCTACAAGAGCCTGCCGGCGCGCGAGCTCTGGGACAAGATCATGCGCGCGACATATGCCTTTGCAGAACCAGGCGTAATTTTTATCGATCGGATCAACCGCGCCAACAATCTCAACTATACGGAAACCATCAGCGCCACCAATCCCTGCGGCGAACAACCTCTACCGCCGTATGGTGCCTGCCTTCTGGGATCGATCAACCTTGCTGCCCTGGTGAAGGCCCCATTCACCCCGGAAGCGGAGATCGACATCGACGACCTGAGTGACCTCGTCGCGGTCGCCGTGCGAATGCTCGACAATGCGATTGACAGCTCGCGCTTCCCCCTCCCGCAGCAAGACCACGAGGCGAAGGCCAAGCGCCGAATTGGTCTGGGTGTGACCGGACTTGCCGACGCACTGATCATGTGTGGCGCCCGGTATGGCGGGGAACGTGCCGTTGCCTTGACGGAAACCTGGTTGGCGGCACTGCGACGTGCCGCGTATCTCGCATCAACCGAATTGGCAGAAGAAAAAGACGCTTTTCCTTTGTTCGACCGTGACCGCTACCTGGAGTCGGAGAGCGTCGCCGTCCTCGACGAAGACGTCCGCGAAGCGATCGCCGCGAAGGGAATCCGCAACGCCCTCCTCACTTCTGTGGCGCCAACCGGAACAATTTCGATTGTCGCCAACAATGTTTCATCGGGCCTGGAACCGGTGTTCAGTTTCTCATACACCCGCAATGTCCTGATGCCCGATGGGACCCGACGGGAAGAACAGGTCAACGACTATGCCTTCCGGCTCTATCGACAAGAGTACGGTGAAACGGCGCCGCTCACCGACGCCTTCGTTGATGCCCAGAATCTGACGCCATCTGATCACGTTCGTATGCAGGCAGCCGTTCAGAAATATATCGATTCGGCGGTCTCCAAGACGATCAACGTCCCGGAAGGTATTCCCTTCGACTCGTTCAAAAACGTTTACATCGAAGCCTATGAATCGGGATGTAAGGGCTGCACGACCTACCGACCAAACGACGTCACCGGTGCCGTGCTTCAAGCGAGCCCGCAGGAAGAGGCGACGGACACTCAGGTGGAACTTCCTCTCGAGGAACCCCAGGCGCGGCCACAGGACATTTACGAAGCCGGTGGCGTGGTCTACATGACCAAGCCGCTCGACCGGCCCGAGGTTTTGCCCGGTGCGACCTACAAGGTTCGCTGGCCGGAAAGTGACCACGCCATGTACATCACAATCAATGACGTCGTCATGGACGGACGACGTCGACCGTTCGAGGTGTTCATCAACTCAAAGAATACCGAGCACTACGCATGGACCGTTGCTCTGACACGCATGATCTCCGCCGTATTCCGACGTGGCGGCGATGTCTCCTTCGTGGTCGACGAATTGAAGGCGGTGTTCGACCCACGCGGCGGTCACTGGATGGGCGGGCGCTACATCCCGTCCCTGCTCGCGGCGATCGGCGAAGTGATCGAGCAGCACCTCGTCGAAATTGGATTCATCCAGCAGCCCGAACCCGGCGCCAATGTGGAAAAGCTGAAACTCGCCGCTGCAGCGGGTGGCAGTGATTCGGAAACCCCGGGGTTTCGGCCCTGCCCACGCTGTGCCCAGCCGAGTGTCATCCGAATGGAAAACTGCGATACGTGCACGTCGTGCGGCTATTCGAAGTGCAGCTAGGCGTTCCCAGTTGCGGGTTACTTGTCTACTGACTCGCGAAAGAACGGGGGTCTAGCTACACGCCTCACTGCAACCGGGTCCCGAGCGTTCCCGATAATTGAGCACGTCGCCGTGGCGGGGCGAGGCATCACCCGCGTGCTCTCCTACATGATTGCACCGCAACTCGAATTGGGAGAGCTCGAACTTGTGCTCGACGAGACCGCCCCGCCTGCCGTGCCTGTGCATGTCGTGCACAAGGAACCGGATAATGCCTCCGCCCGCATCCGCGCGATCGTGGATTTCCTCGTGAAACAGTTGCGCCGCGAGCCTTCCTTGAACTACCGATCATAGGTGGTGATCCCGCCAGGAGGTCCGTAAGCCTCCTCCAATTTCGGGATCGATGAGAGACTGTCCACCCAGGGTTGTCCGGACCGCGTCCACATTTGTGCCACTGGAACGAGTTCGGCGCGCTGGCGGATTGATCCCGTGCGAATTGAATGGACCTTCGGGCCATCGCCCGCTGTTGTCGAAAAAACATTGGTTCCACAACGGGGGCAGAAAGACAGCACGCGCTCCGCCCCGCTCGTTCCAATCTTGCTGTACGTACTGGGATTTCCGGTAAGCAACGTCAGCGTGTCGGGCTTGCTACGCGCGACGACGCGAAACGCGGTGGCCGACATGGCCTGACAGTCAGTGCAGTGACAGACCAGGACCTGTTCGAGGTTGAGTTCCGCCTCATAGGTGAGGTCACCGCAGTGACAGGCACCGTCAATTTTCATGATCTGGACCTTCTGTGCATTCGACATTACGTGTGCCCCGCTAGCGGGGTTGAGGAGGGCCTTCCTGATACATTGGAACCGATGAGAGATTATCGATCCAGTGATGCGCCGACCGAGCCCATATCTGTCGGGTTGGCACGAGACTGTCGCGCTGGCGAATTGTGCCCACACGAAGATTGTAAACCTTGGGGCCTTCACCCACGGACGTCGAATAAATCTGTGACCCGCATTCGGCACAGAAGGCCTGTATGCGGGGATTTCCGCTTCCTCCGGTCTTTACGTATTCCTTCGGCTTGCCCGTCAGTAGAGTAAAAGAACCCTCGAAACTGTGGGCGGTCACGCGAAACGGGGTGCCCGCAAGGTTTTGGCAGTCGGTGCAATGGCACACCGTCACGATAGACTCGTCAATCTCCGCCTCATACGTGAGATGGCCGCAGTGACATCCACCATCGACTTTCATGTGAAACTCCCCTCGGGATCAAAGTTCTCTGGAGTCGGAAACGCGTTATCCCGTATCGGTGGCCGTGCAGACTTCCAGGGGCTTCTTTCCCAATACCAGGTCTGCTGCTTTCTCACCGATCATCATCGTCGGTGCGTTGATGTTGCCTCCAGTGATGACGGGCATGATGGAGGCATCAGCGACTCTCAGACCGTCTACCCCATACACCCGTAACTCCCCATCCACCACCGCGTCCGTTCCTTCCCCCATGGTACAGGTGCTGGTCGGATGGAATTCGGTCGTCGCGGCCTTCCTGATCCAGGGTTCCTGATCTTCATCGCATTGCACCTGGTTGCCCGGTTCGATCTCGCCGGCGCTGAAGGGCTTAAGGGCCTCCTGCGACATGAGGTCCCGGCTGATGTGCACAGACTTGCGAAACAGGTCGATATCGCGCCGGTCAGAAAGATAGTTCGGGCGGATCATCGGATTTGCGAACGGATCAGCCGATCTCAGTTCGATCGTGCCGCGGCTGTGCGGTCTCAACAAACTGGTTCGGATGGCATATCCGTGACCGTCCACAGGATTTCTGTCGAACAGATAAGCGAACGGCGGGCGCAGCTTCATGCGATCCACAAGCAACGGCAATAAGTGTGCCTGGAGATCCGGCACCTCCAGATCCGGTTCACTTCGAATAAATCCGCCTGCCTCCTGAGGAAAGACGGTAGCGGGACCGGTGCCAAACAGCAGTGCTCTCGCGACCGCAATTGCAAAACGATCAGCAGACAGCAGGCTGAACACCGTGACCGGCTGCCGGCTAGCGTGGCAAACCGACAGATCGAGATGGTCTTGGAGATTGCGCCCCACACCAGCGAGATCTACTCGCACCGCTATTCCATGACTGGTCAAAGCGTCCGCGGGACCGATGCCCGACAGCATAAGCAGCTGCGGAGAATTGACAGCGCCGCCGCAGAGAACGATTTCACGCTCCGCATTCACTCGCGAGTCCTGGCCGTTACGGCGAAAGGTGACGCCGGATGCCCGATGGCCATCGAACTGGATCTCCGTCGCATGGGCTCCGGTCAGAACGGTCAGGTTGGGGCGGCCACGCACCGGATCGAGGTAGGCACGCGCGGTGCTCCAGCGCTGTCCATCCTTGATGTTGAAGTGGTAGCGGCCGAATCCCTCCTGGCTCTCCCCATTGAAGTCATCCGTGAGCGGATAGCCCGCCTGCCGGCCTGCTTCGATGTAGGCGGGCAGAATCGGGTTGTCGGAGCGCGGACCCCGCACATGTAGCTCCCCGCCCGTGCCGTGGTACTCATCGGCGCCGAACTCATGATCTTCGGCCCGTTTGAAATAGGGCAGGACCTCGCGATAACTCCAGCCGCGATTGCCAAGCTGCGCCCAGGTGTCGAAGTCCGATGGATGGCCGCGGACGTACATCATGCCGGCGATCATCGAGCAGCCGCCGAGCATCTTGGCTCGAGGCCAATCCATGCGACGATCGTTGACACCTGGATCCGGTTCGGTTTGGTAGTTCCAATCGTTGAAATGGCCGTGGCTCAGTTTTCCTGCGACCAAAGGCACCCGATAGAGCGGGTTACGGCCGCTGCTGCCGGCCTCCAGCAAGATGACGCGATTGTTGGGATCGGCGCTGAGCCGATTGGCCACGATGCACCCCGCTGATCCACCGCCGACGACGACATAGTCGTAGTTCTCCGAGATGCCGTTGCGTCTCATGTTTGCTATGCAGTCTTGCGGAGAATCAGCCGGTTGGCGGCCGTCGGTTGTTGGTACGATGACCCGGCTTGCTTCCGGGCAGGGTTCTTCTCTTGATCTTAGTCGACGACGGCCACGCCGTCGATCTCGACGAGCAACTCCTTATAGGCCAATGCCTGCACCCCCAGAAGCGTGGACGGCGGGCGCTGCTCTGGTGTCAAAAATTCATCCATGACGGTCATCAAGACGTCGCGGTGAGGTTCCTGATATCCGACCACGTAAAAGGTCATCATCACGAGATCCTCGAGTGTGGCGCCACCCGCTGCCAGAGCCGTCTGCAGGTTCTGGAATGCATGCCGGGTTTGAGCTTCCAGACTGTCACCTCCCAACAGATTCCGGTCGCGATCGAACGCCACTTGCCCCGCAACACGGATGGTCCTGCCCCCTCACTAATACTGATGTGATGGTAGAAATCCGTTTGCCGAAGCGAGGCGGATTTGATCAGTTGCCGCATCGCCATGAGTTTACGCCTTCACGGTTGGAGTCAGCCGGGCGGGAAGCGCTTGCCAGAGCACTTCACGCGCGATAGCGATCGCGCAACGCGATGAGCTGTTGCTCAATGTGTGACTTACGCTCCTCCCCCTCCAAGGCATCGCCCGAGAAGATGCAGTCAAGAGCCTCGCGGCCCACCTGGGAGAGATACTCCATCTGCTCGGCACCCTTCATGCCGTTGTCTGGAATCTCAAGGCAGGTGTCATGCGTATAGGTATGAATAGGATCACCGGCATAACCCCACGTCGCCGGCTTGCCTGCAAAGCGCCCTTCGCCACGGATACCCTCCCGCAGGATTTTCCGCCACATCGCAACGCCGCGATCGGTGGTGCCAAGGTGCTCCTTGGCGTGAATGGCAATCGGCCTCTGTCCAACGAGGGCATCCCAATCGCCAGGCTCGCGTTGACGTTCTTCGTAGGGCCGGTTCCCGGTCTGGCCCAGGAAGTCCACGGAGTCGATACCGCACTCCTCTTCCTTGCCGATGCCGGCCGTGTCGACTACATCGTTGAAGTGCCGGTAACCGAAGATCCATGAATTGGTATCGTCGATCGGCACTGACCACCGCGTGACGCTGGCACGATTGAACAATTTCTCTTTTTCGACCGCCTCCCACAACGCCGCGACCTGGCCGAAGTTGGGCAACATGATGTGGTTCGTGCGAACCCAGATACGATCGCCGACCTGACGGGTCGTGATGTAATAGAGGCCTGCATCCTTCTCGATGAATTCAGTGGCCGGCAAATCATGCCAGGCATCCGTGAATTGGGTGCCCGTCAGGCGCGTGTGCAGGAAAACGGCGTGGATAGGGTCGACAAAGTTTTCGTGCACCTGCAACCAGCTGCACGAGTAGTGGCAGGAATAGGGAACCAGTTTGTTGTCGGACAAATAATAGGTGTCGAACATGGGGAATTCGGGTTCTTCATCGGGCGGCCCCATGTAGGCAAACACAAGGCCTTCGTACTCCCGAGCCGGATAGGCGCCATGGCGAAAGCTCTCCCGCAGTTTCGAATTCGGCGGCTCACCTGGTGTCTCGAGGATGGTTCCGTCGGTACCGAACAACCAGCCGTGATAACAGCAACGGATTCCATGTTCGGCGACAATGCCGTATTCCAGTGACGTACCGCGATGGCTGCAATGACGGTGCAGGACTCCCACATCACCGGACTTGTCGCGGAAGGCAACCAAGTCCTCACCGAGAATTCGGGTGGCGTGAGGCAGGTCTGTCAGTTCCTGTGACAGGCAAACAGGCTGCCAGAACCTGCGCATGTACTCACCACAGGGCGCGCCTGGTCCGACATGGGTCAGTTCCGCATCTTCATGAGGTAGATCACGCAAATGATAGCCGGCATAGGCTTCGGGTACATTCATCTGGTGAACGTTCATCGTCGCGCCCTCCATCCCATCGAGACATCGCAGAGTATGAAATCGTAACGCTCTGGCGCCCCAATATAAAGGGCGGCAGGACCTTCTAGGCCGAACTCATGCCAACAGCTTCAAAAAGATGGTGTATGGGACCATCGGCGATTCCCAGATCGTCGAGATGACGCACCAGATTCTCGAAGTAATCTCGGCAAGTGCCACCTTCACCGACTCCCTGGCGAATATGTGTGATGAGATCGGATCGGGACATCCTGCCCGCGTATTGATCGTGGTATCGGTCGACCACAAAACACAGCGCTGAGACGAGGTGCCGCTGACCGTCGGTCAGGATGAGTACCTGACGCTTGGACGGTTTATAGACGTCGTAACCACCCATCTCACGGTCGTGGAGATAGTCAAGGACGCCTGCAGCCTCCGGAGCAGCCACGCGATAGACCCGCCCTTTGCAGGAGCCACCGGCATCCAATCCCATGACCACGCCGGGTCGTTCCCGCGTTCCCCGATGCCGATGCGAAATAACACAGGCCGCGCGATGCACACCTCGAATCAACGCCGTATGCGCTTCGAGGTGCGGAAATCCAGGTCGCCACATCAGGGAGCCATAGCCGAACACCCACAGTTCACCACCATCATGAAGATGGTCGAGATTCTGAAGTCCGTCCCTGCGAGACGACGGAACCATGTCGCAATAGCTATTTCGGGTAGGTGTTGTACGAACTGGCGACGAGGAAACCGCAATCGACCGGCAACGTTACACCGGTAATGGCCTTCGCCTCGGGCGAGCACAAAAAAAAGATCGCTTCTGCGACATCCTCGACCTCAACCATTCGAGGCAAGGCATTCTGGGCAACAATCTTTGCTGGATCGCGTTCGCCCGCGTCGATGCGCGACTGAATTGCCGGCGTCGCCGTGATATGGGGTGCCACAGCGTTGACCCTTACGCCTTTCGGCCCCATCTCGGCAGCCAGCACTTCGGTCAGCATCTTCACGGAAGTCTTGCCGGGGTCATAGGCAGTCAACGGCCAAGCGACAAAGCTGGTGGTCGAGGCGATGTTGATGATGTTCCCGCGACCACGCCCTTTCATATGCGGTGCCACGGCGCGGCAACACATGTAGAGCCCGCGATTGTTGATGTCCCACATGCGATCGTGTTCTTCCATGGACATCTCAGTAATGGGCATCGGATTTTGCAGAACACCTGCCGAGTTCACCAGCACATCGATGGGACCTATTTCTGACTCGACCCACGCCACCAAGTCGTTGACGGACTCTTCCTCACTGACATCGAGGTCATGAAAAATCGCGCGGCCACCCTTGTCCTCGATCTCCCTGACAACCGCGTGTCCAAGATTGGAATTCACATCCGCGACCACGATTTGATCGCCGTTTTCGGCAAACCGGTGCCCCGTTCCGTGACCCATGCCACTTGCGCCACCCGTGATCACAACCACTCTGGGCTCAGACATCCCCGTCTCCATTCGACTCTGCTTGCGCCTAACCTATGAGATGAAATGGGTCGCGCCAAGATCATCGAGTCTCCTTCTCAGCAGGCACATATGATGGAAGCTTCATTTGCACTCGAAGAGTCGGACACCCAAATGACCTGGCGAGCGATATAATCTCGTATCCCATGCCGTTGCCAGCCATGCCTCGCCTGCACGCGGCGATCTTGCCGCGATTTACGAAGTGGATCATTGCCATCGTCAGCGTGACGAGCGCGATCCTCCTGGTATTTCACACGTTGTATTGGCATCAGGGAATATCCGCCGCCGAGCGTGCTATCGAGGACTGGTCCCAGGCAATTCGAGACAGGGGTGGAAGCGTTGAGTTGGCCGAGCTTCACTACGGGGGCTATCCATTTGCGTTCGAGGTGAGAGCTGAATCGGTTGCCATCGAGACTATGCCGTCTGATCTGGCGTGGACGTGGCAGGGCGGGGCCATCCACGGCCGAGCAAGCATCTGGACTCCCAATGCCATAACTGCAGACCTCAGTGGTGGTCACGAATTGCGTTTGACCGCCCAAGGCACCGATACGCGCTCGATCGTAGGTTTTGAAACCGCCATCGCCGAAATTGAGTCGTCCCAAGGGGGAGTTCGATTTCTCGAAGCGGCGCTGTCAAACATCCATATCCACAGCACCACGCTGACCAAGCCTGTAACAATACGATCTCTCGGCGTGAGCGGGGTGCGTGAGCATTCTCCCGGTGACCCGGTCACACTGCGCCTTCGGGGACGAATTCATCAGGCACAACTTCCTATTGTCGAAACGACCGCTCTGAGCACGGTGATCGAGCAGATTGCCTGGAAACTCAGCGCGAAAGGATATCTACCGAGATCTCTGCAAGGACGTGACCTCGCGTCGTGGCGCGACAATGGTGGCACCATCGACGTCGAGTCCCTGGCTTTGCGATGGGGTGCCCTGACTGTCGACGCTGAAGGCACACTGAGCCTCGACAAACGCAACCGCCCGTTGGCAGCGCTCACTGCAACGGTGCGCGGTCACCGCGTGGTCATCGACTCTCTGGTTCAAGCTGGCAGAATCCGACCGGCGGAGGGTGCGGCAGCGAAGATCGGTCTCAGCGTGTTTTCGGACTCCGCAGAAAACGGCGGTATCGTCCTGCCGCTCACCGCCCAGAACGGCTGGTTGACCGCCGGGCCGTTGAGGATTTTCCCGCTGCATTCCCTCGATTTTTCTTGGCTGGGCGCGCCCGCGCCTTAGGCTTCGCGCCTCCCGCGCCGGGCTCTTCGGCCTGGCCTGCCTCGATCACTCCGCGGCGTATGGCCCGGGTGCGTGCAAACAGTTCTTCGAGTGAATCGCCCTGGCCCCAACGGATGGCACGCTGAAGCGCGGACAGATCCTCGTTGAATCTTCCCAGCACCTCGAGGACGGCGTCACGGTTGTGCAGAAATACGTCTCGCCACATAACCGGATCGGAAGCGGCGATTCGTGTGAAATCGCGGAATCCGCCCGCCGAGTATTTGAAGACCTCTGATTCGGTCACCGATTCCAGGTCCGCGGCCGTCCCCACGATGTTATATGCAATGAGGTGCGGCAGATGAGAGGTCACGGCAAGCACCAAATCGTGATGGCTGGCGTCCATGATTTCGACACGACTTCCAGCCCGGCGCCACAGCTCGGTCACACGTTTCACGGCAGATGAATCGGTTGCGTCGTCCGGTGTCAGAATGCACCAGCGCCCTTCGAAAAGTTCAGCGAATCCGGCCTCGGGACCCGAATGCTCGGTGCCCGCCACCGGATGACCAGGCACCAGGTGGGCACCGTCAGGAATGTGCGGTGCCAAGGCATCGATCACCGCCCGCTTCACAGACCCAACATCGGTCACGATCGCGCCTGACTTCAGTACTGGCCCGATGGTTTCGCCGATCGCTGCGTAGGTGCTGACCGGAGAGCAAATGACGATCAAATCGGCACCCTTGGCCGCTTGTCGTGCGCTGGCGAAGGTTGCGTCAACGAGTCCAAGCTCTCGTGCCTTCGCACGGGTGCGACGGGTGCGCGCGCAGCCGACAATTCGCTCCGCCAGACCTTCGCGGCGCATCACACGCGCCAGAGAAGACCCGATCAATCCGATGCCCACGAGTGCCACGGTGCCGAAAACAGGAGCGCTTTTCTTTTTTCTGGCCACTGCGTCACCCGAGGAAACGTTCAAGCGACTCGACAACCGCACGCGTCTCATCTTCGAGACCAATGGTGATCCGAACGTGATCCGGTAAACCGTATGCGTTCATATCCCGTACTAGAATGCCGTCACCCATCATGTGATCAATGGCAGCGGCGGCCGTTTTCTTCTGGTCACGAAACTCAACGCAGACAAAGTTTGTCACGCTGGGAATATGCTGGAGACCCAGCTGTTCAAGCTCATTCTGGAGCCAACCAATCCAAGTCGTATTGTGCTGCCTGGCCCGTTCGATGAATGCGGTATCTTCTACCGCAGCCACACCCGCCGCCTGAGCCGGCGCCGTCACATTGAACGGACCGCGCAATCGATTGAGAACACCGATGACATCGGCCGGACCGTAACACCATCCCAACCGCAACCCGGCGAGGCCGTAAGCTTTTGAGAATGTTCGTGTCATCACGACATTGTCTGCAGCTCCCACGAGTTCGACCCCCGAAGCATAGTCCTCCCGCGTGACATACTCCGCATAGGCCGCATCGATCACCAGCAACACGTTTTCAGGAATTCCGGCGTGCAGCCGTGCGAGTTCGTTGTGCGGAAGATAGGTCCCGGTGGGGTTGGGATTAGAGACGAAAACAACCCGGGTGCGGTCCCCGACCCTTGCAAGCAGGGCATCCACGTCAGGCGTCCAGTCACGTTCCGGCACGGATACCGGTTCGGCACCGACGCCCTGCGCCGCCAGCCGGTACATGACGAAGCCATGAGCCGTATGCAGGATCTCATCGCCGCTGCCGGCGTAGGCCGCGGCAAGAAGGTGAATGATTTCATCCGACCCTTCGCCACAGACGATGTTGTCCGCGTCGAGCCGATTTCCTCCGTCGCGGTGTACGCGGGCGATGGCCTCGCGAAGCTCGACCGCCCCACCATCCGGATAACGGTGCAATTGATCCGCCAGTTCCCGGTAAGCCGCGACTGCATGCTCGCTGGAACCCAGGGCGGACTCGTTGGATGAAAGTTTGATAACCCGGTCGTGGCCATCAACCCGTGACCGTCCAGGAACATACATGGGAATCTCCAGGACTCCCGCGCGTGGGATGGGACCACTCATCACATTTAACCTGTCGGAAAGAAGCTCGATTTTCTATTCAGCTGCGGAAGCCGTGGGCTGAATGCCGCCGGCTGTCCGGATCGGATTGGCAAAGCCTCCGATGACCACAACCCTGCGGATGCGTCCTCGGCCACCCTTGATAAGAGACTCGATTTTGGGATCGTTGTCAGCGAGATACTCCTCGACTTCCACCAGATGCAACCATTCGGGTCGATCTTCGCGCCGATCAAGCGCCGTGACACTGCGCCCGCTGAGTGCCACGCTCTGCAGCAGTTCGTTGATGCTGGCGCGACTGATTCGGGCGTTTGCCGCAATAACGATGAGAGACCTGTCGTCATCGGTGTTGTCTTGAGGCATTTGCGAAACCACCATTGCCGAAAGATCCTCAAAGCGGGAACTCTCGTCCTCGACGAATGGCAGCCGCGAGATGATCTTGAGCTTGTTCTCCGTCTCTGCTGCCAACAATGGCCACCATGGATCCACGTCATCGGATTCGGGCATAGGCAAAACGCCCACCGTCGCCTCGCCCCGCGCCACTTCGCGCAACACGACGAAGGGCGAACGATGCAGCGCCATCGGGGTTGTCGAACCGAAATGTGCACGTGCTAGGTCCCAATACCCAACCGACATCTCCGGCGCACAGACAGCAGCCGTCAAAGGCCCCTGCAGCCGCGTGAATGCCGAAATCAGCTCTCGCCACAAACGGGCGACCACAACCGCGGGCAGCGCACCCCGGTGGCGCGTAATCAATCGACGTATCACCTTGGCCTCACGCCCGGGCCGCATACCGGTCGGCAGCGCACTGCCACGTTTCTTGACGGCATCAATGCGCCCCACCACCTCCGATCGGCGCATAAGGAGATCGTGGATCGCCGTATCGATCTTGTCGATTTCCCGCCGCAGGGAACCGAGGGTGTCCGGTTCTTTATCCATATCGATCTGTGATGGTTACGCACCAAAAGAGTAGGATAGTAGTAGTCCTGAGGTGCCATAAAATCAAAGAAAACGTTGACATTACGGAGACTTGTCCATAGCTATGCTTTCCTTCCCTGAGCGTTTTGTGGGCGGTTCTCCGTTGAGCGATGAATAGCACTCAGCGTCACGAAGAAGTTGTCACCGGTCCCGAAGAGCGGGCCGGACGGACGGTTGTGCTCGGCACCGAGACGCCTCTCACGCTCGATAGCGGCACGGAACTGGGCCCCTTCACCATTGCATACGAGACCTACGGGCAGCTGAACGACGAGAAGTCCAATGTGATTCTCGTTTGCCACGCCCTGACGGGTGATCAGTTTGTCACCGGTATCAATCCCGTTACGGGAAGAGACGGCTGGTGGCCGCTTATGGTGGGCCCCGGACTCCCTTTCGATACGGATCGCTACTTCGTGGTATGCGCAAACGTACTCGGCGGTTGCATGGGTACGACAGGACCCAGGTCCGACGACCCTAAAACGGGAAGGCCATACGGACTTTCGTTTCCCGTCATCACCATCAAGGACATGGTTCGGGCTCAAGCGATGCTGCTCGACCATCTCGGCATCGATAAGATTTTCTGCGTTTCCGGCGGATCGATGGGTGGCATGCAGGCATTGCAGTGGACGGTGACCTATCCCGAGCGCGTCCACGCCGCCATCCCGATCGGCAGCGCGGCACATCACACGGCCCAGAACATCGCCCTGCACGAGGTGGGACGCCTAGCAATCATGGGTGACACCGATTGGCATGGTGGTGATTATCTTTCGCACAACGCGATCCCACGCGCCGGCCTTTCGGTTGCTCGAATGGCAGCCCACATCAGTTATCTGTCAGAAGCGGCGATGCATCGAAAATTTGGACGTCAGCTTCAGGATCGGGAGACTTTGTCCTACGGCTTCGGCGCCGATTTCCAGGTTGAGAGCTATCTGCGGCATCAGGGAGAAGTCTTTGTCGAGCGTTTCGATGCGAACTCATATTTGTATCTCACGCGAGCCATGGACTACTTCGACCTCATCGCCGAGTACCGTGGCGTACTGGCAGACGCCTTTCAGGGGAGCCCGACCAGGTTCTGCATTATCTCCTTTACAGGAGACTGGCTGTTTCCCACTTCCGAGAACCGCACCATCGTTCACGCATTGAATGCCGCCGCAGCGAACGTGAGCTTTGTCGAAATCGAGAGCGACAAAGGACACGATGCCTTTCTGCTCGATGAACCCGAGATGTTCGAGACAATACGGGGATTCCTGAGGGGCGCCGCGGAACATTGGAGCGGCACAACCCAGTGAGTTCCGGCCCGACATCTGATCCCGGGAGCAACATCCGGGTCGACCTTCTGCTGATCGCCGACATGATTGACACGGGTTCGCGTGTGCTGGACGTCGGGTGCGGCAACGGTGCGCTCCTGCATCATCTCGCAAGAACCAAGAACGTCGATGGTCGGGGAATCGAACTCAGCCAGGCGGGCGTCAATGCGTGTGTCGCCCAGGGATTGTCCGTCGTTCAGGGAGACGCCGATACAGACCTGGTGAACTATCCTACGGCATCATTTGACTATGCCGTCCTCAGTCAGACGCTGCAGCAGGTCCGGCGGCCCGGGGACGTCCTCGCTGAACTCTTGCGAATTGGACGCCGCGCGGTGATCTCGATTCCCAATTTCGGTCACTGGAGTGTGCGATGGCAACTCGCCGTGACGGGTCGCATGCCCGTCACCAAAGCGCTGACCCAGCAATGGCATGACACGCCCAACTCCCACTTCTGTACGATTAAGGATTTCATCGAACTGTGTGCCGCCCTTAGCATTCGCATCGAGCGCCATATCTCAGCAGACAGATTGGGGAATCGCATGAATTTCGTGGGTGACGGTCCCTTCGCGAACCTTCTCAGCGAGCAGGGCGTTTTCCTGCTCAGCCGCCCGGGCACCGGCTGACGGGAATTACTTTCAAACCCTCTGCCAAGTGACGCACCTCACGTTTCGTGGAGATACGTTGTTGGTCGCAGGAGCCACCATTCGTCGGGTCCGCACCCTCTGGGCGCGGTCGGCGGTTACCGCGTAGATCTGTTTCCCCGCCTCGACGATCAATACACCCGCGACCGCCCGGCCCCACTGCCGTCCCACGCGCTCGATCGCAGGCGCCATGCGCAGAAGCGGGCGCCACGTCACAGGCGGGATTGAGACCGCCGCCGATGTCGTCGTGGGCGAGAACATGGTTTCCCGCAACAATCTGTTTAACTGTGGTGGCGAAAACGGCTGACCATATCCAAAAGGAGTGCGTTCGATGCGTGCCCACAGGCCCCGGCGATTCGGTACCACCACGATGAGCCTTCCGCCCGACGTCATCACGCGCCATATCTCTCGCAGCATCGGTCGCACCTGCTCGGCGTTCTCGAGGCAGTGAACCAGCAATATCCGGTCCATCGAACTGTCGGGAAGCGGAATCTCGGATTCCTCGGACAGCGTCACGAGTCCGGGCTCCCCTTTTGGCCAGTGTATGACTCCCTGACCGGCGGGCATCGCCGCCAGCACCCGATCAGCCTTGTCCCGAAATGTTCTGAGATAAGGAGTTGCGTATCCCATCCCGAGCACACGTTGCCCGCTGACATCCGGCCAAATTTCCTGCAGGCGCCGGCGAATCAGTCTCCGGCTCACCTGGCCGAGGCGAGTGGTGTAGAACTGATCCAAATCGACGATATCAGGCCGCATGATAACCGGATGCTAGCATAGAGACTTGCCGCGGACGGACGTGCATAATGAATGAACATCGTGTGACCATGGTCACACGACAACACGCGACAGTTGAGTTTTAATCACGACTCAAGTATTGCGGGTGGGCGCAATCCGGGGAACCGCAACGTCAATCTCGCGTCGGCTGTCGGGGGAATACGCCGTGAGTATGGGAAATCTGGAAATCGAACAGGTTCCGGTTCTGCGGGCTGACGAGCCTGAGATTCAGCGCGCCGTGAAACTGGATGGCGACGCGCCGGCTTCGAAGGCATTCGGTCGCCTGAGAAAACGCCGTGACAAGTACTAATCCGGTCCCGGTTCCGTGAAACTCCGTTATTCCACGACCTCCCCGTTTGTCCGCAAATGCATGGCTACGGCCATCGAGGCCGGTGTTGCTGGTGATCTCGAACTTGAGACGACAAATCCGTGGGACCCCGCCACGGACATCGCCACTCAGAACCCCATCGGCAAGATCCCGGCGCTGACACTCCCAGACGGCAGCGTGCTGTTCGATAGCCCCGTTATATGCGAATACCTCGACTCGCTGCGCGAGCCACCACGCCTGTTTGCGCCTGAAGGCCCATTGCGCTGGCAGGCGCTGACCCGCATGGCGCTGGCGGATGGCTTGATGGATGCGGCCATCCTGAGGCGGCGTGAGCTGATGCGTGATGCTGGCGAGCAATCGGCATGGTGGATGGAACGCCAGTTGGGCATTGTCGAACGAGCCGTCGACGCGATGGAGGCTGCGGCGGATACCTACACCGGGATAGATATCGGGTTGCTGACCACCGGGATCAGCCTGGGCTACCTCGATTTCCGGCTGCCCGACTTCGACTGGCGGGAAGACCACCCCCGACTGGCATCCTGGTATCAGGAGATAGCCGCGCGTCCCTCGCTGCAGGACACCACGCCTCGCGAATGATAGCCGCTCTGCTTACCAGCTGTTGCGGAGCTCGCGCAGTTTGAGGAAGACAGTTTTTTCGTCTGGCTCATCCGGCAGATCCGGAAAGGCTGCACGCAATTTTGCGATGACGGTCGGGTTGTGGAGACGGAAGAACGTGTTGATCTCTTTCTCCAGCCCCAGCGTGGAGACCAGTGCATCATTGGGATCCTGATCGCCGACCTGTTTCAGGAGTTCCGGTGCACGGGGATTGTCAGGCTCTCGGTCCAGGGTGAACTCCAGATTGTTGGCGATGTAATCGTGGCCCGGATAAATCAATGTGTTGTCGGGCAGAGATGCCAGTTGCCGGACGAACGTGTCGTAAAGCTCGGCCGGGTGGCCGCCGTTGTGGCAGTTTCCCGCACCCGCGTTGAACAGCGTGTCGCCGCAGAACAGTGCCGGCTGATCTGTACGCGACAGGAGGCAGACGTGGCTCATGGTGTGGCCGGGCGTATCCAATGACTCGAGCTCGACCGTCCGACCGACTTTCACCACGTCGCCCGCACCGAGTCCGACATCCATATCGGGGATTTTCTCCTTGGCGTTCTTGTGGGCGAGCAGCTTGGCACCCGTTGCTTCGATCACGGCCTGATTTCCACCGATGTGATCGTGGTGTTCGTGTGTGTTCAGGACCAGGGTGATTTGCCAACCGTTGGACTCAGCGGCCGCCAGACACTTCTCGTGATCCAGAGGGTCGATGGCCAATGCCTCTCCTGTCTCGGGACAGACAATCAGGTAATTGAAGTTACGAAAATTGTTGGCCGTCCACACTTGCTCGACGATCATCGGTTGCTCCTCCCGAAAGGTTTGGCGGCACTCTAACCCGCGCGCGGTGGGCCGTCACGCGATGACGGCTCTTTTGAACGGCGGAGCTCGATCATCTCTCGTGCCGCCAATACTGCCCCGCCCGTAATCAACAGGCAGGCGATGCCAACCTGCCATGTGGCATCAGCTAAACCGACGGCAATCAGTATCAATGTCGAGAGCAAAGGCGCTCCATATGAGGATGCCCCAAGAATTCGGATATCCCCGTGCTTGACGCCGTGATCCCATAGATAGAACGCCGCCCCCACAGGGCCCAAGCCCAGCCCAGCGACCGCCAGCCATTCTCCAACACTTGCCGGCCAGATTGTCGATTCCAGGGCAAGATGCGCGCCGTAGCTGAGGACGGCGGTTACGCCGCAAAAGGCCCCGACCGCGCTGCTAGGGACATGCCGCACGGCACGCGAAAGCACGGAGTAGCCAGACCACGTCAGAGCGCAGACCGCCGCAGCCGCATATCCCACCGCAAATTCACTTTTGAACGAGACTTCGCCGCCGGTGATGAGAACGGCCGTGCCCAGCAATCCTGCGGCCGTTCCGGCAAGGTGCCACCAACGCAGTCGCTCACCTGGTAGAAATCCCGAAAAGACAACGATCAAGAGCGGCCACAGATATGCGATCAGGCTGGCTTCCACCGGTGGCGCGTTTCGCAGAGCCACGAAGTAAAAGAAGTGATAGCCGAACAACCCGCCCACTCCGAGTATCCAAACCCCGAGCGGCAGCTTGAAGTGGGAGGCGACGCGGGCGACCATGTTTTGCCCGTCTTCCTGCCCCGCTTCCGTGAGCCAAAACACGACTCCGATGGCGAACGCCAACGTGAAGGATAAAGCGACCAGCAGGAACGGCGGAACTCGGCCGGTTTGTGCCGTGAGCACTGCAAGCGCCGCCCACATCACTATCGCAATTGTCCCGATCAAAGTCGGCTGTGTCCGTCCGTTTCCCACGCAGAATCCTCAAACCTGGGGCTTCATCAACCTGTCATAGGGGCTGGCATACTCTGGACACAACCGTGCCCGGCAGGGTCCCGGGGCATCGGATACCCTGCCGGGCACGAAGTCAGACCAACTTCCAACCCGTGAATCATCATTTTTCGCGGAATTTCCGATAATCCAGGGCTCTCGAGGATACTTTTCCGACGCCCGACGTATATAGACAAACCCGCGAAAACCCTGGGTTTCCGGGCTCGCCCACCCGTCAGAATGATATGGTGAATCAAATGCTAACATAATTCGAGATAAAATTATCTTTAATTTTAAGTAACTTCTCGAGAATAGAATGCTCGCCAGTTATTTGGGCAGGTTTTTAAAGGGCAGAAGACGGCCGACGTGACAGCCGCAACGTCCCTAGCAATCGTACAACCATCGGTCCACGCCCCCAGCGAGCGACCGAGCTTCTATGAGTCCGGCAACCTTCGACTACGCGGGGAGGCCCATCATGGACGTGCCCGCCCCGCATTCCATGATTACCAGAGCAACGAACAGATAAGGAGCTAGGACCGTCGTGCCGAGGGCTACTCCGGCAGACGGGCAGCGGATCGCGCCGGTCGAGACTTCCATCCTGCGAAGGACCGGCCGCACCACCCGACCAATGCGGGAAATTTTAGTGGCTTCGCGACCTACTCGAGTCCCTTACTGACCCAATTTATAGCCCAACAGACGATGCCGCAGGACGAGCGCAAAGGGCCCGGAATGGCGGAGGAGGCCGTCGCGGCATACCAGGCAACAGAACAGCGGGCGACCGATTCCGAAATCCGGTTCCTGCCCCTCACGGTCAAAACTTAGTCTGCGCCTTCTGATTCCCTAAAGACTTGCCTGTGACGGCGTGATCGAGTGGAATCACGCCAGCCCTCTGATCGTCAGACGCTCCAGGGGTATTTGGCACTTTCAGAGGCGACCCTCACTCAGTTTCGGCGAACATGTCAGACACGATCCTCGATCTCCTCTCGCGCGGCGATGCCAATGCCGTCGCCATTGGCGCGCCTGAACGCATTTCCACCACCTATGACGGACTGCGGGCACATGCGGCACAAACCGTCGCGACATTGCGCGACTTCGGCATTGGCCGAAACGATCGAATAGCGATTGTCCTGCCAAACGGCCCCGAAATGGCGAGCGCCTTCGTGTCGGTGGCCGCAGGAGCGACCACGGCGCCGTTGAATCCCGCGTACCGCGACGAAGAGTTCGAGTTTTACCTTAGTGACCTTAACGCCAAAGCCTTGATCGTTGCCGATGGAGACGAGTCGCCAGCCGTAGCCGTCGCAAAGCGCCTCGGCATCACTGTATTGGAGCTGTCCAGCCAGCCGACGGATACTGCCGGATCGTTCGCACTGGTGGGAGACGCCGCGGCAGCTCCTTCCGAGGATGGTGATTCCAAGGCCGATGACATCGCGCTGGTTCTGCACACGTCGGGCACGACGTCGCGTCCCAAGATCGTGCCGTTGAGTCATACCAACGTCTGCGCATCCGCCCGGAACATCTCGACGACGCTGTCGCTGGTCGCCGATGACCGTTGCCTCAATGTCATGCCGCTTTTCCACATTCACGGCCTGATGGGCGCCGTGCTGTCGAGCCTCGCGGCTGGCGCGTCCGTGCACTGCCCCCCGGGGTTCAATGCATTGCGATTCTTCGCATGGCTCGAGGAAGTTCGACCGACCTGGTATACGGCCGTGCCGACGATGCACCAGGCCATCTTGTCCCGCGCAGCACGCAACCGCGAGATCATCGAAGACTCCGATCTGCGCCTGATCCGATCGTCCAGCGCATCCCTGCCGTCTCAGGTCATGGCAGAGCTGGAGGAAGTGTTCGGCGTCCCCGTGATCGAGTCCTATGGCATGACAGAGGCCGCACATCAGATGGCATCCAACCCGTTGCCACCCCAAGCCCGGAAACCCGGTTCAGTGGGGCTTCCGGCAGGGCCCGAAGTCGCGATCTTCGATGAGTCGGGCGCCGTGCAGGATCAAGGTACCGTTGGCGAAGTCGTTATCAGGGGTGCAAACGTCACGCATGGGTATGAGGCCAATCCCGAAGCCAATGCCACCGCATTCGACGACGGTTGGTTCAGGACGGGCGATCAGGGCTATTTCGACGAAGACGGGTATCTCACCATCACCGGACGCTTGAAGGAGATCATCAATCGCGGCGGCGAGAAGATATCGCCGCTCGAAGTGGATGAGATTTTGATGGACCATGAGGCAGTGGCTCAAGCCGTCACCTTCGCCCTGCCCCATGACAAATTGGGCGAGGACGTCGCAGCCGCCATCGTTCTACGCGATGGATCTTCGCTGACGGAGAAGGAGCTTCGTGATTTTGCGGCCCAACGTCTGGCCGCCTTCAAGGTCCCCCGCACCATCGTATTCCTTGAAGAGATTCCGAAAGGTGCCACCGGAAAGCTGCAGCGCATCGGGCTCGCCGACAAGCTCGGACTCACCGAGACGAGTGCGGCCGCACAATGAAGGTCTGTATCTATGGCGCCGGCGCTATCGGCGGACACGTCGGCGCCCTCCTGAGCCATGAAGGTCTTGACGTGACTCTCATCGCCCGGGGGCCACACCTCGCCGCGATGAAACAGGACGGTCTTACACTGATAACCGAAGACGGGGATGAATTTGTCACCCGCCCGCGATGTACGGATGATCCAGCGGAGGCCGGCGTTCAAGACTATGTCTTAATCGCGCTGAAGGCGCATTCCGTGCCACCAATCGTAGAAGGCATGGCGCCCCTGCTTGGTCCGGACACGGTCGTTGTGCCCGTCGTGAATGGGATTCCCTGGTGGTATTTCCACAAGTTGGACGGGCCGTACGAAGGTCATCGCCTCGCCAGTGTCGATCCCGGCGACCGCCAGTGGACTCATATCGGACCTGAGCGTGTGATCGGCTGCGTGGTCTGGACTTCGGCCGAAATCGAACGTCCGGGCGTTGTCCGACACTCCTACGGCAACCGCATGCCTCTTGGGGAACCCGACGGCAGTCGCTCGGACCGGGCCCTCAGACTGAGCAAGGCCATGGTCTCGGCGGGCCTCAAGTCTCCGGTTCGTCCCAAGATCCGTAACGAGATCTGGATGAAGCTGTGGGGCAACCTCTCCTTCAACCCGGTCAGTGTCTTGACCGATGCGACACTCGAAACCCTCGCTACCGACCCCGATTGTTATTCGCTCTTGCGGAACATGATGATGGAAGGCCAGGCAGTGGGAGAAGCCCTCGGTGCCGAGTTCACCATGGATGTGGACGCTCGGATCAAGACGGCCGAAGCGGTGGGTGCCCACCGAACGTCAATGTTGCAGGACCTCGATCAGGGACGGCCCATGGAAATAGACGCTCTCGTCGGTTCCGTCGTCGAACTGGGACGCCTGGTGGGCGTGCCGACCCCGACCATCGACCTGGTCTACGCCCTGGTCGTGCGCCGCGCCCGCGAGGCAGGTTGTTATCCCGGCTAAGTCCAGGCACACCGGTGACGGCTGTCATCGGATCCCTCCTTTGTCCTAGACTTCCCTGAACGGGGCCTGTTCCAGGTCTAACACGTGAAGGGGAGCTCGATGGCCGAACCGTTTCCAAGTCTGTTCGCGCCGCTGAAGGTCGGCACATATACGTTGAAGAACCGGATCATGAACACGGGCCACGCGGCCCATTTTCAGACCGGCGACGGCATCCCAACGGATCGTTATGTCGATTACGTGCGCGAGCGCGCTAAGGGAGGCGTTGGTATTATCGTGACCGGCTTTACCGTGACCCGGCATGAGGGTGATACCACGCTCTCGTTGGCCAACTACGATGAGCGCATTACGGCCGTCTACGGCAAATTCTCCGAAGCCACGCATGCTTATGGCGTGCCTATGTTGGCACAACTCGGCCATCGCGGGCGCCGTGTGTCCGACGGCGCCGCCTATCTGCAGAAGACCATCGATGCACCGTCGGCGATTCCAGCACCTGACTTTTCTGCACCTCAGTTGGTCCCGCACGCCATGTCGACGGCAGAGGTCGAAGAAGTGATCGAGTCGTTTGCCGCCGCGACCCAACGAGTCAACCGTGGTGAGATGGATGGTGTCGAGTTGGCGGTTGGTCTCGACTTTTTGTTCGCAAATTTCCTCAGCAAACAGGCCAATCAGCGTGACGACAAATATGGCGGCGGCACACTTGAAGAACGCATGACATTCCTCGACGAAGTCATTGATGTGGTGCGCGGCGAGCTGGGACCGGAGCGTTTGCTCGGCATCCGGTTTTACGACGATCTCGTCGACTACAGTCTGGGCTTGGAGGACTACAAACAGATTGCGCGTCTCGTCGAAGCGGGCGGCAAGGTTGATTACTTCAACATGTGGCAGGGGATCGTGCCCAGTCCGCGCAGCGGGCGAGAGCACTGGCCGCCACACTATTACAAGCCGGGACAGTTCGCTTATCTGCCTGCCGGACTCAAGGAGGCCACGACTTTGCCTGTCGTGGGGACAGGCCGCATCGATTCACCGGCACTCGCAAATGGCATGCTTGCCGATGGCAAGGCGGACATCATTGGAATGGCCCGCGCGCTGATTGCTGATCCACATTGGGCGAACAAAGCCCGGGAGGGCCGCGCTGACGATATCCGGACCTGTATTGCCTGTACGCAAAGCTGCGTCGGGCACATCTATCTCGGGATGGGCGTAGGGTGCATCTATAACCCCGTAACCGGACGTGAACGGGAATGGTCCGAACTGCCTCCGGCATCAGAGAAGCGGAAAGTCGTCGTCGTTGGTGGCGGCCCCGCGGGCTGCGAAGCGGCCCGCATCGCGGCCGAACGCGGTCACGAGGTCATCCTGTTCGAGAAGGGACAACGGCTCGGAGGCCAGGTGAACCTGGTCATGCGTACGCCCGCCAGGGACATCTTCGAACAGATCATCCTTTTCTTCGAGCGCCAACTCGAGAAGCTGGGGGTTGCCATCAAGCTTGGGCACGAAGCTGGCACTGAGGATGTTCTTGCTTGCGTGCCGGATGCCATCATCGTGGCCACGGGATCGACTGCATTTCGTCCTGATGTGATCGGCGCCGACCAGAAGCATGTGCTGAGCAGCCGGGACGTGCTGTTGGGGAATTCCGAAATCGGTCAACGCGTACTGGTGGTTGACACACTTGGTCGCGCTGAGGCGCCGAGCGTCGCCGAGCACCTGGCGGACCAGGGCCGAAACGTGGAAATTGTCACCGGTCTTGAATACATCGGCCGTCACATGCCCATCCCTGCCTGGCATGTGCAACTCGAGCGCCTGATGAAAAAGAATGTCACGTTGACACCGTTCACGGGGGTCTGGGAAGTGAACGACAAATCAGTCGACGTCTACAACGTGGTTTCGTGGGAGCCGCGAACGATTGAAGATATCGACGCAGTGGTGCTCGCGGCAGGCGGACAGGCCGACGATGAATTGTTCCGAGACCTCAAGGAACGCCACCCGGAGGTACACGCCATTGGCGACTGTTTTCAGCCGCGCGACATCGAACTGGCGGTGGTCGACGGTCACCGCGTCGCTCGTGAGATCTAGCATGCCGTCGAAAGGTTGAGGACCAGCCAGTCATGAGCCAGAAACTGCAGTTTCAGGTATTGCTGTTGCCCAACGCCCCCTGGGCTGAGCTCGCCCAACGATTCAGACATGTTGAAGAGCTGGGGTTCGATCTCGTCGCGACCGCCGATCATTTTGTCGACTGGCGAAATCCGCACATCCCCTGGTTGGAGGGCTGGACCACCCTGGCCGCCGTCGCCCGAGAGACCTCTCGAATCAACATCGCGACTTACGTAACCCAGATTCCATTCAGAAACCCCGCAATGCTGGCCCGCCAGGCATTGACGGTTGATCAGATCTCCAATGGACGTCTGGTGGTGGGCATCGGCACCGGTCTCATCGAGGACCCGGCCTACGACATGATCGGCATACCGAACTGGAGTTATCCGGAACGAGTGGCCCGCCTGAAGGAATACGTGGAGGTCGTCGATCTGTTACTGGCAAATGAAACCACGACCTATCAAGGCAACTACTACAACATCAAAGATGCCGTCATGATCCCCCGGCCCATCCAGCAACCGCGACCACCCATCGCCATCGGCGCGCTGGGTCCGGTCATGCTCAAGCTCACCGCCCGGCATGCCGATATCTGGAACAGCCTCAGTTTCGCCCAAACCTTCGACGCGCAGCTTCAGGAAACCCGTGACCGGATGAACTTGCTGGACGAGCACTGTGCGGCCATCGACCGTGACCCGAAGACACTGCGACGTTCATACGTGGTCCTAGACCAGCAGTCGCGGGACTGCGGCGGCGCGATCGCGTACTACGCATCAACCGATGCCTTCACGGAAATGGTTGAGCGGGTCATCGAGATCGGCATCACTGAAATCGTCCTGCACTATCCCCTGGTGGAGCGTGAGATGCCGGTTTTCGAGCAGATCGCAACGGAGATCATCCCAACGCTGAAGCGATAACGAGAAGGAAGCGCCATGGCAGATTAAAATCATGACCACTTCATGGGACTCGCATTGGCTGAAGCACAGGCCTCGTATGATGCCGGCGACTTTGCCGTTGGCAGCGTCATCGTTCTCGAGGGCGAAGTGGTGGGGCGAGGGCGGAATTGGGGTGCGACCCACAACGACCCCTTGTCGCACGCGGAAATCGATGCCATCCGTGATGCCTGTCGACAATTGGGGAAGAGCAGTCTGGCGGGGGCGACACTTTATTCGGTCGCGGAGTCGTGGCCCATGTGCCTGTGGGCCATTCACGAATCGGGGATCGACCGCCTTGTGCTGGGCGCCCGACACAAGGCCCTCGGCATGACCCGGTTCGGCGACTACACGGTCGAGGGGATGATCGAGTTCACCAAGAGCAACCTGGAGCTGGTCACGGGTGTCCGGGAAGCGGACTGTACGGTCATGCGCGGCAAAGGCGGTGGCTATCTGATCGAGTGATAGCATGGATGAGGTAAGACCCCACCTTCCATAAATCCGCAGTTGCCAATAGCCTGTTGGAAACCGGCTCGGTCGTGGAGGACAGACATGCCGGATACAGACCAACGTGCACGACAGCGGCAGCGCAAGACGAAAGCGCAACTGCTCAATGAACTGGAGACCCTCGAACGTCAGATAGCGACGCTCGAGGGCGCCTCCCATACGGGCAGCGAAACCGCCGACGCCCGCATTCAGATGGTTGAGGCCATCGAACACCTGGCCGAGGGCGTGGCGCTGTTCGATGTGGAAGACCGGTTGGTCCATTGCAACAGACAGTACCTCGCCGAAATCTCTCCCGAACTGGAGAACAGTTTCAAACCTGGGATGAAGTTCGAAGACCTGGTTCGAATCGCCGCCCAACAAGGTTTTTTTCGGATGGAAGGAAGGACCGTCCATACGTTGATCCAGCAGCGCCTTCAAGCACGCCTGAGCGGACAGGCCTGGCAGGAAATGCAACTCGCGAATGGCAGTTGGGTGGCCTTCCGCGAGTATGAGGCCCCCGGCGGCGGCACGTTCTCGATCAGGCTCAATACGACACCCCTGAAGCACGCCGAAGAGAAATTGCGCCAGAGCGAGGAGCGCTATCGGTCGGTCTCGGAAACCGCGAATGACGCGATCATTTCAATTGACGGTCACGGCGCAATCGTTTCCTGGAACCGGGGGGCGGAGCAGATCTTCGGTTACAGCGAATCGGAAGTGGTCGGAGGGTCACTGGAACGGGTCATGCCAGAGGAATTTTATGGCAAGCATGTCGCTGGCCTGAAGCAGGCAAGCGGTACCGGTCAGCACAAGTACTCGGACAAACCGGTTGAGCTGCGTGGCCTGAGGAAGAACGGTGAAGAATTCCCGGTCGAGATGTCCCTGTCGCACTGGTCAGTGGGAGATTCGTACTACTTCACGGGCATAATCCGAGACATCACCGAGAAAATGGAAGCGGCTCGGGCATTGCAGGAGGCCAAAGAAGAAGCCGAAGACCTGTTGCACCGGATTCTCCCCGAACCCATCGTTCAGCGCGTCCATGGTGCGGAAACCCTGATCGCCGACCAGTTCGACGAGGCCACGGTCCTGTTTTCCGATCTCGTAGGATTCACTCGGATATCGGCCAATATGGCACCCGAACATCTGGTGCAGAATCTGAACGAGTTGTTCGGCGCGTTTGATGAATTGGCGACCGAACTGAGAGTGGAAAAGGTGAAAACCATCGGCGACGCCTACATGGCTGTAGCCGGAGTTCCACAACCTCACACCGACCATGCGGACGCGATGGCCCACATGGCGCTCGGCATGATTGACGCGCTACACCGATTCAACGAAAACCACGACCCTCCATTTCAAATGCGCGTCGGGCTGCAAACCGGTCCGGTCGCGGCCGGCATCATCGGCAGACATCGATTTCTTTATGACATCTGGGGCGACACGGTGAACATGGCCGCCCGATTCGAATCATACAGTGAGCCCAATCGCATCCACGTCACGGCCGAATTGGCCCGACTTATTGAGCCGAGATTCGTGCTCGAACCGCGGGGCATCATGAATATTCGCGGAAAGGGCGAGGTTGAAACGTTCTTTCTGAACGGCCTGCGGTGATGGCGGCCCGAAGCTTGTAGCGAAGCATTGAGTTGGAGGCGAACCCGGCCCCCGTCCTTGAAGGGCTTGTAACCGCCTGTCAGGGTACCGCGCTGCCCGTCGATCTAAAGCACGCCAAATTCGGCGCCCGGAGGCCGAAATGCTTCAAGAGATCGAGTTCGAGTCGGAAAATGCCATCCTGCGCGGCCGATTCTATAAGGCGGCGGACAGGCCACCGTGCATCGTCATGGCGCAGGGAACCTCCGCCACGATCACGATGGCGATCGACGCGGTCGCGGAAGCGATCCATGCGGCCGGCTTCAGCGTACTTCTTTACGACCACCGCAACCTGGGCGCCAGCGACGGTGAGCCACGATTTCAAATCAATCCATGGATCCAGGGACGAGGTTACCGGGACGCTGTCGCGTACCTGAGAACAAGACCCGATATCGACCGGATTGCGCTGTGGGGCGTCAGCTACTCGGCAATGGATGTGCTCGTCGTCGGTGCGTTGATAGACGACATTGCGGCCATCGTTGCCCAGAACCCCGTATGCGGCATGGCACTTCCCGACATGTAGCCGAGCGACACAGCGCTGACATCCCTGAAATCGGTGTTCGCATCAGGCAATGTGGAGGGCGGCCCTGACTCAACGGTCGGCCCGTTGCCCGTCGTCTCGGCCGACCAGATAAATGCGCCGTCACTGCTCAAGCTGATTCAGGCCTTCCGATGGTTCACCGAGCACGGCGGTCGCTTCGATACAAAGTGGGAGAACCTGGCCTCCCGGGTTGTTCCGCCGACAGAGGTCCCGTTTCACCCTTATCTGACCGCACCCTATCTGACAGCACTGACACTGATGATGATCGGTCACCATGATGAGATGGAGCACTGCAATCCAACCGCCCAGCGCGCGGTGTTCGAAAGGATCGCGGCGCCCAAAGAGCTATTCGAGATTGACGGCGGTCATTTCGGCCCTCTGTGGTAACCGGGAGAACTATTCGACAGTTCCGTGCAGCACCAAATCGGCTTTCTGCAACGCATGCTGAAACTTTAGGAAACCTTGGACCACCCCAATCGCCGGGAAATTCACCTCACACTGCGTCACGGGCGCCAACGTGGGACAAACCTAATGCCTTAATAGCCGAGGGCGCAGCCGTCCTTGCGCGGCTCTGATCCCCCGGCCAGCGTCCCACGCTCCCAATCAATCCAGATCGCCTGCCCGCCTCCGTGAGGCATCTCGGGACGCGCCGTCTGGTGGCCCAAGGCTTGAAGTCCGCGCTCGATTTCATCGTCCAATCCGCGTTCCAGGAGGTATGTGTCCCCGAAGTGAAATGCGCGGGGAAAATCTATGGCCGCCTGCACGTCCATTCCGTAGTCGAGAATGTTGGTGAGCACATGGGTGTGACCAGTGGGCTGATATTGTCCACCCATCACGCCGTACGGCATCAGGACGCGATCCGCCTCTGCCAGCATGCCCGGCATGATCGTGTGGAGCGGACGTTTGCGCGGTGCGATGCAATTCGGGTGTCCCGGTTCGACACGGAAGCCAGATCCCCGGTTTTGCAACATGACACCCGTATTGGGGCTGAGAAGACCGGTCCCGAAAGCGTACGAGATCGAGTTTATGAACGAGATGGCGTTCCGGTCCGCATCAACCACACAGATGTAGACAGTGTCCGGAGCCGTTGGCGGCTTGATCGATTTCAACTCCATGGCTCTCCGCGGATCGATCCGGCTCCGCAATTCGGTTGCGAATTCCTCAGACAGAAGCTTGTCAACAGGTACGTCGACAAACGCCAGGTCCCCAACGTCGGTCTCGCGGACGTTGTAGGCCAGCCGGGCAACCTCGGCTTCGAGGTGAAACCGCTCGACACTCAGTGGATCCAGTGATGCGAGATCAAATCCCTCGATGACGTGCAACATGAGCAGGGCCGTGATCCCAGGGTTGTTGGGCGGCACCTGATACACGTCGAGACCGCGGTAGCTGCCTTTGATCGGCGTCACATATTCTGTCTCATGGCTCTCGAAATCGTCGAGCGTATGCAGCGCGCCCAGGGAATTCAGATACGTCACCATGTCTTCAGCGACCGGCCCGGTATAAAAACCGTCCCGCCCTTCCCGGACGATGGTTTTCATGGTCTCAGCCAACATGACCTGGCGATGAACATCGCCTTCCGCGAGCGCTTTTCCGTCGGGCAGAAAGACCCGGGCAGAAGTCGGGTCCTGAGACAACTTCTCCGCATTGGCGGACCACGCCTGTGCGATTCGTCCATGCACGACATAGCCCTGTTCGGCATAGTCGATCGCCGGCTGCAGGAGTTCGGCAAATCCCTTCGTGCCATGATCGGTGAGCAAACGGGACCAGGCGTCGACCGCGCCGGGAATGGTGACGGCATGCGGACTGTAAAGTGGGATTCCATTGAATCCATTGTCGAGATACCACTCCGCCGTGGCCGCGGCAGGCGCCCGCCCCGAACCGTTCACGGCGACGATGTCGGTGGAGCCCTTAGGTGCATAGAGGGCGAAGCAGTCGCCGCCGATGCCGGTTGAATGCGGTTCCACGACGCCGAGGACGGCCGCCGCTGCGACCGCCGCATCGACAGCGTTACCGCCGGCCCGCAATACGTCGATCGCAGTTAGCGTGGCCGCCGGATGAGACGTGGCAGCCATCCCGTTCATGGAGCGTACGGTCGATCGGCCGGGTAGATGAAAATCGCGCATTTTGAGAATCCCTCGGTTTGAGCGCTGCAAGTATGCGCATCGGTTAGCGGCGCGCAATCCGCTAGCTCGGCTGATCCGTGTGCTCTCTGAGATTAGGGATTGCGCTCGTCGCCCATATCCGAGGACGATACGGGACCTACAGATGGCAATCAGGAGATTGGAAAAATGGCTGAAGGTGCAGGATTGGCAGTCGAACTGAGGTTGCTCGCATACCTCGCATTGCTCAGTCTGGTGATTTGGGTACCCTACATAATCGGTGCAACAGCGTCGAAGGGCATGGCGGTGACCGTCGGCTATCCTTCAGGTGACTACAGCGATCTCCCGGGATGGATACAGCGCTGTCACCGCGTTCATATGAACCTGATTGAGAACCTGGTCCCATTTGGGGTTCTGGTCCTCATCGCCCAGGTTGTCGGCGCATCCAATGAGACCACCGTTCTCGGTGCTCAACTCTTCTTCTGGGCGCGGCTTGCCCAGGCGGCGGTCCATATGGCCGGCATACCATGGCTTCGGACCGGCGCTTTTGTCGTCGGCTGGATTGGTTGCCTGATGATCTTCTGGGAGGTGATCACGGTCTAGTGAGTTGCACCGGGTGCGTCAGGACCAGCAAATGTTGGACCTACATTGCAAGGGTATCCGCAGGATGCCTGATCTTGTCCGCCGGACAGTGACCTCGATCCTTGCGTCGCTGTCCGAATTGCGGGACGACTCCCGCGGTGTCACGGCGGTCGAGTATGGGCTGATCGCTTCGCTTATTGCCGTTGTCATCATTGCTGTGGTCACGACCATCGGCACTGACCTTGCGAACCTGTACAACGGGATTGCAGGAGGCGTGCAGAACGCTGCATCGACCAATTGACGTGACTGCGCACCTCGTTATCAATTGCCAGACTCAGCGTTCTGAACGCCTCCATCCACGTTCGGCTCTCACATGACTGACGTTGGCTGGGATACCACGTCGAGGTTTCTCACGGGTCGCGGACAGTACGTCGACGATCTGCGCTTCGATGACGAAGCTTTTGCGTTCGTACTTCGATCACCCCACGCCCACGCACGAATTCACGGCATGGATCTGACCGATGCGCGGGCATGTGAGGGCGTTCTCCTTGTCCTCTCCGGTGCAGCAATCGAGGGAGTGCTGGGTGAAATGGCCTGCGAGTTGCCGCTGCAAAACCGGGATGGCACTCCTCGTGCCGATCCCCGTCGACCGATCCTGGCGCGAGACAAAGTCCGGCATGTGGGAGAAGCGGTCGCGGTTGTCGTCGCAGAGTCTCTTGAACAAGCAAAAGACGCGGCAGAGCGCATCTCCGTGACATACGAGGAGCTGGCCGTGGTGATCGATGCGCGCGCGGCCAGCAAGCCCGGAGCGCCACAGCTCTTCGACGACGTCGCGGAGAACCTTTGTTTCGACTGGGAATACGGCGATGCGGACGCGATTCAGACGCTTCTCGAAAGCGAGGCCCTGACCACGCGGCTGACGCTGCACATCGAGCGCCTGGCCATGAGCCCCATCGAACCTCGGGCTGCAATCGGTCAATGGGATATGGAGGATGAGCGTTATGTCCTGCACGCGACGACCCAAAGTGCGGACTATGTACGTCGCGTCCTGGCCGAATATGTGTTCAAAACCGACCCAGGCAATATTCGGGTGCTGACCCCCGATGTGGGAGGCGCGTTCGGCGTGAAGCACGGCGCGTATCCGGAGTATGCGCTGGTGCTGTGGGCTGCACGTCAACTGCAACGAACCGTGCGCTGGACGTGCGAAAGGACCGAGGCGTTTCTCATCGACACGCAGGCCCGCGATCACGTCATCGAGGGCAGCATCGCGCTGGATACAGATGGACGTATTCTGGGCATCGACATCGCTACGACTGTCAACGCGGGAGCCTACCTGGGTGGTTCCGTCCCATTGATCTCCACGGTCGGTTTCACCGGAGCGGTGGGCGGGCCCTACACCGTAGGGCAGGTACATTGCAGATCGCGTTGCCTGGTCACCAACAAGGTGCCTGTGGACGCCTATCGAGGATCATCACGGCCCGAGGCAGTCTACGCCGTCGAACGCCTGATCGACGCGGCTGCCCGCGAACACGGATTCGACCCTGTCGATCTTCGCCAGCGAAATCTCGTTCCCGCCGGAAAAATCCCGTACACGACCGCGACGGGTCACACCTATGACAGCGGCAACTTCCCAAAGAATTTCGCCGACGTACTCAAGCTCGCGAACTGGCAGGACCTTCAAGCGCGAAAGGACACAAGCCGCAAACGCGGACTGCTGCATGGTGCCGGGGTCGTGGCCTATGTCCACAACACGGGCGGGCCGACCCGCCAGAACGCCCTCGTGGACGTCGGGACCGATGGTTCAGTGACGATCACGGTCGGCAACAAGGCGAGCGGTCAAGGACAAGCCGCGGCATACGCCCACGTGGCTGCGGCTGAGCTCGGCGTGCAACCGGAACAGGTCACGGTTCTGCAGGGCGACAGCGACCATCTACCATTCGGCGAGTGGACCGGTGGTTCAGGGTCGATGCAACTGGTCGGGGGTGCGGTTCACACCTGTTGCCGCACAATCATCGAAAAGGGCACCGCCCTCTCGAGCCAGCATTTCGAATGCGATGCTGCAGATATCGAGTTCGCCAACGGTGAATTTCGAGTTGTGGGAACGGACCGCGTTGTCGCGCTTGCGGATGTGGCCGAACTGAGTCGGGACGCGAGTCAACTTCCCGAAGGCATGTCGCCCGGACTCGATGCTTACGAGATCTTCGAACGTCATCGACAGACGTACGCCAACGGCTGTCATGTTTGCGAGGTGACAGTCGATCCGGAGACCGGCAACGTGAGAATTCTCTCCTATGCCGCCGTCGACGACTTCGGTCGAATCATCGACCGACCGATGCTCGAGGGCCAGGTTTACGGCAGCGTCGTTCAGGGTGTGGGACAGGCCCTACTGGAGGGTCTCCGATACGGCACCGATGACGGACAATTATCGACCGCGTCTTATATGGATTACGCCCTCCCGCGCAGCGACGACATTCCCTGGTTCCATCAGAGCTTCAATGTGGTGCCGTGCCGGACCAATCCTCTCGGGGTCAAGGGCGCCGGCGAAGGCGGAACGATCGCTGCAGTCCCTGTCGTGGTCAACGCCGCTCTCGATGCGTTGGCCCCTCTCGGTGTGCGGCACCTCGACATGCCCGCGACGCCACAGGCGATCTGGAGGGCGATCGCACAGGCCAAGCGAGACTCTCATTAGCGAATACAATCAGCTCCTCCGCTCGAATCGATTATCGACCCATGCGGTCAGGCAATGGGAAGGAAGCCGGAGCCGAATTACGCGACCGGTGCCCAGTGGAATTTTGTCCCCGGCGTGCCATACAGACGGGACAAGCGGTCGAATTCGTCCGGATCGTGAAACCGACAGTGTCCGACTCCGAATTGCTCGGCCACCTTCAGGCAGAACCGGGCGGCGGCATCCTGGTCGGCGCTATCCGCGACATTCGTGGCGAACCCCGTCGGGGCAGTCTCGCTCGTGAGTCCCACGCCGACCACGGGAATATCGCAAACTGTCGCAGGCGCCATCAGTAAGGTGGAATGGTAGACGCCGTTGTCCCACGGCGTGATGTCCTGCATTGACACCGGGTAGACGACCGGTGGTTCACCCGTGACATGCTCCATGAGGCGCAACAGGTCCGGGCTTGCGGGCAAAATGATGCCCTCCCGAGCCGGTTGCGCAATCGCAAAGCCCTTGTGGCAGACGAAGAGATTTCCGCGGGCCGACGGGTCGCTTAGCAAGTCGTATATCTCGATCACTTGTTTCAGCATGGCCTCGCTCCGACCGCTTTACGCTTCAAGTTACCGTCCAGTTCGTCTGATCCGATCTCGGCAAACAGCGCGATACGGTTCTGGTACAGTGCAGAGGAGCCATTCAATCACACTGGCAAGATGTTCGCCCGACATTCGGACGTGGTGAATGTCAATCCAATGCCAACCAGATTCGGTGACCGCGTATGGAATTCGCGTTTGGACTGGTCCCCACATCGGGGCTACATGAATTTTCGAACCTCATCGGACAGGCCGAGCAATGGGGCTTCGATACCGCCTACGTGCCTGATCAAGGCTTCCATCGCGACCCGTTCGTCGCGTTGTCTCACCTTGCAACCCGCCTGTCTCGGATCAACCTGGGTGTGGCCGTCACCAATCCCTATACGCGGAACCCCGTGCAGATCGCCCGCGCGGCGGGCGCCTCGGCGGATTTGAGTGACGGACGCTTCATTCTCGGACTGGGGGCCGGGGAGGTCGGCGGACTGAGAGACAGGCTCGGCGCACCACGTGCACCATTCCTGACCGTCGTGGAAGCCGCCATGCAGGCGATACGCGACCTGCTGGATGGCCGCACGGTGTCGGCCGAGACACCAGCCTTCACCATTCGCGATGTCAGGCTCGAATTCGATTCACCACACCCTGTACCCATGTATCTGGCGACAACCGCGCCGGACGGTTTCCGACTGGCGGGCCGCCTCGCGGATGGGCTGATCCTGGCTGACGTTACCGATCCAGCGATCATCGAGAAATGTCTCCAGTCGGTGGCGGAAGGCACGGCGACGAACGCTCGATCACCACAGGACATCAAGGTGGTGACCTGGATCACGACGATCGTGACCGACGACGCCGCAACAACACGGGATCACCTGCGCCGTGTGATGGCCATGACCGTATGCGCCTTTCATCGTGAGCTGCGCGAGATGCTTGGAATTGATGAGAGCCGGATGGCCGAACTTCAGGACGCTCTGGCGAACACCACCGGCCCCTTCAGCCCAACCCTGTTTCCCAATTCCCTCTTCGACCAGGTCGCGATCGTGGGCGACGCCGGACATTGCAGCGAACAAATTCGCGCCATCGAGAATGCCGGGAGTCATCAATACGCTGTGCGCATGCCCGCGGCCGCTGCAGCGCTGGTTGACTACAGCACCAACTTACAAAGGATCGCAGAAGGCGTCATGCCGTCCTTGAGGTGAGGGAAGCAGCGGCCTGCAAAATTCCAACTACTCTGAGGAGAGAAGATGTTGAATGAGAGTCTCGGACTGGAGGGCAAGGCCGCCATTGTCACCGGCGGCGGTTCAGAGGGCGAAGGCATTGGCAATGGCCGAGCGGCCGCGATCCTGCTTGCACGTGCGGGAGCGAGCGTACTGGTTGTCGATCGATTCAGAGAATTTGCTCAGAACACCGTCGACATGATCTTGAAAGAAGGTGGTGAAGCCGTCGCGCACGAGGCCGATCTCAACGCCGAGGATGCATGTCGCGCAACGGTCACAGCCGCCACGGAGAATTTTGGTCGACTCGACATTCTCGACAACAACGTCGGAATCAGCAGCAAGGGATCCGTTGTCGATGAGAGCCAGGCGGACTGGGCGAAGGTCATGCGGGTCAACGTCGAGAGCGTGTTCCTGATGTCGAAGTACGCCGTCCCCGCGATGATTGACAGCGGTGACGGCGGTGCCATCGTCAACATTGCGTCGACCGCCGCGATCCGTCCGCGCGGGATGACGGCCTATTCCACTTCGAAAGGCGCGATGATGTCCCTCACCAAGGGAATGGCCGTCGACCATGGTCCCGATGGAATTCGAGTCAACTGTATCCTGCCCGGGCCCATTCACACGCCGAGACTGTTCGCCAAGGGAATGTCAGATGAGGCTCGCGAACAACGGCGCAAGTCGTCGCTGCTTGAGATCGAGGGTGAAGGCTGGGACGTCGGCAACGCGGTTCTTTTCTTCTGTTCGGATCTGTCCCGCTACGTAACCGGTCAATGCCTCGTGGTCGATGGCGGCATGAGCCTGACGACCCGGCCGCGCTCGTCGGGCGTGGAGGAACGCAGGGGCGGCGCCCTCTCTTAGACCTTCGATTGCAGAGTCGAACGTCTCGACTTATGTAACTCGTCGCGAGCAATGAGGAATTCACGGCGACGGGTACAGAACCATGACAACCAGGCTGCGGGTGGCGGAGTTCATCGAAGGGCGAAGAGCCCAGACAATCATCACGGCATTGATCGTTCTCAATGCCATATCACTCGGCTTGGAAACTTCGCCAAAGGTCATGGGAACGTTTGGCGAGGCACTCAGCGCCTTCGATGCTTTCGTGCTCACCGTATTCGTCGTGGAAATTGCTGCCAAGCTGTTCGGGCGTGGTTGGGGATTCTTTCGGGACGGGTGGAACGTCTTCGACTTCGTGATCGTCGGGATCGCCTTGCTTCCGGCATCCGGCCCCCTGGCCGTGCTGCGCGCGCTTCGGGTGCTCCGCGTGCTGCGCCTGATGTCCGTGGTTCCCCAGATGCGGACTGTGATCCAGGCCCTGATCACCGCGATTCCGGGGATGATATCAATCATCGGCCTCATTACGTTGATCTTCTACGTCTCCGCGGTGCTCGCGACTAACTTCTTTGGCGGTGATTTCAACGAGTGGTTCGGCAGTGTCGGCGCGTCGATGTACAGCCTGTTCCAGATCATGACCCTGGAGAGCTGGTCCATGGGCATCGTGCGACCGGTGATGGTCGAGTACCCGCATGCGTGGGCATTTTTCGTCCCCTTCATCCTGGTGACCAGTTTTGCCGTGATCAACCTGTTCATCGGTGTCATCGTCGATGCCATGCAGACCCAGCACACCGAGGAGGCACGAGAAATCGAAGCTCATTTCGATGCTGACGCGGAGAAACTGCGCGAGGAAATGGCGGGACTCCGGGCGGAAATCGCCGGGTTGCGGCAGTCTCTGCAACAGAGCGGGTGACTCGGCGAAGATTCGCCCGCCCCTAGCACATCCCGATCTCGGCAGGGGAACGCGAGGAGCGTCCTGCTCGGATGCTTCCCCTTGGGATCAGGGCAAGGTACGGAAAGGTGAGAACGGGAGTTCTAACCCAGCACCGAGAAGCTGCTGTCCCGATTGACCTCGCGGCGACGCGAATAGAAGCCCATGCTGGTATCGCGATCGGTATAGCGAAGATGGAACGTCACTGGATGAGTATCGTGATCGTGACCTGACTCGCAGGCTGTGATCAGCTCGGCCATCATCTCGCCTGCTATGGGTGCGTTCTTGAACTGGTTCCCGCTGGTGCCTACGGCCATGTAGAAGCCAGGCAGATCGGATTTATCGTAGATCGGGATCCAGTCGTCCGAAACATCGTAGAGATCGACGACACCCCTGCCGGATTGCGGAATTCCAAGAGTGGGCATGCGTTGCGCGAGACGCATTACCTGAACATTCCATAAATCGGTGAAATCCCGATTGTAGTCGTCGGGGTCAACCCACTGGCGCTCATCACACTGCGGATCCTCGCCACCGACCAGGATGTGGTTTCCCGTCTCCGGCCGGATGTAGACACCGATCTCTCCATCCGAGAAGACGACCCCCGTGCCTTCGAAATCGTGACCCTCCGGCGCCGGAACGTGACAGACCTCGTGGCGCAAGGCCTTGGTCGTGACGTTCATGCCGCCTTCTACGCCCGCGAGACGATTGATCTTGTAGGAATGCGGTCCGGCGATATTGACGACCACGGGCGCGGCGATTTCGTCACCGTCCTCGAGCGTGACTCCGACAACACATCCTCCGGACTGGCGGATTTCGGTCACGGCTGCATTGAACCGGAACGCCGCGCCAGCCGCTTCTGCGGCACGCTGCAAATTGTGCGTGGCAAGCTGAGGATCGTTTACATAACCGCCATCGGGAAAGAATATGCCGCCGGGCAGCGGTGGCCCCTCGGGCACCCCGAATGCGGGGTCATCGACGGGTTTGGTTTCACCGAAACTGTCCATCACGACGGCCGGCATGCGATCCACGACCTGAGTGGGATTCCAGTCTTCATACGGACAGCCAATCTCATCCATCAAACGGATCGTGTTCTCCAGATATCCGTTGGCAGGCGATTTGAGGCGGAGACATCCACAGTTGATGTAGCGAGCGAGACCACGCTCGTCTTCCGCACCCAGGAATTCCGCCCAGTCACGCCAGTAGAAATGACTCTCCCAGCCAATGGCGCAACCGTCGACGGTTGAGTAATAGGGACGGATGATGGCGCATGAACCGGACGTCGAGCCGTACCCTGCGGCCGGCAACCTGTCGAGTCCGAGTACGCGCACACCTTTGCGCGCGAGGGCCAATGCCGTGGCCGCTCCGATGATACCGGCGCCGATGATGACAGCATCGTAGGAATCCGACATGGCGTCCCTCCCTGATAGACCGTTTGGCGCTGCCAACTGAGTTGCAGCGGTTGGCGCTAAGCGCGGAGATTAGCCTTGTCCAGCAAGCTGCGCCATCTTTCTGCACGTCACGGCCATCATGCCTCAGGAACCGCATTTATCATGCTATTTCCGAGACTTGCGCATCTGGCCGGCGCTTCAATTCGCACAATTCGTACGATGTTTCGGGCGCATGGCGCGATCGGTGAATTCGCACAGTTCGCACCATGTTGAGGCACGTTAATGAGCCAGTCTGGAGTGCAGTGTATTCGTACAATTCCTGGCCGCGATACGCAGTGAAGCGAAAATGCCAAAGCTGAACGCCGCACTTCGGCTTCTCTGCGCTCTCGCAGCCCTTGCGCCTGTTTGGAGGGTTTTACTTTCGCAGGCGTCAAATGCACAGGGCGTCGAAGCCCGGCACGACCTCGCCATCGTCATCGGCGGCCGTCTCTATGACAACTGGTTCCT